>JBJELY010000090.1:0-26328 GCA_051879395.1 Roseburia sp. | reverse complement strand
GATGCTGACAACTCATCTGAAGAAAATACCCCAGGAGATGCTGATAACTCATCCGAAGAAAGTAATCCGGGGGATGCTGATAACTCATCTGAAGCAGGTAACACAACTGAGGATAGTGCATCTTCTAATGAAAATAATGTAGCAGAGGATAATACATCATCCGAAGCGAATAACACGACAGAAAACAGTACAACAAACAATGTAAATGGAACAATTACATCTACAACCAATGTGCAAACAACAACAGAAAAAGTAACAGAAAAAATTGCAAATGCTTCAAACGGGGAGACTGTTTCAGTTGCGATAGGAAATGAGGAAGAAACAATTCCGGCAAGTATTTTTAACTCAATTGCAGGAAAAGATATTACCTTAGAACTGGCACTGGAAAATGGCGTTGTTTGGAAAATTAATGGAAAAGATATTACTTCTGCAAGAGATCTTTCAATTGGTGTAGAGTTAAATAGTAATCATATTGCACAGTCAGTGTTAAATACGATTACAGATGATGGAATGAAATCAATGAAACAGGTTTCGCTTGATTATGATGGAGAATTTGGTATGACGGCAACGATTTCCGTTCCGTTAGGAACAGAAGGAGCAGGTTATTATGCCAATCTGTATTATTACAATCCACAGACCGGTGCATTGGAATATATGCAGACCGTAAAAATCGGGGCAGACGGAAAAGCTGATTTTACTTTTACACATGCTTCTGATTATGTGATTACAATCAGCGAAACAGATATGTCAAAGAGTGCTACGGTACAAACAGGAGATGAGACGGATATGGTAGGCTATGTATTACTAATCCTTACCGGAATCGCAGTGTTAAGTGCCGTTATTGCCCAAAGAAGAAAAATTGCTTTTCATTAATTTTAGAATATGCTATACTAAGACCAGTGAGAATAGGAAAAAGTAAATACCGGATGGAGGTAGAAATAAATGACAGAAGGCGGATTATTAATTTTTCTAGGATTGATTCTTTTACTGGTTGTAATCGTAGCTGTAATCGCAGTAGTTGCATCTGTAGCAGGCGCTTCTGCAGCCATTGTGGATGAGGAAGAAAGCGAAGAATAGAATCATAAAAAGAAATGAAAAAGGGAGACACTCCAAGAGGAGAAAGTCTCCCTTTCATTTTGCACCTTTTTATATCCAAATTGATAAAAGAAAGGGAGACATAACAGTGAAAAATATATTAGTAATTGATGATGATGTACATATTGGAAATATGCTCGAAGAAGCGTTGACGAAAGAGGGATATGCGGTTTCTAGAGCGTATTCCGGGACAGAAGCGTTGCTTGTGCTTTCACAAAACAGACCGGATCTGGTGTTACTTGATCTGATGTTACCAGGGCTGAATGGGGAAGAAATACTTCCGCAGATGGAAGGAATTCCTGTGATAGTCGTAAGTGCAAAAGTAGATATTGACAACAAAGTGAATGTACTGCTTGGAGGAGCTGTCGATTATGTGACAAAACCGTTTCATATGAAAGAACTTTTGGCAAGAATTGCGGTACACCTCCGTAACTCTGACGCGACAACCACAAATTTAGTTTTAATGTTTGAGGATATTACGCTTCATCTGGATACGCACCTTGTTACGATTGGAGCATCCCAGATAAAATTAACCAGAACGGAATATGCGATATTAAAGCTGTTGATGCAAAATAAGGAACAGGTGATTACAAAATCATTGTTGTTAGAAAGAATCAGTGATGATACACCTGATTGTACAGAGAGTTCTTTGAAAATGCATGTCAGCAATTTGCGAAAAAAACTTCGAGAAGGAACAGATAAGGACTATATAGAAGCAGTCTGGGGAATTGGGTTCCGATTGCGGGCAGAATAAATCTTTACGATTTCTTTACGGTTTTCTTTACCACTTCCTTTACGATTCCTTGCTAGAATATCGACATCATAAGAAGGAGGAAGACAAATGGACTATGTTTTAAAAACAAATGGTTTGTGTAAAAATTACAAAGATTTTAAAGCACTAAATGGGCTGACGATGAACGTTCCTAAGGGAGCAATCTATGGATTTGTCGGAAAAAATGGTGCCGGTAAGACAACGCTGATTCGGCTTATTTGCGGGTTGCAGGAGCCGACATCCGGCGAATATACGTTATATGGAAAAAAGAGTACAGATAAGGAAGTCGTAAAATCACGAAAAAGAATGGGAGCCGTTGTGGAAAATCCTTCTATCTATCTGGATATGACGGCAGAAGATAACTTAAAGCAGCAATATCGTATTCTGGGACTGCCATCTTTTGAGGGCCTGAATGATATTTTAAAACTGGTTGGTCTTGAAAATACCGGAAAAAAGAAAGCAAAAAACTTTTCCTTAGGAATGCGTCAGAGACTGGGAATTGCAATAGCACTTGTGGGAAGTCCTGATTTTTTAGTGTTAGATGAGCCGGTAAATGGTCTTGATCCACAGGGAATTATTGAAATCCGGGAGTTGATTTTAAAATTAAACCGGGAACAACAGATTACTGTTTTAATTTCAAGTCATATTCTAGAGGAGCTTTCGAAACTTGCAACCTATTATGGCTTTATTGATGGCGGACGTCTTGTAAAAGAAATGAGTGCAGAAGAATTAGAAGCTGCCTGTAGGAAATGTGTGCGTGTAGAAGTAAGTGATACAAAGGCACTTGTGCGCGTTCTTGATGGGATGAAAATTGATTATAAAATTCTTTCTGATACAACTGCAGATGTATTTGCAAAAGTGAATGTTTCAAAGCTTGCATTGGCACTTGCAGAAGAAAACTGTGAAATCATTTCGATGCAGGAGAGGGATGAAAGTCTGGAAAGCTATTATGTTAGTCTGGTAGGAGGTGCGAAAAATGAGTAATTTATTGTCAGCTGAATTTACAAGACTTTGGAAGAGTTTTATCTTTCGATTGGGACTATTTGTTTCTGCTGGAATGGGAGCACTTTTTGTCGTGATACGCTGGTGGGATGTGAAAATGCATGCGGACATATATGCAGAATATGGAATTGAATGTAGTAATGCGGATGGATTGCTTTTTTCAGGTGGTATTTATCTGATTTTTGCGGTAGCGGTCGTTGTGGGTATCTTTGTAGGAACAGAATATTCTGATGGAACGATACGAAATAAACTGACAGCCGGACATACAAGAGGTAAGATATATCTTTCAAAACTTATTGTTTGCGCAGTTGCAAGTGTAATGATGCATGTTTTGTATATTCTTGTTGTACTATTATTAGGAAATTTATTGATTGGTGGAACGACACTAAAAATGACAGAGATTCTTGGATTTACGGCAATCAGCACGATGGCAATAATGGCAATGACTGCATTGTTGTTGACATTTTCCATGTCAATTCAGAGTAAGGCAGCAGGTTCTGTTGTTTGTTTGATGACAACGATTTTATTGTTGTTTGCTACGATGACTGTTTTTCAAAGACTTGAGGCACCGGAATATTATGAAGGCTATTTCTATACGGATGAAGAGAATGGTGAATTAGTAGAAGTGGAACGGGAAAAGAATCCTTCATATTTAACCGGAACGAAGCGGAAAGTTTACGAATTTTTAAATGATTTTCTACCGGTGTCCCAGTTATATCAGGTATGTATGAACGAGACTCCTCATCAGGGAATGTTGGTATGTTATGATTGTATGCTGGTGCTTGTAACAACAGGAGCAGGAATGCTTATTTTCCGGAAAAAGAATTTAAAATAAGAAAAAGAGTTCACAATTGTTTTAAAAGGTTGCAGAAGTGGGAAAGGAGTGTTTGTTAAAATGGAACTATGGTTATGGGTTGTAATCGGGATTCTTGTTGGAATCATTTTTATCCTTCTTGGGAAAATTCATATGTTGCAAAAAGCTGCAAAGGAAATTGAACATGCTTTTGCCGAGCGGCTCATAACTGATACCAATACATTGATTACGATTTCATCGCGGGACAGACAGATGTGTCGTTTGGCAAATGCAATTAACATACAGCTTCGTAAACTTCGTACGGAAAGGCATCGTTTTCAACAGGGGGATATGGAATTAAAACATGCAGTGACTAATATTTCCCATGATTTGAGAACCCCGTTGACAGCAATCTGTGGTTACCTGGATTTATTAGAACAAGAAGAAAAATCTGAGACTGTCTGCCGATATCTTGATGTAATCAGAGATCGTGCTGACATGTTAACGGAGTTGACAGAGGAGCTTTTCCGATACTCCATTATCATGACAACAGAGAAAGATGCAGTAAAAGAAAAAGTAGTAGTCAATTATGTATTAGAGGAGAGTATAGCAGCATTTTATACTGCGCTCAAAGAGCGCAATATTACTCCGAAGATTCAGATACCGGAGAAGAAAGTAAGCCGAACGCTTGACCGTTCGGCTTTAGCTCGTGTATTTGCCAATCTTTTGAATAATGCCATTCGATATAGTGACGGGGATTTGGAGATTACCTTATCGGAAACAGGTGAAATAACTTTTTCTAATATGGCATTCGGTTTAAGTGAAGTACAGGTGGGCAAGCTGTTTGACCGTTTTTACACGGTAGAGGCGGCTAGAAAATCGACAGGATTGGGACTGGCGATTGCCAGAACATTGATGGAGCAGATGAATGGAACGATAGAAGCAAAATATGAGAATAGCAGGCTTACTATCTGCATGTTTCTCCCAGAGGATGAAATTTGAAACATAAATTTTTTATAAATTAGGAATAAAGTACTTGAAATTTTTGGGAAAGGAAGTATACTGAAATCAAAACCGACTGGTCGGTCGGAAAAGTCAGGAGGAAAAAAGAGTGATTTCGAAGTTCAGTGTAAAAAAACCGTATACGGTACTGGTTGGTGTTATCTTAGTACTCGTACTCGGCGTTGTTTCCCTCACCAGAATGACGACAGATTTATTCCCAAGTATGAGTTTACCTTATGCACTTATCATCACGACGGATATTGGCGCAAGCCCGGAAGAAGTAGAAAGTGATGTTACAGCACCGATTGAAGCAGCGATGGCGACTACATCAAATATTAAAAATATCAGTTCCATGTCATACAACAGTTATTCGATTGTAACATTGGAATACGAACAGAATGCAAATATGGATTCCACTATTATTGAGATTCAGCAGGAATTAGACCAGTTGTCCGGTTCCTGGGCAGATACGGTAGGAAGTCCGATTATTATGCAGATTGATCCTGATATGATGCCAATTATGATGGCAGCGGTTGATATGGAAGGAATGACAGATGAGGAAATTACCAACTATGTCAATAACGAGCTGGTTGCAAATCTGGAAAGTCTCGAAGGAGTTGCTTCTGTCAGCACGACAGGTGCCCTGGAAGAAAGTGTTCAGGTAACATTAAATCAGGATAAAATTGATGCTTTAAATGAAAAAATTCAGGAAAAAATTGAAGAGCAGTTCGTTGATCCACAGAATGAATTAGACGATGCAAAAGCACAGGTGGAATCCGGACAGGATGCCATTAACAACGGAAGTTCTCAGCTGACGGATGCAATGGATGAAGTGTTAAATCAGAAGAATCAGTTATATCAGACGGAATCTGATTTGAAACAGAAAAAAACAGAATTAGAAAGCCAAAAGGCTACATTAGAAGAAGCAATTTCCCAATTGCAGATGGCATATGACAGTGCTGTTATGATTCAAAAAGCGATTGATTCCTTAAATGAATTAAAGAGCAGAAGTCAGGATGTGGCAATTAGTTCAGAAGCTGGAAATGCATTGGATGAAGCAACACTAGCACAGCTTATCGGTGTGGTAGGAAATCTGACAGGGAGTGTAGACGACCAGATTGCAATTTTACAGGGACAATTAGATACGATTAATGCGTCTTTAGCCGCGCAGAGTGCAGCATTTTCCGGAATGGGAATCAGCATTCAAAGTTATACGGATATTCCGGCAGCACTTACCACAATGAATGAACTTTTAGCACAGATTAATGCTGGAATTTCTACGATAGATACCGCATTAGAGCAGATTGAAAGTGGAAAAGTAAAATTAGAAGATGCAATGGCAACGATTAATTCGAATGCACTGCTTGCCTCCCTGCAGATGAGCTCTTCGATTGCGCAGTTACAAAGTGCACAGGCATCTTTAGATCAGGCACAGTCGACCTTAGATGATGCAAAAGATGAAGCATTGGAATCTGCGGATATGAATAATGTTCTGACGGCAGATATGTTAGGTTCTCTTTTGGTAGCACAGAATTTTTCCATGCCGGCAGGCTATGTGTCTCAGGATGACAGCAGTTACCTGGTTCGTGTCGGTGATAAGGTAGAATCGGTAGAAGAGTTAGAAAATGTTGTCCTTCTCGACATGGGAATGGATGGAATAGAACCGATTTGTTTATCAGATGTTGCAGATGTTGAAATCGTAGACAATTCTGCAGAAAGTTATTCCAAAGTAAACGGAAATCCGGCAATTACGCTTTCAATCGAAAAACAGACCGGTTATTCTACCGGTGATGTGACGAACCGTTTATTAGATAAATTTGAAAGTCTTGAAAAGAGTACAGAAGGATTACATTTAACCGTTTTGATGAATCAGGGTGTCTACATTGATATGATTGTAGATTCTGTTTTACAGAATATGATTTTCGGTGGAATCCTTGCAATCTTTATATTGTTATTGTTCCTAAAAGATTTTAAACCTACATTAGTAATTGCATGTTCCATTCCACTTAGTGTTATCTTTGCAATTGTATTGATGTATTTTTCGAATATCAGTTTAAATATTATTTCCATGTCAGGTCTTGCACTTGGAATTGGTATGTTAGTAGATAACTCTATCGTTGTAATCGAAAATATCTATCGTTTGCGAAATGAAGGCTATTCGATTCGAAAAGCAGCTGTAGAAGGTGCAAGCCAGGTAACAGGGGCAATTATTGCGTCTACACTTACGACGGTTTGTGTATTTGCACCAATTATTTTTACAGAAGGAATTACAAGACAGCTCTTTACGGATATGGCTTTAACGATTGCCTTTACATTAGGAGCCAGTCTTTTAGTAGCACTTACGCTTGTACCGGCTATGGCGGCAGGATTGTTAAAGAATACAAAAGAAGTCAAGCATGGTTTTATCGAAAAAATGAAGAGTGTTTACGAAAAAGTGTTACGTGTAGCACTTAGCTTTAAACCAATTGTTTTTATCGTAGTCATTGCATTACTTGTAGTAAGTATGCTGGCAGCTTTCTCAAGAGGTATGTCTTTTATTGATATGGATATGGAAACTGATCAGATGACAGTGACAATTACAGCAAAAGAAGACGAAACTTTATCATTTGAGGAACTGACAGAGATTTCAGATGAAGTTGTAGAAAAAATTGCAACAATTGATGCAATTGACACGATTGGAGCTACAGCAGGTGGTGGCGGAACCATGAGTATGATGTCAAGTGGCGCGGATGATTCGGTTAGCCTGTATCTGATTTTAGACGAAGATCGTAAAATGACTACAACAGAAATTTCAGATGAAATTATGGAATTAACAAAGGGAATGGATTGTCTGATTACGACAGATTCTTCCTCAATGGATATGTCAGCATTGTTTGGAAGCGGTATTACGGTAGAAATCAAAGGTAGTGATATCGAAACCTTGCAGGAACTGGCACTTCAGGTATCGGATATTGTAGAACAGACAGAAGGAACTATGGATGTAGAAAATGGATTGGATGAGAATACACCGCAGCTTTCTATTTCCGTTGATAAGGAAAAAGCAGCAGAATATGGAATGACAGTGGCACAGGTGTTCCAGCTTGTATATCAAAAGATGGCATCCAATACATCTGCAACAACAATTTCTACGGATATTAAGGATTATGAAGTTTATATCCAGACAGAAGAACAGGCAGAAGTAACCTTAGATGATATTAAAAAAATGACATTTACGCATACGAATGCTGATGGAGAAGAGGAAGAAATTGCAGTCAGTGAGATTGCAACCTTTGAGGAAGGTGAAACATTAAGTACGATTTATCGTAATTCCCAGACCAGATATTTAGATGTTACGGCAGGAATTGATGAAGACCATAATGTAACTTTAGTAAGTAAAGAAATTCAAAAAGAATTGGAAAAACTGGATTTGCCGGAAGGATATTCCGTTGAGATGACAGGTGAAGATGAAACGATTCAGGAATCCATGAATCAGATGTATCTGATGCTGCTTTTAGCAGTTGTGTTTATTTACCTGATTATGGTGGCACAGTTCCAGTCATTGCTTTCTCCGTTTATCATTATGTTTACAATTCCACTAGCATTTACAGGAGGATTTTTTGCCCTGTTCTTTACCGGAAACGAGGTAAGCGTTATTGGTATGATAGGTTTTGTTATGCTGGCAGGTATTATTGTAAATAATGGTATCGTTATGGTAGATTACATTAATCAGCTACGCCGTGGCGGTATGGAGAAAAAAGAAGCTATTGTAGAAGCAGGAAAAACAAGACTTCGTCCAATTTTAATGACAGCGTTGACCACGATTATTTCCATGTCCACCATGGCGATTGGTATTGGCAGTGGTTCTGAGATGATGCAGCCAATGGCAATTGTTACCGTAGGTGGTCTTGTTTATGGTACATTATTAACTCTAATTGTAGTTCCGTGTATTTATGATGCATTTACCAGTAATAAGAGCATGGTGGAAGAGGAACTTTAAAAAAATCATTGTGAATGGTTTGAAAAGAGTTTTTTGTGCAGGTTATAGAAGGGCATGGTTATTAATATGAGAATAGAAGAGACACAGAATTTGCCTCAAAAAGTAGTAAAGATGTTTGAGGCGGTCAATGAGATGCTTTCGGAAAATGTGGACATCAATAATATGAAGGTCGCGGATATCACAAACCGGGCAGGGATTGGAAAAGGAACTGCCTATGAATATTTTTCTTCGAAAGAAGAAATCATTACGCAGGCATTGATGTATGATACACAGAAACAGTTTTTCTATATATCAGAAGTCATTCGTACTTGCAAAACTTTTGAAGAAAAAGTGATGGCAGGTTTAGACTGGATTGCAGAAAATTTTAAAGATTGCAAGACATTTATGCAGCTTTTCAAGATTGGAATGGGAACATATGATGTTTCAAAGACTTTGAAAGATGAATTTGTAAAAATACACTCCGGGGATGGCTGTAATGTGGCATTAGATGTTGTAGATGAAATTATGGCATGCGGAGTGGAGGAAGGTGTCATTCAAAAGAAGGATAAGAATCTTTTACGAATGGCACTCAGTTCTCAAGTTTTGATGTTCGCATTGTTTTTAACAGATCATGGACATTTAAGAGATACATCGTTGTCTATAGAAGAAGTAAAGCAATTTGCCTATAATTCCATTGTGAAAGCTTTAAATTAATGAAGTAGTTGCTAAGACAGCAGTTGTTAGAGAATATGCGCGGGTTGCAGGAGAGAAAACGGAAATTTGAAAAAGAGAGTGAAAATATCTTGACAATTCCGATTTCTGAATTTAAGATAAGAAAGTATAAAAATGAATCACCAAAAGGTAATGAGAAAGAGGAGTACACATAAGACTTCTGAAAGAGAACGATATCCATCGGCTGAAAGATATCTGCAGAAAAGAGATGTGGAAGGTAGCTTTTGAACTGGAATACCAAGAAAGCACAGGCTGTCTGAGAGAGTTGGACAGAAACAGGCGTAAGTATTCCCGGGAAGGTTCCCGTTATAGAACCATTGGCTAAGCCTTATAGTTCAAAAAGATAAGAGCCGGCCAAGCTGAGACTGGAGTTATACTTGTAAAAATGTATAACAGGCAGTGAACAAAGGTGGTACCGCGATAACACGCCCTTTGCATCCTATGGATGCGAAGGGCTTTTTTGGTGTAACAGATTACACAAATCTATATTTATCGCAAAGATTTTCTTTCTGTTTTTGAAATTTTACGTTGCACAGTAGCAATTATTTAACATGAGGCACGCTTTTGCTACTTGTCGCTCGCAGTGGTACATAAGAGACTAAAATACAGTCTCTAAGTACCAGCGGCTCCAAAGTACCTCATTTATAAACAATTGCTACTGCACAACTTACATTTTGAAAGACGGAAAGAAGAAGTTTATAACAAATTTAGATTTATCTAATCTAGAAAAAATCTTATTTATTTAATGCTATTCATTGTGGTTCTTTCTACAACGTAAACGGCCAACAAACCAAAGAATAGAATTCGATAAATATAGATTTGTGTAATCTGAAGATTCATAAGAGTAGAAGAAAGGAAGAAAATCATGAGTAAAGAATTAGCAAAAACATATAATCCAAAAGGGATTGAAGATCGTCTTTACAAAAAGTGGGAAGACAATGGATATTTCCACGCAGAAGTTGACCGCAGTAAAAAACCATTTACAATTGTAATGCCACCACCAAACATTACAGGACAGCTTCATATGGGACACGCATTAGATAATACCATGCAGGATATTTTAATTCGTTATAAGAGAATGCAGGGTTATAATGCATTATGGCAGCCGGGAACAGACCATGCAGCCATTGCAACAGAAGTAAAAGTCATTGAAAATTTAAAGAAACAGGGAATCGATAAACACGATTTAGGTCGTGAGGGATTTTTAGAGAAATGTTATGAGTGGAAAGGTGAGTACGGAAACCGTATCATCAACCAGTTGAAAAAAATGGGATCTTCCGCAGATTGGGAAAGAGAACGTTTTACCATGGACCAGGGATGTTCGGATGCTGTTTTGGATGTATTCTGTAAATTGCATGAGAAAGGCTTGATTTACAAAGGCTCCCGTATCGTAAACTGGTGTCCGGTTTGTAAGACATCCATCTCCGATGCAGAAGTAGAACATGAATTACAGGAAGGTTCTTTCTGGCATATCAACTATCCGGTAGTTGGAGAAGAAGGAAGATTTGTAGAGATTGCAACTACACGTCCGGAAACCTTATTTGGCGATACTGCTGTTGCAGTAAATCCGGAGGATGAAAGATACAAAGATATCGTTGGAAAAATGTTAAAACTTCCAATGACAGACCGTGAGATTCCGGTTATTGCAGACCCTTATGTAGATAAAGAATTTGGAACAGGATGTGTTAAGATTACACCGGCACATGACCCGAATGACTTTGAAGTTGGAAAACGTCATAACTTAGAAGAAATCATTGTCATCAACGACGATGCAACGATGAACCACTATGCGGGAAAATACGAAGGAATGGACCGCTATGAATGTCGTGAAGCGTTAGTAAAAGATTTGGATGAGCAGGGATTATTAGTAAAAGTTGAGCCACATTCCCATAACGTAGGAACACATGATCGTTGTAAGACTACAGTAGAACCGATGGTAAAACAGCAGTGGTTCGTAAAAATGGATGAACTGATTAAACCAGCGGTAGAAGCAGTAAAAAATGGTGATATTCAGTTGTTGCCAAAACGTATGGAAAAGACTTATTTCAACTGGACCGATAATATCCGTGACTGGTGTATTTCTAGACAGTTATGGTGGGGTCATAGAATTCCAGCATATTATTGTCAGGAATGTGGAGAGATGGTAGTTGCAAAAACGGCTCCTGAAAAATGTCCAAAATGTGGATGCACGCATATGGAACAGGATCCGGATACATTAGATACCTGGTTCTCCTCAGCTTTATGGCCATTCTCAACTTTAGGCTGGCCGGAAAATACAGAAGATTTAGATTATTTCTTCCCTACAGATGTACTTGTAACAGGATATGATATTATTTTCTTCTGGGTTATCCGTATGATTTTCTCAAGTTATGAGCAGACAGGAAAAGCACCATTCCATACAGTATTATTCCATGGACTGGTTCGTGATTCCCAGGGACGTAAAATGAGTAAATCATTAGGAAATGGTATTGATCCATTAGAGGTCATTGACAAATATGGTGCAGATGCACTTCGTCTGACTTTGATTACTGGTAATGCTCCTGGTAATGATATGCGTTTCTATTGGGAGAGAGTAGAAGCTTCCCGTAACTTCGCAAATAAAGTATGGAATGCTTCCCGTTTTATCATGATGAACTTAGAAGGCGCAGAAGTTCCGGCAGAGATGTCATTAGAACAGTTGAAACCGGCAGATAAATGGATTTTATCTAAGGTTAATACACTTGCAAAAGATGTAACAGAAAACATGGATAAATATGAAATGGGTATTGCAGTACAGAAAGTCTATGACTTCATCTGGGATGAATTCTGTGACTGGTATATTGAGATTACCAAAGTTCGTACTTACAATAAGGAAAACGATCCGCAATCCGCAGCAGCAGCATTCTGGACATTGAAGACGGTTTTGACAGAAGCATTAAAATTACTGCATCCTTTCATGCCATTTATTACAGAAGAAATATTCTGTACGCTGCATTCGGAAGCTGAAACAATCATGTTAGAAAAGTGGCCGGAATACAAAGCAGAATGGAATTTTGCAGTTGAAGAAGAAATGATTGAGCATTGCAAAGATTTAGTAAAAGGTGTTCGTAATGTCCGTACAGAAATGGATGTTCCACCTTCACGAAAAGCAAAGATGTTTATTGTTTCAGAAGACAGCAGCCTTAGAGAAACTTTTGATACAACAAGAGAAGTATATATGAACTTAGCTTCCGCAAGTGAAGTAGCAGTTCAGGCAGATAAAACAGGAATTGGTGAGGATGCAGTATCTGTTGTAATTCCTGGAGCAACAATTTACCTGCCACTAGAAGATCTGGTTGATTTTGAAAAAGAAAAGGAACGTCTGTTAAAAGAACAGGCTCGTTTGGAAAAAGAACTGGCTCGTTCGAAAGGAATGCTTTCGAATGAGAAATTCTTAAGCAAAGCACCGGAAGCAAAGGTTGCAGAAGAAAAAGAGAAATTAGCTGGATATGAACAGATGATGGAGCAGGTAAAAGAACGCCTTGCTCAGATGAAGTAAATAAAAGAGATAACTTAGGAAAAAGAGACAGAATTGTATGAAAACTTTCGCACATCTGTCTCTTTTTTTGGAAAATTTAGGAAAGAACGTTGAAAAACGGGCATTTTTGTGATATGATTTGGATAAATCACAATGTTAATGTTTGGTTTGGATGGAGTAAATAAGATGGAAGATTTAAAACCGCAAGTAAAAATTTCAGTTGATGAAATGGAAGCCTCGATTTGTCTCCCATATATACCAGAGAAAAGATATACTGTTGAGGAAATCCAACAGCTGCTAGCAGAAGCGGGAGTAACGAATGGTATAAAAGAGGATATAATTGAAAAAATTGTGCGCTATCAGGCATGTGAGAAGGAGATTGTTGTTGCAGTTGGGGAAAAAGATGAGCCAGGAGTAGATGGATACTTTGACTACAACTTTAATTGTGATTGCAATAATAAGCCTAAAATTTTGCCGGATGGAAGTGTGGATTATTGGTCAATTCACAATATAGAGACTGTTGTAGAGGGGCAGGTTATTGCGGTATATCATCCTGCAGAACAGGGAAAAGACGGCATAACGGTAAAAGGAAAACCGATTGTTGCCAAAAGAGGGCGTGAACTTCCACCACTAAAAGGAAAAGGATTTGAACGTAACAATGATAATCTGACTTATGTGGCATCCATTACCGGTAAAATTGAGATGCAGGGAGAACGTATTCAGATTCTTCCGGTTTATGAGATTTTTGGAAATGCAGAATTAATTAATGGAAATATTGATTTTAAGGGTGATTTGGTCATCCATGGAAATGTAGAAGCAGGCCTTAAGGTTTATGCTACTGGAAATATTACTGTGGATGGTATTGTGGAAACGAGTAACATTGAAGCCAAAAAAGGAGTCATTCTTCGAAGTGGTATGCTTGGAGGAACGATTAAGGCTGGCGATGATATTAGTGCTAAATTTTTTGAAAATACAACCGTTGAAGCCGGTGGAAATATTGTAGCAGATGCTTTTATGAATTCAAGAGTAGTAGCCGGAACGCGTATCAGTGTTAGTGGTAAGCACGGAAAGATTATCGGTGGAAGAGCATACGCGGTAGAAGGTATTGAGGCAACGGATATTGGAAATGATGCAGAAGTGAATACAAGCGTTGCAGTTGGATTTGAGCGTGAAATTTCTATAAAGATTGCGGAATATAGTAAAAGAATTGAGGAAACAACGGAACTTCTCAATAAGGTAGAAACAGCATTAAAGCGTTTTGAAACATTGGAAAAAGAACGTGGCGTTAGTTTCAGAGAGGATCCAAGAAGAGTTTCCCTATTAAGAGAAAGAATTCGTGCAGAAGCTAATTTAGCAGCGGATAGAGCAGAATTAGCAAAGATGGAGAATGATGTGGAACGATCCAAATATGCAATTATCCGCGTATTGCATACGGTATATCCAGGTGTGGATGTGGGAATTGACAGCATGAGAGTCAGAGTAAAAGAGCAGCAGGATAAGGTAGATTTTGAAAAAAGAAATGGCAAAATTGTTATGACTCGAATTGAAGACGAAGATGTCATATAGCTTGGAATTTTGCGATAAAAAAAGAAAAAGTTAAGAGAAAATTACTTGATTTTAATCATCACTATATTATAATGGTAAGGTACGTAATATAGTGATGATTTTTTTGTAGAAGGGAATAGTTTTTATGATAAATTTTGAGGAAGAATTAAAGAATTTTCAGCCAAGTCTGGAAGTAGAAGAAGCAGAGGAGGCTATTTATAATCACAATTTAACGGATATGACAGATGTGTTAGAAGAAATGCTAAAAGAAATGAAACATGAAATGTAGGAAAGGCATGGTTAGTTAAATGAGATGTTATAATTGTGATGCACAGTTGGATCAGGGAGAACTTTGTCCAAACTGTGGAGCTGATGTTAGAATTTATAAAAAGATTATGATGGCATCGAATGCTTACTATAATGATGGTTTAGCAAGAGCCGGTGTACGGGACTTGTCAGGAGCCGTAGATAGTTTGAAGAGAAGTCTTCGTTTTAATAAAATGAATATAGATGCAAGAAATCTGTTAGGACTCATTTATTTTGAAATGGGTGAGGTTGTCGATGCCTTGACAGAATGGGTAATTAGTAAGAATTATCAGCCGAGAGATAATGTAGCTAGTCGTTATCTGGATGAGATACAGAATAATCAGGCAAGACTTGATACGATTAATCAGACCATAAAAAAATATAATCAGGCACTTTTATATTGCAGACAGGAAAGCAGGGATTTAGCAATCATCCAGCTGAAGAAGGTAATCTCTTTAAATCCCAAGATGGTAAAAGGACATCAACTTTTGGCATTGCTTTATATTCAGGATGGAAAATATGATCTTGCGAAAAAAGAATTGCGTTGCGCAGGAAAAATTGATGCCAATAATACAATTACTCTTCGCTATTTGAAGGAAGCCAATATTGGACTGCGAGAGGCAAAACCAAATCGAAAAAATAAGAATGATGACCTGATTTCTTATCAGAGCGGAAATGATACGATTATTCAGCCGGCACATTTTAAGGATACTTCAGTAGCTGGTACTATTATAAATATTATAATAGGAATCGTAGTTGGAGTTGCAATTACGGGCTTTTTGATTGTTCCGGGCATGCGCCATAATATACAAAACGAGGCAAAACAGGAAGTAAAGGAAGCAAATGATACAATTTCTACGAAGAATCAGACAATCAGTTCTTTAGAAGCGCAGATTGAGAGTATGACACAAGATGCGGAAGATGCACAGACAAATGAAGAAAGCATGGAAAGTAAAATATCCAGCTACGAACAGTTATTGATTGCGTATTCGAAGTTTGTGGAAACGGATATGGAAGCAGCAGGGAATGCACTTGCAAACGTAAATGCAGAATATTTAGATGAAAACAGTAAAGCAATTTATGATACCATGAATGAGCAGGTAAATGCAGAATATGTGGAAACCTTGTATCAGGAAGCATATGAAGCATATAGCAGCCAGAATTATACAGATGCAGCAGATGATTTCCAAAAGATTGCAGATATTGATGAGACATATCAGGATGGTAACACCATTTATTATCTGGCTCAGTCCTATCGGAAATTGGAAGATACAGAAAATGCAAAGATTTATTACCAAAAGGTAGTGGATTTATATCCGGGAACAGAGCGTGCTACAACAGCACAGAATTACCTGGATGAATATGAAACAGAATAATAGATTACAAAAGACGTCAAGAGAAATCTGACGTCTTTTTTTTCTGATTAGGAAAGTATTGTGAAAGAAGGAGAGAAAAAATGAAGTGTGATTATGAAGTAAAGGGGACAAGCATGACAATTTTCATGCCAAAGGAATTGGATCATCATTGTGCAACGCAGCTTCGGATGGAAGCAGACATGCTTTTGCAGTCTTATGCAGTCAGACGTCTGGTTTTTGATTTTTCACGAACAGAGTTTATGGACAGTTCTGGAATTGGAGTCATTATAGGAAGATGCAAAAATATGGATTATGCCGGTGGAGAAGTATTTGCAAAGAACTTAAACGAAAGACTACAAAAGATATTTGTGGTTTCTGGTTTACATAAAATAGTGCCGATTGAAAACATTCATCTGCAAGAGGAGCAGGAAGAAAAGGAGCGTATTTGTCATGAATAAAAACGAAATGAAACTGGTATTTGATTCTTACTCTAGTAACGAAAGTTTTGCAAGAGTTGCAGTTGCAGCTTTTTTAGCAGAATTAAATCCTACGCTGGATGAATTATCGGACGTAAAGACGGCGGTTTCAGAGGCGGTTACCAATTCGATTATTCATGGCTATGAAGAAGTAATTGCAAAAATAGAATTGACCTGTTGTGTTTGGGGAAATGATATCACGATTACGGTGGAGGATTTTGGAAAAGGAATTGAAGATGTAGAAAAGGCCAAGGAACCATTTTTTACTACAAAGCCGGAATTAGAACGTTCTGGAATGGGATTTGCTTTTATGGAAGCTTTTATGGATGAAGTAAAGGTGTCATCGGAATATGGAAAAGGGACCAAAGTAATAATGCGAAAAAGAATTGGAGAACAGAAGGGGTCATGCAGATGAATCCTATGGCAGAATGGATACAGCGGGCACAGCAAGGAGAGAAAGCAGCAAGGGACAAGCTGGTAGCTGATAATTTAGGACTTGTTCATGCTGTTGTAAGACGTTTTGAGAACCGGGGACATGACAGAGAAGAGTTGTTTCAGATTGGAAGTATTGGTCTGATGAAAGCAATTGATAAATTTGACCTGACGTTAGGGCTGGCATTTTCTACTTACGCGGTTCCAATGATTACGGGAGAAATTCGCAGATTTTTACGGGATGATGGTATGGTAAAGGTGAGCAGGACATTGAAAGAGCATGCTAGTCTTGTAAAGAAAGAGAGGGAACGTCTGGAAAGTAAAAATGGAAGGGAACCGGCTCTTTCAGAACTTTCGGAAGCAACAGGATTGTCGATAGAAGAAATTGTATTTTCCATGGAGGCAAACGCCAGAGTAGAGTCTATTTATCAGCCGATTTATCAGGCAGATGGAGATGAATTGCTTTTGATTGATCAGCTTTCAGGAGAGGGAGAGCTAGGAGGTGTACAAGGGCAGGAAGAACCGGAAAAAGAAAAACTTTTAAATGAAATGCTGATTCACCAATTACTGAAAGGATTAGGAGAAAGAGAGCAGCAGCTTTTAAAATACCGCTATTTTGACGGATTGACCCAGATGGAAACTGCAAAGAAAATGGAGACGAATCAGGTACAAATCAGTAGAATGGAGAAGAAACTGCTGAGTAGTTTGAGGGAGAAGTTAAAAAATGGATGAAATAGGTGAAAGTAGGAAAATATCAGAAGGGAAAATGCTTGAAAGCGATGGTAAAATTTGATATGCTTTAAATTAGTAGAGGGAAAAGATTGGGTACCTTTTTAGGGCTTGGGTGAATAGAAGGAACATAAGAAAATCAGGAAAGAGGTACGAACAGAATGGAAGAAAAAAGATTATCAGATGCTGCACGTAGTAATCGACTTGGAATTATCTGTCATACAATTATGGCTGTGCTGATATGCATTTTTTATGTAAAGGAGCTGGTGACAGGAGAAAGGAATATCTTGTATGTCGGATTAATATTTGTGCTGGCATTAGCACCAGTCATTGCGGAATTTATTTTTTATGGAAAGAATCCGGATACTGGAATGGTAAAACATCTTGTGGGATATGGCTATGCTGTTCTGTATACAGTTATCATGTTTACATCAAATAATAATATGGTATTTGTATTTGTAATTCCTATGATTTTGTGCATCAGTATTTTTAGTGATTTTGCTTATTCCACGAAGATTAGTATCGGAGTGATTATTGAGAATCTTTTAGTGACAGTTTTGGGCGGAATGACGGGTAAATTTGGTTATGCAGGATTAAATACGGCTGTCATTCAAGTTGCAATCATGACGATTATCTGTATCAATTCAGTGGCGGTTTCAAAGGTTGCTGAGAAAATGAATCAGGAAAAAATGGAAGAGATTGCAAATGAACATACAAAGACAGAAGGTGTTCTTTCTAATGTTATGACAATTTCCGAGGGAATGACCAAAGGAATTGAAGTTATTTATAAGAAAGTGGATCATTTAAAAGAAGCTGCATCTACGACACAGTTGGCGATGAAACAGGTGTCAGTTGGTTCTACAGATACTGCGGAAGCAGTGCAAAAGCAGTTAAAGCAGACAGAAGCAATTCAAAGTAAGGTAGGACAGGTTTCAGAAGCTTCTGATATTATTGAAGACAGTATGCAAAAGACTATGGAAGCCCTTGTTTCTGGAAATGAGAAAGTAAGTCAGTTAGTCAGTCAGGTAGAAACATCTGTAGAATCAAGTGCAGATGTTGCGGATAAGTTAGAAACACTAGATAGCTATATGGAAGAGATGAATTCTATTGTAGAATTAATCAGTGGAATTACTTCTCAGACGAGCCTTTTAGCATTAAATGCAAGCATCGAAGCAGCCCGTGCTGGGGAAGCGGGAAAAGGGTTCGCTGTGGTTGCAACAGAAATTTCAGGAATGGCAACACAGACAAAAGAGGCGACAGAGCATATTACAAAGTTGATACAGGATGTTTCCGGTGCAATTACACAGGTAGTAGATGTAGTTCGTCTTATGATTGGGGAAATTCAGGAAGAAAAAAATACCACAAATGTGACAGCGGAAAGTTTCCACCAGATAGAGGAAAGTACAAATGTAATCAGACAGCATATCAGTAATCTTGCAATTTATATTAAGGATTTGGAAAGTTCGAATCAGGAGATTGCAGAGACTGTTCAGACGATTTCCGCAATTTCAGAAGAAGTTTCTGCACATGCAAATGAAACGTATGAATCTGAAGTAGAAAATGCAGGAATTTTAGAGGAAATTGCAGATATTACAGACAGAATCAAAGAATATACAAAACAATTATGGCAGGATGAATAAAATGGCAGAAAGAATAAAAAAAGAGTATAAAAATTATGTTTTTGATTTATATGGAACGTTAGTTGACATTCATACAGAAGAGGGAAGCAAGATTCTATGGGAGAAGCTTGCTCTCTTTTATGGGTATTATGATGCACATTACACTCCGGAAGAATTAGAACAGCGTTTTCGGGAATTGATTGGAAACCGGGAAGCAGCATTAAAAGAACAATTGCTGGCAGAAGGAAATTCACTCAATCAGAAAAAGGATGATACACATGAAGCATTTCCAGAGATTAAGATAGAAGATGTGTTTGAAGCTCTGTATCGGGAAAAAGGAGTAGAAGCAGGAAAGGAACTGAGTATTCATACGGGACAGTTTTTCCGGGTTCTTTCTACTGACTATGTTAGACTTTATGAAGGCGTCTACGAACTATTAAAAGGGTTGAAAGAGGCGGGAAAAAAGATTTATCTTCTTTCTAATGCCCAGCGTATTTTTACCGAATATGAACTGCATGCATTTGATATTGCAAAATATTTTGATAATATTTTGATTTCCTCAGAGTATCAGGTGAAAAAGCCGGATATCCGTTTCTTTGAAATTTTAAAAGAGAAACATCAGTTAGACCCGGCAGAGACGATTATGATAGGAAATGATGCAGTTTCAGATATTGCAGGGGCAAAAAACGCAGGATTTGCAACTTTTTATCTGCATTCCAATATATCACCGGAACTTCCCGTTGTAAGAAAAGTGGAAGCAGATGGAACTGTCATAGAGGAATTGCAGATGCCGGAAGCTGACTTTGCATTGATGGAACTGGATTTGAAAAAAGCAGCGAAGATGCTTGGAATAGAAACAGAACAATAGGAGAAAGACTCAAAATGAAAACAGGAATCAAAGGAACACAAAAGATTACAGTAACAGAAGAGATGACAGCAAAGGTAATGGGAAGTGGTGAACTTTCTGTTTATGCAACTCCAAGTATGATTGCATTTATGGAAAATACTGCAAGTAAAAGTGTACAGGGAGAATTAGAAGAAGGTCAAGGAACAGTTGGAACATTAATTAATGTCAAACATGTAGCTGCAACACCGGTTGGAATGGAAGTGACATGTGAAACTACACTTGTAGAGGTAGATCGCAAGCGTCTAGTCTTTGAAGTAAAGGCCTTTGATGAAGCGGGATTAATCGGAGAAGGAACGCATGAGCGTTTCATCATTGACAACGAGAAATTTTTTGCAAAGGCTCAGAGCAAAGTAAAATAAAAAAATGTTTGACTTTTAGAAGAAATATTTGCTAAAATAGCAAAGTCGAGTAGCGAAAGGCGTAAATCCAGATATGGGTTTACGCCTTTTTTGGTGTAGAAAGGAATGAAAGAAATGAATGAAAAAGAAACTATGAACAAAATGGGGACCAGACCAATCAAGTCATTGATGCTGTCGATGGGAATCCCGATGATTTTATCCATGATGATGCAGGCACTTTATAATATTGTAGATAGTGCATTTGTGTCTAATATGGAGGGAACAGGAGAAATGGCATTAAATGCATTGACACTTGCTTTTCCGGTGCAGATGCTGATGGTTGCAATTGGAATTGGAACCGGAGTAGGTGCGAATGCATTTGTATCGAAAAGCCTTGGAATGGGAAGAAAAGAAGAAGCAAATCACGCAGGTGGAAACGCAATTTTCCTTGGAATTATAATTTATCTGGTCTTTTTAGTATTTGGACTGGTTGGAGTTCCGTCATATATTGGATCTCAGACTGCAAATCCGGAAATCTTTGAGATGGCAGTCGGTTATTTAAGAATCTGCTGTATAGTATCAATGGGAATTGTATTCTTTTCCGTATTTGAAAAATTATTGCAGGCAACTGGTCGTTCTATGTATTCAACGATTGCACAGATTGCGGGTGCGTTGGTAAATATTGTGTTAGATCCGCTCTTAATTTATGGATGGTTAGGACTTCCGAAATTAGGTGTTTATGGAGCAGCATATGCAACGGTAATCGGACAGTTGATATCATTTATTTTAGCATTAATTTTTCACTTCAAATTGAATATAGATTTGAAAATTGAATTAAAGCATTTAAAACCTTCTGGAAAAATTATAAAAGAGATTTATACCATTGGATTGCCGGCAATTATTGCGCAGGCTTTGATGTCTATTATGACGTATGGACTGAATGTCATTTTTGTAAAAATTGATGAAGATGTCGTAACAGCTTATGGTTTGTACTACAAGATTCAGCAGTTTATTCTATTTGCTGCATTTGGTCTGCGTGATGCGATTACACCAATCGTTTCATTTAACTATGGAATGGGTTCGAAAAAGCGTGTCAAAGAAGGAATTCGTTATGGAATGATTTATACTTTGGTGATTATGGGAGTTGGAATGCTGGCATTAGAAATTTTTGCGACACCATTTTCACAGGTATTCGGATTATCAGGACAGACACAGGAATTCTGTATCAGCGCAATGAGAATTGTATCCTTAAGCTTCCTTTTTGCAGGAGCGAACGTAGCATTCCAAGGAATTTTCCAGGCATTGGAAAGTGGATTGGAATCTCTGATTATATCAGTTTGCCGTCAATTCCTTTTTGTATTACCGGTTGCATGGGCATTCTCTTTGGTAGCAAGAAAAGACGTAGAGATGACCTGGTTAGTATGGACAACATTCCCAATTGCAGAAATCGTATCTGCTGTGATTGCAGTTATTTTTATGGTGCGTATTTTAAAAAAGAAAGTAAATGTGTTGAAATAATTTAAAATATAGTTGTGAAAAAAGACTTGCAATTTGTAAAAAACCTATATATAATAGCAACGTATTAAGCAGAACGCTTTGATCCACGCTTGTTAGGGAAAATCTCCCTGACAAGCGTTTTTTTGTTCTATAGGAAAATACGTGAATCAGAGAGGTAGAGTAGGATGGAAATGCAGAAAAAATGGTTAAGAGAAATAAGAGCATTGCTTTTTATTTTAGGAGGGAATGCATTATATGCGTTAGCGGTAAAACTATTTATTTTGCCAGCAGATTTGATGACAGGAGGGACGACCGGAATTGCATTAGTGGTGAATTATTTTACAGGATGTCCGATTTCGATGTTTGTACTGGTTTTTAATGTGCTGATGCTGTTAATTGGATTTTTCTTATTAGGAAAAAAGTTTGCATTGACGACGATTGTAAGTACATTTGCATATCCTATTTTTCTGGAGTTTTTTGAACAATTGTTAGGAGAAATTAAAATTGCAGAAGATCCCATGCTCTGTACAATTTTTGCAGGACTTGGAATTGGTGTGGCGCTAGGAGTTGTTATTCGAAATGGAGCATCTACAGGCGGCATGGATATTCCACCACTGGTTTTGAATAAGTATTTTAAAATCCCGGTATCTGTCAGTCTGTATTTCTTTGATATCTGTATTCTTGCAGCACAGATGCTTTATAATAAACCGGAACACATTTTGTATGGAATGTTATTGGTCATGGTTTATTCTCTGGTATTAGATAAATTACTTCTAATTGGAACGACACGTACAGAAGTGAAAGTTGTAAGTAAACAACCAGATAGGATTCGGGAAGCGATTTTATCGGATTTAGACAGGGGTGTTACCATTCTTCATGGGGAAGGTGGATATTTAGAGCAGGAAACCCAAGTGATTTTAAGTGTCGTATCAAATAGGGAATTACCAAAGGTAGAACAACTGATTCATAGCATTGATCCGGAAAGTTTTATGATTGTCAGCCGTGTCAGTGAAGTACGCGGCAGAGGATTTTCCATGAGTAAGAAATATGAAAAAAAGTCTGATGCAATTTAGTATATCTATTCTGTCGCGAATCTGTTAGAATAACAATAGATTCGAAGAAAGGCATCTGAAGATGGAAGAGAAAAGAGAGAAATCAGGAAGAAAAAAATTACATCAGATTTTAGCGGTAAGTCTTCTTACCCTTTTTCTTATTTCAGGTATCTGTACGGAATGGATTCAGACAGATACTTTTATTTCCTGTGTCGAAAATATGGTTTCTTTTTCCGGAACAGAAGATGTTCTTTCTATAGCAGAACCAAAACAGAGTCTTCTTGGAGATGTCTGCACAGTGGAACAGTCTGTCTCACGTTTTGTGAATGTTTCTGCAAAAAAGGACCATGTGCAAAGAAACGGACAGCGCTTCCTTTGGAACGTATCATACATAGCAGCAGTGCCAGCTTCTGGAATTCGATTGTATTCTGGAATGGAGTGTGTACATTTTGTACAGACGCATTCTCAACAAGTCATTCTTTCTTATATGCAAAGGCAGGATGGAAAGAAAGATCTTTTCGTTTAAAATCCAAAGAATTTTACAAGAAAAAATGTAAAAAACACCCATAGAAATATGGGTTATTTGTGTACGCAAAATTTAAGAAATGGAGACGAAAAGATGGCAAAAACAATTTTTATCGTTGTAATATGTGTGGCATTAGTTGCCTTGAGTGCTTGGATGTGGTGGTTCGATAATTGTGGAACAACACAGGAAAATAAGAAGACGGAGAAAGAAAAAGATGATAGTTGTAATTGATTTGATGTTAATCGTAGTAGGATTTTTCTTTTTAATTAAGGGAGCAGATTTTTTTGTAGATGGTGCAGTATCGGTAGCAAACAGGCTTAAAATTCCACAGATTGTAATAGGATTGACCGTGGTAGCATTTGGAACGAGTATGCCGGAAGCAGCAGTTAGTATCGGTTCGGCAATCAAAGGGAATGCAGGAATAGCCATTGGAAACGTATTAGGAAGCAATATCTTAAATATACTTTTAATTTTAGGGGTATCGGCCTGTATTTGCAAACTTTCAGTAACAAGAAACACGGTACGGTATGAAATTCCATTTATGATTGGAATCAGTATAGTACTTTTTCTGTTTGGGCTTTTTCAGAAGGATTTAAACTGGATAACTGGAATTGTTCTATGGATACTTTTTTTGGCATTTCTTTTTTATCTGGTCAGACAGTCGAAAAAGCAGGAAAATGGAGAGCAGGATGAAGAAAAAGCACAGGAAGAAATTTTAGAAGTGTGGAAAACAATTCTCTACCTGGCAGGAGGACTTGCAGCCGTTATTTGGGGCAGTAATATTGCGGTAGATGGAGCAACAGGACTTGCACAATTCATTGGAATCAGTGACAGGGTGATTGGTCTTACTATTGTGGCATTTGGAACATCTTTGCCGGAACTTGTTACTTCTATTATCGCTGGAAGAAAGGGAAATGCAGACATAGCAATTGGAAATATTGTAGGAAGTAATATTTTTAACATACTATTTATATTAGGAACTACAGCGTTAATTGAAACAATTCCTTTTGAAAGTGCATTTTTGCTTGATGGTGTCGTTACAATTGCAGCAGCAGTTCTGTTGTGGCTATGTGTTGTTCGAAAGAAAGAATTGAATCGGAAAAGTGGAGTGTTTCTTTTAGCTGTGTATGTAGTTTATTTTGTGTGGTTACTGGTTCAATAGAAAAGAGAAAAGCAGGATGATGAAACTTGGAAAATAAAGTAGGTTTTTGTCCAATACGGTTGTACCATTTCCCCGATAATTTCTTATAATAGAAAGTAGAAAAATATCTTAAAAGTAAAAGGGAGGACCTACTATGAACAAATATGCAGGAACACAGACAGAAAAGAATTTACAGGCAGCTTTTGCGGGAGAATCTCAGGCTCGTAATAAGTACACCTATTTTTCTTCCGTTGCCAAAAAGGAAGGTTATGAGCAGATTTCAGATCTCTTTTTGAAAACTGCTAATAACGAAAAAGAGCATGCAAAAATGTGGTTCAAAGAGTTAAATGGAATTGGTTCTACTGCTGAAAATTTAGCTGCCGCAGCTGATGGCGAGAATTATGAATGGACGGATATGTATGCAGAATTTGCAGAAACAGCAGAAAAGGAAGGATTCCCGGAACTGGCAGAAAAATTCCGTCTGGTAGGAGCTATTGAAAAACAGCATGAAGAACGTTATCGTGCTTTATTAAAAAATGTAGAGACTGCAGCAGTATTTGAGAAGAGTGAAGTAAAAATCTGGGAATGCCGCAATTGTGGCCATATCGTAGTTGGAACGAAAGCACCTGATGTATGTCCAACCTGCAATCATCCACAGAGCTATTTTGAGGTACATGCAGAGAACTATTAAAAGAAATCCGGGGAGTATTTAGTATAGTACGGAAAAGAGAGCTGGCACAGGGGAACGGTGTCAGCTTTCTTTTGTTTACGGTGAAAGAAGAGCGATTTAGGAAATATTGGAAGGGAAGATTCGTTGAATTGAATTAGAAAATAGCATAAAATAGGAAATAGGAAATTAGTAGTAAATATGGAATGGAGGTATTGCATGGAACATTATAATCCGTTATTGACCAATCTTACCAGTGACCATAAATTTATTACGATTGGGGAGATTATGCTTCGACTGACACCGCCGAGCTACGAAAAAATCCGTATGGCGACCAGCTTTGAAGCAAGCTATGGTGGTAGTGAAGCAAATATTGCATTAGCGCTTGCCAATCTTGGGGTAGATAGTACATTTTTTAGTGTAGTTCCGAATAATAGTCTGGGAAAGAGTGCAGTGCGGATGCTTCGAAGTAATGACGTACATTGTACACCGGTCATCTTAAGCACACCGGAAGAAACGCCGACGCACCGATTGGGAAGCTATTATTTGGAAGCAGGATATGGAATCCGCCCAAGTAAAGTAATCTATGATCGTAAAAATAGTGCTTTCGCAGAATACAATTACAAGAATGTGGATATAAATGCATTATTAGATGGATACACCTGGCTGCATTTGAGTGGTATTACACCGGCATTATCGAAAAATTGCAAGAAGCTGGTTATGGATTGCCTGAAGGTCGCAAAGAAAAAGGGAATCATTGTCAGTTTTGATGGAAATTTCCGAAGTAAACTCTGGAGTTGGGAGGAAGCAAGAGATTACTGTACGGAGTGTCTACCATATGTGGATGTTTTATTTGGAATTGAGCCATACTATCTGTGGAAAGACGAAAAT
>JBJELY010000089.1:2616-7438 GCA_051879395.1 Roseburia sp. | reverse complement strand
GATTAAGCTGGACCTTCGAAGAGGTAGATGCAAAGCTGAAGCAGATCATGGTAAACATTTACCACAACATCGACGATGCTGCAAAGCGCTACAACATGGAAGGCAACTATGTGGCTGGTGCTAATATCGCCGGATTCGAGAAGGTTGCAGATGCTATGCTGGCTCAGGGTGTTTGTTAATAGTAAAAGTGCATAAAAAGATTTGAAAATACGAAATGCTGGATTGGCTGGAAATGGCTGAAATCCGGCATTTCTTTGTTTGAGTACAATTTGCTATTTTGTGCAGAGTGTACAATGCCTTTGAAGAGTAAAATATGGTAATATACATATAATATACTTATAAGTTACACATAATATACAGCAAGAAATTTGTATTGCAGGGAATATTTTGACTGGTTGTGTTGACAGTATCTTTTAACAAGTTGTAAGATAGTATATAAAGAAACGTGTGTATTAAGGGGGAATTGCATGGCAGAGTTAATTTATAATGAGCATTATTTTGAAATGGCAAATCCAAATATTTATGAAAATGAGGAATTAAGAGAACCTCAGATTCAAGGATATTTTAAGGTGTATGACCATTTTGTCGTGAAAAATAAGCAAACGCATGCAATTATAGTGTTACCAACTGGTGTTGGGAAAACGGGATTAATGGGAATTTTGCCCTTTCACATATGTAAAGGCAGGGCATTAATTATTACCCCTCAGTTGACAATAAAAGATGTAGTTGTGGACTCATTAGATCCGGAGAATCCAGAAAATTTTTGGTACAAAAGAAAAATTTTTAGTACTATTGGAGAAATGCCTACATTGGTTGAGTACGCAAACGGAGTAAAGAGAGAAGTTTTAGATAGTGCAAATATTGTTGTGCTGAATATACATAAACTTCAAGCCCGGTTGACATCTTCGCCGCTTAATTTTTTGCCGCCTGATTATTTTGATATGATTATCATTGATGAAGCGCATCATTCGACGGCAAATACATGGGTAACAACAGTTGAGCATTTTAACAAAGCAAAGGTGGTAAAGCTTACAGGAACGCCAATTCGAACAGATGGTGTTGAGTTGGCCGGAGAGTTAGTTTATAAATACAAATTAAGCCAAGCTATGGCTAAGGGATATGTGAAATCTCTTCGGAACTTCGAATATATTCCTGATGAATTATTGTTTACAATTGATAACGACGAGTCAAAATTGTACACAAAAGAACAACTAATAGAGTCTGGCATCAGAGATGAAGATTGGATAAGAAGATCAGTTGCCTTTTCAAAAGAATGTTCGGAAAAAGTAGTATGCGAAAGTATAAAACTATTAGAAAAGAAAAGAGAATTTACAAATGTTCCGCATAAGATAATAGCTGTAGCTTGCAGTATTGAACACGCAGAACAGATAAAGCAACTATATATTAACCACGGGTATAGAGCTGAGGTCATACATAGCAAGCAAACTGTCGAAAAACAAATGGAAACAAAAAGCGATGTGGAGAACCATCGTTTAGATGTAATAATCCATGTTGCTATGTTGGGAGAAGGATATGATCATATATATTTAAGTGTTGCTGCTATTTTTAGACCTTTTAGAAATGAACTCCCTTATGAACAGTTCATAGGTCGAGTTTTGAGAGTGATTCCAAGTGAAGAAGTAAAGAAAACCGAGGATAACATTGCAGATGTTGTTTCGCATCAAGACCTACAATTAGCGGATTTATGGGAAAAGTATAAGGTTGAGATTCAAGAAAGTGAAGTAATAAAGCATTTACAAGATGAGAATTTGGTTGATGAGGATGACAGTTCAACACAAAGAACTGGAGATGGTTCTACAGGTGTTATTATCCCGCTAGGAAAAGCGCGAGAAGGAGGACGTGGAACACTTAAAGCAGATGCATATTTAACTACGGAGTTGATTCGGAAACAAAAAGAGGAAGAGGAAAAACAAAAAGAAGATATTGATAAATTGCAAAAATTGTTAAATATAGGATATGAGCAAGCATTGGCAATTTACAATCAGTCACGTACACAAGAAAATGTAGCATTAAAGAGACCTGATTTGTTTTTCGCTAGTAGAAAGAAAAATCTTGATGTTGAGATTCGAGAAGTATTGGTTCCAGAGTTAATTACTAAATTTGGAGTTGACCAAAGCAAAAAGAATTTGTCTGAATGCAGGTTATTTAGCGGGAAATATGCATGGATCAAAACTGCAGCTTCGGATAACGGAGCTTTATTGGCAATGTATCTCAATGCTTATATGAAAAATGAAATTGGTAAACCAAGAGGAGAATGGACGTTGTCTGACTATGATAATGCATACCAGAAGTTACCTGTGATTAAAGAGTATATAGAAAGAGCATTAAACGAGTACTTGAAAATAGATGGAGAGGAGAAGTAAATATGGATGCTTATATAGAAAAAATATATGACATGTTATATTCACCAGTACTTACCCCGTATAATTTGCTTGAGAATGTAAAATTGCCTAATTATAAGTATTTAAAGTATTATACGAATAATATTGGCGTTGTGGCTGAAATGCAGTGCCTTGTAGATGAATGTGAAGAAAAAGTATTCTATTATCAGTTTGATCAAAAAGACTATTTGCAAAAAATATATTATTATGATAATGGTGTAGAAGAAGTTATTTTTGATAGACGACTTGCTCTTGAAGAAGCTAAGGAAAAATATTATACAAATGTAGGTGCTGATTGTGTTGCGGGATAATTATGTAGACTTAAATGCAATTGAGATGAGAAATGTGTTGGATGGTAATATACCTATAATATACAAAAATTCTCAAAAGTCGCATAAATACTGAAGTCTCGTGTTGCTGCTATGTTAGCTCAGGGCGTTTGCTAATCGAGAATTTTTAAGATAAAGATTATATTGAGAAGTCCTGTAAACCCGGTGTTTATGGGACTTTTCTTTATGTGTTAAAATGACAAAAGAATTGTCAGAATATTCATAAATAGAAGATAATTTACGTTATTTTGAGGTCGTTATATACACGTGGTACACAAGTGATATACAGGTGGTATACACTCAATTTTACTGGTTCTGGATGTTTTTTAAGCATTTCATCCGTTGCTTTTCAAGATGCTTTAGGCTGAATATGAGTGTAATGTTAATCATAAGAAACATCATAAGTGTATCCAGCAATCAGTCTTGATTTACTATTTTATATCTTATTCACTTCTGTAAGAAGTTCTTCTAAAGTCTTATGGGTGTACGTTCCCTTGGTGGTGTCGTTCTTCATACTGTGTCCCATAATCAATTTGATACATACATCATTTGCGCCGGCATTGTCCATAAGTGAAGCAAAGGTGTGTCTGCCATCGTGGGGCAGGTGTTTCATTTTGAGCTTTCCCATGCATGTATTAAAATTGCCATTCATGTAGGTTCCGTAGGTGTAATGATTTCCAAACTTGTTATTGATCAGGTATTTCTTGTTCGGATCGTATCGGTTCTTGACGAGAGGGATAATCTTATCGTTCAGTGGGATAATTCTGTCTTTCCCGGCTTCGGTTTTCATGCCGCCTATCATGTACTTTTCATCTAAATGGACATTTTCCGTCTGGATTTCCAACAGCTCGGTTGGTCGCAATCCAGTGTAAATCATAATCAGGATAATATCTACATTGTTGATTTCATATAGCTTCGACCAGAGTGTTTTGATTTCTTCATCGGAATACCTATCATGTATCTGCTCCGTAGAGTTTGTCCATTCATAAACCAGACCTTCTGTTAAATCCCTGTCTATGTATTCATTCAATTTAGCGTATTGATACATAGCCTTCAGGACGGCTCGCATGGAAGAAATCGTAGTCTGCGATTTGTGATTGTAGGCATTTAAGCATTGCTGCAGATCGTTTGTCCTGATGGAAATAAATTTGCGGTCATGCAGCTCGCTGAAATGATGAAAAGCAATCTCATAATTTCGCCATGTGGAATCGCTAATCTGGTTCTTAAGCGATTTTCGGTATTTCTTCCATTTCTCGTACATCTCTGCAAAGGTGGGAGAGTCCGAGTACTTCATATGCTCCGGAACAACCGCACCGCTATTGTATTCAGCAAGATAGGTGTAAGCCATTTCCGGTTTGGAGAAGTAAGCCAGGTAGGTGTATTTTCGCTTGACCTTCCCGGTATCGTCTTCCACAAGTTTTGAGATACGGACAGCGTAGGGCTTTCGCCGTTTGCCACCAAGCTTGATTACGCTGCCGTAAGAGTTTGGTAACTTCATAGTTAACCTTCTTTCTGCATTTGTTCTAATTGTTTAAGGCAATACTCTGCATATTCCTTGTAGCGTTTTACCCTTGCAATTTCATTCGGAATATCAAAAGCATAAATGGACTTCGGAAGCAGGTCAGAACGTTTGGTAGGATTAGCCACCTTGTACGCAGAGAGTTTATACTCTACAAAATCCTTTACCTCTTTTTCCAGTTCAGCCAGTTTTGTTAATGGTATCTGGGCAACGTCTTTTCCAGTCTCATTTGAATAGACATGGATTACGCCATCTTCAGCAATTTCTTTTACATCAACAGATCCGGTTGCAGAATCGAAGAAATTCTGTAAATGGGCTTCCTGAAGCAGTTCATATTCAACCGTATAGCCGATATCATGCAGATAGGAAAGAACACCGTAATAAGGTTGTTCATATTCGTTAATGTAGTATTTGCGTATTTCAAAAGAATTGAAATAGTCATTGATGATCGCATTCACAAAATCATTGGTGCATTCGCAATATTGCATCAAATCTCCATTCTCATTAGGAATAAACGCTTCCATAGGTATCTTGTAACCGCTGGCTAGTACTTTGAGAAAGCTCTCTGTTAC
>JBJELY010000089.1:0-2516 GCA_051879395.1 Roseburia sp. | reverse complement strand
CTTCCATAGGTATCTTGTAACCGCTGGCTAGTACTTTGAGAAAGCTCTCTGTTACAGGTTTCTTACCGTTCTCTACGTTGCAGTAATGCGTTCTGGAAATTCCAAAGTCTTTTGCTAATTGGTTCTGTGATAACCCCCTTTCTTTTCGGATTTGAATGATCCGTTCCCGGATTTCATCTTGATTTGTCAGCATTTTTCATGTACTCCTTTCATTTACACATCATATTTGCTCGTACCATATAAGAAACAGAATTGTTTACATGTACTATATAGTACATAATTAGTATAGACAACAACAGCAACAATGTCAACAAAAATATGGAGGAGAAACAAGTGAAAAAAGAAGAAGTAAAACTGCTGATGAAGCAAAATCAGGTAAAGCAGTGGGAAGTGGCGGAAGCAATGGGAATTTCCGAATTTACGCTTTGCAGATGGCTAAGGAAGGACTTGAAGGGGAAACAGCTTGAACGGCTGAATTCGGCGATTAAGAAGGTCAGAAGCGGCAAAGAGGAGACACATGGAAAGGAGGGGTGCTAATGGAACGAGTTACGACAAAAGAGGCTGCAAAACTGCTTAACATGGATGTTGTGACCTTGCAGTTTTTGATGAGACAGGAGCGGCTGCCGATCGGCTATGCCATCAAGAAGGATGGAAAGAGCCGCTATCATTACATCATTTACAGAAGTATGCTGGATGCTTTTATTCAGGGCGGAGGGAAAGGCTAAATGGCAGGAAAACGATATTACTGGTTGAAATTGCAGGTTGGGTTCTTTCAGGAACTGATTATCAAACAACTGCGAACTTTGCCGGATGGAGATAGTATCGTCTTGCTTTATCTGAAACTGCTGTTAAAGGCAATTAACACAGAAGGGATTATTTACTATCAACATATTTTGCCGACCTTAGATGAAGAAATAGCATTGGATACGGGAGAAAAGCCGGCACTTGTGAAGCTGACGATTTCTGCTTTGTGCCAATATCATGCGGCTGTGTTCTTGGATGACCAATCATTACAGTTATTGTACTTGGAGGACATGGTTGGCAGTGAGAGCACTTCAGCAGCCAGAGTTAGAAATCACAGGGCGAATCAAAAGCTCCTAAAGGAAAAAGAGCAGGCGGCGTTACAATGTAATGAAACTGTAACGGAAGGTAACACCACAGAAATTTCCGGTAGCACAGAGATAGAGAATAGTGAAAAGGAAGAGAAGAAGCCAAAGAAAGAGGGAGAACCAGAGATAGAGGAAATTCCTTCTTACTTTGCTGATACAGTGCTGAATAGTATGTTTCTTTCTTACCTGGAATATCGAAAAGAAAATGGCAAAGAAGTGAAGGGGAAAGCAATCGGTTATTGCATTGATAAGCTGGAAAGTTTATCGAATTCTCCTGCCGAACAAGTGGCAATTATCAAGCAGACAATTCAGAATGGCTGGACGGATTTCTTTCCACTGAAAAGGAACAAAGAAAAGGGAAGCGGGAACAATGTGAGTTCGTGGCTGGAGCGTGAAAAGATGCAAAGTACGGGAGGTGTTTTCGGTGACTAAACAGGAATTTGCAACACTGGTTGTAGCCATGCAGGCAATGTATGGAGAAGATTTTATTGGGACGGAACAAGCGTTGGATGTGTGGTACGCACTATTACATGATCTGGACTATCAGATTTTATCCAAGGCACTTCAACAATATATGCTGACAAATAAATTCAAGCCGACCGTCGCGGAACTGCGGGAGATTTATGCAGAGCTGGTAAGTCCAACGATTTCTGATTGGAGCGAAGGCTGGGAGCAAGTCAGTAAAGCAATCGGGCATTACGGAATGTATCAGGAGAAAGCGGCAATGGAAAGCTTTGATGAAATTACCAGAGAAGTCGTAAAGCGCCTAGGCTTTCAGAATATCTGCCTGTCAGAAAATATCGTTGCGGATCGGGCTAGATTTGCAGAAATCTATCAAGTGATCCAAAAGCGGAAAAGAACAGAAGTGAACATAAACAGTGCATTGCCGAACTTATGGGAAATGGTGCAGAATCGCTTGGCTGAACTGGCACAGAAGGGGCAAAAGGCAATAGAGCAGGAAAAGGATAAAAACTAACTTAGCAAGCACTGCCTGTGTTCCCTCACAGGCGATAAAATGAGCGATTTCTCTTAAAGAAGAAATGCTCAAATATATTGTTCAGGGAGAATTCCCTAACCCTTAAAATTATGTGAAAGGATGGAGCGATATGGCAAAGGATAGAGCCAATAGAACGAGGAAAAATGAACTGAAAATTTATTTGAGTGATAATGAGAAATATATCCTGGACAGGAAGGTAGAGTTGTCAAAGAGAAAGAGTGCTTCAGATTATATCAGGACGTTAATACTCTTTGGATTTGTTTATGATGTGGATTATTCTTATCTAAGACAATACAACGAAACACTTGGAAAAATCAGCGGGAATCTGAATCAGATTGCGAAGAGAATTAACAGTACCGGGAATGTTTATGAAGAGGATATAGTAGAAGTGAAAGCGATTATGGACGAGG
>JBJELY010000088.1:0-1967 GCA_051879395.1 Roseburia sp. | reverse complement strand
TTGAGTAGTCTCGGAAACTCGGTACTAAAATGATGAATAAAAATACATTTTATGCAAAAGTGCAATATACGTGCTCATTGCTAGAACGATTATTAGAAATGGGCATGACTTTAAAACCTCCCAAAAGGCAGGTTTTGGAAATTATGAATTTTAGATGATTAAACAGATTGATTTTTCTTGTATTTAATCTGGGCATCTAAATGTATATTGATGCCGGCAATCATGGCAAAGAAACTAAAACGTTTTTTGCCATGGATATACATAGAATGCAATTTGTAGTCATTGAGAATTCTATCATTTACACGCTCTGAACCTGTACGGTTGTTATATATCTTTTTATATGCATCCGTACCACGTGGGACTGGCGGATACAAGCGCAAATCCCATTCAGGTTTAGTATAAATGCAACGCCCGTAGGCTGAGGAGGAGCAGTTGGATTTGCAGTCGCATGTTTCTTCTTTGCCACAGGCAACAGGACAACGCCATTTTCGTGCGTGCTTTTGTGGACACATGCCCCAATTTACCATGCGATATCCGGCCTGGCATAAAGGAGTACCATCGGTATCAATCTGTATGCTGTCAGGAATAGAGGAAGGGCGTCCACGATTTGTATTTAAGTCAATGAATGGACAAATATTCCATTCGTGGAGCAGTTGGTAAGTAGCATAGTTGTCATTTGCAGAATCCAGGCAAATGTTCTTGATGGCTAAATCAGGATGTAGCTTGCGAAACTCTGACAGACAGACTAAGGCAGACACACTGTCATGCCTTTTGGCATCAAAAAAGCGGATATGTAACGGGACATCAGTACCAATCTGGTTATTGTGGTAAGAGAACATATATAAAGTATGTCCATAATAATAAGCATTCAGATCACTGTCCCATCCCCAGGAAGCATCAACATCTGAGTAATGTCTGTCACAGGTGCAGTTAAGGATACCCTGCTCAAGGCAGTTACATTTCTTATGACCGTAAGAATTTGCATGAGCATGGACACAAGTGCCATCTCCGGAAATGGTAAGGTCATTGGTATCAATAAGACCAAGATTACAGGAAGGGACAACTGCAGCAAGGGAGAATACTTGTTGTAATAATTCTTCATAGTAAAATGGAAAATCTTTACCTGAGTGAATATAATCCGCAATTTTTTCCGTAATGCCACTGTGACGATTTGGGATTTTTTTTCCTTTGCCGGGTTTCTGTGTGGGCTTTTGATTTTTTGAGGAAGAGAAAAGGTCATTTCGGCCATTCTTTTCAAACTCCGGATTACGAAGCCAAAGGCGATTCATAAAGTCATAGTAAGAACCAAGAGGCGGAAGTGAGTCCAGAGTACATCCGACAAGGGTAGCAAGGATAAAATCATTTTGCAAATGTTTATGCCATCGATCAATACTGGTAAATCCCAGATCCATCATAAGAACAATGGAACGAAGGATTTCAGGCTGGTTTTTAGCAGGTCTGCCGGTATTGGAATAATAAGGAGCCAAAAGGACACCGATGGCATCCAGATTTAGAGAATCTAGTTTTTCTCTAGATTTAGAGTAGGATTGTAATTTTAAAAGTTCGTTTTCAGAAAAAATGGAAACAATATCTGAAACAAAAGCTTGATAATCAACGTGAGAACGCCAAAAATTCAACATAAAATGCACCTCCGAAAAGAAAAATAATTTCTTAACGATTGGCGCGGAGCGCCGCACAATTTGGAGGGGTTGTCAAGTACTTTTATGCATAAAAATACATTTTTGTGTTGAATTTTAGAGGTGAAGGATAAAAAGAAGATATAAAAAAAGACTGTATATATCGGAAGTTCAGAGTTTCCGAGAGCAGTCTATAATGCAATTAGAGGTGTATAAATAGATGGGAGGGATATACAATGAAAGAGATGTGTGTAAATGAAAAGTCATACGAGGTTATAAAATTGTTAGGCCACGGAAAAGGAGGATCTTCCTATCTTGTAACGGATGGGA
>JBJELY010000087.1:0-7583 GCA_051879395.1 Roseburia sp. | reverse complement strand
ACATTAATCTTTTTATTTTTTAGATTTAGGTATCACATCATTGACTAATATACAAAATCGTAGAATGGTTGATATTTATTAAAAAAAATGTAAAATATAATTATAGGCAAGAAGCAGATAGGGGAAGGGTGTATGGGAACAGAAAAGAAAGTAATGCTAATCGTCGATGATATTGAGATGAATCGTGCTATTTTACAGGAATATTTTAAAGAAGAGTATGAGATACTGGAAGCAGAAAATGGCGTAGAAGCATATCGGATTTTAGAAGACAAATTTGTAGACATTCTTGTAACAGACTTGAATATGCCGGAATTAGATGGATTTGGGCTGATTCGCAAGCTTAGAAGTGACAGCCGGTATGACCTTTTGAAAATTATCGCAATTACAGAAGTACTTGAATTGGGCACAAAAGAGAAACAAGAGTTGCTGGAACTTGGTGCGGATGATTTCATTGCAAAACCTTTTGCAACAGAGTTATTGTGCCATCGTGTGCGGGGAGTTATGTCAGAGGAGAAGATTAAGGCAAGAATAGAACAGTTCAAATTCTGTATGGATTTTAGCCCGATGCCATTTGGAATTGTACAACTTTTACGTGGCGTGGAGGGAGAACCGAAAGATATTTTGTACTGTTATGTAAACCATGCCTATGCTAATATTTTAAATATTCCGGTAACGGAAATTGTTGGAAATACGCATTTTCATTTAACACCGGAAAATGGTGCAATCTGGCTTCTTTTGTTAGAAAGAGTGGAGAAGAAAGGAAAGGCAGATAATATTACCTTTTTCTATGAAAGTCTCCAAAAATATTTCTTTTTGAATGCATATCAGGAAATGGGCGATTATTGTGTTTTTTCCATGATGGATGTCACTGAGCAGAAAATGACAGAAAAGACATTGAGGGAAAAGGAACAGAAATATACACTGGCATTAGAGGGTGCCGCTGTTGGGACTTGGGAGTACGATGTTAAAAAGAAACAAATCAGACAGTCAAAAGGATTCCAAAATAGAAACGATTATCCGGATGTAATTGAAAATGTGCCGGAAGTGTTTTTGGAGACTGGTTATGTAAAAGAAGAATCCATACCGGAGTTTCAACATATGTATGAACAGATTCAGAAAGGAATACCGAAGGTAAGTGGAGAATTCTGGGTCAGAAATAAAAGTGGAGATGCCTGGTATAAAAAAAGAACGACATATTATGTAACAAAGGATGAGAATGGACAGGCAGAAAAGGCATATGGTGCCAGTATGGACATCACCCGTCAGGCAATTCGAGAATTGAGTTATCGAGAAGAGGAAGAACACAGGAGACAGGTATTGTCTGGAATGCTGGCTGTTAGCTGTGTCAATCTGACCACGAAAACAGTGGAGGAAATCGATTACCAGGATCAGAGTCAGGAACGGGAAGAAGACAGTTATGCAGCAGAGTACAGGAAAAGAATTGAAGTATGCCTTCAGGAAATCCATCTTTCGGAGCAGGACGCAGAGGAACTGAGTGTAGAGGAACTTTTAAAAGCTTATCAGGCAGGAAAAGAAGTTGTTCAAAAAGAATATTGGGCTGTCTGGCGGAAATCAAAAGATGTTGTCTGGGTACAGGTAGAAGTGCGCATGTTGCAAAGGCCGGGAACAGGAGAAATTATAGCATTTTTTTATAACCGGGATATTACAGTGGAGCGTCTTCAAAATAAAATCATCACGATGGCAGTAGAACTTGATTACGATTATATTAGCTATATTAATATGCGAAACAAGCATTATAAGGTATACTTTGGAGCTGGAGAACTTGAAAGTGTAGGAACAGATTATGATGCGATTATCCGGGCACATGTGGGACGTGTTGTCGTAACAGAAGATGCAGAGTCTGCTGTAAAAGCAATGTCTTTAGCCACTATTTTAAAAGCACTGGAAAAAGATGAGGTATATACGTACGAGTATGACATGCAAGAAAAAGATGGAAGTATTCATCGAAAAATGCTGCGTTATTCTTATGCAGACCGCGAAATGGGATTGATTATCAATACACGTACTGACATTGAAGAGATTCTTGGAAAAGAAAAGGAAAAGCAAGACAAATTAGAGCATGCATTAGAAGTTGCAGAACAGGCGAGCTATGCAAAAAGCGAATTTTTATCCCGTATGAGCCATGATATCCGTACGCCGATGAATGCTATTATTGGAATGACTTCTATTGCAAAAGGAGAGTGTGGAGAGGAAAAAATAAAAGGGTATCTGGATCAGATTGAAGGGGCCGGCAAGTTTTTGTTAGGGTTGATTAATGATATTCTGGATATTTCCAAAATTGAAAGTGGAAAACTGGTATTAAAGTCTGAGGTATATTCTTTTCAATCCCTGATTAGCAGTATGGAAAGAACAGTTGTTCCGCTGATGGAGGAAAAAAATATATCATTCCACATAGAACATAACCTCGATTATGGGTATGTGTTAGTGGATGAGGTGCGATTTAAACAGATATTTTTCAATCTTCTATCCAATGCGGCGAAATATACGCCGGAAGGAGGTTGTGTCTGGTTTCGGGCAGAAGAATTAAAACGACGTGGGAAAAAGAGCCATGTACGCTTCACAATTCAGGACAATGGAATAGGAATGAGTCCGGAATTCTTAAAACGTGCATTTGAACCATTTATGCAGGAGCAGAATGACAGCCAGGTACAGAGTCAGGGGACAGGATTAGGACTTGCAATTGTAAAAAATCTAGTGACACTGATGAAAGGAAAAATATCAGTGGAAAGTAAGCAGGGAGAGGGAACTATATTTACAGTTGAATTGCCTCTTACGATTACCGAAAAAGATGGGCAGGAAGAAGAACAACAGTCATTAGCAGAGATGAATTGTTTAAAAGGAAAAAGAGTTTTGCTTGTCGAAGATAACCGGATTAATACATTAGTTGCGCGACAGCTGTTAGAGAGCAAGGGAATCAAGGTAGAGCACGCAGAAAATGGAGAAGAAGCATTAGAACAATTTGAAATAAGTGAGGAAGGATATTATCAATTAATATTAATGGATATTCGTATGCCAGTTATGAGTGGATTAGAAGCTACTCAAAAAATCCGCAGCCTGAAGCGGAAAGATGCAACGGAAATTCCAATCATTGCGATGACGGCAAATGCATATGACGAGGATGTAGAGAAATCCCTAAAAGCCGGGATGAATGGACATCTGACCAAACCAATTGAACCGAATTTATTTTACCAGGTATTGTTGGAGTGGATAAAATAAAGAAAAATGACCATATTAGTAAGAAAAAGAAAGATGGAGGTCATCATGAATTCAATATGGTCAGACGAAGTGAATCTTCCCTATTTTCCAAAGTTGCAGCAGGACATCAGAGTGGATGTATTAATTATCGGCGGTGGAATTGCGGGAATTCTATGTGCTTATTTTTTGCAGGAAGCCGGTGTGAATTATGTGCTTTTAGAAAAGGATACGATAGCAGGAGGAATTACAAGATACACAACAGCAAAAATTACATGTCAGCAGGGATTAATTTATCATCAGCTGTTAAAGCGAATCGGAAAAGAAAAAACGCAATTATATTTGCAGGCAAATGAAGAGGCACTTTCCGGGTATAAAAAACTGGCATGGCGCTATGATTTTGATTTCGAAGAGAAGGATTCTTATCTTTTTACAAGACAGGAAAATCCGGCATTTGAACAGGAATTAAAAGCATTAGGGGAGTTGCAATATCCGGCAGATTATGTCACGGATTTGTCACTCCCTTTTTCTACGGCAGGCGCAATTCGTTTTCTTCACCAGGGGCAGATGAATCCATATCGGTTAATCAGTCAGCTTGCGAGTGGACTTCACATTTATGAACATTCGGAAGTGCGGGAAATGACGGAATATTTTGCAATAACAGCAGAAGGAACGGTAACCGCAGAAAAAATTATTGTGGCAACTCATTTTCCATTTATCAATACAAGAGGAAGCTATTATTTGAAGTTATATCAGAACAGAGCCTATGTGATTGGACTTGAAGGAGCAGAACAATTAGACGGAATCTATTTGGAAGAAGGTGGGGAAGGGCTTTCCCTAAGAAATGCAGGAAAATATCTGCTGGTGGGAGGAAATGCGAAAAGGACCGGAAAACTGACAGAAGGGTGGAAAACACTTCGTGCATTTCAAAAGGAATATTATCCAATGGCGCGAGAAAAATATCATTGGGCAACACAGGATTGCATGTCGTTAGATGGGATGCCTTACATTGGAAATTATTCCAAAAGAACACCGGACCTTTATGTCGCGACCGGATTTCATAAGTGGGGAATGACAGGAGCTATGCTGGCAGCACGTATTTTGACGGATCTGGTGCAAGGACAGGAAAATGAATATGCCCATTTATTTTCTCCTTCGAGAAACATGCTGGGAAAACAGTTATTCTTAAATCTAAAAGAAGCGATTAGCAGTATGCTTCCACCCGGAAAAAAAAGATGCTCACATTTAGGATGTGTGTTACAATGGAATCCGGTGGAACGCACCTGGGATTGCCCCTGCCATGGTTCTAGATTTGAAGAGGATGGCAGCAGGATAGAAAACCCGGCTTGCGACTGCCTAAAAAAGAAGAAAGAAAGGGAGCCTTGAAGTATGGCTCCAAAGATAGCAGAAAGGTATAAGTGTTATGAAATATATCAGACAATTTTGTGTGATTCTGGCGGTGTCTTTTCTGGGGGAGGTTCTAAAAACGATACTTCCCTTTCCGATACCGGCGAGTATTTATGGACTGGTTTTGATGTTCCTTGCTTTGGAATTTAAGATAATCAAGTTGGAACAGGTAAAAGAAACCGGAAAATATCTAATAGAAATCATGCCTTTGATGTTTATTCCGGCAGGAGTAGGACTGCTGGAAGCATGGGGCGATTTAAAACCGATTTGTGTACAGGTCGTAGTGATTATGGTAGTATCAACAATTGTAGTTATGGGAATTTCTGGCAGAGTGACACAGTGGGTAATTCGGTCAGAACGAAAGAGGAAAGGCTAAAATGAAAGAAATATGGAATGAATCTTTGTTTCTGGGAGTCTTTATCAGCGTTCTTGCATATGAAGTAGGAATGTGGATGAAGAAAAAGTGGAAACTTGCAATTTTTAATCCACTGCTCATTTCGATGATAGCAGTTATGATTTTTCTTGTGCTGACAGGAATTGATTACAAGACTTATAATGAGGGAGCAAAATACTTAAGCTATTTTTTGACACCTGCTACGGTGTGCCTTGCAATTCCTCTTTATGAGCAGGTAGAGTTATTAAAAAAACATGCAAAAGCAATTGCGGCAGGCATTTTATCAGGGGTATTGACGAGTATGCTCTGTATTCTTGGATTTGCAGTATTGTTTCAATTTGACCATAGGCAGTACGTAACGCTTTTACCAAAATCAATTACAACTGCAATTGGAATGGGTGTATCTGAGGAATTGGGCGGTTATGTCACCATTACAGTTGCCGTTATCATTGTGACGGGTGTGGTAGGAAATATGGTAGCAGATGCAGTCTGTCGGATTTTTAAAATTGAAGAACCGATTGCAAAAGGAATTGGAATTGGTTCTGCTTCCCACGCAATCGGAACGGTGCGGGCGATGGAAATGGGAGAAGTAGAAGGCGCCATGAGCAGCCTTTCCATAGCAGTAGCAGGCTTGCTCACTGTTATCGTTGCGCCCCTTTTTGCTACTATATTGTAAGGCACTTGTGAAACTTTTTACTCCTTTTGGAGATGATTTTTACTTGATGTTTATGCTTTTTTTATCCGAGATAGAAATGTAGATTTTAGGGTTCCCCTTTTTACATATTTTTTGATAACTGCTATTCGTCCAAAATTCGAGCAATCGTGTCAATTTGTTCGCCTGCAAAAAAATCCTTTCGTGGAATTTGTGTGCTTCTTAGCGGATATGTGAAGCATAAGAGATGCTGCGGACAATTGTTTGAGCGTTGTCAAACTAATAATTTTCATAACCGTAGTACGCGAGTTTTGGGAGCAGCATCTAATAAAATATGGTGAACATATCCGCTTAGAAGCACTAAAATGCCATGTAGGATTTTTTACAGACGAAACAAATTGGCACAATTGTCGAATGATGGACGGACATCAGCTTAAATATGTAAAAAGGGGAGCCCTAAAATCTACACATTTCTATCAAGTCAAAAAAGAAGCATAAGCATCAAGTAAAAATCTCATCTCCCAAAGAAACAAAAAAGTTTCGCAAGTGCCTTACATTTTGTAACAAAAGGGAGAACTTTACATAAAGTAAGGGGAGAGCAATTTTTTGGAGAAAACGCGTGTATTGCAATAATAAAATTGTACACACGATAAAAGAGGGAGATTCTTTATATAAGCTTTCCAAGCAGTATATGACAACTGTAACAGAACTCATTATGGGAAACCCGGGCGTTAATCCGTATAATTTGCAGGTTGGAATGAAACTCACCATTTGTCCGGGACCGGGATATAAAGAAACCGAACAGGAAGAAACAACTGCAGATGAACTTACGGAAAAAATGGAACGGGCATGGATGGAGCATGTGATGCTTGCAAGAATGTTTATGGTAAGTTTTTTGAATAATTTACCGGATTTAGATGCTATCTCTGGACGGATGCAACGTAATGTTGGAGAAATTACAAATCTGTTTTCCGGATACTTCCCGGTAGAAAACAGAAACAGAATGAAGGAAATGCTGACCGAGCATGAGCAGACATTTGCAGCGCTTCTTGGAGATTTAAAGTCAGGAAATCAAGAGAGTTATAACCAAAATGAAAAGAAATGGTATGATGAGGGAATGATGCTCGCAGATTTTTTGAGTCGTGCCAATCCGGCTTATCGTAGAAGAGATTTGAACCGGTATTTGGAAGATCATTTAAGATTATTACTGAGTATGGCAAATGAGTATTGGAATGCGGATTATGAAAAATCTATGGAAACGTATGATATTGCAAGAGAACAGGCTGAGGAACTGGGACGTTATCTGGCAGAAAATCTTCGTTAATGAATAAAAATTCAAAAAATGTTTGACGCACCTTTGATTTGTGGTAATATATATAACGTTAGCAATGAATCAGACGGTGCGTCTTTTGATACGCCGCTTGACAGAACCGGAGGAGCAAAAGAAAATGGTGAAAGTAGTAAAATTTGGTGGCAGCTCGTTGGCAAGCGCAGAACAGTTTGCAAAGGTTGGAAAAATCATTACTTCAGACGAGCAGAGAAAATATGTAGTTCCTAGCGCACCAGGAAAAAGAAATGCAAAAGATACAAAAGTAACGGATATGCTTTATGAGTGCTATGCGCTGGCAGAAGCAGAGGAAGATTTCCGCATACCATTAATGAAGATTAAAGATCGTTATGATTCTATTATAAATGGATTGAATCTGAAATTATCTTTAGAGGGTGAATTTAAGACCATTTCAGAGAAATTTAAAGAAAAAGCAGGCGTGGACTACGCTGCATCCCGTGGAGAATACTTAAATGGTATTATCATGGCAAATTATCTCGGATATGAATTTATTGATTCTGCAGAAGTTATTATTTTTAATGAAGATGGAAGCTTTAATTCTGAGAAAACAGATAAAATATTAAGCGCAC
>JBJELY010000086.1:30670-32573 GCA_051879395.1 Roseburia sp. | reverse complement strand
AACCTTTTTATTTTTGAAAAGTTGGTGTCACATCATTGACTAATGTACATTTTTTCATATTTTTTTATTTAATTCCGCATATAATTATGCTATCTTTATTATATTAACAAATAGTATATCGGATTAGAAGACTTTGTCATTTTTTGCAAATGCCTACTATCAGATATAGGAAAAGGAGATTATTATGAGAGTTGAAGAACGTTTTTTAAATTATATTTCTTATTGGACAACCTCCGACGAAGAAAGTAATACACATCCATCCAGTAAGCGTCAGTTCGATCTTGCAAAGGTACTGGAAAAAGAATTAAATGAATTAGGACTTACAAAAGTAGTTTTAACAGAACATTGCTATGTCTATGGATTGCTTCCAGCCACAGAAGGTATGGAGCACTATAAATCAATAGGTTTTATTGCACATATGGATACCGCACCTGATTATTCCGGTAAAAATGTAAAACCACAAATTATAAAAAATTACAATGGAGAAGATGTTGTACTGCAGGGTACCAATGATCTTTTAAAAGTATCTGATTTTCCTACTTTAAAAGAATTAAAAGGACGTACTTTAATTACCACAGATGGTAGTACTCTGCTTGGCGCTGATGATAAAGCAGGTATCGCAGTAATTCTGACTTCCATTGAAGAAATCATCGAATCCAAAATTCCGCATGGTGATATCTGGATTGGTTTTACACCGGATGAAGAAATCGGTGCCGGTGCAGACCTTTTTGATTTAGATTATTTCAAAGCAGATTATGCTTATACATTAGACGGTGACTATGAAGGCGAGGTTGCCTATGAAAATTTTAATGCTGCCGGTGCTGTATTTTCTATTAAAGGTGTTAATGTTCATCCTGGAGAAGCAAAAGATATTATGGTAAATGCTGCAGCTGTTGCTTGTGAAATTCAAGCTTCACTTCCTGAAATGGAAACTCCTTCCCACACAGAAGGAAGAGAAGGATTTTTCCATTTAACAGATATGTCCGGTGATGTTGCTTCTGCAACACTTTCCTATATTATTCGTGATCATGATAAAAAGAATTTCGAAACACGTTTAAACAAACTGCGTACACTTGAAGTTGAAATGAATCAGAAATATGGAAAAGGAACTGTTTCCTTAAAGATTACAGATTCCTACTTGAACATGCTAGAAGTCATTGAAAAACATCAGTATGTTGTTGATCTTGCTCGTGAAGCAATTTCAAGCACAGGTCTCACACCAATTTCACGTCCGGTTCGTGGAGGTACCGATGGTGCAAGATTAAGTTTCATGGGACTTCCTTGTCCAAACCTTGGAACCGGTGGATATGGTTTCCATGGACCTTATGAACATATCACAGTAGAAGGAATGGAAACTGCTGTTAAAATCGTAACACACCTTGCAACACATCCTGCTTCAAACTAAATCAGTGTAAACAAAAAACAGCTACTTTTGAAGATTGATTCAAAAGTAGCTGTTTTTTAATTATATATTTGCAATCAACGCAGCTATTTCATCTGCACTCATAATTTTGTTTGGATCAGAAAGTGCATCCATACCCGGTGCAGGTGCTTTTTCTTCTTTCTTTTCCGGCTCTTCTATAACTGGTGCTGATGCAGCTGTTGTATTTTCAATTAATGCTGCTATCTCATCCGGACTCATAATTTTATTTGGAGATGCAGGTTCCTCTTCTGGTTCTGCTACCGGCTCTGGCATTGCTTCTACTGGTTCAGCTTCCTCTACCTCTTTTGTAGCTAATTCTTCTGCTGTTGCCAATTCCATATCATTTAAAACATCATCTGCAATTGCCGCTACCTCATCAAATCCTAATTCATCTGACTCTTGTTCTGATGATTCTGTCTGAATCTCTTCTTCTTTTATTGGCTCTTCATCCGGAAGTACTTCCAAACCGATATCACTTAC
>JBJELY010000086.1:0-30570 GCA_051879395.1 Roseburia sp. | reverse complement strand
TCTTCTTCTATACCGATATCACTTACGGTTTCTTCTTCCAAACCGATATCACTTACGATTTCTTCTTCTAAGCTAATATCACTTATTGGCTCTTCTTCTATACCGATATCACTTATTGGCTCTTCTTCTATACCAATATCACTTAACGGCTCTTCTTCTATACCAATATCACTTATTGGCTCTTCTTCTTCCGTCTCTTCGATAGGCGTTTCTTCTTCTGCCTCGGCAGAATCTTCAAAACTCATCTGATTAATCGTTTCTCCTACTTCCGGTTCTTCTTCAAAACTAAATTGATTAATCATTTCTCCTACTTCCGGCTCTTCTTTTGCAATTGATGCCAAAGCAGCTGCATCTGTTCCCAATTGCATCTCTTTTAATAAAGCCTCAAGAGATTTTATCGTATTTATAATTTCCTGTTGTTTTTCTAATAATTGCTGATTTGATGTTTCAAGCAGATTCTTTTCACTTTCAATAATAGTACTATTATTGTCATTGATTTGTGTTTCCAAATCAAACATCTTATCAATTAATTTATCATTTGAATTAAGTAATGCATCCGTATTTTCTTTCGTACGATTGATTGTAACTTTTGCAAGAGCTTTCTGTGCCGAAATTATTTCCTCTTTTGGCGCATCCATTACTTTTTCTAACTGTGTCATACGACGTTCTAAATCTTCAAACGATTTTCTTAATCTAACATAAGTTGCTTTTTCTGATTTAAAAATATTATTATACTGTTCTTCTCTGCGAATTGCTTTTCGCTGACTTTCACTTAAGAGAGAGATCACTAACAAATATACTGCTAATATCATGATAATAGCAATAATACCAATTGCAATATAATTCCTTGTCTCGCCTGTCATAAAAAACATTTCCGCAACAAGCAAAAGAACTGATACTAAAACTAAAATAACAATTTTCACACGATTTGTATCTTTGTGTGGTTGTGGTGTCACTGGATGATCCTTACCCATAATGATTCCCCCTTGTGTAATAGTGTCTTCCTTGACTTCATATGTAATTGTACATAAAAATAGCGCATCTAACTGGATTCGAACCAGCGGCCTACCGCTTAGGAGGCGGTCGCTCTATCCTACTGAGCTATAGATGCAAATAAAATTAATCGCAATAACAGATATGACCCTGCATCCAGATATTTCCTTTAAAACGTCTGCCTAACTCTGGTTCACCCAATAAATCTTTTTGATTAATGCATAAGCTAAAATTTAAATCATTACATAAAAGTTCTAATACATATACATTTTCATTTGTGTATTGATTTGTAACCATTGAAAAATCAATAATTTCTGCAAGTATAGAATACTGATCACTTTCTATTCCATAAGGCATAAAATAATTATCTACGATACTCAAGATATCTTCATTCATAATTCTTCTGGAAAGCATAGAATAAGTATCCATATCTTCCAATGTAAGATTTTCAATCGCATCTTCGTCGCCCTCTCTGGCGGCTGCAATTAAGTGATTTCTGTCAGTCGTATTTTTCTGTATGTTACGAGTCTGCTTTTCTGTCTTATTGATTGGAAATAAAATTTTTCCTTCTGTAGAAAGGGCAGTCAAAATTGCACCTTCCTGCGCACTCAGAGATAATTTATTTTTTTTCCCAACGAGATAATCTGTGACATTCTGTAAATAAAAAATAAGTGTTACACCTACTTTTACTTCATCACAAATTCCTGCATAAGATTCTTTCTCTGCGTGCTTTTCTACCTCACAAATTTCTCTGGTAGTAATCTTTGAACCATGATAATAAGGATAATAATAATCGACTTCAAATTCATCATCTTCCTGATAAGTTCCTCTTACAGCAATTCCAAAAGAATCTCCAAACTCTTTTGAAAATTCCGCGAACTCGTTTCCCTCTGAATCCTCTGTAACAGTCATCATAGATGGCTTCTGAATGATTTCAGAAATAACATCTTCTAAACTCTTTCTTGTTAAATTTGAAAATCCAATTGCTCTTAAAAACTTATGCAATTCCTATTCTCCTTTTGGTCATAAACATATTTTTATTATATAATATCTGTTTCAATTTTGCAACGAAGGTACCATCTAATTTGCATAAATAATTGGATAAAATCACCTTTTTTGCACTATTTTCTTTTCTTAATTATTTTTAAAAGAATATCTACTATTTCTTTTTCAAATAGAATTCCACTCTGTTCTTCTATGTAAGTAAGAGCTTCCTCTAAACTACATCTTTTACATTCCATACCGGATACCATACAATCAAAAGTATCACATACCTGTATGATTTTACATCCTATTTCTTTATTCTTTTGTTTTAATGGATAACCAGAACCATTCTTTCTTTCATGATGTGATAATACCATCATCTTTGATTGATTTGGAATCCATTTTTCAGATTCTAATGCCGTATATCCTAAAACTGTATGCTTTTTAAATTCAAACAATTCTGTATCTGACCGTTCCTCTAACGAGCGGTTTACATAATCTACTGTAACATATCGCAGTCCAATATCATGCAATAAACATCCAATTGCAATCTCAAGTTGGATTTTCGACGACAACTTAAGTTCTTTTGCAAGTAGAATCGAAAGAGCTGTTGTCATAACAGTATGTTCATACAAATCTGTATTTCTTACTTTGTAATCATATGCTTCTCCTTCATCTAAGATTGCAATTTTCTGTATTATATTTTCTGCTAATGGTGCAAGTTCCTTTAGAGAATCTTTTTTTCCAAAAATATGTTTTTCTAAAATTTTACGGACTTGTTCCACAAATTCTTCTTTTTCCTTTTGAAAAAAAGAATTCTCCTCTACACCAGATGGATCTATTACTACTACTGCCTCAATTCCAAGTGTCTCCATTAAGCTAATATACTCCTGTTTCAAACTCGTGCCAGCCGGAATCAAAACTTCCTTATCCACGATAACAGGTTCTTTTAATATTTCTCCACCCTTTAAATCATGCAATAGTGCTATACCCATACTTCAAACTCCAAATCATTATTCATTCTTTGCTTCTTCTGACTCCATCGCCATATCCAAAGCTTCTTTTTCTTCTTCTGACAAAACGATTATGGAATTTCCATCTACAATTTCTTTAATGTAAGTATAACAGCCTTCTCTTGTATGCATTGCGTTAATGATATAACCATCATTCTTTTCATTCAACATTGCAAGAGAAAAACTAAGTTTTCCTCCCATTTCATTAAAGGCATCGTATTTGATCAATCCCATTTTCTGATAAGTAAATTTCATCTTCTTTGATAATATTTCTATCGCATTCTCATTTTTATGATTTGCTTCAAGAAGATCATCAACTTCATCCAGTCTCTTAATTAAAGTATCTTCCAATGTCTTTGCATTTTTTCCGTTCATGAAAATTTTGTAATTTTTTTTCAGTTTACTCATCTGGACAACATTGACAATATATAAGATAAATAAAATAACTACAAATACTGCCAGTCCAATAATGATATAATCTGAGTCAATTCCTAAATATTGTGAAATCATTCTATAACTACCTTTCTATTTATTTCGTTTCATATTCCATTTTTCTATATAGTAAATTAGTGCTGAATACTCTTGATCATATCAATAATACGATCTAATTCATCCATAGAATAATATTCAATTTCGATTTTTCCTTTTTTCTCATCCTTCTGGTTAATCGAAACTTTCGTACCTAAAACTGCTTTCATTTTTTCTTCTAAGTCCTGGAAAATTGCTTCCATTTTAGGATCTATTACTTTCTTTTCTTTTACTGGATTCTCCTTTTCCTGCTGAAGCTTTTTCACCAGTTTTTCAGTTTCACGTACACTTAATTTTTCATCGAATATTTTCTGAGCAGTGGTATACTGTTTTTCCATATCATCAATTCCAAGTAAAGCTCTTGCATGTCCAGTTGAAATCATGTCATCAATTACCATCTGCTGAACTTTTTCATTTAATTTCAGAAGTCTCATAGAATTTGTTACTGCTGTTCTACTTTTTGAAACACGCTCCGCAACTTCATCCTGTTTTAAATTAAACTCTGTTAATAATCTCTTATATGCGATAGCTTCTTCAATCGGATTTAAGTTTTCACGCTGGATATTTTCAATCAAAGAGATTTCCACAATTTCCTGTTCTGTTAAATCTTTAATAATAACAGGAATTTCTTTTAAGTCTGCCATTTTTGCAGCTCTCCAACGACGCTCTCCTGCAATAATTTCATAGTAAGTTTTCTTATCCTGAACAAGCAATGGTTGCAATACACCAAACTGTTTAATAGATTCCGATAACTCTAGAAGTGCATCTTCATCAAAATTTTTTCTTGGCTGATCTCTATTTGGTTCTACTTTATTGATATTAACAAGTATACCTTCTACTACTTTTTCATTTTTCTCTTCTGACTTTTTTGTTGCTGGTTTATTTACTTTATCTGTAATTAAAGAATCTAATCCTTTTCCCAATCCGCTTTTTTTTGCTGTTGCCATAAAATATATTTTTCCTTTCTTATTTTATCGTATATTTCCCGGTAACATTATTTTACCAAACTCATTTTTTTCTATGGAAGATCTTTTCTCTCCATAATTTCTTTTGCTAACATACGATAGCTTTCTGTTCCAGCAGATTTTGAATCATACATATTAATTGGAAGTCCATGACTAGGAGCCTCTGCCAAACGAATATTTCTTGGAATGATGGTATTATAAACAGTTGTGTTTAAATTATTTTTTACATTATCAACAACCTGTACAGAAAGATTTGTTCTTCCATCATACATCGTAAACACAACTCCTTCGATAATCAAATCCGGATTCAATCTTTCTTGTACCAAATCAATCGTATGTATTAACTGACTTAATCCCTCTAATGCATAATACTCACATTGAATTGGAACCAAAATAGAAGTTGCAGTAGTCATTGCATTGATGGTCAACATATTTAAAGATGGTGGACAATCAATAATAATATAGTCAAAATCTTCCCTGATATAATCTACTGCATTTTTTAAAATGTATTCTTTTTCATTAATTCCTAATAATTCAATTTCAGCACCAGCTAAGTTAACATTGGATGGAATTAATTTTAGATTTTCAATAACAGTATCTGTCATACTTTCTTTAATGGAACATTCATCCAAAATCAATTCATATACTGTGTTTTCCAATTCATTCTTATCAACACCTAATCCGCTTGTCATATTTCCCTGTGGGTCCAAATCAATTGCCAAAACTTTCTTCCCAGATTCAGCAAGACAAGCAGATAAATTGATTGCAGTTGTTGTTTTTCCAACCCCACCTTTTTGGTTTGCAATTGCTATTATTCTACCCATTTTACTCTCCATTTCTTCATATTTTTTTATTTTTACTTCTTCTTTTTTTTACAAAAATCACTGTTGCAAGAACCATTATATCACTATTTATTCGTTATTTCTACCTCTAATGTTTCACGTGAAACATTTTTTCTGTTTTTTCAAACTGTGGTATTTTCAGAAAATTTAGAATACAAAATCTTGTGGATTTTTTGCGTGAAACACAAAAAAATGGAAATGTTTCACGTGAAACATTTCCACTATTTTTAGATAGAAATAAGGTTGTTTCTTATTGTGAAAACAGCTGCTTGTGTGCGATCTGTTACTTCTAATTTTTTAAATATATTAGATACATGATTCTTTACAGTTCTTTCACTAATGCCCAACTCTTCTGCTATTTCTTTATTATAACTTCCTACTGCTAAAAGTTTTAAAACCTGTAACTCTCTTCTTGTCAAACTTTCAATTTTATCTTTATCAGAATCTTTCTCTACCATTTTTGCATTCAAAGCAGGAATCAAACTTGGCTGAATATATGTCTCACCATCTACTACTGTTTGAATCGCTTTTCTTAATTCAGCCGATTCGGAATCTTTTAAAAGATATCCATCAACACCAATCTCTACAGCTTTTAATAAATAATCAACTTCATTATGAACTGTTAACACCAAAATCTTTGGTTTATTTTTCTTGTTTTTTAATTCTTGCAATACCTGGAGCCCGTTTTTCTTTGGCATATTAATATCCAATAATAATACGTTAGGACGATATGTTCCAAGTAAATCTAAACATTCTTCTCCATTACTTGCTTCTGCAATCACCTTCATATCACCATCTAACTCGAGTAACTGTTTTAATCCTTCCCGAATCATTGAGTGATCGTCTGCAATCATAATTTTAATCATACTAAATTTCCTCCCTTTCATTTACTGGAATTGATGCAAATAGTTTTGTCCCCTCACCAATTTCTGACTTAATATCCAGCTTTCCAGATAATAAATAAATTCTTTCTTTCATCATAGATATTCCAAATCCTGAATGATCTTCTCGGATTGTATCAGGAATATCTTCTATATCAAATCCACAACCATCATCTTCTATGCTAACTTCTATTGCATTTTCTTTATAAGATAATTTTATGGATATTAATTTTGCATGTCCGTGTTTAATTGCATTACTACATCCTTCTTGGATAATTCTTAAAATGGAAATTCCAACAACAGATGGAACTACTATTTCTTCTCCTTCTACAACATATTGAATATGAATGGAATTTGCTTTTTCAATTTTTTGAATAGCATCTCGAACTGTAATATCTAATCCAATATCATCAAAAGACATTGGCCGTAAATCATATATCAGATTACGCGTACTTTGAATAATATCACGTAAGATATGATTTACTGAAGAAAGCTCTAGCTTACACCTAATTGGATCCATATCAACTAACTTACTACAAAGTTCTGTCTTATGAACAAGACTTGTTAAATTTTGTACAGTAGAGTCATGTAATTCACGTGAAATTCTTTGACGTTCATTTTCCTGTGTTTCTAATAATGCAATACGTACTGCCTTATCTTCTTCCACTTCTTCTGCTACTTTCTTACTCAAACCATCGCTTAACTTCTGAACACGAATCACACTCTGTAGTTCATCAATTTTTTGAACCCATTCTGCCTGCTCTTTTTTTAATTCATCTAACTCTTTGGAGATTTCTTTCTGTTCTTCTTTTAATTCGAGTATCTTATTTTTATTCTTTGAATTTACATTTCTTGGAGTAAAAAGCTCATAACTATTATCACTTGACTCTTCCAATAATTTTATAAATTCAATATTTTCTTTTAACAAAATATTTTTTTTTGAAATCTGTTCATCAAGCATTCTTTTTTCTTGCTCATACTCTTGAAACAGTTTTTCTAAATAAGCTTTTACCATATTTCTCCATTCCATTCAGAACATATGTTTGTATAGTAATTATGCACTACAAAGATATTGTAGCGTATTTTCATCATAATGAAAAGTATAATTTTAAATAGAAAATTAATTTGTATAAAAACATAAAAACGTCTATAATAAGAATAGAATAATCAAATCATATAGGAGGGCAAATATGAAGAAAAATGTGAAACACTTTCTTGTTCTGACCGCTCTTGCTGCAGGCGCTATTCATTTAACCAATCGTTTCATTGATATGAGTGCAAGCATGAAAAATTTATTATCAACAGATAGTGGCTCCTTTTATAAATGGAAAAATGGAAATATCTACTATTCCAAACATGGTTCAGGAAGTCCCATCTTATTGGTACATGATTTAAATCCTGCCAGTTCTTCTTTTGAGTGGAGCAAAGTGATTCATAAATTAGAAAAGAATCATACTGTCTATACCATCGATTTATTAGGATGCGGTCGTTCTGATAAACCATATTTAACTTATACAAATTACTTATATGTACAGCTTATTACTGATTTTGTTAAAAATGTAATCAAAGAAAAAACAAGTGTAATTACAACCGGAAGTTCCTCTTCTTTTACCATTATGGCAAATCATATGGAAAAAGATTTATTTAAAGACATTATTTGTATCAATCCGGAATCATTAACTTCTTGTAATGAAACTCCAGACAAGATAACCCAGATTCGAAAATGGTTATTAGAATCTCCTATTCTTGGAACATTTGTTTACAACATTGAGATGTCCAGAAAAAATATAGATGATATTTTCCGCAGCCAGTATTTCCAAAGACCGCAGTTGATTTCATCTAAATATGAAGATATTTATTTTGAATCTGCACATAGAGACGGAAGTCATGGAAAATATTTATTAGCAAGTATTTACGGAAACTATACAAATATTTCTATCACACATGCACTTCCAAAAATTGATAAACCAATTCATTTAATCGGAAGTAGAGGATATCGGAATTCTGTAGAGGTTATTGATTCCTATGTTCACTACAATCCAAAATTTGAAACTGCATATCTTTCTAATTGCAGACTCCTTCCTCAATTGGAAGTACCAGATAAATTGTGTCAGTTAATTGAGACATTTTTAGAAAATTAAGTTTTCTTAGACAAGAATAAAAAAGTCCTTACCGCAGATATGCGGCAAGGACTTTTTTTATTAATACATTTCTCTCAACCTATTTTATAATGGATTCTTCGTTGGTGTTCCTGCTTTTCTCGGATAAGCTTTTGGCGTTCCTTTTTCTTTTTTTATCATAACGAATGATCGCTTTTGCTCATACAAATCAAATTTTACAACTTGTTCTGTTTTTCCACCCAACAAAAAAATTGCTCTTTTCGCCTGGTCCAACTCTTCTTCAATTTCTCCTGATTTATAAGAAATGAATTTTCCACCAATTTTCACAAATGGAACACAGTATTCACTCAAAGAAGATAAATTTGCAACAGCACGTGATACTACCAAATCAAATGTTTCCCGGTATGCTTTATTTCTTGCTAACTCTTCTGCTCTTGCATGAACCGTTGTAATTTTTTGTAAGCCCAATTCTGCAATCACTTCTTCTAAAAAAAGAATTCGTTTATTTAAGGAATCGACTAATACTATTTCTAATTCTGGAAACGCTATTTTCAATGGAATTCCTGGAAATCCTGCTCCGGTTCCTAAATCCAAAATTTTTACAGGCTGTGTCAAATCATAAGCCTTTACCAATGAAAGACTGTCTAAAAAATGTTTTTCCACAACTTCTTCAAATTCTGTAATTGCTGTCAGATTCATTACCTTATTTTTTTCTACTAACATTTCATAATAAGTTAGAAATTGCTGCATCTGTTCTTCACTTAATGTGATTCCTAATGCTTCTAATCCATGTTTGAATTTTTCTAATTGATATTCCATGAAATCTCCCATCAATTTATTTTGAAACCAATTTTATTTTAACTGTTCCATATACACTAATAAAACAGAAATATCTGCCGGTGATACACCTGAAATTCGAGATGCCTGTCCAATTGAAATTGGATTATAAAGTTTTAACTTCTGACGTGCTTCAATTCTTAAACTTGGAACATCATCATAATTAAAGTTTTCCGGTATCTTCTTTTTCTCTAATTTCTTAAAGTGTTCTACCTGTTTAATCTGTCTGGAAATATAACCATCATACTTGATGTTAATATTTACCTGTTCGACAACATCATCCGGAAGTTCCGGTCTTTCTTTGTCAATTGGTGCTAATTTTTCATAATCAAGTTCTGGTCTGCGGATAAGTTCGGTTAATGTTGTTCCAGTATTTAAAGGAATACTTCCATAGCTTTCTAACAATGCCTGAACTTCTTTATTCGCACCGATTCGAACATTGGCAACACGTTCAATTTCTTTCTGAATCAGTTCTTCTTTTTTGCAAACCCAGTCATAACGCTCTTTTGAAATTAATCCAATTTCATATCCTTTCTTAGAAAGACGTAAATCTGCATTATCCTGACGTAAAAGTAAACGATATTCCGCTCTTGAAGTCATCATTCGGTAAGGTTCGTGATTCTCTTTTGTCACAAGATCATCAATTAAAACTCCAATATATGCTTCCGAACGATCCAGTACAAGCTGCTCTTTTCCCTGAATACTTAAAGCTGCATTAATTCCGGCAATCAATCCCTGGCATGCTGCTTCTTCATAACCACTACTTCCATTAAACTGTCCACCTGAGAAAAGACCTTTGATATTTTTAAATTCAAGTGTTGGATAAAGTTGATTTGGATTAATACAATCATATTCAATTGCATATGCATTTCGAACAATTTTAACATGTTCCATTCCTGGAAGTGTCCGATACATCTGATACTGGACATCTTCCGGTAAAGAGGAAGACATTCCACCTACATACATCTCATTGGTATTGATTCCTTCCGGTTCAATGAAAATCTGATGGCGGTCTTTATCAGCAAATTTCACTACTTTATCTTCGATGGATGGACAATAACGTGGACCTGTTCCTTCAATGATTCCTGCATAAATCGGAGAACGATCCAAATTATTTCGAATAATCTCATGTGTTGTTTCATTTGTATAGGTCAACCAACAAGATACCTGATCAATCTGAACATCTTCCGGATTCGTTGTAAACGAAAATGGTACTACTCTCTCATCTCCTTTTTGCTCCTGCATCTTAGAAAAATCAAGAGAACGCTTATCTACTCTTGCCGGAGTACCGGTCTTAAAGCGGAACATCTCTACACCGTGCTCTTTTAAAGAATCTGTAAGATGAGTTGCAGCCTGTAATCCGTTTGGTCCGGTATAAGTAATCATCTCACCTGTTAAACATCTTGCATTTAAGTAAGTTCCGGTACAAAGTACAACTGCTTTACAATGATAAGTTGCGCCAGAGAAAGTTTTAACACCTACAATTCTCTGCTCTTCCGTTAAAATTTCACAAACTTCCGCTTGTCGAATCGTTAAGTGGTCAGTATTTTGTAACGTTTTTCGCATCTCCATGCTATAATTTACTTTATCTGCCTGAGCACGAAGGGAATGTACCGCAGGTCCTTTTGACTTATTCAACATCTTAGATTGAATAAAAGTTTTATCAATATTAATTCCCATCTGTCCGCCAAGTGCATCTATCTCACGAACCAAATGACCTTTTGAACTTCCACCAATATTTGGATTACATGGCATCATCGCAATGCTATCAACACTAACAGTAAAAATAATTGTCTCTAATCCAAGTCTCGCACAAGCCAATGCTGCCTCACAACCAGCATGACCTGCACCAACAACAACGACATCATATGTTTCTTCTACGTTTTTTCTATTCTCTGTAGACATCTTTATGTCCTTCCTTCTTAAATCTTATATAACCATGCGCCTTCCATAACCTGCAAAATTTGGGCCGTAGGCACAAATTTGAGTGTGAAAATTTTATTTTCACACTATTTACCCATACAAAACTTACTAAAAATCTCATTTACCAGATCATCTTCCACTGCTTCTCCGATAATTGTTCCTAATACTTCATAGGCATTCATCAGATCAATGGAATAAAAATCTTCCGGCATTTCATCTGCAATACTCTGCAATACTAAATTTAAACTAGAAGCAGCTTCTTGTAAAGAAGTTTTATGACGAATATTTGTAATATAAACTTCATCATTAAAACTGACTTCACCGGAGAAGAACATTTTCTTAATCTCTTCTTCTAATTCTTCCAGACCTGTCTGTTCCTTTGCTGAAATAGAAATCAACTTTTTATCCAGGTGAGATGCAATTTCTTCTGCTGTTGTTACAGGCGCCAAATCTGATTTATTTAATAAAACAATTGCATTTCTATCCTGCAATAATTCCATGATTTCAAAATCATTCTCATCCAAATCTGTGGATGTATCTACTACATATATAATTAAATCAGCATCGCCTAAATACTTCTTTGCTTTCTCTACTCCAATTTTTTCTACTACGTCTTCCGTTTCCCGGATTCCCGCAGTATCAATCATATTCAATACAATTCCATTTAAGTTAATCTGTTCTTCTAATACATCACGGGTTGTTCCCGCAATATCCGTTACAATTGCACGCTCTTCTCCCAATAAACTATTTAATAAAGAAGATTTACCTGCATTTGGTTTTCCAACAATAACGGTTGCAATTCCTTCTTTCAAAATTCTACCGTTATCAGAAGAACTTAATAATTTTTCAATGATATCTCGATTACGCAGTACAATTTCTTTTAATTTCAAAGGATATCCATCTAAACTGATATGTTCCGGATCATCTAAAGCAGACTCTATAAAAGCAATTTCATGTAACAATTCTTCCCGTACCGTTTTTATTTTATCTGAAACTTTTCCAGATAACTGCTTCATGGAACTTTTTAATGCAAATTCGTTTTTTGCATTGATTACATCAATGACTGATTCTGCCTGCGCTAAATCAATTCTTCCATTTAAAAAAGCCCGTTTTGTAAACTCTCCTGGCTCTGCCGGTCTGGCGCCATATTTTATTACAGTTTCTAAAATACGTTTCATGACATAGATTCCGCCATGACAGTCAATCTCAACGGTATCTTCTCTGGTATAACTTTTCGGCCCTTTCATCAAGAGAACCATAACTTCGTCAATCACTTCTTCTTCATCGTGAATAAATCCATAATGAATCGTATGACTCGGCATGTCTGAGAATCTTTTTCCGTTTTTCATTTTAAAAATCTGCTCCGTAATGGAAACAGCCTCATCACCACTGATTCGAACAATACCAATTCCAGAACTTGTCATCGCAGTTGCAATTGCAGCAATTGTATCTGTTTTCATGAAATTACCAAACCTTTCTAAAATACTGCAAAAATGGGTATCCCGGCAGGACACCCACTTTTGTATCATCAACTTTTCCTAATACTACTATGTATCATTATCTTTTTAATGTTACAACTACATGGCGGTATGGTTCATCCCCTTCACTATGTGTTGTAACATAACGGTCATTCTGTAATGCAGAATGAATCACTCTTCTTTCAAAAGGATTCATTGGCTCTAAGGAAACAGGATGTTTTGTTCTCTTTACCTTATAAGCAATATTTCTCGCAAGATTCTCTAATGTTTCTCTTCTTCTCTTACGATAATCTTCCGTGTCAAGTTTTACTTTTACAAAGTTGTTAGACTGTTTATTTACAGCAAGATTTGCTAAATACTGTAAAGAATCGAGGGTTTGTCCTCTTTTTCCGATTAAAACACCCATATCGCTTCCTTTTAATTCAACATTTACAGTCTTTTCATCTTCTACTGTAACAATTACTTCAACTTCCATTCCCATTGCCTGGAATACTTTATTTAAGAAATCTTTTACACACTCTTCAACCGTAAATTTTTTACGAACTTTAATAACGGCATCTTTTCTTGCAATTCCAAGGAAACCTGCACTTCCCTTTTCAATTACTTCATATTCAATCTGATCACTTGTTGCACAAAGTTTTACTAATGCCTCAGTAATTGCATCATCTACTGTTTTTGCACTTACTTCAATAAAATCCATGATTACTTATACCCATACCTTTCCATTAAATTAGAAATAAACATTTTTCACACTATTTTCTGGAATTTCTCTCATTAAACTCTTTTACCATATTCGCTTTGGAAGCCATACTTCCTGATTTTGCATTTGCTTTTTTAGCAGCTGCCTTTTCTAATTCTAACTCACGCTCTGCAGAAGTCATAGTAGATTTTCTTTCAGGTTCTGCAATTTTTTTTGTATTCATACGGGCTGCATTTGAAATCTGATTCTCTGCAATTCCCATTTTTTCACGTTTTGCTTTTGCTTTTTCTTGATTCTTCTTAATAATCTCTTCCAAATCAATATTACTAAAATGCTTATTTAAGCAGAACTGCTGAATACTTCTAACAACCGCACCTGCGATCCAGTAAATACCAAGACCTACCGGAACAGTGAAACACATAAAAAGTGAGAACAACGGCATCATCATATTCATTGTTTTCATCTGAGCTGCCATTGCATCATTTCCATCTCCATTTGATGGCTGTGGCATTAATTTAATATTTAACATCTGTGTTGCATAAGAAATAAGTGGAACAAGTAATGCACCGATAATTAAAATCCAGTTATGGCTTGCCCAACTATCTTTAATTACATAAAAAGGTGTATCTGAAATATTTAATATAATAAACTTATTCACACCTTCCACTACGCCATGTGTCGATGTAATTAAATCAGATAAGGAAGGAAATACTTCTTTTAAATTATCCCATCCTGAAGAATTCATCTTATATAATACATCTACAATATAATTAGAAAGTGCTGTTTTATCTGTTACAGTAAAATCTGCTCCAACAGAAGCAAGATTCATGGTATCTACAAAGGATGCCATTTTATCCTGGTAACCATCTGTTGCCATAATACCGGAAACAAGATCCGCATAATCTGCTTTTACACTTGTAACATAAGCCGGTACATTCATAAATACACGATATAATGCCAAAAGTAATGGCATCTGAATTAACATCTGCACACAGCTTCCCATTGGTGACACACCATATTTTTCATAAATAAGCTGCGTTTCTTCCTGCATTGCCTGCATGGAAGCCTGATCATTTTTCCCTTTATATTTTTTCTGAACTGCCTGCAATTCAGGATTCATTTTCTGGGATAACTTCGAAAATTTCTGCTGTTTATAGGTTAATGGAAACATTAACAAATAAATCACAATTGTAAAAATAATAATTGATAAACCTACATTATTAATGCCAATCTGATCCATTAACATGTAGATTCCGTTCATAATCCATCCTAGTAACTTTGCAATTGGTCCGAGGATAGCGCCATCATATGCTGTTAATAAAATGTCTGTCAACTAAATACCTCCATCTATGGAACGGGATCATATCCACCTTTTGAAAAAGGATTACATCTTAAAATTCTCCACGCAGCCAAAGCTCCCCCCTTTAATGCTCCATATTTTTCTACTGCCTGAAGTCCATAGGTAGAACAAGTTGGATAATAAGGACACTTTGTTGTTTTCATCGGAGAAATATATTTCCTATAAAATTTAATTAACGCAATGAATAATTTTTTCAAAATGATTCCATCTTCTTTTTCATTATTATTATTTTGTAATTTTGTGAAGACCTCCAAGATGTAACAGCGCACTCTCAATCTCATGATATTTACAATCTTTTGCTGTACTTCTTGCGATGACTACAATGTCTAAACCACTATTAAACATGTCCTCATGTAGTCTGTAACTTTCCCGGATGAGCCGGGTAACATGATGTCTTATAACACTATTTCCTACTTTTTTACTAACTGATATTCCGATACGATTTTGTTCGGTCTGATTTTCAAGAACATACATCACCAGATAACGGTTTGCAAAAGACTTTCCTTTTTTATATACATTCTGAAAATCTCTGTTTTTCTTCAACGATTCTGAATATTTCATGCGGCATTCATGCCCTTTCTAAAAATGATTGGCACAAATTCTTTATGCGAAATTTACTATTATAAAGAAGAAAAGACCACAAAGATGTGGCCTAAGCTGATAATTTCTTTCTTCCTTTTGCTCTTCTTGCAGCCAATACTTTTCTTCCGCCTGCTGTACTCATTCTGCTTCTAAATCCGTGAACTTTAGATCTCTGTCTCTTTTTTGGTTGGAATGTCATCTTCATATCGTTTCCACCTCCTCTACGTTAAAAAACATCATTTTCATTTATATCAAAAAAATTGCTCTAAGTCAAGCAAAACATGCCATTATTTCGCATTTTCTAATACTTTCCAACATTGACCACTACATCTATAAAAAAGGATATTGTTTTTTCTACATCTAGTAAGTCAAAAGTATCGTTTTTAAAAATTTTTGGTACTTTTCCACATACCACAAACCCAGAAAAATCAACGTTTACATAAGTTATCCTCAATTTGTGGATAACTTGTGGATAAACTATGGATAATACCTTTATAACTTGTTCGTAATGTGGTTAACTCCATATTTTATGCGGTCTATAACTATTTTATACCTTTTCACGTGAACTGTTTAAAATCTATTTTCACCCCTCTAATCTCCCCGTAGAGAAATTATCTTTCCACAAGGGTAGTGGAAAGATACCCACAAATTTTTGATTGCTAATTGAGCCAAAATAGTGTAGGATAGACAGTGTAGGATTTTTTATGATGTCCTAAGTGTATATTTTAAAAGAAAACATGTTGTAAAGGGTTATTTTTAGAAGATGAAAATTTACCCTTTCTTTGTGTTTCATTTATATATAGTAGAAATCGGAGTAGCAAAATGGACAAAATTTTAGAAAAATGGAATGAAATATTGCAGACAGTAAAGACAGAACATGAAATCAGTGATGTTTCTTTCGACACTTGGATTAAACCTTTGGAAGTTTATGGAGTACAGGGAAATACTCTATATATTCTCGTACCTTCCGAGCAAATGACTTTACGTTATATTGCAAAAAAATATTCCCTTCCTTTAAAGGTAACAATTGCAGAAATTATTGGAGTTGAATATGAAATTGAATTTATTTTACCGGAACAGGCAGGTTCTATTCAGACCAACTCTTCTCCTATTAATAATAAGAAACCAACCGTTTCTGCAAATGCGGAAAAGTCTAATCTGAATCCAAATTATACATTTGATACCTTCGTCGTTGGAAGTAACAACCGTTTTGCACAATCAGCATCTCTTGCGGTTGCAGAATCTCCGGGGGAAGCATACAATCCTCTTTATATTTATGGAGGACCGGGACTTGGAAAAACCCACTTGATGCATTCTATTGGTCATTTCATCTTAGAGCAGAATCCTGATTCTAAGGTTTTATATGTTACTTCAGAAGAATTTACAAATGAAGTTATTGACTCTATCCGTAATGGTAATGCTTCTGCTATGACCAAATTTCGAGATAAATATAGAACCATCGATGTTTTAATGGTCGATGACGTTCAGTTTATTATAGGAAAAGAAAGTACGCAGGAAGAATTCTTCCATACTTTTAATGCTCTTCACTCTGCTGGAAAGCAAATTATCCTAACTTCTGATAAACCACCAAAAGATATGGAAACTTTAGAAGATCGTATCCGCTCCCGTTTCGAATGGGGATTGATGGCTGATATCGGTACACCGGATTATGAGACAAGAATGGCTATTTTACGGAAAAAGGTAGAAACCGATGATATGAATTTAAGTGATGAAATCTTAAATTACATCGCTACCAATATCAAATCCAATATCCGTGAGTTGGAAGGAGCTTTAAATAAGCTGCTTGCTTACTCTAATTTAGTAAAAACAGAAATCACCATGGACATTGCCATGAAGGAACTTCAGAATATTATTATTCCGGACAAGCCTCGTGAAATTACTCCACAGTTAATCATTGAAGTAGTATCCGAGCATTTCCAGATTTCACTTGACCAGATGATTTCTAAAAATAGAAGCAGTCAGATTGCAAGACCAAGACAGATTGCGATGTATCTATGTAAAACAATGACCGATACTCCACTAGATTCTATTGGTTCCCTATTAGGAGGACGAGATCACTCTACTATTATTCACGGTGTCAACAAGGTTTCCGAAGAATATGAGACCAACGAAGATACCAAGAACCTCATAGATACCATTAAAAAGAAGATAAACCCAAATTAGGGCTTACCTTAACTTTTTTTAACTTATACACATAGCGTTGTTTATAAACGGTTTATGAGCTGTTTAACATACGTTTAAATCAATGGATAAGGCTTTGATAACGATTTTTGTAGTTTAAATTAAATAACCACATAGAAGTTGACATAATTTTATTATTCACACTTCATCAAGAGCCTGTCCGAATCTTTTTCACAAAGTTATGAGCTTCCATTTTTTTTGTAAAATCAAGGCTTATAACGGTTATGAACTTATTCACAGCCCCTAAGAAGAAGACTTTGAATTTATTTTATAAATATATCTATTTGGCTTCGCGTTCACGTTGCCGGTTAAGGAAGGAGTTATACACAACATGAAATTAATCTGTTCCAAATCAAACTTACTGCATGGTGTTAATATTGTTTCGAAAGCAGTTCCAACAAGAACAACCATGGCTATCTTAGAATGTATCTTAATTGATGCTTCCGCAAATGAAATTAAATTAACTGCAAATGATATGGAGTTAGGAATTGAAACAAAAATAGAAGGAGAAATCGTAGAACGTGGTGTTATTGCCTTAGATGCTAAGATTTTTTCAGAAATTGTCCGTAAATTACCAGATAATGATGTTGTTATTGAAACAGATGCTTCTTTCAAAACAACAATTACATGTGAAAAGGCAAAATTCAATATCGTTGGTAAATCAGGTGAAGATTTTTCTTATATTCCTTACATAGAACGTAATGGTTCTATCAATATGTCACAGTTTACGTTAAAAGAAGTCATTCGTCAGACTATTTTTTCAATTGCAGATAATGACAATAATAAATTGATGACAGGTGAACTTTTCGAAATTGAAGATAATCAGTTAAAGGTTGTATCCTTAGATGGACACCGTATTTCTATTCGTAACATCGAATTAAAAGATCATTACGACCATAAGAAAGTTGTTGTTCCAGGAAAAACACTTCAGGAAGTAAGTAAGATTCTTCCTGGTAATGCCGAAGAAGAAGTAAGTATTTATCTTGCTGATAATCATATTGTATTTGAATTTGATAAGACAACCGTAGTTTCTCGTTTGATTGAAGGAGAATATTTTAAGATTGAACAGATGCTCTCTTCTGATTACGAGACAAAAGTAAAAATTAACAAACGTGAATTGTTAAGCTGTATTGACCGTGCTACTCTTCTCGTAAAAGAAGGGGATAAGAAGCCAATTATCATGAATGTAACAGATGGAAATATGGAATTAAAAATTAATTCCTTCATCGGTTCCATGAATGAAGATATTGATATCGCAAAAGAAGGAAAAGATATTCTGATTGGATTTAATCCGAAATTCTTTATTGATGCATTAAGAGTTATTGATGAAGAAGAAGTAACACTTTACATGGTAAATCCAAAAGCACCTTGTTTTATCAAAGATGATGAAGGCAAATTTATCTATTTGATTTTGCCAGTTAACTTTAATGCAGCTGCAAATTAAGGCTGTTTGTGTGAAAAAGAAATTTTACACACGCAAATGTAGTTATAAAAAGGGCAATTGCCCGGTAAGGAAAAGTATGATAACAGTAAATATCCGTGAGGAAGATGAATTTATTAAATTAGGTCAGGCATTGAAAAAAGCAGGTCTGGTAGGTTCCGGTGTGGAAGCCAAGATTGTCATTCAGGATGGTGAAGTTTTGTTGAATGGCGAAGTGGAAGTCCAGCGTGGAAAAAAACTCTATGATGGAGATGTGGTTTCCTATAATGGGGAAACTCTTAAAATCGTAAAATGATTATAAAATCAATAGAATTAAAAAATTTTCGAAATTATGAAGATTTAAATATTTCTTTTGATGATGGAACGAATATTTTATTTGGTGATAATGCTCAAGGGAAAACCAATATCCTAGAGGCTGCTTATTTAAGCGGAACTACAAAGTCGCATAAAGGCAGCAAAGATAAGGAAATGGTTCGATTTGGAGAGCAGGAAGCACATATTCGCACAATTGTAGTTAAAAAAGAAAAAGAGTACCAGATCGATATACATTTAAAGCAGAACCGTTCCAAGGGAATTGCAATTAATAAAATTCCCATCAAGAAAGCCAGTGAATTATTTGGCATTCTGAACATGGTATTTTTTTCACCGGAGGACTTGAACATCATCAAAAATGGACCTTCGGAACGCAGAAGATTTTTAGATGCAGAGCTATGTCAGTTAGATAAAATTTATCTGGCTGATTTAACCAAATATAACAAGGTGTTAAACCAGAGAAATAAGCTGTTAAAGGATATGGTCTATCGTCCGGATTTAAAAGAGACGTTGTCCATTTGGGATATGCAGCTTATGGAAAGTGGAAAAAAAATTATTCGCCGGAGAAAACAGTTTGTCGATGAATTGAATGAAATCGTACATGAGATTCATTATCGGATTTCCGGAGAAAAAGAAGAATTGTTGTTACAATATGAGCCCAATATTGATGATATCTTTTTTGAGGATGAGTTAAATCGTGCAAAGGAAAGAGATTTGAAATATTGTCAGACTTCGGTTGGACCTCATCGGGATGATTTATTATTTTCCATTCATGGTGTGGATATTCGAAAATTCGGTTCACAGGGTCAGCAGAGAACTTCAGCACTTTCGTTAAAACTCTCTGAAATTGAATTAGTGAAAAAATCAATTCACGATACACCGATTTTATTGTTGGATGATGTGTTATCAGAATTAGACAGCAATCGCCAGAATTATTTATTAAATAATATTCATGACACCCAGACGATTATCACCTGTACCGGTCTGGATGAGTTTGTAAAAAACAGGTTTCAGATAAACAAAGTTTTTGAAGTAATTAGCGGAACGGTTTTTGAAAGAGGTTCTGTGGATGAAGTGTAAACGGAAAGGAAATGGTTATTAATTATGGCAACAGAACAAGAATATGGAGCAGACCAAATCCAGATATTAGAAGGACTTGAAGCGGTAAGAAAAAGACCAGGTATGTATATCGGTAGTACTTCTGCCAGAGGATTACATCATTTGGTTTACGAAATTGTAGATAATGCAGTAGATGAGGCTTTGGCGGGATATTGTAAAAATATTCATGTAACGATTAACCCGGATAATTCTATTACAGTTGAAGATGATGGACGTGGAATTCCGGTTGATATCAATAAAAAAGCTGGAAAATCAGCACTTGAAGTTGTATACACCGTACTTCATGCCGGAGGAAAATTCGGTGGTGGAGGATATAAGGTATCCGGTGGACTTCATGGTGTAGGTGCGTCAGTTGTAAATGCACTTTCCACAAAGTTACAGGTTGAAGTTTACAAAGAAGGAAAGGTATATTTCCAGAGCTATAAAATTGGAAAACCGGATGATGAAGTAAAAGTCATTGGAACCTGTGATGCTGAAAAACACGGAACAAAAGTTACATTCTGGCCGGATGGAACCATTTTTGAAGAAACTGTTTATGACTATGAAACTTTAAAACAGAGATTAAGAGAAACTGCATTCTTAACAAAAGGTTTGAGAATTGTTTTAATTGATACAAGAGAAGAATCGGAACATAAACATGAGTTCCACTATGCAGGCGGAATTAAAGAATTTGTTACTTACTTAAACCGCAGTAAAGAGGCTCTTTATCCGGAAGTTATTTACTGTGAAGGAACCATTAATGGTGTCTATGTAGAAGTTGCAATGCAGCACAATGATTCTTATAACGACGCAACATATAGTTTTGTTAATAATATTATTACACCGGAAGGTGGAACCCATCTTGCCGGATTCCGTAATGCATTAACAAAGACATTTAACAATTATGCAAGAGCAAATAAGTTATTAAAAGATAACGAACCTGCATTAACAGGTGATGATATTCGTGAAGGTCTGACTGCAATTATCAGTATCAAGATTGAAGAACCACAGTTTGAAGGACAGACCAAGCAAAAATTAGGAAACAGTGAAGCTCGTGGAGCTGTGGATTCTGTAGTAAGTGAACAGTTGACTTATTTCTTAGAACAGAATCCTACCGTTGCCAAGACTATTTGTGAAAAATCTTTACTTGCACAGCGTGCGAGAGAAGCTGCAAGAAAAGCGCGTGATTTAACCAGAAGAAAAACTGCATTAGAGGGAACATCACTTCCTGGAAAATTAGCAGACTGTTCGGATAAGGATCCAAAGAATTGTGAAATTTACATCGTAGAGGGAGATTCCGCGGGTGGTTCAGCAAAGACAGCGCGTGATCGTGCGACCCAGGCAATTCTTCCATTGCGTGGAAAAATCTTAAATGTAGAGAAAGCAAGATTAGATAAAATTTATGCAAATGCAGAAATCAAAGCGATGATTACTGCTTTTGGTACTGGAATTCATGATGATTTTGATATCAGCAAACTGCGTTATGATAAAATTATCATTATGACCGATGCCGATGTGGATGGTGCACATATTGATACACTGATGTTGACTTTCCTTTATCGTTTCATGCCGGAATTGATTCGTCAGGGACATGTATATTTAGCACAGCCACCACTTTTCAAAGTTGAGAAAAATAAAAAAGTCTGGTATGCCTATACCGATGAAGAGTTAAATCAGATTTTGACAGAAATCGGCCGTGATGGGAATAACAAAATCCAGCGTTATAAAGGATTAGGAGAAATGGATGCAGAACAGCTTTGGGAAACAACCATGGATCCGGAAAGACGTATTCTGAAAAAAGTCATGATTGATGAAGAAAATTCTTCTGAAATTGATTTGATTTTCACAACCTTAATGGGTGATAAAGTAGAGCCAAGACGTGAATTTATCGAAGAAAACGCCAAGTATATGACAAACTGGGATTTGTAGAATGTGAAGAAAAGAAAAATTTCACACGCAAATGTAGTTGCATTAAAAATGAAGATTGCCGTAGCGTAATCGACCTTATGAGATTGGAGACAAGAAATAAATGGATGACAAGATTTTTGATCAGATTCAGGATGTGGATCTGAAAAAAACAATGGAAACATCCTACATTAGTTACGCGATGAACGTTATTGCGCAGCGTGCATTGCCGGATGTAAGAGACGGTTTGAAACCAGTACAACGTCGAGTACTGTTTTCTATGATAGAATTGAACAATGGTCCGGATAAGCCACATCGTAAATGTGCCCGTATCGTCGGAGATACTATGGGTAAATATCACCCACATGGTGATAGTTCTATCTATGGTGCATTAGTAAACATGGCACAGGATTGGTCTACCCGTTATCCGTTAGTGGATGGTCATGGAAACTTTGGTTCCATGGATGGTGACGGTGCCGCTGCGATGCGATACACCGAAGCACGTTTAAGTAAGATTTCCATGGAAATGTTAGCGGATATCAATAAAGATACCGTTGACTTTGCGCCAAACTTTGATGAAACAGAAAAAGAGCCTACTGTATTACCATCCCGTTATCCAAATCTTTTGGTAAACGGAACAACTGGTATTGCTGTAGGTATGGCAACCAATATTCCACCACATAATCTCCGCGAAGTAATCAATGCCGTGGTAAAAATTATCGATAATCAGGTGGAAGAAAACCGTGAAACAGATATTGAAGAGTTATTAGAAATTGTAAAAGGTCCTGATTTTCCAACAGGTGCAACAATTCTTGGAACCTCAGGAATTACGGAAGCATATCGTACCGGACGAGGAAAAATTCGTGTTCGTGCCGTTACCAATATCGAACCAATGCAAAATGGCAAGAACCGTATCGTAGTTACAGAACTTCCGTATATGGTTAATAAGGCAAAATTGGTTGAAAAAATTGCAGAACTGGTTCGTGATAAAAAAGTGGATGGAATCACAGATTTACGTGATGAGTCCAGCCGTCAGGGTATGCGTATCTGTATTGAATTACGCCGTGATGTAAATCCAAATGTAGTTTTGAATTTACTCTACAAACATACTCAGTTACAGGATACCTTCGGTGTTATCATGTTAGCTCTTGTCAATAATGAGCCAAAAGTATTGAATCTCTACGAGATGCTCAATTACTATCTGATTCACCAGAAAGATGTTGTAACAAGAAGAACAAAATATGATTTAAACAAGGCAGAAGAACGTGCCCATATTTTAGAGGGATTGCTGACAGCATTAGATCATATTGACGAAGTAATCAGCATTATCCGTGCAAGTAAGAATACACAGGAAGCAAAAGAACGTTTGATGGAACGTTTTTCACTATCTGATGCCCAGGCTCAGGCAATTGTAGACATGAGACTTCGTGCGTTGACCGGTTTGGAACGCGAGAAGTTAGAGGGTGAATATGCAGAACTCATGGATCGTATCACAGAATTAAAAGCAATTTTAGCAGATGAAAAGAAATTGCTTGGTGTTATCCGTGAAGAAATTCTTGCAATTGCTGCAAAATACGGTGATGAAAGAAGAACAGCCATTGGATTTGATGAATACGATATTTCCATGGAAGACTTAATTCCTGTAACCAATACTGTCATTACAATGACAAAATTAGGTTATATTAAGCGAATGAGTCTTGATAATTTCCGCGCTCAGAATCGTGGTGGAAAAGGAATCAAAGGAATGGAGACTATCAATGATGATTACATTGAAGATCTTTTCATGACAACTTCTCATCACTACCTGATGTTCTTTACGAATACCGGACGTGTCTATCGAATGAAAGCGTATGAGATTCCGGAGGCAGGAAGAACAGCCCGTGGAACTGCAATTATCAATCTTTTGCAGTTACAGCCGGGAGAAAAAATTACAGCTGTAATTCCAATCAAGGAATATGCAGAAGGAAACTTTTTGTTCATGGCAACGAAGAAAGGTATTGTTAAGAAAACACCTATTATGGATTATGCAAATGTCCGTAAGACAGGACTTGCAGCTATCAATCTTCGGGAAGACGATGAATTAATTGAAGTTAAGAAAACAGATGATACACAGGATATTTTCCTGATTACAAAATACGGTCAGTGTATCCGTTTCAAAGAAACTGATGTCAGAAAGACCGGAAGAACCTCTATGGGTGTTATCGGTATGAACCTTGCCGATGGAGATGAAGTTGTTGCAATGCAGATGGCTTCTCAAGGTGAATCTTTGATGATTGTATCAGAAAAAGGTTTAGGAAAATGTACGTTAACATCAGAATTTACGACCCAGATTCGTGGTGGTAAAGGTGTAAAATGTTACAAGATTACCGAAAAAACTGGTAATATTGTCGGCGTAAAAGCAGTGAACAAAGATAATGAGATGATGTTGATTACAACAGAAGGAATCATTATTCGAATTAAAGTTGCTGATACCGCATTACTCGGCAGAATTACATCCGGCGTGAAGTTAATGAACTTGGATGATGATGTTACAGTTGCAAGTATTGCAAAAGTCCGGGAAGACAAATCACTGATGGGAACAAGTGAAGAAGATGAACTGGCAGAGATAGATGGAGAGGTAATTGAAAACGCAAATGTAGTTACATCTTCTGAAACAGAGGATAAATCCTTAGAGCAGTTATTAGAACGTGCTGAAGCAGATAAGGAAGAAGAATAACACACTCTTGTTTTGAAAAAGGCAATCGGATATAATGAGAATTATATTCGGTTGTCTTTTTATATATTAAGAGATGAAACCATCAATTTGAAAGGAAAGAAGATGGCAAAAGAAATAGAGTGTAATTCTTGCGGAGCCAGATTTAATGAAGATTTAGCGAAGTGTCCATATTGTGGCAGCTTAAATTATAGTGGTGCCGAGAAAGAATATATGGATAAACTGAAAGATATCCAGCTGGATATGAGATATCTGAAAGAAACACCGGAAGAACAGATAGAAGAAGAAATTAAAAAGCAAAAGAAAAGAATAAAGCGTACTGTAATAATTACTACGATTATTGTAATTGCAATTATGATATGTATGGGTCTATATAGAAAACACTGTGAAGCAGAGGAACGGGCCGAGTATTTGTGGCAGTTAGAAAATTTTCCAATTATGGATGAACTGTATGAACAGGAAAAATATGAGGAACTGGCACTTTTTTGTGAAAATGCATATTATGAAGAAAAACATGAGATTTGGGCATGGGAACATGGAGATTTTATTATGGTCTACATGGATTACATGGATGCAAGATATTGGATAGAATTAGAAGAGTCAGGGGAAGTGCTTGACAATGATGAATACAGATTTCTTTTTGAAGATGAATGGTCTGTGATAGGCGGCAGTTATTGTAGAAATTTATCGGAAAAGGATAGGGAAATATTAGATCCTCTTCAGAACGAATTAAATGAAGATATGCAGACTCGTTTTGAAATAAGTGAAGAGGAATATGAAAAGTTTTATACATATAGCAAAGAAAATGATGGATGTATTGATTATGATGCCTGCAAAGATTATGTGGAAAAATGGTATGAGGAGAAAAAATAGAACAAATGAAGTGTAAGCATTGTGGTAGTAATTTAGAGTTAGAAATGAGATTTTGTCCTTATTGCGGACGAAAAAATAGAGAGGCGCAAAAGCATGCTGCCGACATGGAATATTATAAAACGGATTATGAAAATACGAAAAAGGATGTATATGAGGCAACAAAGAATTATACAAGAGTAACGGTTCAGATTGTGACAATTGCAATTTTATTTATAGCAATCATGATTTGCTGGAGCCTTCAGAAAAATTACTTTGGTTTTAATTATATACGGAAAGATTGGAGAACAGAACGGAAACAGGAAAAATATTGTAAAATAATAGATGACTATATGGAAGAAGAAGACTATTTAGCGCTTGGAAATTTTTGTAAGGCAAAGTATATTTCATATACATATGGAACTGGATACGAAGAATATGAACCTGTTATTAGGTCCGCTAGTTATTATGTAGATGTTTACAATTATATGATGGATATTGTGGAAGAAGATGATTTAGGAGTAGGTATTGGCGATAGTAATCTGGATACATTCTGTACCTATTTGGATTATTTTTACAGGACATTGGATATGGAAGAATACGAGGGATATGAGAATTATGACAGACAAGAAAATATTGATTGTCAGGAAAAAATGGAAAAAGAAGTTTCTTATATGTTAATGACATATTTTGGTTTAAGTGAAGAAGAGGCATTTGGTTTTAAAGATAAGACAGATGCCCAAAGATATGTATTTTTAGAAGAAAAAATAGGAGCAGAATAAGAAATGAAAGAGAAGAAAAGGTTTTTAAATATTGTAATTATAATTATGAGTATGATTCTTGTAATATCTGTTCTTTCTACAATCTATAAAATAAAAGATAACAGTGATAATGTTTTTTCTGCATCAGATTTTAGTAGTTCACTTAGCTGGGGAGAAGGATATAATAAATTAGTTAAAATGTATCACTATAATCAAAGTAATGAAGTAAAGGAAACAGAGGAATTAAAAGAATATTATGGTGTTGCACAATATTTTGAAGCTGCCTCTTATTATAAAGTTTATCAAAATGTTGGAGAGACTAAAAAAGCAGAAAAATGTTATGCAGAAATGCAAGAGGCAGAGAAGAGTATGGGAAAATTAGCATCATTAAAAGATGAAATAGATAAAGAATTAGGGCTAGATGAGGAATAGAAAGGAAGAGAAAAATGCCGCAAAATTTTTATGAGTTGGTATGGATTTTTATTATCTATGCCTTTTTGGGATGGTGTACAGAAGTATCTTACGCTGCACTTGATACAGGAAGATTTGTAAACAGAGGATTCTTAAACGGACCATATTGTCCGGTTTATGGATGTGGAGTTGTGATTGTAGTTGCAATTTTAACACCGCTAAAAGAAAATCTATTCATACTTTTTGTAGGATCTTTCTTTCTTACATCATTGTTGGAGTTTATCACAGGCTTTTTATTAGAAAAAGTTTTTCATAATAAGTGGTGGGATTATTCGAATAAACCATTCAATATTATGGGATATGTATGTTTAAAATTCTCTATCTATTGGGGACTGGCATGCACATTCATCATGGATATTTTACATCCAATTATTTATAAAGCAATTACATCGATTCCATTTGTTGTAGGAGTCATTTTATTAGTAATTATTATAACGGGATTTACAATAGATTTGTGTGTAACAGTATCCACAATCTTGAAATTCAACAAGCAGTTGAAGTTATTAAATGATGTTGCCGCCCAGATACATAAATTATCAGATGAAATTGGTGAGAATATTTATGAGAACGTGAATAATGTTATAGAAAAGACAGAAGAATTCCAGGAAACACATGCGGAATTAATCGAAAAGGTTTCTGAAACAAAAGAAAAAATTTCAGAAAAGAAAGCTGCATATAATGAAGCTTTAAAAGAAAAACTACAGCTTCGCGAAGAATTAAACCAGAAATATCAGAATTTGTTAGAGAATAAGAACAAAGGTTTCAAACGTCTATTAAAAGCATTCCCGGATATGAAATCCAGAAATGAAAATGATGCATTGAACCGTTTCCGTAATTATTTAAAGGAAAAAGAGGAAAAAAATAAGTCCGCATAGCAGTGGATTAGGATAGCAAGTAAGAAGAAAGGAATCAGTTTTATTATGATACGTACCGTACAGACAAGCGAAATTACAAAAAACGTCAAAGAAATGTGTATTGAAGCAAACCATTATCTATCCAAAGATATGGATGAAGCAATGAAAAATGCAGTTTCCACAGAAAAATCAGAACTTGGAAAAAAGATTTTGAATCAACTTCAGGATAATTTAAAAATTGCAGATGAAGAGATGATTCCAATTTGTCAAGATACCGGAATGGCAGTACTTTTTATTGAAATTGGACAGGATGTTCATTTTGAAGGTGAAAATTTAGAAGATGCAATTAATGAGGGTGTCCGTCAGGGATATACAGAAGGATTTTTAAGAAAATCTGTTGTGAAAGATCCGTTAATTCGTGAAAATACAAAAGATAATACGCCTGCAGTCATCCATTATTCCATCGTACCAGGAGATAAAGTAAAAATTACATTTGCACCGAAGGGATTTGGAAGCGAAAACATGAGCCGTGTATTCATGTTAAAACCGGCAGATGGTATTGAAGGTGTAAAAAATGCAATTTTAACAGCTGTGAAAGATGCTGGACCAAATGCATGCCCGCCAATGGTGGTAGGTGTAGGCGTAGGTGGAACCTTTGAAAAATGTGCAATTCTTGCTAAAAAAGCATTAACAAGACCAGTGAATGAACATTCCGAGATTCCTTATGTAAAAGAAATGGAAATCGAAATGTTAGAACGTATCAATAAATTGGGAATTGGTCCGGGTGGATTAGGTGGAACCACAACCGCCCTTGCAGTTAACATCAATACCTATCCAACTCACATTGCAGGGCTTCCGGTAGCAATCAATATTTGTTGTCATGTCAACCGCCATGTCGTACGTGAAATTTAGAAGGGAGAAAAAATGGATAAGCATATTACAACACCAATTACAGCAGAAGTTACTAAGGATTTAAAGTCTGGTGATTACGTCTATATTACTGGAACTATTTATGTAGCAAGAGATGCCGCACATAAAAGAATGATAGAAGCATTAGATCGTGGAGAGAATCTTCCAATTGATATCAAAGACAGCACCATTTATTATATGGGACCATCTCCGGCAAGAGAGGGACGGCCAATCGGTTCCGCAGGACCGACAACAGCCAGCCGTATGGATAAATATGCACCAACACTTCTTGATCTCGGAGAAAAAGCTATGATTGGAAAAGGAAAACGAACAAAAGAAGTCATTGATGCCATTATTCGTAATCAGGCAGTTTATTTTGCGGCAATCGGAGGGGCAGGTGCACTTTTATCAAAATGCATCACAAAATCAGAAGTGGTTTGTTATGATGACTTAGGAGCAGAAGCAATCCGAAAAATCGAAGTAGAAAATTTCCCGGTCATTGTAGTAGTTGATTCGGAAGGAAATAATCTATACGAAACTGCAATTAAAGAGTTTGCGGTAGAATAAAGATTTAAAACGCTGGATATACACAGTAGAATTCAAAAAGAAGAAAGATATTCACAAATCAACCGTTGAAATGTGAATATCTCTTCGAAAAAACATGAACCATGTGGATAGAGAGGAGAATGTAAATGAAAACATTGAACTGGGCAGTTCTTGGAACAGGTGTCATTGCAAATGAAATGGCAACGGCACTTCAGAAAATGGGAAAAAGACTATACGCAGTTGGAAATCGCACACAGGAAAAAGCAGTAGCTTTTGCAGAAAAATACAATGTGGAAAAAGTCTATGATGATTTTCGAGAAATGTTTACAGACCCTCAGGTAGATGTGATTTACATTACAACACCACATAATACTCACATTCAATTTTTAAGAGAAGCATTAAAAAATAAGAAACATGTGTTATGTGAAAAATCCATAACTTTAAATAGTGCAGAATTAGAAGAAGCAATGCAGCTTGCAAAGGAAAATAACGTCATACTCGCAGAAGCAATGACAATCTGGCATATGCCATTATATCAGAAGTTGTGGGAGATGGTAGAAAGCGGTAAACTTGGAAAAGTTCAAATGATACAGGCAAATTTCGGAAGTTATAAAGAATACAATATGGAAAATCGCTTCTTCAATCGGAATTTAGCGGGCGGAGCATTGTTAGATATTGGTGTTTATGCATTAAGTGTTGTTCGGAGTTTTATGGAAAGTAAGCCAACTCAGATAAAAAGTCAGGTAAAAAATGCGCCGACTGGAGTCGATGAGCAGGCAGGAATACTTTTGATGAATGAATCTAATCAGATGGCAGGAATTACATTAAGTCTTCATTCCAAGCAACCTAAGAGAGTTATTATCAGTTGTGAAAAAGCATATATTGAAATCTCAGAATATCCGCGTGCCCAGAAAGCAACAATTGTAGATGCAGCAACAGGAGCAATAACTTATATAGAAGAAGGAAGTACAGAAAATGCGCTTCAGTATGAATTAGAAGATATGGAAGAAGCAATTCTAAAAGGTAATACAGAAAAAATGAAGCTCGATTATTCGAAAGATGTCATGGAGATTATGACCGGATTACGGAAGGAATGGAATATGAAATATCCAGAAGAAGAGTAAGTAGGGAACTTCATTGAAAAAATCTTTTAAAAATAATAAAATTACGATTGACAAATAGGTTTTAATCTAGTAGAATAATCTATGCGTCACGGCGCAGAACAATATCATATTGTAAAACAAGTTCGGAGAAGTACTCAAGTGGCCGAAGAGGTGCCCCTGCTAAGGGTATAGGTCGGGTA
>JBJELY010000085.1:0-1998 GCA_051879395.1 Roseburia sp. | reverse complement strand
TAATTTTGGTTTTAGTAGTTAAATTACTGTTACTCCCCGCTTGCCTCCTCGTGAGACGGGCGGGGATTTTCTTTCTGCTCCTTGCATATTATTTCCCCAAAACATTTGGCGGTTTGGAAAAGAAATCGTAACTTTGCAGCCGAAAGTGTAATTTATAAAAAGAAAGGAATGATTATGGAAGCTACAGTATTCAATCCGGTACAACAACATTTATTGAAAATGTTCGCATACGATGGGGATGAAAACAGACTTGCAGAAATTAAAACTGTATTGGCAGACTATCTGTCTAAAAAAATAGACAAGAAAATGGACTCCCTTTGGGATGCAGGTATTCTGGATCAAAAGAAGTTGGACGAAATACGAGGCAAGGATTTACGCACATACCTGAGATAATTGTATGAGTAAAATTGTATTGGACACAAATTGCCTTGTGCAGTGTATTCCTTCAAGAAGCAAATACCGCATAATTTGGAATAGTATTCTTGAGGGTAAGAATACTTTGTGTGTCTCAAACGACATACTTGAAGAATACGAGGAAATACTACAGAAACTTGCCGGTTTGGAGATCGCCAAATTGATTATTGACTATTTAGTAACATCTCCATATGTCATATTCTGTAATCCATACTTTAACTTTAATCTTATACAGAATGACCCAGATGACAATAAATTTGTAGATTGTGCTATATGTGCAAATGCAAAACTGATTGTTACAGAAGACCATCATTTTGACATTCTCAAACACTGTGATTTTCCTCGTATCCCAATTATGGGACTTGATGAATTTAAGGATTTACTACAATAGATTCCCCAATACATTTGGCGGTTTGGAAAAGAAATCGTAACTTTGCAGCGTAAATGTGTCAATTAGCCGATGAGAAATGAATAATAAGAATTTTGAAATAAGAAACAGTACAGCTGAGTTCCTTACATTTGTGGCAACAGGTAAGGAAGATGGAATACAAGTGCTTTACAAGGACGAGACTGTTTGGGCTACACAGAAGGCGATGGCTACATTGTTCGACTGCTCAACGGATAATATTGGTCTGCACTTAAAGAATATCTTCAAGAGTGGAGAACTTATCGAGGGTTCAGTTACCGAGAAAATCTCGGCAACTGCCGCTGACGGGAAAAACTATCTTACAAAATTCTACAATCTCGATGCCATCATCTCCGTTGGCTATCGTGTCAATTCCATCCGCGCCACTCAATTCAGACAATGGTGCACATACGTCATACGCCAGTTTGCCATACGTGGATATATAGTGGATAAGAAGCGCATGGAGAACGGCTCGTTTATCAATGTTGATTACTTCGAGCAGTTATTGGAAGAGATACGCGAGATTCGATTGTCTGAGCGTAACTTCTACCAAAAGCTGACAGATATTTATGCCACGGCAATAGACTACCACAAGGATGCCCCCACTACACGCAGGTTCTTCAAGAAAGTGCAGAACAAGATGCACTATGCCGTGCATGGACATACCGCAGCGGAACTCATCGTGGAGCGTGCGAACGCAGAGAAAGAACACATGGGACTGACAACCTGGACAAAGGCACCTAATGGCAAGATTATAAAGACAGATGTTTCCATAGCCAAGAATTATCTGCGTGAGAACGAGTTGCAAGCCATGGGAAGGCTTGTCAATGCCTATCTTGACATTGCCAAGGATATGGCTGAACGTCATATTCCCATGACAATGGAGGATTGGGAGATGCGTATAGACAAATTCTTGGATGCAACTGACCGTGAGATATTTCAGGATGCAGGCAAGATAACTGCTGAATATGCCAAGGACTTTGCCGAGTCAGAATTTGAGAAGTATCGTATCATACAAGACCGTCGGTTCCGTTCCGACTTTGACCGCCTCACTGATGGCGATTGCCTACAATGAAGTTTGATTAATCTGTCGTTGCCAATATTTTCCCAAAAACATTTGGCAGTTTGGAAAAGAAATCGTAACTTTGCAGCCGAAAGTATAATTTATAAAAGAAATG
>JBJELY010000084.1:0-2017 GCA_051879395.1 Roseburia sp. | reverse complement strand
TATGAGTGTACAAAATCAATTTGCAGATTTCACTAAACAAGTCGACAAATCAAAAGTTGCAGTGCAGAAAGCATTGGATGAAACACAGGTTTTGTTTGACTCACTAATGCAGAAGTATTTTGGATAACGCTTTTTTGGAATGAATAGTGTACAACAAGGAGGAGATGATCAGATATTGCAGGAAAATAACAAAATCCAAGTATACGATAATCAGCCGATTAGAACTGCATGGGATGAAGACAATGAAGAATGGTATTTTTCAATTATTGATGTAGTGGCTGTATTGACAGAGAGTAAGGATGCTAATGCATATTGGAGAAAACTAAAACAAAGATTAATAGAAGAGGGGAATGAAACCGTGACAAATTGTCACGGTTTGAAGATGAAGGCGGCTGATGGGAAAAGAAGAATGACAGATATCGCAAATACGGAACAACTTTTGCGAATTATTCAGTCTATACCATCAAAAAAGGCGGAACCATTTAAACTTTGGTTGGCCCAAGTGGGACGGGAGAGAATAGAAGAAATCATCGATCCGGAATTGACCATCGATAGAGCATTGGAAACTTATTCAAAAAAGGGATATTCGGCGGATTGGATCAACCAAAGACTTCAGACGATTCGTGCAAGGAAAGAATTAACGGATGAGTGGCAGAATCATGGAGTCCAGCAAGGAAGAGAATATGCAATTCTTACGGATGAGGTTACAAAGGCCTGGTCAGGGATGAATACCCGTCAGTATAAAAATCGGAAAGGATTGAAAAAAGAAAATCTTCGAGACAATATGAGTACGTTGGAATTAGCATTGAATATGTTAGCAGAAGCAACCACCACAGAACTGACCAAAACGCAGAATCCGCAAGGGCTGGAAGAAAATCGTGCAGTTGCAAGAACCGGAGGGCAGATTGCCGGAGAAGCTAGGGAAAGAATAGAAAAGGAAACCGGAAATCCGGTAATTACCAGTGAAAATGCGGTTGGTTTGAATTCGGTTGTAACGGAAATGATTCAGGGCGTTGTTGATTTAGAGGATCAAAATAAAGAGTAGGAAAAGAGGGCATAGCTGGAGTAGGATGATGGTATCTACGGAAGGAGATACCAGTATGGATGAAAGAATTGTAAAAGTATTAAATGAGATGTCAGAGTATTTATCAATTGCTCAGATGAAAAAACTGCAAGAGGTAATTATTTCAGCATTTGCAGAAAACAAGGCTACAAAAAAAGATATTTCTAATGACGAGTTTCTTACCATGTTTCTTGCGGCAAAGCAAATTGAGGGATGTTCTGACAGAACCATAAACTATTATAAAGTTACAGTAGAGCATATGTTTTCCCAGATATCTTCCGGTGTCAGAAAAATTACAACAGAAGAAATCAGAGAATATTTAGCCAATTATCAAAAGCGAAATAATTGCTCGAATGTTACTGTGGACAATATACGAAGAAATATTTCGAGTTTCTTTTCTTGGTTGGAGGAAGAAGATTATATTTTAAAGAGTCCCATGAAGCGGATTCATAAAATCAAAACGAAAACGGTTGTAAAAAATACTATTTCCGATGAAGGAATAGAAAGGCTTCGGGACAACTGTAAAGAAATAAGAGATTTGGCAATCATAGATTTGCTGTATTCTACCGGTATTAGAGTGGGAGAATTGGTGAACTTAAATATTGACGATATAGATCTGGAAGGGAGAGAATGTGTAGTTTATGGAAAAGGAGATAAAGAACGTCGAGTATATTTTGATGCAAAAGCGAAAGTGCATTTGCGTGAATACATAGAGGGAAGGCGAGACGGCAATAAAGCGCTGTTTGTTACCTTGGATGCCCCGTATGACAGATTAAAAATTAGCGGTGTTGAGATAAGGTTGCGCCAATTGGGAAGAAGATTAGAGTTGGAGAGAATTCATCCTCACAAATTCAGAAGAAGTATGGCCACGAGGGCTATTGATAAAGGGATGCCTATCGAACAGGTTCAAAAGATTTTGGGGCATTCACAGATTGATACTACAATGCAATATGC
>JBJELY010000083.1:1994-7749 GCA_051879395.1 Roseburia sp. | reverse complement strand
CTCAAAAATATCATCCTTTCAGCGGGGTCATAGGGGCGCAAAGCCCCTGTCAAGCTGAATCTGTACGGACAGATTCGTTGCTTGTTAAGACAAAGCTATCTTCTGCGCCTGCGGCGCGGGAGAGAACGGTACTTACCGTGCGTGGTCCTCCTTTTCACACTCGTTCTTCAAGAGTGCCTTTTCCTCCTTTTGATGATAGAGACTGAGCCGCATTTGCAGCAGGGCGTTCATATCCTTGCCAAACCTGGGCGGCTCATTAAAAATCTCATATTTGTCTTTCAGCCCGTCCATGATACCTTTGGCCGCACCACGTCCAATTTCGTCGCTGTCCAGGTGCAACTTTAGGGTCTTGATGCCGGTGAAGTCCGTCAGGAACCTGCTGAGAGCAACTGGCACCACGCCCTCGCGCTTGGTCTTATACACACCGGCCAAGGAAAGAAGCGCATCCTGTTTCCAGTCCCGGCCCGCCAGCACCTCCAGCGTGGCATAGCTCATCAGGTCGATGGCGGACTCAAACAGGTGGACAGTTTCCGTGCTGTGGTTCTCCGTGATGGAGAATGAGTAGCGCTTATCGCTGCCGGTGACTTCACCCTTGTAGCTGCCCATCGTGCCGCGCAGGGCGGCGTACCGTGCCTTCCCTTCCAGGTCATAGCCAACGAATACGCAGTTGTGGTACTGCCTGGACTCAAACAGAAGCCGGTGGGTTAGGCAGTAGTCGATAACAGCGGGATGGATGCCGCGTCCCATGAGGTACTTCACCACTGCATTGGTGTTGCTGTTCAGCTCCGGCATGAGCAGCGTCCGGGGTATCTCCGGCTTTGGGGCATGAAAAACGGGCGGCATGGCTGCCGTCCGTCCGATCAAGGTCTCCACCGCCTGGGTGAAGGGATATTCTTTCACTTTGATAAGATAGTCCAGCGCCGTCCTGCCGCCGATGCCACGGGAAAACCAATGCCACTTTCCGTTGCTGATTTTCAGGCTGTCATGCTCACGGGTGCAGTAGGTGTTGGGCGCGATGCGCACCAGCTCTTGCGGTTCATAGTTCTGCAAATAGGTGAGCAAGTCCATTTCTTTTGCCTGCCGGATTTCCTCCGGGGTCACATAGGCCATTCCAACACCCGCCTTTCGCTTCCTTTGGTACTCATGTGCATCATCTCCTTTACAATTACAAAAGAAATAGCCGCGGGGATTTCGAATAGAAAACCTCTCGGCTATGTAAGCAAATACTCATATAAGGCTCTTGATTTTTATTTTTCATAACCAAAGTGAGCATAAGTATCATTGTACGAAAACATTTTCTTAAAGCTGCTTCTAACTTTGTCCCTTCTCAGCTTGCTTATCATTGAGTGGGTTGAAGTACGCGATCCCTCAGTTCTATCCCCAATAGCGGAACCTAATCTTCCATTCCGTTGTTAATCCAGTCATTAAACTCACTTTTGACAATACCAGCACAATAATATGTTCCAAGTTTATCATTGCTATACTTTGTAAGCCAACTATCCACATCTTTTTCACTATCAACTTCTCTCATTTTTTCAATCATATTAGAGTATGTAGATTCAGAAAATGCAATAGAATCGTGCCCATCTTTGTTGGCAATCGAAGATAAGTTCGCTGCACCTGTTACAGCATCACCAATCCATACTGGGTTATTTATATCAACACCTTTTCTTCCTGCTTTCACAATTAGTTCTATTGCACTTCCGACACCTATTCCGGCCGTAATAGTTGGATACTTTTTCTCTAACAGCAACTTGTTCAGCATCCGTAAATAGGTGTTGACATAAATGGCTTTATTAACGCATTCATAAATATCTGATTGAAATGGGGTTGTATAAATTGCATACACACAATCTCCTCGAATGCCGATTTCCCTTAAATTGTTATCATCCCTAAGAATCTCAATAATTTCTGAAGTAAAGCTTCTAATAATCTTTGAAATTTTTTCCTTATCTTCTTCTGTAAATAAGGCAGTGGAGTCTCGGATATCCACAAAAATTGCGCTCACCCAGCTTTTATAAGCATTATCAAACGTCAGGTTTTCTATCGAAGGTAATTTATTTTGTTCGATAACTTCAAGCTTGTTATCCAGGATTTCTTTAACCCGTTTTTTTCCTGCTTTGTAATCATAACTCGCCATAAAAGCACCTTCTTAAAAAATGATTGCTCCAATTATCCATAAAACAGTAAATCCACAAAAGCCTATGAGCGTCCATTTCAAGCCACACTTGTAACTTTTATATTTATCGCGGCAAATACACGAATTTATGTATATTTGTGATGTGATATCGTTAAAAAACTCTTCTTCCGTTGCGGCAAGCAACTTCTTTTTGTAACTCAAATAGTTGTTTTTGCTGATATATTCGAAGAATATTTTTGAGTCCCCGTCTAATCCTTCTTCGGCGGAGGAATCAACCTTAACGCCCAAAACCTTAATTATCTGGCTTAATCCAAATACCGTAATAATTAGAAAGCCAGCCATTATTAGTAGGAAGAGAATATTGCAAAAACCTTTTTGCGCTATAGCCGCCCGGATAATTGACATGAGGTTATCTAGACCTTCTGTTGTAAGGGCAATTGTAAGAATAACGCCAAAAATCCCAAGGAAGATCGATGCTTTATTATCACAGTTTCTGACAAAATCGATGGTTCTATCTAAAATATCAAGCGCATCATCCTTATTCAAGTATTGGACGTTGTCTTTTTCTTCCATGCTCTAATACCCCACAATGTCTTTTATTTCATCTAGTATCTTGAAAAAATTTTCGCGGTTGCACTCCAGAGAATAATTCTTTATGCGTTCCTCAATAGCAGTTCTGAGTCTCCAAACAACACATTGATCTCTCGCCCATAGGATTGTGTTACGTCGAATCAGAACCCAATGGTGATTCTTCCTGGCCATTATCACCATTGCGTCGTAAGCTTTATCATAGATTTTGAAATGGTCATACAGGTCAATTAGATAGCAGTCATTTTGCGACGTGATTTCCTCGTAACTTTTATCCGTAATCTTGCCGAGGGAATATATTTCATCTACCAACTTTCTCCAAAAGTCGTATCCCATTGAATCCATATAGTCGGATTTACAAAACGAATACTGCAAATAACCGCACAACATATCATAGAATGAGCATTGAGATGAGCGAAGTTCACTTTTCTCTATTTTGTAAACTATCTCGAATCGTCTGTTATTTTCGGCTTGTTCCGAAAGTATTTCTTGGCGGGCATTGAGCCTAGCCTCAAGAGCCTTTAAGTCCCCTTCTTTCTTTGAAATGTTATCCCATGCTTCACCAATTTGCTTGATAGCAGTGGCGAGATTAAGTGCGTCGTCGTTTCCGCTCGGTATGGAGACAACGGGTTCCCCTAATTCGCTTATAAATTCGAGATAATTATTCCGGCATGTGTACCCATTAAAGAGCACATTACCTTTATGCTTAGCTGCCGAAGTCCACACATTTTCAGGCTTTAAGCCTGATGACAATTTGTTATATACTTTTTCAGAAATAAAGATTTCTCCACCATCAGCTAAATCCGAGTATTTACTAGCCCTGTTTGTGCAATTGCCAACCCATACACAGTCCGTTTCATTTTCTTTGTTATCATCTTTTTCAACACCATACATACCGACTTTGGTAAGGAGAACTTTACCATGATCTATACCAATACCACAAGAAATAGTTTTTCCTCCAACATGGTTTTTCAAATGCTTATTTAAGGTATAGTCAATGCACGTCTGCATAGCTCGGGCTGCTTCTACTGCTTTGTCTGCTGATGATATAAGCACATTGCCGTTATCGTCCAAAGAATCAAGAAATACTCCCATTATTCTATCACCAAGGAATTGTCTTGTTACTCCTCCATTGGCTCGAACACAGCTGACAGCCATCCGCATAAAAGCGCGGTAAATTTTAACCATACTTTTTGCATGGCTTGCTTCTGTTAATTGAGTCGATTTTCTTATATCAATGAACAGAATCGACGCAAACAAAGAATATGCCTTATTGCTATCAGGAAGATCATCAAGGGTAGGGGGGGTATCAGAGGATACTTCAAATTCCTCGACTTTTTGGCTTGTTATTTGCCCAAGTCGAGAATCAAGCTTTCTATAATCATCTATTGTAAACCCCACTTCATCACCTCAAGATACGGTAATTCATTTTATAAGATTATACCATATATTGGTGCAATTGACAAGCGATCGTCAATTATCTTCAAGGTGAGATTCACAAGAAAAAGGAGCTCGTCAGGCACAGCCTGTCATTTCAACTATCTTCTTCAATGAATTTGCGCCTTTGAGCGTCGAATTCATTATATAGAAGAGTGGCAAATCCGCTCAATCTTGTGGGTGCACTACTCCAATTTGTGCGGTCTTGATAGGCATTCCAACACCTGCCTTTCGCTTCCTTTGGTGCTCATGTGCATCATCTCCCTCGCAACAAATCATAACCACCGGCCGTGCCGGTGGTTTGCACAGGCCCCCTTAGGGCCTTTTACCAGCGGAGCCTATAGGCTCATTGATGTTTTTCCGCTTGCATGGAGTGCCCTGCTGCTATTCAAATAGCAGTGGGGACACCCCCCTTTTCTTTTCTCGGGTGTTCTATTTACATGCACACTCCGTGCATGGTAAACTTCTCTCGTCAAGTTTCATCCAGACTTGATTCCTCATCTTTGCTGGAAGTGTGGTTGCTGAGCCTCACTTCTCGTAGCAAAGATGAGGATATTTTTACTGGGCATAGCTAAAGCTTTTTGGAACCACCGGCACTGCCGGTGGTTTTCATTTACAAAAATAGCCGAGGGTTTTTCAAATCGAAAAACCTCTCGGCATTGAGAGCACTGTATTCATACAATTATCTAAACTTGCTTTTTTAAATTTCTTCCCTGCTATGCTTTACTTCATTATATGCGGCATGCCAATTAGGCAATTTATCAATGGTGAAATCAAAATTTTGGGAAGGGCAGATTTGTTTAGCAATCTCTTTACATAATCATACTATCATTCAGAAAGAAGATATGTTTTCCTGCCCTGATCGTCACATGCTACTCCCGAAATTCGATCAATGATGACAAACTTTTCTAAAACGGGAACATAATCAAAATGAATGTCAAATTTCGTTGGTACCTGCTTCCCATATTTTTTTAGTACATTTTCAAACATTATAGATATGCTGTCACTGTTTTCTTCAAAATACTTCTGAGCCATTTGTACTCGGCGAACCATTCTATCCGCATCGAACACCGCCTTTAAGCTATCTCCAGATCCTACTACTCCCATTCCAGGTAGATATAAGGTGTTGTTAATGTTAACAAATGTATTAACATGATTCGACATCAGAAGAGATATCGTTTGATCATCTATTTCAATCGGATTTCCTTTTTCATCACATAGAGACATACCTTCGATTTTGTTGTCCTCAAGCAATCCCGGCCAGTTATTTAAAATTATTCTCAGCAACTCTTTGCTGGTCCATTCCACTGCATTACAACCACCCTTTTTCTGTGGTTCAGGATGTATCCCAATATCTACCAAATACGCATTATCCCCCTTAAATAACGCATATAAAAGATATTTGCCAGGTTTAGCAAACCCGTCCTTCTTTACCACAGGGAGAACATCATCTTCTTTTGCTGATAAATGCAAGTGGACAATTCCATAGAGCATATTCTGATAATCACGGTTTCCCTCACCATATAACCCTCTACCTTGGAAGCAATTAATGTCTACACCATTTTTGATCCATTCCACCATCTTTTCCAT
>JBJELY010000083.1:0-1894 GCA_051879395.1 Roseburia sp. | reverse complement strand
CTTGGAAGCAATTAATGTCTACACCATTTTTGATCCATTCCACCATCTTTTCCATCGACTTCTGCACAGACAGCGGTAAGTCCGGCAGTCTTTCTGTTAGTTCTTCTGATATCCGTACACTACGTTTTTCTGGAGAAATATACCTATTCCAAAAAGTATAAAGTTTGATCAGGAGGTCGTGCAAATTATCTTTTGCTTTGTATTTAACGCCATATGCAGTGAGTTGTTTTATAGTTACCTCTTGCAGGTCTTGTATAAAATTAACCATCTCTATAGTATCCCTTCTATAATGAGAGTAATACCAAATATTGAAATAATTTATTAAGCCGCTCTATTTCTTCAAAATAAATAGTTTCTTGTTCGCTAAAACTCTGAACACCTAAAGTTGAAACTATATGTTCTTTTGTGCTTTCCTGCTTCTCCACTGATAGCAAGTGATCAAGATATATTCGGTAATCATGAAGAATATATAGCGGAGAAATAAGCGCATCAACATCTATTGTGCCTTTAATTCCTTCGCAGAATTTCACCAATATTTCTTTAATAAGCCGAATAGATTGCCATTTTTTATATTCGCCATCTCTTTGACACTCGGAATATACTGTTTCATATAATGCTCTTAATTGCGTGGCGTTAAATCCCTCTACCAATACCTTGTCAAAGGCATTGATTACTCCAGATACGCTTTGTTCCGTGAAAACGAGTGGCCGTTGAATATTTCTTGCATGAGCAGAGCATTCTTCACTCAAATGTGTTAAGTCAATATTATATTTCTTTTTGATGTTTGTAATAAAGTTTTCTTTATTTATCAGAATCTGTTTTTCTTTAATTGGCTCACTACAAACGCAATTCATCTGTGCTTGGTAAAATTCAGATTCAATAAGCAAGTGATCTGAGTCTATATTAAACCCTTTCAAAATGGCTTGACTCTGTGCATCCATAGAGCTTAAATCACCCAGCCAAAACACTAACTTACCATTACTATTAAATCCAAATGGTACATTCCAATCATACACATATATTCCTTCAGAATCCTTTTTGCAAATGTGTCCATAGCTCTCCGAAAAAATGTCAACCTCATAATCAGGAACAGAAATAAAATAAATTAGAGCTTTTCGGTCAAAATATACAGGCGTTAAAAAACCTTCTTTGGAATGTTCTTCATCATAGCAAAGGCCAGGAATGTTATAATAATCTTTATGGTCATACACAAAATCCTGCTCTTGACAATAATCAAACCTCTTTCTAAAGTTCTTAGGAACAAACTCACCTACAAACTGTCCGTGCTCTATCATAGCCTTATAAGCGCCATCAATTATTCCTTTTGAATATTCAGGTAAACATTTTTCTCCACAATTTATACAGCAAAGAACCAATAGTTGTGGAAAATGAAGCGTTCTATCCTCAATTATAATTGTTACATCATCATCCCTAATTTCTCGAACCCCCTTGCATTTGCTACATTTATCAAGCGGGTATTTCTCATATTCTCTTAGAAAATCACTATATGTGTGAAATTCAAAGTCCATATCTCAACCACCTTTCTATATCGTTTTTCAATTTTAGTCACACGATGCAGATATAATTTTTACATTGTGAGCTTAACTTGATACGAAAATTCCCTAATTCCCTTTGTGTTCCTGACATATAGCTGCATTCCCAACACAAATACTTATTACGATAGTTATTTAGTTCTATTTTACTTAATTACTATAATGTGCCTTATCTTTATGTATTCTCTGTTATAGTATTATTATAACAGAGAATTATCCCAATTTCTACCTTTCCCGATCTGTCTCTTTTCGATTTGCTACCTCACAGTCCTCCTCCCGTTCGCCGTCCACAATCTCATTCTCCCGCTTGTCCAGGTTGAGCAGAATATTCAGCTCATCCA
>JBJELY010000082.1:0-2022 GCA_051879395.1 Roseburia sp. | reverse complement strand
GATGTAAGGCCGCATGCAGCCCACATCCTTGTTCCTTGATAATTTAATAATACTAAACATAAACAGTAAATTCTGGTTCCGTTTTAGTTTCCCTGATGCTACAATAGCCTTATAGAACTGTAGCAAAGGCGACGTCTTTTCCTCCTTGCAAAGTAGCTTTATACTATTGCTTTTTAAGCTTGACGCCTGCCTCAAGGCCCATATACTGCTTACACAGATGTCGCATCTCTAGGCGGAAATATCCAGCAAATCCTTATTTCCATAGATGAATGCTTATTATGCGAGGGTGCAGTCAGACTTTGAGATCAGGATAACCCTTTTCTACTATTCAATCCTTAGCCGGAAAGGTGGTGACTATTTTGGAACAGGCAGATATTTACTCTATCTTGTTTGTCGGAATTGATATTAGCTCACAAGAAAACGTGGTCTGCTTTCTGCGCTTCGGCGTTCAGCAGCCTCTTAAAACCTTCTCTGTGCCTAATAACCAACCCGGTGCTCAGGCTCTAGCTCTATCTATTCAGAATTTTATACTTGAGCAACAGAACCATAAGGATGCCCTTTCAAGAGTGGTGGTCGCTTTGGAATCCACATCCTACTATGGTATTCATATTGCCAACTATCTTTCTTCTTGTTCAGAGCTATTGCCTTTTAAAACCTTGGTTTATTGTCTTAACCCTAAGATGATTGCCAATTACAAGAAATCCTATATTGGCCTATCCAAGAACGACTATATCGATGCTTTTGTCATTGCTGACTTCGCTCGCGTAGGCCGTATTTCCCAGGACCCTTGGCGCGGAACGCAATTTCTTGCAGTACAGCGCCTTACTAGGCACCGCCAACATATAACCCTTTCACTCACTAGAGAGAAAACCTATATGCTGACCAATATATTCCTCAAATTCAGTGAATTGGCCAAACTTCGTGATGAAAACGCTCCTTTTGCAAATAACTATGGAGCTACAGCTGCAGCTGTTTTAACTGATTTCCTCTCGGTTGAAGATATCGCCAACACTTCGTTGGAAGAATTAGTTAACTTTATCTGTAAGAAAAGCCGCAATAGAATTACTGACCCTGAAGCTACTGCTAAGCTTCTTCAAAAGGCGGCTCGTGATTCTTACAGATTGGACAAGGTTCTCTACGAACCGTTGACGGTAGCCATTACTTCTTCATTTAACTTGATTACCGCTTACAACCATGAGCTCAAAGCTATTAATGCTGCTATTGAGAAAAGCATTAAAGGCCTTGATTTAAACTCTTATACTGTGTTGCAGTCTATACCAGGCATTGGCCCTGTATTTGCTGCCGGCATCCTATCTGAGCTGGGAAATATTCATTCCTTTAAGGATAACGGAGCTATGGCAAAATACGCAGGACTTGTGTGGAGAGAATCCCAGTCCGGTAATTTCAGAGCCGAAGACACATCCATGTCGAAAGCGGGAAATACATATTTAAGGTACTACCTTTTGGAAGCTACAAACAGCGTTATACGCCATGAGCCATCCTTTAAGGAGTATTATGACCGTAAGGTCGAAGAAGTTAAGATTCACAAACACCAACGAGCACTCGCATTAACCGCCCGTAAATTTGTCAGGTTGATCTATGGATTGCTGGCCAAAGGTCAACTGTACTCTCAAGATAAGAGTACGCAAATTCAATAGATTACATGTAAACCTGACTAGATTTTTTTGAAATCCAATTGTCGGGGTGTGTTAAGGTCGTCCATTTTTCAAGATTTCATCTTAAATCTTTTGATTTAGGGTGTTGACATATTACCAGATTGCTTTAGCTATTTTTATTCTTACTAAAATAATACCTAGCTGTCTCCCAAACAATCAAATTTATTCTATACCACCATTTCTCTATCAATGAACAATATGCCGCCGTACCATAAGCCCAAAAAAGCATTTCTCTATTTTTGTCAATACTCTTATTAAACAAACGACTGACGATTCTTTTTGGAATAGAATAGTTGGCTAAAGCTTTAATTTGAGTTTTTCCTGATAAGGAATTCTCATAACTCTC
>JBJELY010000081.1:0-7823 GCA_051879395.1 Roseburia sp. | reverse complement strand
TTTCTTTACATCTATCACACCATTAATCATATGTGGTCTGTAATAAATGGTAGACGCTTTATCAGAGAATTTAGGATTATCCCAATCATCATTTACTGGTCTTCCCTGATCGTAGAAGGAAACTTTATAACTCATAAAACCTAAATCAACATCCCCCATTTCTAAGATTCTGCTACTGATTAAGTTCTCATCAAATTTTCCCACCAATTCCATTCTTCTTACAGGAAATTCGCTGCATCCCATACACGGTGTTCTAAAATATTGCCCTTTTTCCAGCCGTCGTTTGATAATATTAAAATGCTTGTTTTCCGCATCATCTTCCTGCTCATTACGCAATCCTGTCAGTTCAAAATGGAACTCTACTCCATACTTAACATTTTTCAAGACCATTGCAGCTCTCTGACTTCTATTCTCCGCTGTATAGATACACGGATCTGTCTCTTTTCCATTCATTTGACTCTTTACTGCACTGTAAAGAACCTTGTCCTTTACTTCGTTTCTTCGAATATTAATAAAATCTATTTCATTGAACACAATGATTTTATCAATCACATATCGAATTGCTGGTTTCCAATACACACTTTTGAACATACCTTCCAGTGCCCCTGGTGTTGGGACATCATAGCTAACTCTTTCAACCTTCAATTCTGGTCTCGTATAGCATGCATAATCACCTTCTATCATCACCTTAAAACCGTAAGCCATGCTTTTCTCACTCCTTCCTTTAAATAAAATAGTCCTTTGCTTCAAATGTTATTCCCGTCTCTTCATTATAATAATCTGAATTTATAAGACATAGAATTCCTGTCCCAAAATCATCTACTACATGCTGATGTATCAAATCATCCAGTTCTTTCTGATTTATAGAACATATATATTTTTGCAATCTTCTCGTAATACCAATGCCTCCTCCCGTATATTTTAATGAATCTACAAGTTCTCTACTCTGATTATCTCTTGAAACAACTAATGAAACCGTTCCTGAATCAATCAATTCGAACTCTCTTGCATATTCAGCGAAAGGAATTCCAGAAATATCATAACATTTTTGGGTAATCGTATTCTTTCCTAGCACATCTTTTTTCATAAAGAATAATCTATCATAATATTCCTTAATGCTTTGAGAGCATGAAATATCTTCATATTTATCTAATACACCTAACGTGATATTACTTTTGATATCTTGATTCGTTTTATTTTCATCATCAAATTCAAATACATATACTGATGCCTGACTTCGTTTTCCCTCTCTGTTACATCTACCTCCTGCCTGTAGAATATTGTCAAGTCCAGACAATTCACGAAATACTGTGTGAATGTCCAAATCCACTCCTGCTTCAATTAGAGATGTAGATATAATTGTTATTTTCCTATCCTCCGGTACATCCTTATAATTAGGATAATCCATTTCCAACCGTTGTAATTCCGTTCTAATTTCATTAATCGTATTTTCTCGGTCATATGCTGTCATATATGTTGATAAATGATATTTTTTTCCACTGCACAATTCAAAAAGTCTTTTTGCAGATTGTTTTTTATTTACAACAATTAAAGAAGACGGATTATTCGCAGCTTTTTCAAGAAGTATTTCTGCACTCATCCTTCCTAAAAACAGATATTTGCATTTTTGAAACTCCGAAAAACAAGAAGTATCATCAATCAAATCAATAATCTTACTATTTTTCAATGCATACTGACGAAGTAACTTTGGAAAATCTGGCATCGTAGCCGTCAAAAACACTGCTTCGCTATTAAGATACTTTGTTATGTATGTTATAGCCCGAAGACACGGCTGAAGATAATCCTGGGGCATCAAATGTGCTTCATCAAAAATCAAGATACTATCTGCCATATTATGCATTTTCCGAAGTTTTCCTCGTTTATTCGAATAGACTGATTCAAAAAACTGAACAGCCGTCGTAACAATGATAGATGTCACATCCCAGTTCTCGGCTGCACTTTTTGCAGCTTTACGATAATCTTCCGTATAATCATTTGCATCTTCATAAGAAAAAGTTGACTGGTGGCGAAGAATCTCAGCACTATTTCCAAATATCTCTTCGAAAACAAGCATTGTTTGATCTATTATCGAATTATAAGGAATTATATAAATAATTCGCTTTTTCCCCGTTCTGACTGCCCTTTCCAGCGCAAATTTCACACTACATAAAGTCTTTCCACTTCCTGTTGGCATATTCATAAGATAGATTTCTCCACTCGTATCTACTTTACGAAACACTTGCTGTTGAAGGAGTGTCCGAGTTTTCTGTAAAGACGTTGTACAAACAAAAGAAGTAAGTTTTATATTTACTTTTTTCAGACATTCTTGAAAATCTGTTGTTAGCGTTCTTATCTTTTCACTATTACAAAACCGAGCAGTATCTATTGAGTCAGCATCCACAAGACAGGAAAATCCATACCGAGTTAAGAAAGAAAATTTATCAATTAATATTTCTGTATTTCTCCCACAGTCCTCCATCAAAAAATCTAAAATCTTTTTTTGATTAATTTGAGGAATTTGTAACTGTTCTTTATATGCACTAAAATCATCAAAGTAGCGTTTTAATCTTCCGCATAATGTAGGCATATCTGATGTATCATTTTTATAACCACCATCTGGTATACCACTGTGATGTCCGGCAATACAATATTCCATCATCAGACCTATCGCATTGGGGTACAATTCTTTTGCTACAAGAGCTCCACATGTAGAGTGCTCTACTCTAATATTTTCTTTATTTATTCGACGCTGAAAGTCCTCCTTGAATTTCCCAACATCATGCAATAATCCTATCGTATACATAAAATCCTCTAACACCGGTATTGCAAACTTTCGGCATAAATTAGCAGTATTCTCGCTATGTTCTTTAACAGTTTGAATTTCTCCTGTATTTTCATTGATATGTGCTTTATACAAAATTTTCATAGCCCAACCATTTCCCTTTCACCACTCATATTGAAAATGCAGTGACTTTATTTATATGATTTCTTACATCCCCTGTATACAATAGTCAAGAAAATTAAGGGAATTTCTCCCCCACTTATTCCTTAACTTAATAACTAACCTGAATTATTCATTCAGTAGTTATTGACGGTGCTACCACACCGCTTAGTTACAGCATTTTTTCTCCACCTTTATTGGATGAATTTCTCACAGAATATACAGATATCCCGTTGTTGCTTCGGGGTGACAGCGGTTTCGCAACACCGGTTCTTTATAAACAGTGTGAAACAAACGGTACTTCTTATGCCATTCGCTCGAAAGAGGACAAAAATCTCAGCGTCCTCGCATCCGAGATAGAGGATCAACTGTTTGAAATGACACAGCAGGATAAAGTATCCTACGCAGCAGCATATGGCGAATTCCTGTATCAGGCCGGCAACTTGGATTATCCGAGACGTGTTGTCTGTAAGGTGGAAAAACCAACAGACCAGCTAGTTCATCTGTTCACATTTATTGTGACAAACATGGATTCCTCACTGGATAACCGCAAAAGTGGTACATTCAGCAATTCAAGCTAATATTAGTTTATCATGTTTTCTGTTATATTTCGACCATAAACACTTTGAAAAATTATCGACTCACAGGAATTCTTCTTCATGTATCAAGATAAAGTTTTTTAATTTAAATAATTTACCTTTTCCTGTAATCATAGACACATCTTCTAAATTGAATTTTCCATCGTCATTCTAATCGGCCACTTGAATTGTAATATCTTTTGATTTCTTCAATAAATCTTCTCACACATTAAAATATTCGGAACACAACTTCCAACATTTTCTTATATTTCCTTGTATATTTCATCAGATATTTTCTAGCCTTGCGTACACCTTCCACAGTCAAAGCATTCTTTTCAACCATCTCTTTCAATATTCTTTTGTTGTTGAATCTGCAAGCCCTAATAATTCCCTCGCTTCTTTATTATTTATCGTTCCATGCATTTTCACGTATTCAACTATTTTTTCTTGTCTATCGGTTTATCCTCAACGGTCTTATTTGACACCAAATTTTCTCATCGGTTACCTTCCCGTCCACTTTGAAGAATTTGTTTATTTGCTCATACCATTCATCGTTACCGCAAGATGCTCTTTGATGTCCCTCACCCCATCCAGATGTTCTCGCTCGAATCTGTTTTGTATTAAACTGCACTCCAACGCCATCATACATTATTCTTCTTTAAATGAACAATAAACGAAAATTATGGACTACTGTACTAAGATAGTTTAGTTCAGTAACCCATTTCTTTTCAATCAGCTCTTCCCGAATCCCTTCTTTACAATGCTTTGCTGCTTCGTTTTTCCGAATAAATCGTCATTATGGTTTATTCTCAAAGCACGCCAAATAGCCTCTCCCAGCTCTCATCGGTAATAATCCGTTTACTCGGTGTATCTGCATTGGCAAGCATACTTTCCACACGATTGGCCAGTGTTATATCTACAAAACGCTCCACATCAATTCCTCTCAGTTCAAAAAACAACAACGGATTCTCATCGAAGCGTGCTCCTATCCCATACAAAACTGCAGCAACATGCTTACACATCAATGCCCAATCCGGACAACTGCAGCTAAAACTAATTTCCCTGGGTTCTGGGAAAAGCCCCTGTCTACCAAGGAACATTTCCTTCAGATCTTCCGGGAAATCTCCCTTCATAAGACGCTCCAGATTTTCTATTTTTCTGTTGCACTGTGCAATTGCATACTGACATCGTTCTTCGGACAGAGGGCTGATTCTAACCTCTATTTTGTATGGTGTTTTTCTTCTTCCCTGAACCCGCGCCAAGACTTTTCCTTTCTGAATCTTGAGATCCACAACTGCACCAGTACGCACATACCGCTTTCCACGCTCAAGCCGGCTCTCATAATCTGCATATCTCTCCAGATTTTCACACCACGCCTGTCCCCACCAGCTTTTCACAATGCTTCGTCCCTGAATCACAACAGGCTCCAGCACTCTGCCTTTTGATTTTTCTTTCTGCATCGTCTGTTTTGCATTATTCTGCAATTGTGCCGTCTTCGGCTGGCTATAACTTTCACCCGTATTCCAATAACTTCTGCTCATAATATCTCCTAATTCAATGACAGAACAGACAACAGTTCCTCATTACTCATTTCTGTGATCCAACTCTCACCACCGCTTCCGACTACGTTAGCAGCAAGTTCCTTTTTTGATTCTATCATTTCGTCGATTTTTTCCTCAATTGTACCTTTACATACTAGTTTGTGAACGATGACATTCTTTTTCTGACCAATGCGGTATGCCCGGTCAGTTGCCTGATTCTCTACTGCCGGATTCCACCAGCGGTCAAAATGAATAACATGGCTTGCATTTGTCAGATTTAGTCCGGTTCCTCCTGCTTTTACAGATAATATCATATATGGAATGTATTTTTCACTTTGAAATGCTTCTACCATCTGATTTCTCCGTACAACCGACGTTCCACCGTGCAGTACATATCCATGACAATGGAAGATTTCGGCAAGAAATTCATCCAGATACGGGGTAATCTCTTTAAACTGAGTAAATACGAGAACACGCTCTCTTTTCTCATAAATGGTTTCGCACACTTCCCGGAGCATCTCAAATTTTCCGCTTTCTTTTGGATCATAGGTCATCTGTCCAAGATACTGATCCGGATGATTACAGATCTGCTTTAGTTTGGTAAGTGAGGCCAGAACCATACCCCTTCTTTCCATTCCGCTCAACTCTGTCAGCCTGTCAGCAAGCTCCGCAACATATTTCCGATATAACACCGTTTGCTTCTTAGACATTCCCACATAATCAACCTGCTCCAGTTTATCCGGTAAATCCGAGATAATCTCTTTATCCGTTTTCACGCGGCGTAGCATAAATGGTGAAATCATTGATTTCAACTTCGCATAGCCTTCCGGATGCATTTCAAGCCGCTTACAAAAATCGTGAAACTCTGTCGAACTGCCCAATAACCCTTTGTTTAAAAAATCAAATAATGACCAGAGATTGGTCAGATCATTCTCAATCGGTGTACCCGTCATGGCAATCCGCATCTTACTTTTCAAAGCTTTGATTCTCTTCGTCTGCTTAGTCAAAGGATTTTTGATTGCCTGTGCCTCATCAAGAACCAGACAATCCCACCGGATATTTTCAAGCTCTTCAATTCTTGACACCATCCCGTATGTCGTAATCGTAAGAAAGCTTTTATCTTCCTGAACCATCTTTCCAAGCAGTTTTGCCCCACTTCCATGAAGCATCACATAAGGCATGTCCGGAGCAAATTTTTCCGTTTCCTTCTGCCAGTTCCCAAGCAGAGATGCCGGTACGATTAGCAAAACCCTTGCATTTTTCTCTGTCTTCCTGAGCTTCTCCAGAAATGCCAATACCTGAACCGTTTTTCCAAGTCCCATATCATCTGCAAGACAGGCACCAAAATTCAGTTTATTCATATAATTCAGCCATGTAAAACCGGCTTTCTGATAAGGGCGCAGTGTCGCCTGAAATGATTTTGGAACAACCGCAGAGCGAATTTTTTTCGGCGTCCGCAGATCCTGCAACAATTTTGCCATCCACGCCCCATTTGTAACAACAGGCCCCACATCCGCACCTATTTTATGTTGTTCATTTAGCTCCATGCGCAGAGCTTCCATAAGTGTAAGATTTCCATGGTATTTCTCCATTTCATCTAACAGTCTCCGAAGCTTCGCATGATCTACCTCTATCCATTTTCCCTTTAAAAAGGCAAGCCCTTCCGTCTGATAAAGTAATTTTTCAATCTCTTCCGTAGTTAATGGCACACCGTCAATCACAAGCTGCGGTACCATCTCAAGAATCGTATCCAGCCCCATCATCGACGGCTTATCTTCACCCAGATTTACAGATAAAGAAACACCATAAGCATTTTTCTTCCACCAATTGGGAATACGACAAATAATTCCCGCCTCTTCAATCTGTGGAACGTCCTTCAATATCTGATAAGCTTCTTCCGACGTCAATCGGAGCGGATGAAACAACTCTCCTTTTTCCACAAATTCTCCGATTAACGGAGATACTTCAGATGCCCGATTCAGACATGCCAGAAGTTCTAACAATTTATCGCGTTTGGATTCGTATTCTGTCAGAGCATACCGAAGCGGCATATGTCGTACCTTCTGGTTCTCATCCCTGGTGGCATATGTTGCAAGAAACGCAAAAGGATACTCTCCCTCCCCACTTTCTACCAAATGAAAGAAGATTCGCTCCGGAACCCGTAGGCTCTGACTCTTTTCAGCCAGATAAAGAGCCACCGTCCCCTTATAAGCTGCTATTTCTTCTGCAAAAACTGATTGCAGCTTTTCAAATGCGTTCTTCAGCCAGTTTTCCGTCACATATTCTGATCCAACTGTAAACGGTACTGAATTCAAGAGCCTCTCAATCGTTTCCTCATCGGGAATTACCTCAATCTTTTCTCTCAACAATTCCAGATCCGGCAATCGTGTCAACTGATACTGAAATCTATCTGCTACCTGATAAAGGAATCCTCCTGCTGCATCCAGCCACCCTGGCTTCTCTTCAAAACCAATAGCATATACCGTTTTCCAGCGATCATTCCCAAAACGCCCTCTCCAGGGGAGAATTTCATCAATATATTCTTCACTTTGCTCATCCAGTAAGAATTCCTTTTCTGTAAATCGAAAATGCAAAAATGCCTGTTTTTCTTCTTGTTTCATCTACTATTTTACCTCTGCCATATTACTCATTTTCTATTTCCATATTTTGGGGCAGCACCCAACTCCCAACGCTTATACAAGCACTTATATGAAGATAAGAATATGCCGATTTTATCAATCCACATACCCTTATTTCTAATTA
>JBJELY010000080.1:0-33748 GCA_051879395.1 Roseburia sp. | reverse complement strand
ATAATTTCAAACCATTTTTTGAGGGATATTATGAATATAAACGAATTAAAAGAACTAATTAAGCTACAATTGGCTTGCCCAAATTGGAGAAAAATTCGAGAAAAGATAAAACATCATAAAAAAATAACATTTTATATTATTGGAGGACCTGTTCATGGTAATCTTGGCGATCATGCAATAATGGAGGAAGAAAAAGAATTTGTTAAAGAATTTTTTCCACAGTATGAATGTGTTGAAATACTAATGCCTTTTTACCATACACAAAAAAAATTCCTTTGTTCAGCTATAAAGAAAGATGATGTTGTATGCATTTCGGGCGGAGGGTGGATGGGAAATCTTTGGTTACATAATGAAATAACTGTAAGAGATATTATTAAAGCCTTCCAAGATAATACCATTATTATATTTCCTCAAACTCTATATTATACACATGATACGGCAGGGGAAAAAGAATTGTTGAAAACAATTAATATATTTTCTGAGCATAAGAATTTGATTTTTTGTTTGAGAGATCAAAAGTCGTATGATTTAGTAAATAATAGATTTGTTTTGAATGGTAATTCAGTTTCATTTTTGTGCCCTGATATGGTGTTATTTTGTCACAGTAAAACACCAAAAAGACAAAGAGAAAAAAATATTAATGTGTGTATTAGGGATGACTGTGAGGCATTAAATAATATTTCATTGGATAATATAAAAGAAATTATTCCGGAGGAATATAATGTAACTGTAATTGATACAGTGGTTCCAAGACATGTTTCATTAAAGAATAGGCATAGAGAATTAGAAGCGTCTTGGGAACAGTTCGCAAAATCGCAACTTACAATTACTGACAGACTTCATGCTATGTTATTCTCATATATTAATGGGACTCCATGCATAGCATTGGATAATAAGACGGGCAAGGTTTTTGGAGTTTATAAATGGATAGAAAAACAAGGGATTACTCAATGTGCAAATTCTATTGATGATATCGAATATCTGATACCAAAGATGCTTACAAGTACTCCAAAGGAAATAGATAAAGCAGAACTTTTGGGTAAATATGTAGAGTTGGCAACAATAATAAAGGAAAAAGGGAGATTATAATGAATATAAAAAGATTACTCGTAATTAATGTTCCAATTAAAAATTGTAATTTAAAATGCGAATATTGCTATATATCAGCGCTTAATGAAGTGAAAAAGGGACCAGCAATATTTAAGTATTCACCAGAACATGTTGGCAGGTGTTTATCACAGGAAAGATTGGGTGGGCCTTGTATTATAAATTTAACCGGTGGAGGAGAAACTTTGATTCCGAAAGAGATGCCTCAGTTTATATATCATCTGTTAAAACAAGGTCACTATTTAGAGGTTGTAACGAATGGAACAATTACTGAGCGATTTGAAGAAATAGCAACATTTCCGAAGGAGTACTTAAACAGATTAGAGTTCAAATTTTCATTTCATTATAAAGAACTTAAGAAGAAAAATTGGCTTGAAAGATATTTTGATAATGTTAAGTTGATGAGTTCATTAGGTTGCTCGTATACAATTGAACTAATGCCATATGATGAGATTGCCCAAGATATAGATGATATTATTTCTATATGTGAAAAAGAAGTTGGGGCAGCATGTCAAATTACGGTTGGAAGAAATGACTTAACAGGATCTAAAGAATTACTGACAAACATGAGCAGGGACGATTATGAGAAAACTTGGAAAATTTTTGATTCAAATATGTTCAAATTTAAATTGGATATTTTTGGAAAGAAGATAAAAGAATTCTGTTATGCAGGAGCCTGGTCGTTATATATCGATCTCGGTACTGGTGCAGCAAAGCCTTGTTACGGTCAGTTAAGTAACCAAAATGTTTTTGAAGATATTGATAGGCCGATTGTTTTTGAGCCTGTAGGAACTCATTGTAGGCAACCATATTGCTATAATGGACATGCTTTTCTGACAATGGGAATGGTTCCTAGTATTGAGGCTCCATGTTATGCTGATATAAGAAATAGGGTTACAAAGACAGGTGATAGTTGGTTAAAGCCGGAAGTAAAAGAGGCGTTTTCGTGCAAGTTATATAACTCCAATGAAGAGTGGAGTGATATAAAGAAATTAATGTGGGGATGCACGTATCCACTTAGGTTTATTAAATCTGCTATTTATGATCGGAAAGAAATATATGAGAAAGTAATTAAACGTAATAAGGATTGATACAATGGGTACTGATGAATTCTCAAATAAATATATGATGGGAAAACAGCCGAATATTCAAACAAAAAGAGTATCTAATATTTTGGTGCTTTATATCTACTTTCCGTTTTTATGGAACATTTTGGAGAACGCATTTGGTGCTCCTGCCATTGCTCAGTATTGTTTATATATAGTACTTGGACTGATACCACTTGCTATAAGCCATAATATAGATAGAATAGTATCTATATTTCTCATTGTATTTATGCTATGTATAGGAGTTAATTGTGCTGTTGCAGATTACCGGTATTATGTAATGATTGAAGGGTTGCAGGCCTTTTGTGGTCTTATGGTTCCTTGTATTTGTGTTACGAATACTTATTTTGATTTAAATACTTTTATTAGAAATTGGCATAAAATTGCATATTGGAATATGCCATTGGTTTTTCTTGCTGTTATATTACTACGTGCTAATTTAGTACACTATTCTATATTCACAGGGATATGTGTTCCTAATGTTTTTATCCTATCATATGGTATTATGCAAATGAAAAGTAAGACTAGCTGGGAAACGTTATTTTCAATAATTAATATTATTGTAATAGCAGCTTTAGGTGGTAGAATGGCTGCAGTGGTATGTGTGGCAATGCTTGTACTGGCATATTTATTTTCTAGTAAAATATCCAGTGTTAAAAAGCTTTGTTTTTGTGTCTTGATTCTAATGCTGGCAGTATATATGCTTATTAACTTAAATGAAATCTTAATATGGATAAGTGATTTGCTAGATAAATATGGAATAAAATCCAGAAGTGTTACCTTACTGATAGAGCAACTAAAAAGTAAGGAAATATATATGACCAATAGGGATGTGATATATTCCTTAACTATGGATTATATTAAAGGTAGAGTAGGATTGCCTGGTGGATTTGGTGTTGCGTTGAACATAACTTCCGGTGAATATTATTACGTGCATAATCTGATTCTGCAGTTGTTGGTTCTGTTTGGAATTCCAGGGACAATAGGTATTTGTTTGCTATTGAGTTATAGATTTTATGTTTTGAGACATTCTGTTGATAGAAATGTATTTAATTTACTTGTATTTATGTGTATATCCTATTTTATTATTGGCATGACAGGTTCAAGCATTTTTATACATTATTTAGCTACTATATTTATAGCATTATTTTTCTTTGTACGTAAAGAAAATTTATACATGGAGGTGTAAAATGTGAAGCGATTATTTCGCAAGTACCTTTCAATGCCAGAGGAAATGAAAGCTGCTGTATGGTACACATTTAGTAACATAATTCAAAAAGCAGCACCGTGGCTAGTAATGATTATCTTGACACATACTCTTTCAACATCGGACTATGGTGTATATTCCGTTTTTCTTTCCTGGTTAGATATTTTTGAAATAATTATTACCCTACGTATATATAGTAGTGGTTATGTAGCAGGATTGGTTAGAGAGGATAATAATAAATATTTGTATTCTGCTACAATGCAGACGCTGAGTTTTGTCTTAGTCATTATTTGGCTAGTGGTTTATCTTGTTGTGCATCCGGTCATTAATAAGTTTACAGATATGTCTACAATCATAACTGTTTTTATGATTATTTCATTTTTTGGAACAGTCAGCTTTGGACTTTGGTCCTCTAGAAAGCGCGTTGAGAATAAGTATAAAAGTATGTTAGTGGCTACACTTTTGTATGGTGTTTTGGGACCAGTAGTTGGAGCACTTTCTGTTTTCCTTAACCTGCCGAATCCGATAATGTGGGTTGTTGCAATTCGTATAGCTATTCAATGCGTGGTATCGATTCCATTTATTAAGGAAAATTATAAGGGAACCCCAACAATATATAATCGGTCTTTGGCAGTAGACGCAATGAAATATAATTTACCACTTTTGCCATATTATTTGTCGATGGTTCTTCTGAATCATTCGGATAGACTAATGATTCAAAAGTATTCTGGATACTCGGATGCAGCAGTTTACAGTGTGGCTTATAGTGCTTCCATGATGATCTCTGTGGTGAGCGGTGCATTGAATCTTTCATTGCAGGCTTGGCTGTTTAAAGCTTTAAAAGAAAATAAAAAAGAACGGCAAACACATTTAATTCTTGTTGGAACATTTGTAGTTGCAGCTTGTTGCTTGATTGCTATTATTTTGGCACCAGAGATTATATTTGTGCTAGGAGGAAGTAGTTATTTACCTGCGATATGGGTTATGCCCCCAGTTATTATTAGTGTCCTTATCATGTTTATATATCAACAATATGTCAATATATTGTTTTATTATAAAAAAACAAAGTTGATACTCTTATGTTCTGTATTAGCTGCGTTTTTTAATATAGTCTTGAATAGTATTTTTATTCCTTGTTATGGGTATGTAGCAGCAGGATATACAACATTTGCAAGTTATTTATTGGTGCTTATATTATATTATTTTATGATGATACGTGTTTGTTCGAATAATAATGTAGATCATAAACTGTTTTTTGATGTTAGGTTACAAACAATAGTGTTGTTTGCAACAGTTTTTATAGCAATCATTATGGTTTTGCTTTATGAAAAATCAATCATTAGGTATGTAGTATTTGGGGCAATTTCAATTGTATTTTACGTTTATAGAAATAAGATTATAGCGATACTTCGGGAGGGGTAAAAATGAAGAAGAAAATTTTAATAATAATTCTATTATCGCTAATCATTGTTGTGATTTTTCTTATTTTTAAATCGAAAAGTTCAACTAAAATAAATACAGAAAATGCAATAGAGTTGTCATCAATAGAAACGATAGTATTACCAAATATAGATGATGATAATGATTTTACCTGTACAGGTCTATCATATGATTCAAGTAACCAATTATTTTATGTCGGATATGCTGGTAAGTCGCATCCGTCAGATGAATCATTTAAAGCTAGTATCATTGTATTATCAGATGAATTTGATCAGATCACTGAATCTATAGATTGTTATAAAAATTTTTCAAATTTAAAAGATATACAGGGAGTTGCTTTAGATGATAAAAATACGTTATGGTTTTGCTCATATGGTGAAAATTTAATTAGACATATAAAAACATCTGGTGAAACAATTGGTGAATTTAAGGTGAAGAATCCTTCCGGTATAGCATATTCAAATAATACAGATAGCTTATGGATTTTGACCGATAAGGAATTGATTAATTATTCTTTATCAGGAGAGCCTATTAGAAGTTATAGTTTTAGAGTTGAAGGCCAGGACCAATTATATATAGACGAAGATTCTGGACTGATTTATATTACAGCCGGAATAAATTATCAAGCTGCGAATTATGTCTATTGTTTTGATATAGAATCAGAAGAGTTTGAATTAAAATACATTTTAACTGATTCGTATGCAATAGAAGGAATAACTATCATAGATGGAGTAATGTATATTTTGAATGATGGTTTCTACCATGATGCAAAAATACCAGTGAACCAAGTTAATGTATACCATATTCCGAATTAGATTTACAGAATAAGCATTGGGATGACGGGGAAAACTCATTTAAGCCGGAAATGGAATTTGTAAAGCAAGGAGAAAAACACAATGAACAAGAAAATCGCAGTTGCCGGAACCGGCTATGTCGGCCTTTCCATCGCAACACTTTTAGCACAGCATAATCATGTGACAGCAGTTGATATCATCCCTGAAAAGGTTGAGATGATCAATAATAGAAAATCCCCCATTCAGGACGAGTATATCGAGAAGTATCTAGCAGAAAAGGAACTGGATCTGACGGCTACAATGGACGGAGAAGCTGCTTATAAGGAGGCTGAATTTGTGGTTATCGCGGCCCCCACCAATTACGACAGTAAGAAGAACTATTTTGATACCAGTGCGGTGGAATCCGTGATTCAGTTAGTGATGAAAGTAAATCCGGATGCTATTATGGTAATCAAAAGTACCATTCCGGTGGGATACACAGCAGGAATAAGGGAGAAAACCGGCAGTGAAAATATTATTTTTAGTCCGGAATTCTTGCGTGAGTCCAAGGCTTTGTATGACAATCTATATCCGTCCCGTATTATTGTGGGTACGGACATGGAGAATGATCGTCTGGTAAAAGCAGCACATACCTTTGCTGAGCTTTTGCAGGAGGGAGCCATCAAAGAGAATATTGATACGTTATTCATGGGCTTTACCGAAGCAGAAGCAGTGAAACTGTTTGCCAATACATATCTGGCACTGCGCGTATCCTACTTCAATGAGCTGGATACTTATGCAGAAATGAAAGGGTTAGATACGAAGGCAATAATTGACGGTGTCTGCCTTGATCCTCGTATTGGCAGCCACTATAATAATCCCAGTTTTGGTTATGGTGGATATTGCCTGCCGAAGGACACCAAGCAGCTTCTTGCCAACTATGAGGATGTACCCCAGAATATGATGTCTGCTATCGTAGAGAGTAACAGAACCCGGAAGGATTTTATCGCAGATCGTGTGCTGGAGATTGCCGGAGGTTACGAAGCAAACAGTGATTATGACGCAAATAAAGAAAAAGAGGTAGTGGTTGGTGTTTATCGTTTGACCATGAAGTCAAATTCTGATAATTTCCGCCAGTCCTCCATTCAAGGTGTGATGAAGCGAATTAAAGCAAAGGGTGCGACTGTGATCATATATGAGCCTACACTGGAAGATGGCAGTACCTTTTTTGGAAGTGTAGTGGTCAATGATCTGGATGAATTCAAACAGAAGAGTCAGGCTATCATCGCGAATCGCTACGACAGTTGTTTGGATGATGTGGAAGATAAAGTGTATACACGGGATCTATTCCGCAGGGATTAGCGACCAAAGTGATTATGTAATTCATTTTATTTTTGATTGATTATTTTATCAGTAAGTATCATTTTTGCATAAATAGTAAAAGGAAAACTCTGAACATTCAAGGGTTTTCCTTTTGTTTTTCGGACTTAAATTCTGCTATGTCTTCAAGTTTACAATCTAAAATCTCACATAACTGGTTTAATGTATATGAATTCACATTACCATTTTTCCTCAATCTGTCTAATTGCCCTGTGCTAAAATGAAATTCTTTTATTAGTTTGTATTGGCTTATTCCTTTGTCTTTCATTGTCTGCCATAACTTGTCATATACAATCATTTCACACACCCTTTTTAGTATATGCACTAATCGTAAATGCTATGCTTTTTATTGACAATTGCCCGTGGACGGGCTATACTTGCGTTGAAAATATACTTCTAAGTATGGAAAAGGGGAAATGTGTTATATGACAATTCTTGAAAAAATAAATGAGAATGCAAAAAGAAATCCAGATCGTCTTATGATGATTCAAAGATTACAAGACAAAGAAAATAAATTGTCTTGGAAACAGTTGAATGACTACTCGGATTATCTTGCATATTGGATAGATAAGAAATTAACTACAAATTCACCGATTGTTGTGTACGGACATAAGAATCCATTGATGATAGTTTGTTTCATTGCATGTGTTAAAACCGGACGGGCTTATTGTCCGATTGATGTAAATGTACCATTATCAAGAGTTGAAGCTATTGTGAATGAAGTAAAACCAGAGATGATTTTGACTACAGAGCAGTTAGATATAGATGCGGACGGAATTGTTTGTTTGGATGATATTCAGTTCATTATTGAGAATGGGCATGAAAGAATTGCAAAACAAAAATATATACAAGCTGATGAAGTGTTTTATATTATTTTTACTTCCGGAAGTACGGGAACACCTAAAGGTGTACAGATTACACGCGACTGCTTGGATAATTTTATAAGATGGGCAGTTGGGTTGGGCAATGGTGTATCAGATGAAAATGAGTATATTTTTTTGAACCAGGCGCCATTTTCATTTGATTTGTCGGTGATGGATTTATTTTTATGTCTGTACACGGGAGGAACACTGTGGGCATTGTCTAAATCGATTCAAAATGATACAAAGTCATTATACAAATCATTGAAAGAAAGTAATGCAAATATATGGGTGTCAACACCATCATTTGTGGATGTTTGCATGTCAGATCCGTGTTTTACATCGGATTTAATGCCGAATGTTACGGACTTCTTGTTTTGCGGAGAAATTTTAACAAATAAGACAGTAGTTCGATTAATGGAAAGATTTCCTGACGCAAAAGTTGTAAATACATACGGACCTACAGAGTCTACGTGTGCAGTAACAGAAGTAGTTATTTCTGACAAGATCAATAAGACCTGTTCTCCGCTTCCAGTGGGAAAATCGAAACCGGGAACATGGATTAGAATTGTTGACGAGAATGGGAACATAGTCCCGGAAGGGGAACGCGGAGAAATAGTGATTGTTGGTGATTCAGTCAGCGTTGGCTATTGGAATAATGCAGAGAAAAATAGAGAGTCATTTGGAATTACTACCGAAAATACTGAAAATTACAGGTACTATAGAACGGGCGATGAAGGATATTTGCTCGATGGAATGCTTTATTATGGGGGAAGGATTGATTTACAGGTAAAACTTCATGGTTATCGAATCGAATTAGGTGATATAGAGAATAATTTGCTTGAAGTTCCCGGAATAGAGCAGGCGGTTGTTGTTCCTAAGTATAGAGATGGTAAAGTCAGTAGTCTGGTGGCTGGAGTTGTGTATTCTACACCAGTTGAGGATAAAAAGGAAACGGCTACTCAGATTAAGGAAGCTTTAAAGGATAATTTGCCGGAGTATATGATTCCCAAAAAGATAAAATTTTTATCTGATATTCCTAGGACTAATAATGGAAAGATAGATAGAAAAGCAGTGGGAGGATTATTATGAGTTTTTTCTCGGGTTATGATTTTTTTGTTTATCTTATTATATTACTCATACCTGCTGTAGTTATTGGGATGTTTGAAAAAAGCCTTAAGTGGTATAGATGGGTGATATCTGGTTTCTTTATATGGCAGGTGTATAAATCTACGCCCATCCAGCTTTTGTATTTGTTGGCTTATGTAATTTTCGCCACATATCTTGTAAAAATTTACTTATTCCTAAGGAAAAAATATGGACGGAATAAGTATATATATGGGCACGCCGTTTTGCTTGCGCTGCTACCATTAATAATATATAAAATTGGAGCAATAAAAGGATATTCTCTGTTCGGGTTTTTAGGTATTTCTTATATTTGTTTCAGAGTAATTCAAGTGATAATAGAAAGTTATGATGGTGTTATTCAGGAGATTAATGAATATCAATTTATTGAATTTTTGTTGTTTTTCACAAGTCTGAGTTCTGGACCCATCGATAGGAGTCGTAGATTTAATGAGGATGACAACAGAGTCTGGAGTAGAGCAGAGTATACGGAACTGTTGACTACAGGCGCATACAAATTAATATTGGGAATCTTTTATAAAGTTGCATGCTCCGGTGTTTTTTATTATATTCTCCAGACTTATTTTGAAGGAAGATATCGACCAATGTATTTAATTGGGTATGCTTATGTGTATGGAATGTATCTGTTCTTTGATTTTGCTGGCTATAGTGCTATGGCTGTGGGAACAAGCTATATATTAGGAATAAGAATGCCAGACAATTTTAATAAACCTTTTTTGAGCATAGATATAAAAGACTTCTGGAATCGTTGGCACATTACGTTGTCATCTTGGTTTCGGGATTTCATTTTTACCAGATTTATGATTGATTCTGCCCGAAAAAAGCGGTTTTCAAACAGACTTACCGGTGCGGCTGTGGGTTTGATAATCAACATGGTAATCATGGGGTTATGGCATGGTTTAGAGGCACATTATATTATCTATGGCCTATATCATGGCTGTGTTATGGCTATTGTTGAAATATATCAGAAGAAATCTTCATTTTATAAGAAAAATAAGCAAAAAAAATGGTATGTTCTTTTTTCGTGGTTTATTAACCTCAATGTTGTCATGTTAGGCTTCTTGATTTTCTCAGGGTATTTGTCAGAAACGTGGAATGTATTTTGCAGAATTTATTAATGAAAATGAAAGGAAGAAATTGTAATGGAAGAAAAATTATTGGATTTATTAGTAAGTCTTTGTGAAGATGATGAAGTGAGAGATAATCTTGATGAGGATTTGTTTGAGTCCGGTTTGTTGGATTCATTGGCTTTTGCCGAATTGTTGTATGCTATTGAACAGAATTTTGGTGTAATTATTGCCCCTTCAGAGGTAGAGAGAACGGACATTAATACGCCGAATAAGATAATTCAGTTGGTTAAGGAGAGGATGGAACGGTGAAAAAGCTCTATTTCTTACTGATTGCCTTAGTTAGTGCATTTGCATGCGTGGTAGGTCTTGATTTGTTAGTAAAGCATAGCTTAACGACTAATGTAGATAAAGCTATATATGATAACAATATTCATACGAGGAATTGTTCTGATTATGTGATGGATCAGATTATTGATGAAAACTCCATTGTTGTGTTAGGATCTTCTGAGCTTAATTCTGCAGATGACTTGGCTTATCCACCATCATTGTTTAACGAAGGATATTCCGATTTTAATATGGTTTTGATGGGTGCAGGTTATTTACAAAGTGTGTCGCAAGCGGTAAATGTTGGCGCACTCCAGAATAATATAAAGAATGGAAAAGTTGTATTAATTGTATCGCCTCAGTGGTTTAGAGAAGGGGAATTAACGTCAGATGCGTTTTGTAGTAGATTTGAAGAAGCCAATTTTGTTGAATTCTTGCAGAATGATGATATTTCTAAAACAACGAAGATAGAAGTATCAGATAGAATCAATGAATTGTTGGCATCGGACCCTGTGACACTTGAAAGAGTGGAAAAATATGAGGATATGTATTTAGATCACACTGTTAATCCGGTTACATATGTGGAGATGTCTACCTATAGTGTGTTTAGAAATGCAAAAACAAGATTTGAACTTGTTGATGAATTTGATAGCTTGCCCCCATTAGACACAACCAATTACGTTTGCGCAGATGAAATAGATTTTGATTTATTATTATCACAGGCATTAGAGGTAGGGGCTGAGTCGTGTACAAATAATGAGTTCGGTGTGGATAACGATTATTATGATACATATATTAAAGGTAATCTTAGAGCTAAGAAAGATTCTAATGTAGGTATTACCTATGCATCATCTTCGGAGTATGGTGATTTTAGACTATTTTTAGATGTTTGCAAAGAAACAGGAATTGAGCCACTGATCATTAGTGTGCCGGTTAATGGCAGATGGTATGATTACACAGGATTCCAAAGGTCTGAAAGAAACACATATTATCAAAATATTAGAAACATTTGTGATGAATATGAGGTTACGTTAGTTGATTTTTCAGACAAGGAATATGAATTGTATTTTCTGAGGGATATTATGCATCTGGGTTGGAAAGGCTGGGTGTATTTAGATAAAGCTGTTTACAGTTTTTATAAGGGAGAGGAGATAGAAGATAAAACAATCTATGAAGAACTGTTGACCGATAGTTTGACTTTATCTCAGTGTGCGTCAAAATCAGAACAGGGTGTATATTCAATCACATCAAATGTCAGTGAAAATAGTTTTAATTCTGTTGTGGTTTCGATAGTTGAAGGTGATATTGTGTTGGACAAGTCTAAGACTGTAGGGACTAGATCGGGAGTCTATTTGCACAATATGGACACAGGGTATTATACTGTCCGCTTTAGAGCTAACTCTAACATGAAGGATGAATATGTAGAGGCAAAGGTTTATTTGGAAAAAGACTGTGTATACAAAGTGAAATACAATGTTGATTCCATTGATAGCAAGCAGGTTGCTGTAAGCGGCATTAGTTTTTCAAAAGTGCAGTATTAATATCGAATATTGTCATAAAAAATATTATTATGGAAAGAAGTGAGCATTTAATGAGACGATTCATGGAAATGATGAAAAATGAAAAAGTAACAAACGTTTTTATGATGATTAAAATTATTGTAATGCTTGTTTTACTTTACTTATATTTGATGTATGCTGATTTGTCTACTGCACCAGAATTTATTTATAATCAATTCTAGTATGTAGTATATAGAAGAGAGAATTAAACATACTTCTAAAAATGGGGATTCAGTTCAATGTATGAGTTTGATAGCAGAGTAAGATATTCTGAAACTGATATAGATGGAAATCTAATGATAGGATCTATAGCGGATTACTTTCAAGATTGCACGCATTTTGAATTAGATGATTTGGGGGTGGGGGAGAGATATCTTTTGTCCCACAATCAAGGCTGGTTTATTTATTTTTGGCAGATTGATATTGAATGTATTCCGAGGCGAGGGGAAACAGTAACAATTGGTACATTTCCATATCAGGTAGCTGGAATGACAGCACATAGGAATTATTATATAAAGGGGAAAAACGGGAAGTCTCTTGTAAAAGCGAATTCTGTGTGGTCTTTAGTTGATCTTGAAAGGATGCAGATTGTTAAGATTCCCAAGGAAATAACAGAAAATTATCAGGTTGAACAGTGCCTGGACATGGAATATCTTTCGAGAAGGATTAAGTATGAAGCATCTTGTAGGTTTACGGAAGTTGGAAAGCATACTGTAAGCAAACAGCAGCTTGATTCCAATAGGCATTTGAATAATTCTCAATATATACAGTTGGCTTTGTCTTATATAATGTTATCTAATGACCAGATCAAACGAGTATGTGTAGAGTACAAGAAACAAGCGGTTTTAGGTGATTTGATAAAAGTATATTTATATTGCTATGAAGACGGAAAGGCGTCAATAGTGGATTTGAGAACGGAGCAAGGGGATTCTTATGCGACTGTTTTGGTTGAGCATGCAGATGCCATAAAGTAGAAGAAGCAAGGTGCCGGTATCGTAAGGGAGAATGGTTTCTTATTTCTTATTTGCATTTCTGACATTTCTTGACAATTTTCTCTGTTAGGTGTAAATTTTTTACTGTTAGGATGCGATAACTATGCGCATTCTTAATCTGTTTAATAAATGATTCATAACGGAAGGACGCAAAATGGTAGATATCCATAATCATTCTTTGTTTGGTGTAGACGACGGAGCAGAAACAATAGAAACTTCCATTGCTATGTTGCAGACCGCATACCAGCAGGGAGTGGATACGGTTATCCTTACGCCGCATTACCGTCATGGGATGTTTGCTTATCCCACGGCGGTGATAAAAGAGAATTATCGGCAATTGTCTGATAAGGCAGAACAAATCGGCGTAAAGATCTATCTGGGATGCGAGTATCATGTAAACAGCAGGATAATCGAGTATCTGCAAAATGGCAGATGCCTGTCCCTGGCAGGCGGTAATTATGTGCTGACGGAGTATGATTATGAATCGGAATATTCAGAGATTTATAATCAGTCGAAACATCTTTTGATGGCCGGGTATATTCCGGTTATTGCCCATGTGGAAAGGTATCAGTGCATCCAGAAGAAACCGGGATTGTGTCAGGAACTATCCGAGGTCGGAGCATGGATCCAGATTAATGCGGGAAGCGTTTTGGGAAAAGATGGAAGAAACGAGGCGCGTTGCTGCAAAAAGTTATTGCAGCATGAGTGGGTGGACGTGATAGCAAGTGATGCCCATGGAACCAACAAACGTCCCAACTACCTGAGAGAATGCAGGAGCTACGTGGAGAAAAAATGTGGCACAGATCTGGCCGGGATTTTATTTGAGGAAAATCCACGAAGAATCCTGAAACAATTATAGAGATAAGATACCTCATGCCAAGCATGGAAAGGGGAAGAAATGAAGAACGATTACATAGAAGACGAAATTGAAATAGATCTGAAAGAATTGTTTCTGGAGTTGTTGAGCCATTGGAAAATGATTGGTGCATCAACTGTTCTTGTGGGCCTGATTGCCTTTGTAATCAGTGCATTGATCATGACACCACAGTATGAATCCACATCAGAGTTATATGTGCTGACAAAGAGCACGTCCATCACCAGCCTGGCGGATATCCAGACCGGTACCAACCTGACCAATGACTACATCGTCGTGGTGAAGGGCAGACCTGTATTGGAGCAGGTCATCTCCAATCTGGGATTGGATGAAACGTATGAAAGCCTGGAAGAAAAGGTGACCCTGAATAATCCTTCGGATTCCCGTATCCTGGAGATTACGGTGACTGATCCGGATCCGAAGCGGGCAAAGGCTATTGCCGATGAGATGGCAGATGTGGCTGCGGCATTCATCTCCCAGAAGATGGACCAGGATCCGCCTACCATCATTCAGTATGGCTATTCGGACGGAGAACCGGTAAGCCCTTCCATTCTGAAAAATACCGTAATCGGTGCGTTATTGGGCGCGTTGGCGGCTATAGCAGTGGTTACGATCCTGTATCTGATGAATGACACTATTATGACGGCAGATGATGTGGAGAAGAAACTGGGCCTGAATATCCTTGGTACACTGCCTTTAGAGGAAAAGGAAGAGAGTCATGGGAAGAAGACCCACAAGACAAAGCAGCGCAGGAAGAGTGCATAAGGAGAAAATGTATGGAAACCGTATTTTTTGATAATATATCCGAACAGAGTTATACCATGAAGGAATCGCTGCGTGCGTTAAAGACCAATATACAGTTTTGCGGAGATGATGTAAAAACGATTCTGATCACCAGTTCCCTGCCAAATGAGGGAAAAAGTACGGTGACTATGGACCTGGCCAGATCCCTGACAGAGTCAGGAAAAAGCGTGTTGGTGATTGATACGGATATGAGAAAGTCCGTGCTGGTAGGTCGTCTTCGTGCCAGAACCATGTCCAATTCGGAAATATTCGGTTTATCCCATTATCTGTCCGGACAAAAAGGACTGAATGATGTGATGTATGCCACAGAGATTTCGAAGTTATATATGATTTTTGCGGGACCATCCGTACCGAATCCCACAGAGATCCTGGAGAAGAAATATTTTTCCTCTCTCATTGAATTTGGAAGAGAGAAGTTTGATTATGTGCTGGTGGATTGTGCGCCCATTGGGGCTGCCATTGATGCGGCAGTGGTATCAAAGTACTGTGACGGAGCGATTCTGGTCATTGCCCAGGGGGAAGTGAATACCAGACTGGTGGTAAGTGTAAAGAAGCAGCTGGAGGCATCCGGAGTGCGGATTTTAGGTGCTGTCTTAAATAAGGTCAGCATGAAAAAAAATGGTTACTACGGTAAATATTATGGCAGTTATTACGGCAGTTATTATGGAAACTACTATAGTAATGAAAAGAAGAAATAAAGAGGGGTTGCCATGAAAAATAAGCAGAGTGCGGCCTGGTACCTGGTAGTTGTGGAAATCATTGTTTTAATTCTTGTAGTGGTGTGCGTAGTATGGCGATGGATAAGGCCCGAACAGGAATCAGGGGAATGGATAGAAAGAAGTACAGAACATACAGAGATGCTGGAGGAAATCCGGGATACAGAGGTGGCTGACGTAGAGACGCCGGTGGAGGAACAGTCCCAGGAGTTTTCCGATGACATAAAGAATAAGTTGGATGAGATGACTTTGGAAGAGAAAGTGGCACAGATGTTTCTCATTACACCGGAGGAACTCACCGGCATCAATATGGTAAACGTGGCCGGAAATGCCACAAAAAGTGCCATTGATACCTATCCTGTGGGAGGACTTTTATATTCTTCTGTGAATTTTCAGGGAAAAGAGCAGATTAAAAAGATGCTTTACTCCACACAGCAGTACAGTGTAGACCGGATTGGCACCACTATGTTTTTCGCAGTGCAGGGAACCGGGGAGGAAAATGATCCCATGCTGGCACTCTCTGAGGATGTAAATATGGTGATCCTCCCGGAGAATTATGACGGTGATACCGCCGCATATCGACAGGAAGGGAGGATTCCTGTCATCGGCACCATCTCAGATGATTCCCAGCTGGTGCTGTCAGAAAATCTGTCTGCGGAGGAAGTGACATCACAATACTCAGCCGGGGAGGCCGCAGTGGCAGCAGTGCAGGCCGGAGCAGATCTTCTGTATCTGCCGGAAGATTTCAAGGAGGCATATCAGGCAGTGCTTGATGCGGTGAATACTGGCACCATCTCTGCAGAGCGGATCGATCAATCCGTGGGCAGGATATTGACCCAGAAGGCAACTCTGCCGGAAATTACATATACGGAGGAAGAGAATACGCAGGAAAGCCAGTCTACTCAGACCAGGCAGCCTGCTTCCGATACACAGAGCAATACAGATCAGCAGAATCAGGCGGAGCAAACTCCGGAGGAGGAGCCCCCGGAAAGTCCGGAGGAACAGACGGTAGGGCCGGATCAACCACCAACCCCTCCGGGAGAACAGACAGCGGGGGCGGAAGAGTAGCAATGGATAAGAAAGAAAAAAACAGCATTTATCTGGCAATTCCCATTCTTGCCCTGCTCATCATACTGGCCATCGTAGTTCTGGTGGCGTTGAATCAAAAAAGAGATGCTGAGGCGGCAGAGGAAGTTTCGGTGGACACGGAGCAGACTGCCGTGGTAGAGAAGTGGCAGGAGGGAACCATCTACTACGATGGACAGGCCTATCGATACAACAACCATCTGAAAAATTACTTATTTCTGGGAATTGATAGTGACGAAAAGGTGACGCCCGCTAAGGACGGCATCAGTGGTGGTCAGTCCGACGCCATGTTCCTGTTGATTGAGGATACCGAGAAGGAGACCCTTTCCATTCTCGCCATCAACCGGAATACCATGACCCCCATTGATGTTTACGATAAGGATGGCAATTATGTGGGACAGCAGGTGGCTCAGATCTGTCTCCAGCACGGCTATGGAAATGGCCAGAAGCTCAGCTGCAGCAGGGCAGCCGATGCAGTTTCCCGGCTTTTGTACAACGTACCCATCAGCGGATATATGTCCGTAAGAATGGGGGCAATTCCCCAGATGAATGACGCGGTGGGCGGTGTGGAGGTAGAGGTGTTAGATGACCTGAGCGATCCTGCCCGGGGGGTGGAATTAAAACAAGGGGAGACTGTTACCCTAAGCGGTGAGGAAGCCTATGTGTATCTCAGAAGAAGAGATCTGGACACTTTCGATAGTGCCACACAGCGATTAGAACGACAGATGCAGTATCTGACCGGTTTTTTTACCCAGGCCATGGATTTAGCTAAAAGGGACAAGTCAGCTGCTGTTGACATATACAATTCCATGTCGGATTACCTGGTGACCAATATGGATGCCACCGGTATGCTGACAGAAACTTTGCAGTATTCATTCGATGACAGCCAGGTATATACCGTGCCCGGCGAAACCGTCATGGGGGAGACCTTCGAGGAGTATCACGTGGACGAGGATGCCCTGTATCAGTTGATACTGGAGCTCTTCTATGAACCGGTGGAAGAATAATTATGGTATTAGGCTGAGGCTGCGGATCCGCAGAGAAGGCTTAATATAAACCACATGAAAATGAAGGAAAGGAGGAAGACCAAGTTATGAAAAAGAAATTAGCAGGCTTACTTGCAGCAGTTATGGTTCTCGCTACGGGAATTACAGCATATGCTGCACCTAGCGCATCAACAGCAACAGCCGACACAACAGGTGCAGAGGCAACCGTAGCATCACTTGCAACCGGAGTATCTGTATCCGCTGGTGGAGTGAAGATCGATGGAGCAGACTCAACAGTAACCCCTACCATTAAGGTAGTGTCTGCTGAGACAGCAAACTCTGCAAACACAGCCGCTGCATCAATTGTTGGCTCTAATGCCAATGTATTAAAGCTTGTTGATGTATCACTTCCTGTAAACTTTACTTCAGCAACCATCACTTTTGATGTGGCTGGTGTAAAAGCAGGACAGAAGGTTTCTGTGTTACATCAGAAAGCAGACGGAACATGGGAAGAAATTAAGGATGTTACCGTTGCAGACGGAAAGGTTACCGCAACATTTACCTCTCTGTCACCCGTTGCCTTTGTTGTAGAGGGCACATCCGATAAGACCGGCGCAGCTGTACCGGTATTACCGATTCTTGCTATGCTTTGCTTAGCAGGCGTTGTATTTTGCAGCGCAAAAGTTAAATTTAACAAATAGTAAATATATCTTTTAAAAGATATATTCTTCCAAGAAATGACATGTGGTTTGATTGGCCGGTCCCTGCCGCGGCGGGGGTCCGGCAATCACAGATTAAAAGGAATAACGTAATGAAAAAAACAGCAGAGAGCAAAGGAACAAATAAAAAAAGAAATGTCTATCTCATTTTGGGAATTGTCTTTTTCGTGGCATTCCTTGTAATCGTGGCTCTGATGATCCGAAATAAGATCCTTCAGGACCGGGCGCAGCAGAGGCTGGAAGAACTGGCAGCTGCCACCGTGGATACGGAGGAATCTGTAACGGAGATTCTGGAGACGGAAACGGAAGTGGAACGGGATATCCTGGCGGAGCTTGGCATCGAGATCCCGGAGAAGAATCTGGACTGGGATGCCCTCCATGAAGAGAATGGGGACATCTATGCATGGATCTACGTGCCGGAAACCAATATTGACTACCCGGTGCTCCAGCATCCTACGGAGGAATCCTACTACCTGAACCATAATCTGGACGGCAGTGAGGGATATCCGGGCTGTATCTACACCCAGAACCTAAACAGCAAGGACTTTACGGATCCCAACACGGTGATATACGGCCACAATATGAAGGACGGCTCCATGTTCCGCACCCTGCATTACTATGAGGATGGAGTCTTTTTTGAGGAGAATCCATACGTATATATATACACACCGGAAGAAATTTTTGTTTATGAAATATTTGCGGCATACGAGTTCAGTGATGCCCATTTGCTTTATAATTTTGATTTTGAGACCCCTGCCAGCTTCCAGGTCTATCTGGACTCCGTTTTTAACACTCGGGATATGAATTCCCACGTGCGGCAGGATCTAACAGTGACATCGGACAATCACATCATTACCATGTCCACCTGTATCAGCGGGAAACCAAATAACCGGTATCTGGTGCAGGCTGTGCTTTTGAATGACCCTACGTTGGAATAATAACACCTGTAAGGTTACAAAATTGACACAGAAGAGATACTGAATGGACACTGTAGATGTTTTATATAAATTATTTAGAAAGATATTAGTGTGATAGGCTGCGGGGAGGAGAAATTTTTTTTGGATATCTATCAGAGTTGGGTTTCGAATAATCAACCATGGTCCCTGCGTCCGTGGTCGTTGCGTGAGGTAATAGTGTTTTTGCTTGTTCTCCTTATTGCAGTCATAGTACTGGGCTTTCTATATAGGAAAAAGAAAGTTCGTGGCTCTCAGGTATTTGCCGGACTGTTGATGATAGTTTTTTTAGGAGTAGTATTTGCCATTACGGTTTTTACCCGGAATACGGGGACTCGAAAGTATGAATTGGAGTTGTTTTGGTCCTGGAGAGAAATCATATTTCATGGGAACCGCCAGCTGTTGCAAGAGAATTTGCTGAATCTGGTGTTGCTTTTGCCAGCGGGAATACTTCTTCCGATTCTATGTCACAAAAGATTGTCCTGGTGGAAGGGTCTATTGTTCGGGCTTGTTATTTCTGCAGGGATAGAGATATGTCAGTTTGTTTTATGCAGGGGCTTTTTGGACTTGGATGATATTATTCATAATGGAGTCGGATGCATGGTTGGCTGTGTTATATGCAGTATGATTGGAAAAAAATATTTAATAAATTTCAGCTCTAAATGAGGTTGGAAGAATAGAAGAGTCAGGGGAGGAGGAAAGAAAATGAACAAAAAGAAGTATAGCGTGTTGAAACACTTGGATTTCTTAATATTGGATTTTTTTAGTGTTGAACTTTGCTTTTTTGCGGCTTGTATGGTACGAAAAGATACCTTTATTAGTCTGATGGAACGTTATATCAGTATGTCCTGCGTTCTGTTGTTTTTTTTCCTGCTGATTGTCGCTTTTCTTACCATCTATTCCGGTATACTCAGACGTAATTTTGTGGACGAGTTCCACAATGTGTGCACTTTGGCCATTTATTTGTTTGTTGCACTGACAGTATATTGTTTTGTCACGAAAACAAGTGAAGATTATTCCCGTGCAGTATTGCTTACTTTTCTGGCGCTTGTCATTCCGGTACTATTTCTAGTGAGAATCACCAGAAAAGAGATGTTGCGAAAACGTAGGGCGAAAAAAGGTGGAGAAGTTCTCCTTTTTATCCGTGAGGAAGATATTGAGCGAAAAATCGAGCAATTTACAGAAAGGGCGAGCTCAGGTGTCATTGTATCAGGCATCGTCACCTGGGAAGAGACAGCGACTACAGAAGTACAGGGGATCCCAATTGTTGCCTGTAAAGAAAATTTGTGTACATATGTGGAAAATCACAGGGTGGATTGCGTCTATATCTATCTGAAGGATGAACCAATCCACGACTATATCGATTTTCTTGTGAGAAGAAATGTGCTGGTCTATCGAGCACTGAGAAATCTGGAAAAGAGTTCTTTCCGTTACAGTGTATCAGACATGAATGGATATAAGACGCTTTGCGTAAGAGAGCGGGAACTGTCCATTGGATTCGCATTTACTAAGAGGCTGTTGGATATCATGGTGTCGCTTTTTGCTCTGATTGTGTTTTCTCCGGTTATACTTGCCGTTGCTATTGCAATTAAGCTGCAGGATGGGGGACCAGTCATTTATAAATCCAAGCGCGTAGGAAAAGGCGGGAACGAGTTTTTTATCTATAAATTCCGGAGTATGAAGCTTAATGCGGATAAGCTGGAAGATATGTTAACACCGGAAGAATTGGCACGATATTACAAAGAGTTTAAGTTGGAAAACGATCCCCGCGTCACCAAAGTGGGAGCGTTTATTCGTAAATATAGTATTGACGAGGTACCACAGTTTTTCAACATTTTAAAAGGCGATATGGCTCTGATTGGGCCGCGCCCGCTGGTTAAAAAGGAAGTGGAGATTAATTATCCGGATGACCAGGATCTGTTGCTCAGCGTGAAACCGGGACTGACGGGATACTGGCAGGCGTATGCCAGGAATAATGTTGGCTACGAGAATGGAGAACGGCAGAGGATGGAGCTGTACTATATCGAACATTCCTGCTGGAAGATGGATATAAGAATCATTTTTCGAACGGCAAAGATGGTGTTGTCGGGAGACGGAGCACAATAGACAGGAACTAGAGTGATGAACGAAGCAAGTAAACCAATGCGTGTTGCACAGATGATGACAGATATGAATTATGGCGGAGTGGAGATGGTTGTCATGAACTATTACCGTCATATTGACCGCACAAAGGTTCAGTTTGATTTTATTGTACTGGAAGGGTCATCTATACCTCAAAGAGAAGAAATCGAGGAATTGGGTGGAAAGATTTATGTCGTTCCGCGATATACACATTTGTTTCAATATGAAAAGGCAATACAAAAGATATTCAAAGAGAATCGATATCAGATTGTCCATTCTCATATGAATACATTGAGTGTGTTTTCGTTATGGGGAGCGAAAAAGGCGGGAGTTCCAAATCGGATTATTCATAATCATTCCACGGCCGGAAAGGGCGAAACAAAGAAGAATATCTTTAAGTATGTGTTGCGTTCATTTGCAAAGATGAGTGCAACGCAGTTATGTGCTTGTTCAAAGTATGCCGGGGAATGGATGTTTGGCAAGAATACAGAATTCAAAGTGATTCACAATGCAATCGATTTGGAAAAGTATAAGTATGATGAGAAAACAAGAAACATATTAAGAAAAGAATTAGGAATTGAAAATAAATTTGTAATTGGTCACATCGGAAGGTTTTGCTTTCAGAAGAATCATGAATTCTTGGTAGAGGTATTTGATGAGGTTTGTAAAAGAAGAGAAGATGCTGTTCTTATGTTGATCGGAGAGGGAGAATTGGAAAATGAAATCAGGGGAAAAGTTCATCACCTAGGATTGGATAAAAAGGTGTTATTCTTGGGAAAGAAAGCAGATGCTTATCGCTATTATCAGGCAATGGATGTGTTTCTGCTTCCGTCGAGGTATGAAGGACTTCCGGTTGTTGGAGTAGAAGCGCAGGCCGCTGGTTTGCCATGTGTCATGAGTGATGTCGTTACGAAGGAGACAAAAATACTTCATTCAACAATATTTGTTAGTATTAAAAATCTTTCTGGGCAATGGGCGGAGGCAGCCATCCAAATAGGTAAAAAATATAAGAGAAGAGATACTAGCGAAGATATAAGAAAAGCGGGATTTGAAATAAATGTAGAGGTTGAGAAATTGAAGCAGTTTTATTATTCACTATTTCATACAAATTAAAAGCAATTCATGTTTTAATTGACAAATGAATTGTTAATAACGTTTTACAAAAAGGAATTTGTGTTAATGAAGATTAAATTAATAATAAACAGAGCCTTAATCACAGTTAGTTCACTACTAAGTTATTTATTTGAAAAAAAAGTTAATGATTGTAAAACTGTTTTGATTGTTTTTCAACAAGTGTTTGGTGATTCGATAATTGTTCAGAGAACATTAAAAGAATATTTGAAAATATATTCACCGAATGATGGTTATACCGTAAAGATGATTTTAAGACCATCCGTACACAAGTTTATGATGGAAACAATGGAATTGCCACAAGAAATATTGTATGAGGATGTGGATTTCAAGCTGTTCTTAGAAAGTTATAAATATTATAGAGAAATAGTAAATAAATATAAAAATCATATCTCTATCCTAATTGTACCGGGGACAAGCTTTTCGGCAGAAGTATTTTCAGTTTCTAGCAATGCTTCACGAAAAATAGGATTGAACAGACCGGTAAGAGTTTCAAAACCATTTATTATGTCATTATTTAATCGGTTAGCGTACACGGAAGAAATATTTCCACAAGCCGATGATATGATGATTCAAAGACACAGATTATTGATAAATTATCTGGGGGACGCCGATTATAAAGGACAAGTGTCGAGCCTTCTCAATCAGGATAAAATTATTGAGGAGGAAAAGTATTGTGTTGTGTGCCCTGGGGCATCTTCTATTGTGAAATGTTGGCCAACAAAAAAGTATGCTGAGATTATCGATTACATTTATGAAACATACCATTTGAATACTCATCTTTGTGGAGGATTAGGTGAGGAAAAGTACGTTTCAGAGATTCAAGAATTTGTGGTAAATAAGAACTGCATTTGCTCGCACGTCGGAAACACTACATACAACGAATGGTCTTCCATTGTTCAACATTCTGAAATTGTTATTGGAAATGACAGTGCAACACTTCATCTTGCGGTGGCTGCAAATCGAAAAGCAATTTGCATTGCAGGCGTCTATGATAAATACCAGTTTTTTCCCTACAAAGTCGATCAGCTGAATGAAGGACAAAGATTACCCTTGACAATAATAGTTGACATGCCATGTGAATATTGTCGTACGGTGGGATACTTTGCCGGTAGCAAGAATGATGCATGCAAAAAGCGAATTGAACAAGGTAAGTGCGCATTGTGCATAGAGTCTATTCCAGTGGAGAGTGTAATAAAAAAGGTGGATCAGCTGTTGAAGGAGGATTGCGATGAAGAATATAAATGACATTTGTTCAAAAAATATTCTTGTAGTGGGTGACGTGATGATTGACACTTACTATAAAGGTGATGTTAAGAGGATTTCTCCTGAAGCACCTGTTCCTGTTTTGAAAAAAACTAACGAGAGAAGTGTACTTGGTGGAGCTGCAAATGTTGCCGCTAACCTTGCTGCAGCTGGCCAAAATGTTTCCATTATGGCAATGGTAGGAAACGATAGTAATGGAGATAAATTAAAATGCATTTTTGAAACGCAAGGGATAAACACGGAATTAGTCTTTTCATCTGATAGGTGTACGACTGAAAAAACACGTTTTTTAGCAAGTAATAACCAGCAGGTACTCAGATTAGATGTAGAAGATACAACGCCTTTAGGGCAGGACGAGAGTGATACAATGCTAAAATCGTTGTCGGAAAAGATTGACCAATTTGATCTTATACTCTTATCTGACTATATGAAGGGACTATTAACATATGAATTTACACAAGGGGTCATTCGGATATCCCAGGAAAAAGGAATTCCAACAATTGTAGATGTTAAGGATCCGAAAGTAGAGAAGTACAAAGATGCTTATTTACTTAAACCAAATCTTAAAGAACTACAAGACCTTACAGGGAGAATTGTTACAACAGATAGTGAAATAATAGAAGCATCCGAATATCTTAGATCTATTTGTAATTGCAAATATATACTTACAACGTGCGGTGCACGAGGAATGGTTCTCGTTGGAGAAGATAAACCTTATTTTATTGAATCCGCGGGAAAAGAAGTATTTGATGTGACTGGTGCAGGAGATACTACGATTGCGTATTTAGCTGCATGTATGGTCAATGGATTTGACATGAGAGAGTCGGTTGATATTGCAAATTATGCAGCGGGAATTCAGGTGTCAAAGGTTGGAACATCATCTGTCTATTGGAGTGAGATTCGAGAACATTTAGCAGGACAGAACAAAGGGGCAATACATAAGCTTATCAGTGAGAAAGCACTGGATGATTTTAGAAATGTTCATAAGGATAAGAAGATTGTATTTACGAATGGGTGCTTTGATATCTTGCATGTTGGTCATATCAGATATCTTCAGGAAGCAGCCAAATTGGGAGGTATTCTCGTTGTTGGATTAAACAGTGATGCATCTGTTAAAAGACTAAAGGGTCCGGAAAGACCGATTAATTCTGAACTTGAAAGAGCTGAGATGTTATGTGCATTAGGCTTTGTTGATTATGTAGTGATTTTTGAAGAAGATACACCATTAGAACTAATAAAGAAAATTCAACCCGATGTGTTAGTTAAGGGGGGAGATTATACAAATGAATATGTCGTTGGGACGAGTGAAGTAGAGGGAAGAGGCGGAAAACTAGTTTTAATTCCTTTTGTAGAGGGAAAATCAACAACTAATATAATAGAAAGGATAAAACACTGAATGTAAGAAAATTATGTTCACAGGAAGTAGAGGAAAATATGAACGAAATTATAAAAGAACGTATTCAGGACAGTATTAATGTAAAGGAAGAGTTATTAGCAAACGATGTACTTCTGAATAAAGTATCGGATCTGGCAGATGAAATCGCAGAGTGTATCAAGCAGGGCGGTAAGCTTGTGATTTGTGGTAATGGGGGGTCAGCATCGGATGCCCTGCATTTTGCTGGAGAGATTGTCGGCAGGTTCCAGAAAGAACGTTCAGCTTGGCCAGCAGTTGTATTAAATGCTGATGTAGCTACGATGACTGCGATTGCGAATGATTATGGGTATGACGATGTATTTGCGCGTCAGGCGGAAGGGCATGTGAACAATGGAGATGTTTTTATTGGTATCAGTACAAGTGGAAATTCTGAAAATGTAATAAGAGCTATTGCAGTAGCAAAGGAAAAAGGAGCTAAGACAGCAGCGTTGCTTGGCAAAGACGGCGGGAAGATAGGCGAACAAGTCGATTATCCGGTAATTGTGCCATGTATGACAACCGCACGTGTACAGGAATCACATATTATGCTGATACATATCATGTGCGAAATTGTAGAATCTAAGCTGTCCTAAAGGATTGGGATAAATGACGAAAGCAATATTTCTTGATCGTGATGGAACGATAAATGTAGAAAAGAATTATCTATATAAAATCCAGGACTTTGAATTTATACCAGGTGTATTAGAAGCACTTAAACTTCTGCAGGATGCCGGATTTGCACTAATTATCATTACTAATCAATCCGGCATTGGAAGAGGGTATTATGCAGAAGAAGATTTTTTCATTCTTACTGGATGGATGATGAAAGAGCTGGAAACACAAGGAATTCATATTAGTAAGATTTATTATTGTCCGCATCTTCCGGATGCTCAAGTAGAGAAGTATAGGAAGAACTGCAAATGTAGAAAACCAGGTCTTGGTATGTATGAGCGGGCAATCAAGGATTTCAATATTGATTTGTCAAAGAGTTGGTCTATAGGAGATAAGATTAGAGACTGTTCAATTTGTGAGACAACAGATTGTAGAGGTTATCTTATTGAACAAAATGAAAATGCAGATGTAATCCGGGGAGTAAAAGAAGGTAAATACTTAAATGTGCAATATGCAAAGAATTTATTGGATGCGACAAACAAAATATTATCCGTTACAAAATGTTAAATGAGTACAAGATTACTTGGAGGTAAGAAGGAATGATTATTGTTACAGGGGGAGCTGGATTTATAGGCAGCTGCATTGTTAGAACACTGAACGATCATGGTATCGAAGATATTATTATTGTTGATGATATTGGTTCTACAGACAAGTGGCTTAATATCAGGAACAAGAAATACATTAAATATGTGCATAAGTCGGAATTTTTAAAGGAACTTCCTTCTTACGAGAATGTTACTGCAATTATTCATATGGGTGCGCAGTCATCAACAACGGAGAAGGATTTTGACTATCTTTGGAAGAATAATTTTGAATACACGAAAGCACTGTGGAATTATTGTGCAGAAACTCAGATTCAGTTTATCTACGCAAGTTCAGCTGCAACATATGGGGATGGTAAGGAGGGATTTGACGATCGTATGGATATTGATCGCCTTCTTCCACTTAATGGATATGGATATTCAAAACAGCTATTTGACCTTTGGGTAAAGCATCAGGCAACATCGTTTCCGAAACAACATGTTGGGCTTAAGTTTTTCAATGTTTATGGACCTAATGAATACTTTAAGGGAAGCATGGCGAGTATGATTTTCCATGGATATAAGCAGATTCAAGAGACAGGAAAAGTAAGGTTGTTCAAGTCTTGCAATCCAGACTATGAGGATGGTGGTCAGCTGAGAGATTTTGTGTATGTAAAAGATATATGTTCTGTTATTTACTGGATTTTGCAAAATGAACAGGTAAACGGCCTGTTTAATGTGGGAACAGGGAGAGCTCAGAGCTTTCGGGAATTAGCGGAGGCAACTTTCCATGCACTCGGAATGGAACCAAAGATAGAGTATATTGATATGCCGGAACATCTTAAGAAGAAATATCAGTATTATACGAAAGCTGAGATGGGGCAGTTAAGAGAATTGGGATACACGAAAGATTTCAATGATCTTGAAACTGGTGCAAGGGATTATGTACAAAAACACTTAGATAAGGATTATTTGGGATATTAAAGGGTATGGATTATTTTTTTGCATTATTAATTGTATATACGTTGATTTTTTTATACGCATTATTTGTGTTTAATGGAAAAGTTTTATCTCCAAGTATTATTTTTTCAGCTTCATTTACATGTATGGTGTATTTAGCCTATATAACAAAAGATGCAATGGGCTTTGAAGTAAGTAAAAACACTTTTAATGTGTTATCCATGGGCGGAGTTTTGTTTATTCTTTCAGAAACTGTTATTTGGGGATATTACAACATAATCAGGTTTAAAAAAAATAGAAGCATAGTTAGCACTGGAACCCCGAAGCCTTTAGTTATAAAAAGGCAAATATTAAATATATTCTTTACTTTGGTGTTATTCAGTTTCGCACTAGCTTTGGTATCCATTGTTTTAAGTACGTCTGGAAGTGCGGGAAATAGAATGGAAGTATATAGGAATATGATGATTCAAAATGATGAAAATGTTAGGTATCGATTTGCTCTAAATCAACTTTTTAAGATTAATACAGCATTGTCTTATGTTTGTGCTTACTTAGTTGTTTATAATTGCAGTGTATGCAAGCAAAAACTAATTAAACAATTAAAATACTTACTAATTGTCTTAGTTTATATTGTTTATACTATCTTCTCTCAAGGGGCAAGACAGCCGGCGATAGAAATCATTGTATTCATGTTTATAATGTACTTCGCATGGAATTTGAAGAGGAGAGAAAAGAAAAAATTGTTTAAATCAATTGCTATTCTAGGATGTTGTGCCCCTGTAGTAGCATTTGTTTTTACAAAGACTGCAGAGTTTGTCGGTAGACGTGTAGCAGAAAGACATGTGCTTACCTATATTTCCACTTATTTTTGTGGAGGATTATATGCATTTAATCTTCATGTCAACGAGCCGGCAAGAAACTATGTATGGGGGCAATCGTCATTTGCTGACATATATCAGTTTTTAAACAAACTAAACATTGTTCCGGACAGTTGGGTTGCTTCTTATCATTCATTTGAATTATATGGAAATACAGTAACAATGTTTGGCCGTTGGTATGAGGATTTTGGAACAATAGGTGTTTGTATAATGACAGTCTTAGTTGCATCATTCTTTTCAATTTTATTTTACAAATATATTTATCCTACACCAAAGAGCCAAAATTTGCATTTAAGCAAGATAGTGTATGGAAAATTAGTAATAGCTCTTGTATGGGCAGGATACGATGATCGAATTAGAGCATTATTCTCTGTGACAAATGTACTATACCTTGTTTTCATTGTCATGATATTCAAATTTTTTGTTGAAAGACATTATCATTTTACTTTTGGTAGAAAAATATGAAATACTTAATATATGGTGGGACTGGAATAGGGGATTTTATAATTAACCTTCCCATGGCTCGAAGAATAAAACTTAATGATCCTAATGCTCATATCAGTTTTTTGGCTTGCAGCAGAAGAGATAGATTTGCTATTACGAAAATCATGTTATTGCTACAGAGTTATATAGATGATGTTAACTATTATTCTTTAAAAGAGCCAATTAATAACATTAAGTTGCTGAAAAAATTAGGCATAAAGAGATATGATTATGCCATCAAATCTAGCTACATTGACAATACATATATCAGCAATTGGCCTAACAGAATTTTAAAATTCGCATCTAAGAAATTGGTGGGCGTAAAACTAAGGAATAAACCCAATTTTATATATGATTATTGGGTAGAATTTAAAGATGATAATAATGTTTATGTAACTCTTCTTGAATTGCTTTCGTTGATTGGCATAAACCAGACTGATAATGAGCAATCTTTTCCTTTACTGAATGTCGATAAAATCAAAGGTTATTTTGATAATTTGAATATCCATGCAGAAGGTGAAATTGTCTCAATTGTCATAGGTACAGCCAATGCACCAGTAACGGCTAATGGAAAGAATGGCTCAAAGCCCGCGAAGAGTTGGCCTTATGAGTATTGGGAGCAGCTTACATCAAAGTTCTTAGACATGGGATATCAGGTGGTTTTGTTAGGCGGTAATAAAGAAAAAAAGGATATTGAACAAAGAGGACTTTTTAATGATGAGAGGATAATTGATTTGTGCGGAAAAACATCAATTGTGGAAAGTATATCTGTTTTATGTCATTCTATTCTCACAATTGGATGTGATACTGGACTGATGCATTGTTCTGCTGCAGTTGACACACCATGCTTAACATTGTTTGGGTGTACAACATATAAGAATTACCTCCCGTATGGGAAGCATTCTTATTATATTCAGTCCAACAGAGAGTGCTCTCCGTGCTTTGGATCTGACAAGTTATTATCATGCAATGACTTTGAGTGCATGCGAGAGATAAGCGTTGAAGATGTATATAAGAATGCACTGGAAATTATAGGGAAAATGAAGAATGAAAATTAATTTGACCAAAAAAGATATTATTTGGGGCTATATTGGAACAATTCTTAATATGGGGAGTAACCTCCTCATGCTACCGTTTTTAATGTATTTTCTTGACGGGGATATGTTGGGGCTGTGGTATGTGTTTGCCAGCATTGGTGCTATAGCGGTTCTCTTTGATTTTGGTTTTGGAGTAACGTTTGCAAGGAACATAACGTATTGCTGGGCAGGAGCGAAGGAACTCAAGAGAGAGAATGTCGTTTTTACCAACGATAACGAGCCTAATTTCCAATTGATGAAACAAGTATTATCAACTTGTAAAATTATTTATGGTTTGATTGCGAGCGCAGCTTTGGTACTTTTGCTTTCCGTTGGAACTGTTTACGTAGGGTATGTATCAAGGGAACTAAGCGGTTATATGCATTATGTTGCCTGGATTATCTATTCTATTGCCGTGTTCCTTAATCTTTTCTATGGTTATTATGCTTCTTTTTTAAGAGGCGTTGGAGATGTTGCTCAGGCAAATAAGAACACCGTTTTTGCTCGACTCGCTCAGATTATCATTATGGTAATATTGCTTGCCATGGGTGGGGGAATAGTAAGTGCATGTGCTGCTTATCTTGCTTATGGTACAATATTCAGACTGTTAGGAAAGCATTATTTTTATCAATACAAAGATATTGGAAAAAAACTTAATTCTGTTAAAGAAAAAGCATCTAAAAAACAGATTAAGGAAATGTTCTTTATTATATGGCATAATGCCTGGAGAGATGGAGCCATCTCCTTGTGCAATTACTTCTGTAATCAAGCATCAACCATTATATGTTCGATGTATTTATCTCTGGCTGAAACAGGAGTCTATTCTATAGGGGTTCAGATTGCCAGCGCAATAGCCACGATTGCTGGAACCTTGTATAACACTTATCAGCCTGAATTGCAATCGGCATATGTTATTAATGATAAAAAGAAGATGCAAAGAACAATGTCAATGATTGTTATATCTTTCATCTATCTATTTGTATTAGGAACTATTGCAGTATTAACGGTTGGCATGCCAATTCTTAGAATTATTAAGCCATCTGCAGTTGTGTCCGTTCCAGTATTACTTGGATTATGTGTGTACCAATTCATTCTCAAATTTAGAAATTGTTATACATCTTACTTTTCATGTACTAACAGGATCATTTATGTAAATGGTTTTTTGGCATCTGCAATTCTTTGTGTAATATTATCTTTTATTAGTATTGGTTCATTAGCAATGGGAATAGGGGGCTTGATATTTGCTCAGATTATTAGCCAGGCAGTATATAACCTATGGAGATGGCCGACCTTAGCTCATAAGGAATTAGAATTATCAGTCGGCGAGATGATTAAAGTTGGAACGGAAGAGGAGTTGAAAATGATTAGAACATTTTTTCCGGGAAAGAGGACGAAGTGATGAAAGATGTGGGTATATTAACTTATCATACGGGATATAATTATGGTGCAAGTTTGCAGGCATATGCTTTACAGACAACAATAAGGAAAATGGGATATGGTTGTGAAATTATCAATTTTGAGACTGAAAGATTTGTTGCAAGCCGTGAAATGTTCAGTAGAAAACCTACAAGATTGAAGGAATGGATAAAAATAATAACTCGGATTCCGTACTATTTTTCCTTAAAACAACGTCAAAGGTTATTTGACGATTATACAAACAGTTGTTTAGATATAAGCCCATTATATAGAACGGAAGAAGAAGTGATTAATCATGCTACAGAATATAAGTGTATTTGTTGTGGGAGCGATCAAATTTGGAATGTTTCTCAAGATGATGCTCCCGCGGCAAATTATTTATTTTTTTTAAACTTTCCCAAACATCAAAGAAGAATTTCATATGCGGCTTCATTTGGTAAATGGGTTGAACAAGCACCTGATTATGAAGGGCAATTTCTACCATGGCTTAAGCAATTTGATTTCATTTCAGTTAGGGAAACAAGTGGTGTGGAATATGTAAAATCTCTAGGTTTGAATTGTCAATTATGTTTAGATCCTACAATTCTTTTGGATAAAGAAGATTATGAAGAAATATGTGCAGATAGGCTTGTAAAAGGGAAATATGTACTGCTGTTTTCATGGGCATGTACAGATAACGTTGTAAAAGCAGCTAAAAAGGTTGGTGAAGAATTAGGACTGCCTATTATTAATATTGTCCCACCGCCAAGAGCTATGTTTAAAGGAATCAAAAGGAAGCTGGATATAGGTCCTAGAGAATTTTTAAGCATGATTAAAAATGCAGAATTTGTGGTAACCAATTCTTTTCATGGTACCGCATTTGCTACAACATTTGAACGACCATATGTATCAATCGTTACAGATGGTAAGCCTGATTTGCGAATGAAATCTTTACTTGAACAGTTGGATCTTAGCGATCATTTAGTAGATGTTGATAATATGGACGTTAAGAAGATGTTATCAACGGACTATTCACAAATTGCAGAAAAGAAAAAAGTGTTACGAAAGAATTCATTGGAATTTCTTTCTAATGCATTAAAGGGGTTGTAATATGCCAAACAAGATTAAAGCATATTTGTATAGATCGGATGATAGGAAAGCAAAATTGAAAAGTTCGTCTGGTGCAGCGTTTTTTGAAATAGCTAAAAAAGCATTAGATGATGGTTATTATATTTGCGGATGTGTGTGGGATGATTCACTGGTAGCTAGACATATTGTGAGCAGGTCAGAAAAAGATTTGCATCGGATGCAAGGGAGTAAATATGTTCAGAGCAAAATGGGTGATACATATCGTGAAATTTTATTGTTGTTGAAAAATGGTAATAAGGTGTTGTTCTCCGGAACACCCTGTCAGGCATCTGCAATTAGTATTTTGGCATCTACAATAAATCAGCGCGATAAACTTCTGACTGTTGCAGTTATTTGTCATGGAGTACCATCTCCATTGGCTTGGGAGTCATATAAAGAGTGGACAAATAGGAAAGAAAATGATACTTTAACAGATGTTAATTTTCGGGATAAAACGCAGGAAGGATATAAAAAATCATATACAAGATATGCATATAAGTCAGGAAAAAATGTCGTCGTACCTTCCTTCCTTCCTACCAATAAATATATGGAAACATCCATTGTGTATAATCTTCCTATGAGACAAAGCTGCACAGATTGTATGAGTAAAGGATATAACGATAATATTGATATTATCCTGGGAGATTGGTATTCAGAATATATGGATGAGGGGAGTTTAGGGACCTCATGTATATGTGCGTATACATATAAAGGTGACGAGTATATCAAGAAAAATCTTTTCGGGCTAAGGACAATCGATTATTCAGAGATTGTAAAAGAGAATAGTTTGATAGAACAATCAATTAATAGTAGTCCCAATAGAGAGCGATTCTTTGCGAACGTAAAGGATTATAAGTCATGGGATAATGTTGAAAAATTATATCCTCCCAAATATCCAATAAAAAAACTTTTTGTAAAAACGGGATTGTATAATTTGTTTAAAGGAAAAATATAAAGGATATATTTGGAATATTGAATAAGGTACAAAGCAGAAGATACTAGAGAAAGAAGAACAGAAAATGGAAAAGAAATCTATTCCCGTCCTCTATGAACGAAAAGAGGATTGTTGTGGTTGTACAGCTTGTTATGCTATATGTCCTAAGGGGGCTATTGCTATGGTAGAAGATGAAGAGGGTTTCGAGTATCCACAGATAAATGAGGAAAAATGCATAAAATGTCGGGTCTGCATGAAGGTCTGCCCGATTAAGGAGGCAAAGCAATAATAAGCTAACAATGGCGAAAGTCGTCCTATAGCGGTAATTAATGCTTCACTTTATGTGGGGAGAATTCATATTTTTTACTTCTGTGCTAGACTGAACCCAAGTAGAAATTCTAATATTTGGTGATGGCTTATCCTCTTTATTGGAGTTAAGAAAAGAGACTGTGATAAGGGGATTTTTTATTTGGAAATTCCAAGATAGTAGAAGTGCTAGGGTGTACATGTACTGAACCTGCAGCTAACAGTTGTGCCTATTTATTTGTGGTTGTGAGCTTCTTGAGTTTCCGTAAACTGTAATCAAAAAACGAATATATGTGTCCAAAGTAGCCATTTTCCGATTTTTGAAGAACTGAGAATGAAAATTCTGTGAGTAGAGGTACTT
>JBJELY010000079.1:0-2060 GCA_051879395.1 Roseburia sp. | reverse complement strand
TGAAAAGAGTTATCGCGGATATAGGAATAAAGGAAAGGCATTACCCGAAGGACTATATAATGCCGGGAAGGAAATTCAGGAAAATTTTCAAATTGCAAAAGAAAAAGATACCGAAATGGACGTATTTTGAATTGTGTTTATCAATAGTTTATATAGTACATTTTTTGGTGATGTCATTGTTATATTTTGTGGCAATTGATAAGGATTTGGTTGAAGCGATTTATATGTTCAGTTATGTAATATTAATGACTAAGACTTCCCACACCGTTAAGGTGTGTTGAACCTTGAAAATTCAATATTTCAGCCAATAAAAAAGGCATAAATACAATCCGTTTGGTATAATGGAGTTGACAAGAAACCATTTTAACAAAGGAGGATTTATGCCATGTCCAGTATACCACAGAATTATTCAGATGAGAAAGCTTTAGTTGATTGTATCCAGAGATTTTTTTCAAAATACCATATTGGTAAACTTCTTGCCAAATGTAATGGAACAAAAGAAAAAGGTGTTTCCTCTATTTCTTTGTTGAAATACAAACTCGGCAATATTTTTGTCGGGAGAAGTATGTATATGCAGCAGCGTACCAATTCTTTCAAAGAAGGATTCTCAAAAAATACTTTTTATAGATTTTTGAACTCTGCTAAAACAAACTGGCTTCGTTTTACTTCTCTTCTTGCAGCTGATATCGTCAATAACGATATTAAAGATCTGACCGGTGAGAAGCGAAAAAATGTATTCATTATCGATGACAGTCTTTTCAACCGCACTAGCTGTAAAAAGACGGAACTCGGCTCCAAAGTCTTTGATCATACAGATATGCACTTCAAAAAAGGTTACCGGATGCTTACTTTAAGCTGGAGTGACGGAAATACATTGATTCCTGTAAACAGCTGTCTTTTGGCTTCTGCTAAGGATGCAAATATCATCGGACCAGTAAAGGCACTTGACAGCAGAACTCTTGCTGGAAAAAGACGAAAACTGGCACGGACAAAGGCTCCGGAAGCTATGATGACATTATTGGACACTGCAATCACCTCCGGATTAAAAGCAGAGTATGTCCTTTTCGATTCATGGTTTTCCAATCCTGCACAGATAACAGCTATCAGGTCAAAAGGAATGGATGTTATTGCCATGATTAAAAAAAGCAGTCGTATCAAATATGAGTATTGCGGGAAAATGCTTAACATCAAGGAAATCTATTCCAAAAACAAGAAACGTCGCGGCAGATCAAAATATCTGCTTTCTGTAGATGTCATGGTTGGAAAAGAGAATCCCATTCCTGCAAAAATAGTCTGTGTGAGAAATAAAGCGAATCGTAAAGATTGGCTTGCTTTCATCTGCACAGATACCAGTCTTTCCGAAGAAGAGATTATCCGTATCTACGGAAAACGCTGGCAGATCGAGGTGTTTTTCAAAACCTGTAAGTCGATGCTGAATCTGATTGGTGAATGCCACAGCTTATCCTATGATGCACTGACTGCTCATGTAGCAATCGTGTTTACCCGGTATATGCTACTTGCCGTGGAGCAGCGTCAAAATGGCGACCAGCGAACGTTAGGCGAGCTGTTCTTTTTCCTCGTTGATGAGATGGCAGATATTACTTTTTGTCATTCACTCAGGATTCTTATGGAGGCGCTAATGGCGAGTCTTCAGGAGATTCTAAAGTTAAGTGATGAGCAACTGACGGCCTTTACGACTGATTTTGAGTCCAGACTACCAGAATATTTGCGAAATGCACTCCATCCAGCACTCAAAGCGGCATAAATCACTATTTTGTTAGCTGAAATATTGAATTTTCAAGGTGCGAAGCCTATTTTAGGTATGGGAAGTCTTAGTAAAGAATACGTAGAGAGAAAGAACAGGGAAATGAAATCTCTGCACATAGCAAGAGAATTTTCAAAATAAGTTATAATACTCTCATAAGGCCACAAAAAAGCCCGCCGGGTCACTTATTCGTAGCAACCTGGCAGGCTGTGTGTTTACGCAGATTTCTTGTTTACGCAGATCTCTTCTCCGCCAGTTCCTTTACCTTCTCAAGGGAAAGGCCTGAGTCTTCAGC
>JBJELY010000078.1:0-2064 GCA_051879395.1 Roseburia sp. | reverse complement strand
TGACTATGCCTGAAATTACTTTACACTTTTCTTAGTATTTTACTGAAAATATTTACAGTCTTATTCATTCCTTACTGAAAAGCTTTACATCTTTGAAAATTATTTCTGAAATGGTTCACACGTTTCATTTTTGCAAAGTTAAACATAAAATTCATTACTCTAAGTAAAGCATGCTTATTTTTGTCCGTATGCTGCACATTTATCCCTATTTATGCGATTGGCATATAAGAAGCTTTCTTCTGGACAGGTGTCATCATGTTGTTACTCATATGTGGTCGTTTAGTATTATAGAAATTTACGATATCGCCAATGATTTTACGTGCTTCTTGTATGTTTTTCGGACGCTTCATCCTATACAGCCATTCTTGCTTTATAATGCCATTAACTCGCTCTGCTACAGCATTATCGGTAGGTTTGTAATCTTCTGTCATGGAAATTGATGCTCCAATAGAGTGCAGTAAATCTATATAGGCATTACAGCAATATTGAGACCCTCTATCGGAGTGATGTATCAAGCCTTTTAAGTCTGAAGTACCAACATAGTATATAGCAGCCTTCAGCGCTCGTATCGTATGTTCTGCATGAAGAGTCTCAGATATATACCAACCTATAATCTCATGTGTCCATGCATCTGTCACGATATGAAGATAGACAATGCCTGTCTCGGTTTCAATATATGTGATATCCGATACCCAAAGAGTGTTGGGGGCAATAGGGACAAAACCTTTGATAAGGTTCTTGTATTTGCGGTAGTTATGGTTGGAATTCGTTGTGTGACGTCTGCGTTCAGGCTTTAGCATGAGGTTATTTTTATGGATTATTTCGTAAAACTTGTCACGTCCGGGAATGGCATCCGGAAATATGGACTTTAGTATTAGAAACATCTTATAGGCTCCTATTCCGGGGGCCTCACTACGCAGCTCACGAACTTTATCTACTATCATTCTCTCATTGAGCCTTAAACGATTGCGCTTCTCTCTGCTTACAGAATAATAACCTTCACGACTCTTGCCAAACAGTCCGCTCAAACATCCGATTCCTTTTCTCGGATGTTTGAGCTGAAGGTTGTCTACTGCTTGGCGCCAACTTTTTTTAGCAAGTCTATGCCGTATTGTTCGCGACCAATCTTTAAAACTTCATGCAATGCCTCATTGCGCAGTTCGGAATATTCCAATGCTTTACGCAAACGAATATTCTCGTCACGCAACCTTTCTTCCTCACTTACTGGCGGAATGATCTCTTTCTTTGTCTTTGCCATAAATACCTGTTCTTCCAATTCTTGTATATCTGATGGCAAAGGTACAATTTTATTAAGGTATTTCCTCTCCCAATGAAAGATATTGCCACTACTGATGTCATATTTAATAGCAATTTGATAATAAGACATACCGCTCTCATAGTAGTCCTTTAACACGCTTAATTTGAACTGATCGTCAAAATGACGACGATTTTTCCTTTTCTTTTTCATTGTTTACATAGTTCTTTTAATTGTTAAAACCATGTAAAGTAATTCTGTATTAAGTCATGTCCCGGTTATGTATTCCCCATGTTCTAACAATATTGTTTTCATGTGCTAACTTTGTTGTTTGCGTCATATAAACATTATGTTTTTAGGGGGTTAATGCGTGAGTTATTTATGGTAAAATGTGCTGTCTCTCAAATATTATATATAAGTTGCGATCTCGTTAATTAAGTTTTATGATTGCTATAAATAATGCTGATAATGTGAAAAGATAAGGACAAAAGCGAAAGTTTATTTGTTTCTTCTTTTTTTACGCTTGATTTTTGTACTTTTGCCGATAATAAAAATCAATAGGATTATCAAAAGATATGTTCAGACTAACGGCAATAACAAAAAATCTTCTTATCATCAATGTCTTGGCGTTCATGGCAACATGGGTGTTCGGGCGTCAAGGTTTGATGCTTGATGATATATTTGGGCTCCATTTTTTCTTGGCTCCCGATTTTCATATGTACCAGTTGTTTACCTACATGTTTATGCATGCCAATATTGAGCATTTGTTTTTTAATATGTTTGCTCTTTGGATGTTTGGATGTGTGGTG
>JBJELY010000077.1:0-2065 GCA_051879395.1 Roseburia sp. | reverse complement strand
AGAAAGAAGCAGGACATCTGACTACATATGAAGAGCGGGCTTATTATATTCTATTAATTGAAGCAATAATTCATGTATTAACAGGTATTGGGATAACTAAATGGTATAAAGAAATATGAGATTTTCATGGGATAATTCAAGAAAAAATACTTGGAGGAAATAAACGATGGATAGAATAAAAAATGGGAAATTAAGCAGAAAAGCATTTTGGATAATTATTATTGTAATTTGGGGTATCGAAATAGCATTAGCGTTAGTGGGATATGACTATGAGCATGAAGCACTTCCTACATGGAGACTAATAGCGATTGCAGTAACACTGGTATTTTACCTGGTGGCTATTATATTGCGGTTGAGAGATGCAGGAAAAGGAATCGGAATGGCAATTATCTGCATGTTTATACCTGTTTTTATGTTTGTGATAGGTAGTTGGCCGAGTGTGGAAGAGGGCGAAGCACCTGTGAAAAAAAGAAAACAAGAGTATGGGCGTTTTTAGAATAATTAAGGTTTCATTTGTGAAGAAAGTAATAAACACGGAGATTTGCATTTTCAGGAAATCTCCGTGTTTTTGTAATCATCATGTAATAAAATTATTGTTCATTTAGTACAGAATCCACATATTTGGCAGAAAGGCAAAGCTCGTGCTACATGAAGGAAGGTAAAAGAAACAGCTTTCGCTTTCAAGAACAATCGTGCAACCTTTTATGGTTTTCACGGGTATTAAAGACAAAGAACATATACAAGATTGAGAGAATCAAAGTAATGACGGCAGGTATCCGAAGATGCGGCAGGCATGACATGGAAACGAAGGAGGGCAGCCAATGCAGAAAACAAAGCATATTATGTTTATTATGATGATCAGCCTGTTTTTTTATGGCTGTGGAGCAGATGTACAAAACATTAATATCAATGAAGATGTAATGGAAGATGCTATTGGTGATAGCGAAATCATGATTATAGAAGAAACAGATATTCATGAAGAAAAAGAGACGACAGAAAGTGATAGAGAATTTGAAGAGGGAAAGAACAGAAGTAACGGCTTTACAGAAGTGGCAATAGAGCGGATAGACAGATCTGTTTATGATGAGGAAGGACGGCTGATAGCAATCATGTATTATGATAAACCGGTAATATCAGGCAATTCTGAAGTAGTCCATAAGATAAACACTTATTTTCAAAATGAGTCGGAGGCTTTCTTTGGGAATGGTCACAGCGTTACCTGGTTTTCGAATGATGCATGCAGGGAATTTGAAAATGGATTGGAATTAATGCAGGAATGCTGGGGAAATGAAACTATGGCAGAATACCCATGCAGATATGCGATGGATACCAGAATCAGCTATTTGGATGATGATTTGATTAGCATCATGCAGATCAGAAACTATAGTCTGGAACAAAATTCATGGTATTGTTATGGAAGTACATTTGATCTAAAAACAGGAGAATTGCTTCCGATAACAGAGTTGGTCAGTTTGAGCCCGGAGGAGCTGAAGAAGATTATGAGTGATATAAGCTATAATGATGCGGACTGTTATGATGATCTTCGAAAAGAAAACTATGTAATCGATTTTTACGGGCATGTAATTGATATGCAATATGAGTATTTTTTTGATGGAAAGTATTATTACATAATAAATGATTTTGGCGAAGCTTTCAAAACAAGTACAGTGATCAAATGGAATGGAAAATGGGGAGATGAGTATGAGGTTTCAGCTTTTCAATATAGTATTGATCGTGAAAATGAAAAAATAATACGTTATAAGACCTGTGAAAAGGAAGAATAGAAAAGTAATGATACATTATGAATATGTGTGACAGCCTGTTCAAAACCAATAACAGATGCAGGGGAACCTGACGGTCTGCAAAGTGAAGTCCCGGTATCGACGGACAAGGCGGAAACGGAGACGTCGCCGGTGCCGGACACGGAGCGGAAGGAGAATGCTGTTTCCACCACACCTGCGCCAGCAACGGTAAAAACAGAAGATACTTCTATGGTAAGAGGCGGGATTGAGACTTTGGAAGAATACGAGGCGGCCAGATATAAGAGCAATGGGGAGCTGGAGGT
>JBJELY010000076.1:0-34098 GCA_051879395.1 Roseburia sp. | reverse complement strand
ACAGGTGCATTCTATTTTTCTTTTGAAAATAAAGAAGCTTTGTTTAGAGCAATACTGGAACCTTTGATAGAGCAGTTCAGCAACATGACAGAGGCACTTTCCAGGCAGGAAATGGAAAGACCGGAAACTGCAGAAGAGAATGACAGAAAGATAATGGAATTTGCATATTGTCACAAGAAAGAAATACTGATATTGATGGAGCATACGCAGGGAAGCTGTTATGAGAATTTTGGAGAACATGTGAGAAGCATGATGGCAGATTTTTTTCGGAGACATTTTGCATATAACCTGGGAGAACAGCCAAATGAAGATTTGATTCGGATTCTGGCAGACATGCGGATTCAGAGTAGTCTGACGATTTTGAAAGGAAATTATGATATGGATTATACATTGTATTTGACAGATGCCATTGGTTGTTATGCAGACAGTGGTACAGAAAAACTAATAAACAAGATAAAAGAAGATGTTCATCGAAAATAGACCGATGGACATCTTTTTTTGCAACATAACAGATAATAACAATCGTTATGTTGCTATGCCTGAAGGCAGCAAATAGAAGAAAGATGAGGAGAGAAAAACATGAACAACAAAAAGGAAACAACAAATTATGGGAATTGGGTTCCGGCTAATATGATAAAAGCCGGATGGAGTATCGCGGCAGTTCTGGCAATAGCGGCAATTGCATGCTGGCAGTTTCTGCATAGTGAGATGGCAGCAGGCATATTGGGAGGGCTTTGTATAGTGATACTTGCATATACTATATACATGCAGAGATGTCGTACAATTTTTGCTTTTGAGAAAGGCGGAATGATGGGAAATGTACATGAGCACCTTGTAGAGCATCTTGATTGGGATGGAAACGGTACACTGCTAGATATCGGCTGTGGTGCGGGAGCACTTACTATTCGCTGTGCAAAGAAGTTTCGTCATGCAGAGCTTGTGGGAATGGATTACTGGGGAAAAGAATGGAATTATGAGAAAGAGCAATGTGAGTCAAATGCAGAAGTAGAAGGCGTGGCAGAAAGAGTTCAGTTTCAAAAAGGAGATGCTGCCCATCTGAAATTCCCAGACGAAACTTTCGATGCAGCAGTCAGTAACTTTGTGTTTCATGAGGTGCGCTCACAGCAAGATAAACGAGAGGTGGTCAGAGAAGCTTTGCGTGTCGTAAAGAAGGGCGGTTTTTTTTCTTTCCAGGATATGTTTTCACAAAAGGGACTGTATGGAGATATGGAGGAATTTGTAAGACAGCTCAAAGAAGAAGGGGTCTCAGAAATTCATTACATTGGGAATCTGGAGAAAAAGCTGTCCTTTATACCGAAATTCGTAACCGCACCTTGGATGATAAAGGGGATGGGAATTATATACGGAAGGAAGTAAAAATACTTGACATGTTAATTTTTATGTTGTATTGTTTTAACGACAATTATTATTAAAAGTGTCACAAAGGAGATGTAAGTTATGCCAATACTGTTTTCTGAGGAAGAAAGGGAAAAACTTCGAATACAGATGCTGGAGGTTGGATTTGAACTCATAAAACAGCATGGAACCATACATGCCTCTGTTGAGAAAGTCACAAAGGCAGTTGGAATTGGAAGAACTACCTTTTACAATTTTTTTCCTACTAAGGAAGCATTTCTTCTGGAAATCATAAAGCATCAGAGAGAAAAAGGTCAAAAATACTTCATCCTTCTTTTAAATGGTCGCGAGAAAATGACGACTGAAGAAGGTCAAAAATATATTCGTTATCTGATGACAGGAGAAGATACCATATATCGTTATACCTCTGCAAATGATATGGAAGACATTCAGCAAAATATCAAAGATGCTTTCAAACCCAATTTGGCGCATGAAACAGAGGTGATTAGGGAGATAGTATCCCACATAGAGGGAGTGAAGGATAACCTCGATTATGCACTGATTGCGAATATCATGAAGACATTGGCGATTGTTCAGGGAGAAAAAGCAATATATCATCCCGAAGGTTATGAAGCAACTGTTAATGCAGTTTTGGAATTATTATTCTATCAGATATTTAAATAGCCTAAAAGATTTGCAGATATGGGATTGTTTTTATTTAAATGACGGTTTGGGAAAACCGTCATTTCATAGCCTTTTATACGACAGAAATAAAAAATAATGTCGTAAGAACAGGTAGCAATACATAAAAAGATAAATGCGGAAGGCATATTTTTTTAATGAAGAGTTAGACATGACTAACATAAATTACCAGCAACTATATGAAGAAAGGAAGAATGACAAAATGAAGGAAAAAAAGAATAATCCGGTAAAAGACATATTTGCTTTTGTCGGGCAGGAAAAGAAAAAAATGACGCTTAGTACAGTGTTGTCTGTTATGTCAGCAGGATTTGGAATTGTACCTTATCTTGCAGTAGGTAAAATTCTGATATGGCTTTTTGAAAAGGAAGGAACTTTACATGATGTAATACTTGCGGCTGTTGCAGCAGCAGTGGCATTAGTGTGTGAAAAACTGTTTTCGATGTTCTCCACATGGTTATCTCATCAATCAGCTTATGGAATCATGAAAAATATCAGAATTGCATTAACAGAGAAAATTGAACGCACTTCGCTTGGCTGGGTACAGGGGATTACCTCTGGTGCTTATAAAGAAACTGTTATCGATATGGTAGACAGGCTTGAGGATGCCTTGGCACATATGATTCCGGAGATGATTCCCAATATCATTTTACCTGTTGCTGTCATCATATGGCTTTTTATACTCGACTGGAGAATAGCACTTGCATCGCTGATTTCAATTGTAGTCGGAGTTCTTGCATGGGGACTGATGATGGGAAAGAGGGCAATGGAAATCTGGAATCTAACGCAGAAAGGCACCCGCAAAATGAATGAGAACATTGTCGAGTATGTGAACGGTATGGAGGTTATCAAGGCTTATAATCAGACGGCGTCATCCATGAAAAATTATGGTGCAGTGGTAAATGATTATAGAGATGCCCTAAAAAGCTGGTATCGCCATTGCCATCCATATCTCAGTGTTTATTCAGTCGTCATGCCTGCTACTACATGCTTTGTATTGCCGATAGGTGGTATGCTTCTATTGAATCAATCCATTACTTTATCAGTATTTCTGACTTGCCTAGTACTTTCTCTCGGTATTGTAGGACCTCTTGAAAAACTGGTACTTTTTTCAAACCACCTGAATGAAATTGCAATGGCAGATACGAGAATACAGGAAATTTTGCAGGCACCGGAGCTTTCTTTCAGCGAAAAAGAAGCACACGTCAAAGATGCAGGAATCGTATTTCAAAATGTCTCTTTTGGATACGGTGAAAAGGAAATACTGCATGACGTTTCCTTTGAAGTAAAGCCTCACACCATGACGGCAATTGTCGGAGCAAGCGGTGGAGGAAAATCTACAATAGCAAGATTAATTGCACGATTTTGGGATGTTAATTCCGGAAGTGTCAATATTGGTGGGGTGAATGTACGTGAAATCCCGCAGGAACAGCTTATGGACTTATTAAGCTTCGTGGAGCAGGATAATTTCCTGACGAATGCTTCTATTAAGGAAAATATTCGTATGGGTAAACCGGATGCGACAGATGATGAAATTAGGAAGGCTGCACAGGCAGCTGGTTGCGAGGAGTTCATCCAAAGACTGCCAATGGGCTATGATACCAATGTAGGCGATGCAGGAGGAATGTTGTCTGGTGGTGAACGTCAGCGAATCGCCATTGTAAGAGCCATGCTCAAGGATGCACCTATTATTGTTCTGGACGAGGCAACTGCAAGTATTGATAACGAAAATGAGAAGTTGATTAGTAAGGCAATCGCAAAATTGACAAAAGGAAAGACGATTGTAACGATTGCTCACAGATTATCTACCATTCAAAATGCGGATCAGATTTTGGTTGTAAAAAATGGTGAAGTCATAGAAAAGGGGACTCATAAGGAATTGCTTGCTGTTTCACAGGAATACAGTAAAATGTGGCAGGATCACATTGGCGCAGATGGATGGAGTATTCGGAGGGAGAAGGATTCTCCTGAGACAATAAAGGCACATTTGACTTCGTAAAGTAAGGAGGAAGATAGACATGTATAAACTGATTCAAAAAATATGGAATCTGTCAGGCGAATACAAAAAGAAAATTCAGTGTAGTATTTTAACGGATTTTCTTTTTGCTATTTTCAATTCATTTCCTTATATTGCAATCTGGAAATTTTTTACTGATTTGGAGAACAATTGCTTTACTAAGCAGACTATCATAACTTGTATCGGAATCTTTGCAACAGGAATTATACTTGCGATTCTTTTTAAAACAGCTACTATGCGTCTGGAACAGTATGCGGGCAATGATGTTGCAGCACAGAAAAGGCTGGATATAGGAGACCGTTTAAAAAGAGTACCTATGGGATTTTTTCAGGAGAAAAATCTTGGTGAGATAACAACTGTTCTGACATTGGACATTTCCAATTATGAAAAGATGGCAGCATCTTTTCTGGATTCTGTTATAAACGGCAGTATTCAGGTTGTGATTTCCTGCCTTGTGCTGATGGTATTTGACATTCGTATTGGCCTTGTGTTTTTGCTGACGTCACTCCTTGCACTGTTCGTTATGAATGCAATACAGAAAAAAGGAGAGAACATTGCCCAAAAGCACACAAAAGCAATGGTGGATGCTGTATCTGTAACCCTTCAGTATATGAAAGGAATTTCTACATTTCGCCTTTATCATGCAGGACAGGAAAATACAGCAAAAACCAAACAGGCCTATGAGGAATACCGGGAAAAAGCTTATGGAATGGAAATTAAAGTACTTCCGCTCAATACACTGCTTCATTGTATTCTCCGTCTTGGTATGGGAGCTGTCATTCTTTTTGCAACTGTACTTGCCGGAAAAGATATCCTTCCTGTCTCTACAGCAGCACTGATGATTGTTGCTGCTTTTAACATTTTTACTCCTGTGGAAGACCTTGCAGGAGCAGCCGGCATTATGCGTCTGCTAGACACTACCATACATCATATCGAAAGTGTTGAAGATATGGATTATATTGATGAGAATAGTAAAGATATACAACCGAAGAAGTTTGATATTTCTTTTGAAAATGTAAGTTTTGCCTATGAAGAAGGCCGAGACGCACTGAAAAATGTATCATATCAGATTCCGCAAAATACATTTACTGCAATTGTAGGTCCTTCTGGTTCAGGTAAGACAACGGTAACACGAATGATTGCACGCTTTTGGGATGCAGATAAAGGAAAAATTAAAATTGGTGGAAATGATATAAAGGATATCACCTGTGATGCATTGCTTTCACAAATGGCAATCGTTTTTCAGAACGTGTACCTTTTTAATGATACGATTGCAGCTAATATCCGCTATGGCAAGCCGGATGCAACGCAGAGTGAAATTGAGGAAGCTGCGAAGAAAGCCTGCTGTCACGATTTTATCATGACATTACCGAACGGCTATGAAACAGTTGTAGGAGAAGGCGGTTCTCATCTTTCCGGTGGTGAGAAACAGCGGATATCTATCGCAAGAGCCGTTCTTAAAGATGCTCCAATTATCTTGCTTGATGAAGCAACTGCCAGCATCGATCCGGAGAATGAAGTACAATTACAGCAGGCAATAAACTCGCTGGTTCAGGGAAAGACACTGATTGTGATTGCTCATAGACTGTCCACGATAAAAGATGCCGACCAGATACTGGTGATTGACCAGGGGCAGCTTTCTGAGAAGGGAACGCATCAGGAATTGTTGGAAAAACAGGGACTTTATTGGAAACTTTGGAATATGGGATAATATAAATTACAATTCATTGATGGTTTCAGTTTGGGATAAGAGTTCGCGTTTTTCGTCAGCGAAATATTTGTCAAGACATTTCATTAACCCGTTGAAATCACCGTGATTAACAGACCACAACGATAACAGCATCTCTGACAGACTAAATGATAAATAATATCAATAAAACTCAAAGATTTCATGTAGCAAAGTGCTATAATGTGTTAGGAAAGACTAATAAACTATTTAATTTTATCATAGAATACGATTTGCGGCATGAAGAGCTTTTACTTGATTCAAAGTGTTGGGTTTTAGAAGTCGCGAAAGCTTGCAAAGTACTGAAAAAGTAGGAAAGAAGGAGATTGGAAAAATGATAATAAAAACAGTAGTTATTATGGCATTTTGCGTTATTTTCTGGGCTTGTTGCTATATAAGTACAGGAACAGACCAAAAGAATATAAAAGAATTTCGTTCTTATCCTATAGAAGTGCAGGAATTGGCGTGATATTAAAGTTTACAATAGGTTTTCAGGATTTTGCAGAGATACTGATTTATTTTCTGATTTTTGGTGAAGTTTTGAATTTGTTTGATCTGGTCGTGATTGATCTTTTATGGTGGAGAAATACGAAGCGAATCCGTTTTTCTTTTATTCCTGGGAAGCAGTTCTATCAAAATCCGAAACAGCATGTTGATTCGTTTTTTAGAGGAATTCTTGTATTTGCCTTGGTTGCAGTAATCGTGTCGGTATTGATATTTATTATATACGGTTAGTTTTACAGTGATTGTTGAGTACTTATTGTATGGCGGCATATTTTACATGAATAAAAGGAGACGATATTCGGGGGCTATTTTTATTCCGACTATTATACATGCTATATTAGATTTTTCGGTGTGTATTATCGGGATAGGTGCAGTGGAAAATCGTGAAGATGATAAAAAGAAGGGAGCGATACTGTGAAACGAAGACTGATTTTATTAATAATAGTTATTGTTTTTCTTGCAGGATTCGGAGCAATACTGCATTCTCCACCGTCTATTGTTGATGCAGTAACAGGAGCTACTCCAAAAGCAAAAAAGGCAGCACAGGAATCGGCACAGCTGGAGGGAAGTTATGTATTTTGCATCAATTCGTTATCTGAGGGATTGAACGATGAGAATGTCCGGGATGAAATGAAGACCATTGCATTAGAATCATCAAATGAAAAGCTAACTGAGGCAGAGATTGGCTTTTCCATTTATGTATCCGAATCAGATTATGCACTGGTTAAATATGCAAAGAAATTATGTGAAAGGTTCGAAAAAATAGGAATTGATGTAAAACTGAAAGAATACAGCAGTACTATACTGTACTCCAGAGTGGTGAGTGGAAAGTATGATGTATTTCTGGCATCTGAAGACTTTCTTGATGTTACAACATTGGAACAAGGAGACTATATTCTTCTGGATAGTGATGAAATGAGGTGAATGGCTGTATGAGAAAGTTGAATGCAATTCTATCGATTTTACTGCTTTTAGTTTTTCTAACTCATGGGATTATGGGAAGTTTTATGCTTCTGGGAATAGGAAGCAGCGCAGGGAAGGTACTTGCATGGATTGGTGTGGCGATTCTTATCGTACATACGGTCATTGGAACCATACTAACGGTAAAAACCATTCGGACGTCAAAAGAAAACGGGGACAACTATTGGAAACAGAATACAGTGTTTTGGGCACGTCGTGCAAGCGGACTGGCAATATTGATTCTGTTATTTTTCCACATCGGTTTATTTGGCGGTGTGCAGGACTTGCCGGGCTTTCGGCAGCTTTGCAGGCGGCAGAAAAAGGGTGTCATGTGAAGTTGATTTCGTCTTTTCCATCGGAAAGGGCACAATCTGTGATGGCAGAGGGCGGTATTAATGCGGCATTGAATACAAAAGGCGAAGATGATAGTCCAATGCAGCATTATGAGGATACGATAAAGGCCGCCTGCGGATTAGTTGACCCGAATGCAGTCTGGAATATGACACAGGCTGCCCCTAACTTGGTTCGGTGGTTACATAGCATTGGCGTTCAATTTAACGTGTGTGATTATGATAATATTGACCTCCGTAATTTCGGGGGGCAAAAGAAGAAACGTACTGCGTTTGCACAGAGTGATACAGGTAAGCAGATTATGACCGCATTGATTGATGCTGTCCGCAAAAAAGAAGCAGCCGATATCATTGAGGGATTTAGCCATCATTCTTTTCAAACACTGCTTATGCATGAAAATGTTTGTTGTGGCTGTCTGATCAAGGATGATTATAGCAGAGACATTATAGAACTTGTTTCGGATGCCGTTATCATTGCTACCGGTGGAATGCATGGCCTCTTCGGTGACACAACAGGTTCTCTTGCTAACACAGGGGAGGTGACGGCTGAATTGTTCCGACTTGGTGTACCGATGGCAAATCTGGAAATGATTCAGTATCATCCGACTACGGTTGAAATTGGCGGTAAACGAATGCTAATCAGTGAAGCTGCACGTGGTGAAGGTGGCAGACTATATGCATTAAGAGATAACAGGCATTGGTATTTTATGGAGGAAAAATATCCCGAATTAGGGAATCTGATGCCTCGCGATATTACAGCAAGGGAAATCTGGAAAGTCAGCCGTGAAACAGAAGTTTTTCTTGATATGACAGAAATTTCAGAAGATGTGACGCGTAAGAAACTTTCCGGATTGGTGGATGACTGTTTAATCTATCTGCATAAAGATATACGAAAAGAACCTATACAGGTACTTCCGGGAATTCACTATTTTATGGGAGGGATTTATGTGGACGAACGGCATAGGACTGCTTTCAAGAACCTTTATGCAGCAGGAGAATGCTGTGCACAGTATCATGGTGCAAACCGTCTTGGAGGAAATTCTTTGCTTGGGGCATTGTATGGCGGGAGAATTGCAGCTGAAACAGCCTGTGAAGAGGCGGAATCAATGGATTTCTCAATTTCAGCTGATAAGATCGGTATTCCGGAGAGAATAAAACCTGATACAAAGAAAAGGTTGAATCGTATTATGCTAGATGCGTGTGGTCTTGTGCGAAATGAAAGCATTTTACAAAAGGGAGTCAAAGAAATCTGTGAACTAAGCGGAAGGCTTCCTCTTTTAGGATTAGCGGTACTTGAAAGTGCGATTGCAAGAAAGGAAAGTCGCGGAGCACATTGGAGAGAGGATTATCCCGGACAAAACAATCAGAAATTTCGAAAAACAACGGTTGCAAGATTTCAGGGAAATCAGATAGAGATTTCCTTTGAATCTATCCCGGAAAGACGGTGAAAGAAATGACATATATCATTCGAATAAAACGACAGGAAAATTGCAGTTCAGAATCCTATTGGCAGGAATTTGAGTTTGACGGTAATGAAAATACTTCCATTGCAGTGGTTTTGAATGAATTGAACAGCCATAGTCCACTAGTTGATAAAACCGGAAAAGAAGTTGCACCGATTGCATGGGAATGTGGCTGTATGGTATGTAAATGCGGTGCATGTGCCATGCGTATTAATGGTGTTCCAAGACTTGCCTGTTCCACATTTTTGAGTGCCTTGAAAGGCAAAAGAGTAATCCTTGAACCACTCAGTAAATTTCCATTAGTACAAGATTTAATGATTGACCGCTCTGCTATATTTGAAAAATTGGAAAAACTGAATATATGGCTTGAAAGTGAAGCATATATATCAGGTTATACACATGCACAACGGTATCAATCTGCAAGATGTCTGATGTGTGGATGCTGTCTTGAAATCTGTCCTAATTTTTCAACAGAAGGAGATTTCGCTGGTGCGATTGCTCCTGTAAATGCGTATCGCATTTTAAATGAGGAGCAGGATTCCGAGCATTTCAGTGCTATTGCGACTCAATATAAACAGAACTATTTTGAGGGCTGTGGCAAATCTTTAGTATGTCAGAATATCTGCCCTGCCGGAATACCTGTAGAGGAATTAATGGTTCGTTCGAACGCGGCAGCAATATGGAAGAAATGAAGAATTATAGTTTGAGTAAGTTACAACTAACCATAAAATGAATATTTGTAAGGTGGACATTATGAAGGATAGTACGAATAAAAATTTCTGGCAGAAATTTGCTAAAATCTATACAAAATTTATGACTAAAAACGATAATGCTTATGCAATGATTTGTGATAATTTAGGTAAGTATATAAATAGTCAGAAGAAAGTATTAGAACTTGCCTGTGGAACTGGACAAGTAACATTTCAGATGGCAGATAAATCAGCGTTTTGGATTGCAACAGATTATTCTGAAAATATGATAAAGGAAGCCGAAAAGAGAAAGACTTCCAAAAATATGGAAGATAAGGTGATATTTCAGGTGCAGGATGCTACCGCACTGACATACGAAAAAGAAAGTTTCGATGTGGTTGTTATTGCAAATGCATTGCATATCATGCCAAATCCAGATGTAGCATTGGAAGAAATCCATCGAGTCCTCAAAAAAAATGGAATTTTATTTGCACCTACGTTTGTATATGAAAAAGGATATTCGAAATTACTTATAAGGATTATGGAAAAAGCAGGATTCAAAACATATCATAAATGGATTCAAAAAGACTATAACGAATACATTAGCAGAAAGGGATTTAAGGTAATTGATAGTACTTTGGTAAATGGAAAACCGCTTTCAGAATGTATTTTATGCGCACAGAAAGTCACAACGAACAATAACTAAGAAGTACATCTTTGAAGGGGGAAAATACAAGCATAATGGTGCGGGAATCATTACCTGTACGAATAGTGGTATTGTAATAAGAGAATATGTATATTGAAAGGACAATTCAATGAAGAAAATTGTAAAAATTAGTGAAAGAAACTGGGATGGAATTTTGTATATGGTCGATGGATATAAGTATAAAGTAATGATTGTTATGTCCGGCAGTGAGGGAGGATTGGAACATGCAGGAAAGACAGCACGTTTTCTTCAAGATAATGGAATCCCGGCTTTGGCATTCGGGTATTTCAAGACCAAACACACAGAAAAATATCTGAATCGCATTCCTCTTGAATTGATTCGCGAGGCTATTGATTATTTGAAAGAATTGGGGTATCAGAAAATTGGGATTGAAGGAATATCCAAGGGCGCAGAATATGCATTGGCAGCTTCAATTCATTTTTCGGAACTTTCTTGTGTGATTGTGAAAACACCGTCCTGGTTTTATAGTGAAGGACTTAGAAAAGGCCAGCCTTCAGGAGATTGTTGTTGGAGTTATCATGGAATGAGTCTACCGTATACGCCCTATACGATTCGTCATTTTAAAATGATGAAAATGTTATGGGAAGCAAAAGAATATAATTTGTTGAAATTGAATGAATCCAAAAAGGTTTCTGAAGAGTCTGTTATTCCTGTAGAAAAAATAAAAGCTCCTATTTTAATGTTTTCTACAGTACGAGATACTGTATGGTCGTCTGTGGAAAGCTGTGAGAAAATATGTGACAGGCTTAAGGAAAAGCAATTTGTATATCCTTATAAGCATGTCAGATTTGAGCATATGAGTCATATGATGTTGGAATACTGTGGCAAAGAAATAAAGTACTTTGTAAAATCAGAAAGAGAAGATCCGGATGCTTGTTACAAGGAAAGAGATATTATGGGAAGGGAATGTGTGAAGTGGATTCAAAATTGGTAGTACGATAAAAATGAACAATGTTCAATGAAAAGCGGAATCATAAGTGGAAAAAAAGCAAAAATGTATTGACATCAACATCCTATATACATATAATGATAATTGAATTATCGATAATTTAATTATCAAAGGAGGAAATCATATGGCGACAAGAGATCATTCTCTGGATAAACCGATTTTGGAAAGTGCAAAAAAAGAATTTCTTGCAAAAGGTTTTGAAAAGGCATCTTTAAAGGTAATCTGTGAAAATGCCGGTGTGACTACGGGTGCAGTTTATAAACGATATAAGGACAAGGAAGCTTTATTTGCAGCAGTTGTAGAGGAAACAGTGGATGACCTTGATAAGATAGTAGATGAAAGGTGCAGTGTTGATGTAACCATGTTATCGGATGATGCACTAATTGGGGCATGGGATATGAACAATGGAGATATGATGTGGTGGTTTCAATATCTGTTTGAGCATTACGAAGGATTTGTCCTTCTGATTAGCTGTGCAGAGACAACACGTTATGCAAACTTTCAGCACGACTGGGTAGAAAAGATGACGCAGGGAACTTATACGTATTACGAAGAAGCATTTCGTAGAGGACTTGCAACATCTAAAATATCCAGAACGGAGTTACATATTCTTCTTACGGCATTCTGGGCAACGATTTACGAACCGTTCATTCACGGATACACTTTTGAACAGATGGAAGAACATTGTCAACTGGTTTGCCAGATGTTTGACTGGTACAGTACCTTTGGATTTAAGAAATAAATTAAGGCTTTGCATAGATAAGCAAAGCCTTAAAATTAGCAAAATGGTTAGTTTTAACTAACCAAATGATAAAAAATATCAAAAGGAGGACACTTAATTGTTTAAAAAAGTATTAGAGTACACTGGAAACTATCGAAAAACAACTTATGCAGCAATCGTGTGGATGCTTGCGGGTGTTGCCATGAATGTGCTTCCGTTTCTATTTGTGTACCAATTAATTACCCCACTTCTAGGATATGGAGAAATGGATACATTTGGAATTGTATGGCGTGTCATTGCTATTGCAGGTTGTGGAATTTTATATGCTATATTTTATGTGCATGGTCTTGCATTGTCTCATGAGTCAGCATACCACACGTTAGAAAATATTCGCATTTCCTTGCAGGGAAAGTTAGAAAAACAGCCCCTTGGAACAATTCAGCAAAAGGGCGTAGGCACTATTAAGAAAATGTTTATTGATGACATTGAAATGATTGAACTTTTGCTTGCACATGCCATTCCGGAAGGAACATCTAATTTTGCTATTCCGTTTTTGGTGTTTATTGCTATGTTTATTGTGGACTGGAAGTTGGCGTTACTTAGTCTTTGCTCTCTGCCGCTTGGATTGCTTGCTATGGGCATGATGTTTCAGAGTGGAATGAGCAAGATGGACGCTTATTACAGCTCTGCGCAGAAGATGAATAATACGATTGTGGAATACATCAATGGGATGGAGGTCGTAAAGGTATTTAATAAGGATGGAGATTCTTATCGTCGGTTTGAAAATGATGTAAAAAGCTACCGTGATTTTACCTTGGACTGGTATAAAGCGTGCTGGCCTTGGATGGCGCTGTATAATAGTATGTTGCATTGTATTGCGTTGATTACGTTACCAATTGGCTCATGGTTTGTGATTCAGGGATATTCAACATTGCCTAATCTGGTACTTATACTTTGTATGAGCTTTGGCATTGGTGCACCGCTCCTTCGAGCACTTAGTTTTATGAGTAATATTCCACAGTTGAATTATAAAATTGAGAGTTTGGAACGGATGATGGATGAGGAACCATTAAAACAGAGTGACAAACCTTTCAAAGGGAAAAATCATTCCATTTCTTTTGAAAATGTTCGATTTTCGTACATTACCAAGATAGATACAAAGCAAAAGGATGAAACGGGGCATAGCATTCAGAAACGTAAGGAAGATGAAGTAATTCATGGAATTTCTATGACAGCAGAAGATGGAAAACTAACTGCTTTGGTAGGTGAGTCAGGCAGCGGAAAATCTACACTTGCAAAGCTTCTAGTGCATTTTTATGATGCATCTTCCGGTTGCGTGAAGATTGGAGGTCAGGATGTACAGGATATGAGTATTGAAGCCTTAAATAACCAGATTTCCTATGTTTCGCAAGAGCAGTTTTTATTTAATATGAGTCTTATGGAAAATATCCGTATTGGAAAACCGGATGCAACGGATGAAGAGGTATTGGCTGCGGCTGAGAAAGCACAGTGTAATGAGTTTTTGACCAGACTAGAACGCGGAATTCATACTATGGCAGGAGATGGAGGTAAACAGCTTTCCGGTGGTGAACGTCAGAGAATTTCTCTTGCAAGAGCGATTCTGAAAAATGCCCCTATTGTGGTATTGGATGAGGCGACGGCATTTATGGATCCGGAAAATGAAGAAAAGATGAATGAGGCAATAGCAGAGGTTATTTGCGACAAGACAGTTATTGTCATTGCTCATCGATTACATACAATTGTAAATGCAGATAAAATCTGTGTACTGGATAATGGAAAATTAGCGGCAGCAGGTACTCATGAAGAGCTATTAAAGGATTGTCCACAGTATCAGAAATTGTGGCAGGCAGCAGAAGGTAGTGCAGCATGGAAAGTAACAGCAGGGGAGGAGATGGCAGGATGATTGCTTTAATTAGACGTATTTTAAATGTAGCGGGAAAGTATAAGGGAAGAATTAAGGTTGCATTTATCTTTTCTTTTCTGAAATCTATGTTATCCAAAGCACCCGTGGGACTTGCGTTTGTAATGCTTTCGGCATTTCTGGAAGATACAGCGAACGGAGAGCTCTGCCTATTCATTGGTATTGGAATGGTGGCTTGTGTAGTCTTACAGGCGATTTTTCAACATGTAGCAGATCGATTGCAGTCTGCAGCAGGCTTTATGGTGTTTGCTGAGAAACGTATGGAATTAGGAAAGCATTTGCGGAAAATGCCTATGGGATATTTTACGGAGGGGAATATTGGTAAAATCAGCTCAGTATTGTCAACAGATATGAATTTTGTAGAAGAAAATTGCATGACAGCACTTGCAGATATGATGAGCGAAATTTTCGCAGAAGCGATTATGCTTGCCTTTTTGTTTTTCCTAAGTCCTTGGATTGGTATTGCAGGAATTGCTATACTAGGAGTCATTCTCCTGGTTGCAAAAGGAATGAGAAAGGAAGCTCTGGAGGATTCCAATGAGAGACAGGAACAGAGTGAGAACCTAACGGAAGCGGTTCTTGATTTTACCGAGGGTATCGGTATCATTAAAACCTATAATATGATGGGAGAAAAATCCAAAGAGCTATCCGATAATTTCCGTAAGAGTTGTGAAACAAACCTACATTTTGAAAAGGCGCATGCTCCTTGGCAGTTGGGAATGAATATGGTCTATGGTATTGGTGCAGCACTGATTTTAGGGCTTGCTATGTTTTTGAATATGAAGGAAATATTGAATGTACCTTATTTAATAGGATTATTATTGTTTGTCTTTGATTTGTTTGGTCCATTGAAAGCACTTTATGGAGGAATTTCCCGTCTTACGGTTATGAATAGCTGTATGGACAGAATTGAAGAAGTGTTTAATGAGAAAGAGCTTGTGGATAACGGGAAAGAGAATATTCCAAAAAACAGCAAGGAACACGAAATTGAATTTAGAAATGTCAGCTTCGCCTATGACAAAAAAGAAGTTCTACACGATATTTCTTTTTACGTTGACAGAAATCAGATGTGTGCATTGGTAGGACCGAGCGGAGGTGGAAAATCCACGGTTGCTAATTTGGTGGCAAGATTCTGGGATGTAAAGTCAGGAGAGATTTTGATTCGTGGGAAAGATATCCGGAATATTCCACTTTCCGAACTGATGAATCATATCAGTATGGTATTTCAACGCGTATATCTGTTTCAAGATACCATTTATAATAATATCAGCATAGGACGTCCGGATGCAACCAGAGAAGAAGTGATTGAGGCAGCGAAAAAAGCTAGATGTTATGACTTTATCATGGCTTTACCAAAAGGATTTGACACCATGGTAGGCGAGGGTGGTGAAAGCCTTTCCGGTGGAGAAAAGCAACGAATTTCCATTGCCAGGTGTATTTTAAAGGACGCACCAATTGTAATACTTGACGAGGCAACAGCAAGTGTGGACGCAGATAATGAGCGTTATATACAAGAGGCAATTAGTGAACTTTGCAAAGGAAAAACACTGATTGTAATTGCGCATAGATTGAATACCATAAAGGATGCAAATCAGATTCTGGTTATTGCAAACGGAGGTATCGAAGCACGAGGAACTCATGAGGAACTGGTTCAAAAAGAAGGAACTTATAAAAAATTCGTGCAGGGAAGGCAGAAAGCTGTGGATTGGAAGATGAGAAATTCTATCATTACAACCTCTTGATTTTACACACAGAAAAAACTATGATGATAACAGTTAGTCGAAACTAACTAATTAGTGTAAATCATGTAGACTCCTCAAAAAAGCAATGGAGCATTGCTTTTGCCGGAAGATTGACTCTCCTTCCGGGGAGGAAGTTCTACAACAGAGCGTGGAAGGAGATTTCAAGAAAATGGATTATTTGCAGATTGAAAAAGTAATTGGAAGAGAAATACTGGATTCCAGAGGAAATCCTACGGTGGAAGCAGAAGTTGTTCTGGTAGACGGAACAGTTGGAAGAGGAACTGCGCCAAGCGGAGCATCTACCGGAGAATTTGAAGCACTGGAACTTCGCGATGGCGATAAAGGAAGATACTTGGGAAAAGGTGTTACCAAGGCAGTGGAAAATATCAATACGATTATCAATGACGCTATTGTTGGGATGGATGCATCCGATATCTATGCCATTGACAAAGCGATGATTGAAGCTGATGGAACAAAGGATAAGTCTAAGTTGGGAGCGAATGCTATCCTTGCAGTTTCCATTGCAGCAGCAAGAGCAGCATCGATTGCATTGGAAATCCCGTTATATCGTTTCCTTGGTGGAATTTCTGGAAATCGCTTGCCGGTTCCGATGATGAATATTTTAAATGGTGGTGCTCATGCAGCAAATACTGTAGACGTGCAGGAGTTTATGATTATGCCGGTAGGAGCTCCGAGTTTTAAGGAAGCCCTTCGTTGGTGCGCAGAGGTATTTCATGCCTTAGCAGCATTGCTAAAGAGCAAGGGGTTAGCTACTTCTGTTGGCGATGAAGGTGGATTTGCACCGAACCTTGCATCTGATGAAGAAGCCATTCAGTACATCTTAGAGGCTGTAAAAAATGCAGGTTACGAGCCAGGCAAGGACTTCATGATTGCAATGGATGCAGCCACCAGCGAATGGAAAGGTGAGAAAAAGGGAGAGTACATATTGCCGAAGGCAGGAACAAAGTTTACTTCTGAGGAATTAATTGTACACTGGAAAGGACTGGTAGAAAAATACCCGATTATTTCCATTGAGGATGCATTAGATGAAGAAGACTGGGAAGGCTGGCAGAAGCTGACTGCTGAATTAGGCGATAAAGTACAGCTCGTCGGAGATGACCTTTTTGTTACGAATACCGAGAGATTGTCTAAAGGAATTGAATTAGGTTGCGGAAATGCAATCCTGATTAAGCTGAACCAGATTGGTTCTGTTTCTGAAACTTTAGAGGCAATCAAAATGGCGCATAAGGCAGGTTATACTGCGATTTCTTCTCATCGTTCCGGTGAGACTGCAGATACCACGATTGCAGACCTGGCGGTTGCATTAAATACCTGTCAGATTAAAACCGGAGCACCTAGTCGAAGCGAACGTGTTGCAAAATACAATCAGCTTCTTAGAATTGAGGAAGAACTGGGAGATGCGGCAGTATATCCGGGAATCGGCGCATTTAATGTAAAAAGATAATAATAAAAGAAAATAAAAAAACAGCCCCAATAAAAGTGGATGGTATTGATATACCGTCCACTTTTGCACGCTGTTTATTTTTAACGAAAAATTCCCTAAAAGTCAAGTGTACTAGAAAATAGAACAAAAGATAAACCAAATGGGACGAAAAATACAAAACGGGACAGAAGGGAAAAACAAAATTTGATATAGTTAGAAAAGACTAACTAGGGAGGGAAAAGAAATGAGTGATATTTTAAAGTATGATAACGACGGAATGCAGTATGATGCGAAGAAATGGACTGGAAAGGACATGATTAATATTGGCGTCTATACCGCTATTTATTTTGTGATTATAATGCTTTGTTCTTTTATGGGACTAGTGCCGATTCTTATGGTGTGCTATGCATTTATTGCACCAATTATAGGGGCGATTCCCATGATGATTTATTATACGAAGATTAATAAATTTGGAATGCTGTCTGTTACAGGAATTATAACAGGTGCAATGACAGGTTTATTTGGAATGGGAATTTATCCATTCATTTTTGCTATTATTTTCACAGTGATTGCGGATTTGATATTAAAAGCGGGAAAATACAAAAGCGTAAAAGCAATTATTGCTAGCTATGCAGTATTCTCTTTATGGCTTTTAGGAAATTATCTTCCTATTTTTATCAATCCAACAGGATATTTTGCGACAAGACAGGAATATGGACAGGAATATGCAGACGCATTAACAAGTTTTTTACCGCTGTGGATGTTGCCGGTTATGACAATCGGAATCGTGGTATCCGCAGTAATTGGTGCTTTTATCGCGAAGGCTGTGAACAGAAAGCATTTTGAAAAAGCAGGATTGGTGTAATTGGGAATGAAAAAAGAAGAATTGCTTTTACCATTTGAACGAAAAACTTATATTCTGGATATTCGGACAAAAATCATGCTCCTGATTATGGTATCGATATTTGTTCTGGGTGGACTAGGGAATGATATTCCTTATTTGCAACATGTGGTATGTGTTACAATATTTTTACTAATGCTTATTGCTGGAAAAACAAAAGCAGTCCTGATATATGGAGGAATTTATGTACTGTCAATTATTCTGACAGAATATGTTTTTTTGGGAGCAAGAGGTGGAGTACAGTTGTTCCTGGTAGCAATGACCATTATCTTTGTCAAATTCATGCCTATGGTATTTGCTGGGGCATATATTATCTCAACTACTACTGTGAGCGAATTTTCAGCAGGACTTAAGAAGTGGCATATACCGGATAAAATCGTGGTTCCGTTTTGCGTTATGTTCCGTATGTTTCCGACGATTACTTCGGAATTTCATAGTATTAATGATGCAATGAAGATGCGCGGAATTACATTTGATGTCAGACATATCGGCAGGTTCATTGAGTACAGAATCGTTCCACTTATTCTCTGCGTGGTAAAGATAGGAGACGAATTATCCCAATCTGCCATGACCCGGGGATTAGGCGGTGATATGAACAGAACATGTATAAGCCGGGTAAAATATGGGATGATTGATTACCTTATGATGGTACTTTATTTGACCGTTATCGTATTATCGATATGGTTTTTTATGAAAGCATGACTAGTAGGAAAATGATATGATTGAGATACAAAATTTAAATTTTAAATACAAAAATCTGGATGGTGGGACTGTTGATGATATTCATTTAACAATTAAGCGAGGAGAGGTTGTTTTACTCTGCGGAAAATCCGGGTGTGGAAAAACGACGATAACGAGATTAATCAATGGTTTGATTCCTCATTATTATGAAGGAAGCATCGGTGGAACCATTATGGTTGACGGGATGAATGTCAGAAAAACAGAGTTGTATAAAATTTCAAAGAAAGTTGGAAGCGTATTCCAAAATCCCAAAAGTCAGTTCTTCTGCGTAGACACTTCAGGGGAAATAGTATTTGGATGTGAAAATGAAGGAATGAATCGGCAGGATATTTTGGAACGGTATCTTGATACGGTAAAAAAATTTCATATAGAAGATTTGATGGGAAGAAATATTTTTATGCTGTCAGGTGGTGAAAAACAAAAAATTGCCTGTGCGTCTGTTTGTGCCGCAGGTCCGGAAATTATTGTACTAGACGAACCGACTTCTAATTTGGATGTAGATGCAATTGAAGAACTGGCAGAAATCATTAAAATGTGGAAAAACGAAGGAAAAACTGTAATTATTGCAGAGCATAGGCTATATTGGTTAAAGGATATTTGTGACCGTGTGATTTATTTGAAAGATGGCCAGATTGATTTTGATATTTCTATGGGGGAATTTCAAAAATACACGGATACACAATTAAAAGAACTAGGACTTCGGACATTAAATGTTTCATCTCTTGCATATTCTGTTCCGGCAAAGGTTCCTACGGACGAGAAAATTGTATTGGAAGATTTCTATTATAAATATAAAAAGGAAAAAGAATATGCACTAAATATCAAAAAATTGGAAATACCGGAGAACTCCATCGTTGCAATTATTGGGCATAATGGTGCCGGAAAAAGTACTTTCTCCAGATGTCTTTGTGGATTAAATAAGAATTTTAAGGGAACGGTTACAATTCATGGAAAGAAGAAGAAAAGGAGAATGAGTAGCACTTATATGGTGATGCAAGATGTGAATCATCAGCTCTTTTGTGAAACCGTAATCGGAGATGTTACGTTAAAACAAAATCAGGTAGAGAAAGAAGAGGCAGAACAGGTTTTAGAGCAATTTGATTTGCTAGAATATAAAGACAGACATCCGATGAGCTTATCTGGCGGACAGAAGCAGAGAGTGGCAATTTCTGGTGCTGTTTTAGCGGACAAAGACATCTTAATTTTTGATGAGCCGACTAGTGGTCTTGACTATGATCACATGGAAGAAACAGCAAAAATGCTGCTTTCTTTTCTGGGGCGAAAAACTGTCTTTGTAGTGACACATGATTTAGAATTGATTCTAAAATCCTGCACCCATGTGGTGCAGATTGAAGAGGGCGGTCTTCAGGAGGTCTATGAATTGAATCAGGAGGGAGTCGAAAAGTTAAAAGCATTCTTTTCCTCCTTTGTAGATTCTAAAAAGTAAGAAATTTTATTAAAATGAGGAAAACCAGATGGAGAAAATAATGGAAAAAAAACCGCTTGCAGAGAGTAATGATTGTCAGGTATATCAGTTTCGAAATGAAACTGGAGAAGGAACAATTACGATTTATGATGTATTCCCAGGTGTAATGCTTGCCTATAATGATTTTCATATGAGTTACTATGATTCGGTGTATCAACCGGGACAGGAGTTGTTTTGCATTGATCATTGTAGAGAAGGAAGGCTGGAATATCCATCAGGAAACAATGCTTATTCTTATGTAGAAGCAGGGGATTTGAAGTTAGATCGCAGGCTTACTCATGTAGAACGGTTTGAAATGCCCCTTTCTCATTATCATGGAGCAATGGTGGCGGTGGACTTAAACATTGCAGAAACAGTGCTTAAGGAAGAAATGAAAGGGTTTCCGGTGGACTTACGGAAATTACAACAGAAGTTCTGTGCTGACATTTATCCAAAAGTAATTCATGAGCCGGCTTCTGTGGAACACATTTTTGGGGAATTGTATCATGTACCGGAAAAAATTAAAAAGGCATATTTTAAAATAAAAGTGTTAGAGTTGTTTTTGTATTTGGATGCTTTAGAAATTCCGGATTCCCCTGATGAAAAACCATATTTTTATAAAACGCAGGTAGAAAAGACGAAGGCATTAAAAGCTTTTCTGGAAGAACATATGCAGGAGAAGTTTACACAGGAGGAACTTGCAAAAAGATTTGATCTTCCGATGACAGCCATGAAACGTTGTTTTAAGTCTATTTATGGTATGTCGATTGGAAGCTGGATCTTGCAGTATCGTATGAATTATGCGGCGGAAGTTTTAATTGCAAGACGGGATGTCAGTATTGCAGACCTGGCAGGTGAGGTTGGATATGACAGCCAAAGCAAATTTGCACTTGCATTTCGCAGAGTTATGGGAATGTCTCCAACGGAATATCGAAGTAGAAAGGCACCTTAAATAATGCTGTCTAATCAGGACGAAGGGGACGGTACGGGGTAGAAAAGAAAATAAAGGATGTTAAAATAGGAACGGTTAGGGAAAACTAACTGTTCTTATTTTTTTATAAAGGAAAGGAGTTTGTATATGAAAGAACAAACAAGAAAGCAAAATTTTCTGTCTTGCTTATTGTCTTATGCAAAAGAAAGCAGAGCGAAACTGATTCTTTCAGTTGTTTTATCGGTAATCAGTATTACACTTGGGCTTGTCCCATATTACTGCTTTTATCGTGTGATTAGCCTGTTTTTGAATAGGACCGTTACAGGACAGGGTATTTTATTCTGGAGTCTTTGGGCTCTGGCGGCTTATGTTGTAAAAATTATATGTTTTGGATTGTCTACAACAGCAAGCCACTATGCGGCCTACCATATTCTGGAGGGGCTACGGAATAGGGTGGCAGATCGTTTTTTACATGCGCCACTGGGAGAAGTGACAAAGCATAGTATTGGTGAAATCAAAGGTATTATGGTAGATAAAATTGAAGACATTGAACCGCCGCTTGCACATATGGTGCCGGAGGGAAGTGGCCACATTGTTTTGCCAATTGTGAGCATGATTGCCCTAGTAATGATTGATTGGAGGTTATTTCTAGCATCCTTAATCACGTTTCCTCTTTCTGTAATCTGTATGGGATTAACCTTTAAAATTAGTGGAAAAAATTTTGATAAGTATAATGAATCCATTGCGCAGATGAACAGCAATATTGTGGAATATGTAGAAGGCATTGAGGTTATTAAGGCATTTGGAAGGGTAGGAAATTCCTATGAAAAATTTTCATCCGCCATTTTAAATTATAGGACATTTGTAATTGAATGGCTTTCTTCTACCTGGGTAACAATGAAGCTGGCGTTTGCTCTTTTTCCATCCACATTGCTTGGCGTTTTGCCAATTGCATTATTACTTGGATCAAACGGTACGATTACGGCAGCACAGGCATCCCTTGCAGTAATGCTTTCTATGTCTATGGTAGGTTCTCTTGCAAAACTCGAAGTGTTTGGAAATGAAATGAAAAAGATACAGATGACAGTAGAGGAACTACAGGAATATTTAGAAATGCCTGAACTTCCGGAAAAAAATGAGCCTGCGAACTTAAATGGTTATGAAGTTGAATTGAAAAAGGTTCATTTTGCTTATGAAGAGACGGAAGTGATTCATGGAATTGATTTGACACTTCCGCAGGGAAGTTTTACGGCGCTGGTAGGTCCATCAGGAGGTGGAAAATCCACCGTTGCAAAGCTGATTTCGAGATTTTACGATGTGACACAGGGAAGCATTTCTATCGGTGGGGTAAACATCAAAGAGATGCCTTTATCACAGCTTAGTGATACTATCAGCTTCGTCGCACAGGATAACTTCCTATTCCGTTGTTCGTTGAAAGAAAATATTCGTATGGGAAATCCAAAGGCAAGCGACGAAGAAGTTTATGCAGCTGCAAGAGCGGCGCAGTGTGAAGAATTTATAAAGCAACTTCCAAAGGGGTATGATACACCGGCAGGAGAAGCCGGAAAACGCCTTTCCGGCGGTGAAAAACAGCGAATTGCGATTGCCAGAATGATGTTAAAAAACGCTCCAATTATCATATTGGATGAAGCAACAGCATTCACGGATCCGGAAAATGAAGATAAAATCCAGAAGAGTATCAGGGAATTGGCAAAAGGAAAAACGTTATTGGTGATTGCACATAGGCTTTCCACAATTAAAAATGCAGACAATATTGTTGTGCTAAAGAATGGAGAAGTTTATGCGCAGGGATGTCAGGAGGAACTTTTGGAAAAATGTCCATTATACCAGACTATGTGGGAATCACATATTGGAGCAAAGAACTGGTCAGTCGGTAAGGTGAAAAAGGAGGCGGTAAACGATGTTTAAGACAATAAAACGAATCATAGACTGGTGCGGAAAACTTAAGAGCAGACTGTATATAGGGTTTGTATTTTCTTTCTTTTCCCATCTGTTTGCTGCTATGCCGATTATGGTAGCTGCATATACGATTGGACTTTTGATTAGTTCTGAACAAGGAGGGGAACCCTTTCACACAAAGTGGGTATTATATAGTTTTTTCGCTATTGCAGGATTTGTAGTACTTCGATTTTTCTTTGACTACATGCGGTCGAAATTTCAGGAGGGAATCAGCTATGAACTGGTTGCAAAAGACAGACTTGCCATAGGGGATGCATTAAAAAGGGTGTCATTAGGATATTTTCAGCAAAACAGCACTGGAAATATTTTAAACTCTATTACAACAGGATTGAACATACTGGAGAGTATGGGAATCCGTATGATTGACAATTTTGTGGGAGGATATTTGAATTTTCTTGTGTTATTTTTATGTCTGCTTTGTTTTTCTCCTATGACGGCATTGATTGCATTAGCAGGAGCAGCGGCATCTTTTCTTTTTTTGTTACTAGTATCAAGACACAGTACGAAAAACGCACCGGTGGAAGCAAGAGCAGGGAAAAATCTTTCAGAATCGGTATTAGAATACATTCATGGACTTTCAACTGTAAAATCCTTCGGGCAGGGAGGAAACTCAATGCAGGCAATGCGGTCTGCAGCAAGAGAAAACCGTGAAATCAGACTGAAAATTGAGAATGGTTTTACGCCTGCTAACTGTGGACATCTTTTGATGTTAAAACTTGCTTCCGTGGCACTTGCAGGAGACGCTTGTTATCTTGGTTGGACAGGTGCGATGGAACTTCCTATTATGCTGATGTTTGTATTTTTCTCATTTAGTATTTTTGCTTCACTCGAACCTGTCAGCGACAGTGCCCATGTATTGGGAATAATTGATACCGCAATGGATCAAATAGATGCATTGAAGGAAGAAAACTTTATTGATGGTGATGGAAAAGATATCAAGCTTTCTCATTATGATATTGCGTTTGAACATGTAAACTTTGGTTATGAAAAAGATCGTCAAATTTTAAAGGATGTTACATTCCAAATTCCGGAGAAAACAACTACGGCAATTGTAGGGCCTTCGGGCAGTGGAAAAAGTACCATCTGTAATCTGCTTGCCCGGTTTTATGATGTAAGTAGTGGAAGTATCAAGGTAGGTGGATATGATGTACGGAAATTTACCTGTGATAGTTTGTTGTCCAATATTTCCATGGTATTCCAAAAGGTTTATCTCTTCAATGACACCATCCGCAATAATATCTGTTTTGGAAAACCGGATGCAACGGAACAGGAGATGTTAGAAGCTGCAAAAAAAGCACGCTGTCACGATTTTATTATGGCACTTCCAAATGGTTATGATACTGTGATAGGAGAAGGAGGAGGAACGCTCTCCGGCGGTGAAAAACAGCGCATTTCCATTGCGAGAGCAATGTTAAAAGATGCACCAATTATTATTTTGGATGAAGCAACAGCAAGTGTAGATCCGGAGAATGAACATTTGATTCAAAATGCAATTTCAGAGCTTACGAAAGGAAAAACGATTATTACGATAGCACATCGGCTTGCAACCATTGAGAATGCGGACCAGATTCTTGTAGTAGACGATGGACGAATTGTTCAGAAAGGAACACATAAAGAACTAATTCAGCAAGAAGGAAAATATTTTGATTTTATAAAAATCAGAGAACAGGCCGAAGGATGGCAGATATAAGAATGTGGAAACATTTCCTGAAACGGATTGAAAAATATACGGTTTTATGGTAGAGTAGACAAATGGAAAATCTAATGAAATAGGAATATTTGTGAACTCAAATAGTACCGTGATTTTTTAAACCCAAAAACAGGAGGATATTAGATAGAATGGAAGCTTACAAGCAGGAATTTATAGAATTTATGGTAGAAAGTGATGTTTTAAAATTTGGAGAATTTACGTTAAAGAGCGGTCGTAAATCTCCATTTTTTATGAATGCAGGCGCATACGTAACAGGAAGCCAGTTGATGAGACTTGGTGAATATTATGCAAAAGCAATCCATGAGAACTATGGAGATGACTTTGATGTATTGTTTGGACCGGCTTACAAGGGAATTCCAATCAGCGTTGTGACAGCAGTGGCATATAGTAAATTATATGGAAAAGAAATCCGTTATTGTTCTGACCGTAAGGAAGAAAAAGATCATGGTGCAGATAAGGGAAGCTTCTTAGGAAGCACATTAAAAGACGGAGACAGAGTTGTCATGATTGAAGATGTGACTACTTCCGGTAAATCCATGGAAGAGACCGTGCCAAAGGTAAGAGGAGCTGCTAATGTAGAAATCATCGGACTTATGGTTTCTTTGAATCGTATGGAAAAAGGACTCGGTGGAGAAAAGAGTGCGTTAGAAGAAATCAAAGAGAAATATGGATTTGACGCAAAGGCAATTGTTTCTATGGATGAGGTCGTTGAACATCTTTACAATCGTGAGTGTCAGGGAAAAGTTGTGATTGACGATACCGTAAAGGCTGCTATTGATGCATATTATGAGCAGTATGGTGCTCGATAGAAAGAAGCAGCGGATTGCTGCATGGATTCTGTTTATCTTATATTTTATTGTATTATTTTACTTTTTATTTTTTGCAGAATCTTTAGGAAGAACTTATGCGGAACGGGAATATCATTATAATCTGATTCCTTTGCGTGAGATAAAAAGGTTCCTTCGTCATGCAGATATTTTAGGGACAAGGGCTGTTATGTTGAATATTTTTGGGAACATTGCAGCCTTTGTGCCGTTTGGTTTTTTTCTGCCTGTATTTTCCAGACGTTGCAAAAAATTCGGGTATGTATTGTTATATAGTTTTGAACTGAGCCTGCTCGTGGAGTTGATACAGCTTGTGACAAAAGTAGGTTCCTTTGATGTAGATGATATGATTTTAAATACATTAGGAGGAATCTGCGGGTATTTTGTTTATCGGGGTGTACAGGCATTCCGTAGCAGATGGAGGAAGAAGCGGACAGGAAAATAGAGCGGATTTTGGTTGCCGCAGTAGAAAGGACACCGTTTAAGATGGCAAGAAGAAAACATCGAAAACATGATTATAAATTTACAGAGAAAACACAATCCAAAAGAGGAATGCTGGCATTAGGACTGGCAATTCTTTCACTCGTGATTTTTGTCATTGTGATTATAAATGCTTCAAGCAGCGGCGGAAATGGAAGCATGTATTTGGGAAGTGCCGGAGTATCTTCCATGCTATTAGCAGTTGTGGCGCTTGTGCTGGCAATCAGAAGTTTATTTGAAGAGGAATCGTTTAAGATTTTTCCTTATTTATCTACAGTATTTTCTGTTCTTGTAGCAGGCATTTGGATAATTCTATATGTAGTTGGATTTTTTCTGGCATAGAGTTTTGATATAGAATACGAAAAAGATAGGGATACGAGGAATGTTAGGTATTTGGCAGGAGGCGGAAGATGAATCAAGATTTTGAAAAGCAGTTATCTTTTATCATGGAATTGGATAAAATAAAGAAAATCGGAAGGCAGACTTATCTTTCGGATGGAAGCAGAAAAGAAAATGATGCAGAGCATTCCTGGCATCTTGCGTTGATGTGCTTTGTTCTCGCAGATTATGCAAATGAGCCAATTGATGTATTAAAAACCATGAAGATGGTATTGCTTCATGATGTGATTGAAATTGATGCCGGTGATACTTATGCTTATGATACAGAAGGAAACAAGACCAAAAGAGAACGCGAGTTAAAAGCGGCAGACCGCATTTTTGGGTTATTACCAGAGAAGCAGGCAAAAGAATATCGTGGACTTTGGGATGAATTTGAAGCGATGGAGACGGCAGAATCGAAGTTCGCCAATATGCTCGATAAGGTACAGCCTCTGCTGTTAAATCATGCTTCTGGTGGACGTTCCTGGGAGGAACATGGTGTGAAAGTATCTCAGGTGTTAAAACGAGACGAGAGAGTGCATGAAGGTTCGGAAGAAATTTGGGCATATGCAAAAGATTTAATTGAACAGAATGTAAGAGCCGGTCACTTAAAAGATGAATAATTCACAGTGTCTGTAAAAAAGTGTGAGGACAAGACAAGGATGATGGTAAGAGAAAAAGACTGATATAGGAAGGAAATGAGAAATGAGTTATCAGGAACTTAGAAAAGAGGCAAATGAGTCCGTAGCAGAACGTTATGAACTTGTGTTAGAACGAATTGCCGAGATTGAAAAAGAGGGAACGGTGGCAGAACCATATCGTTCTTATTTTAAAAAAGTAGCAGGTGTGTTGTTACAGATTGCAGAGGTGTTAAAAGAAGAAGCGGATGGAACTCTTTTGACACGTTCGATGGAAGCATGTGTGGCAAGAGATCAGTCTTTAAATGAAGATGTTTTGGAAGATAACTATGAGAGTAGTTATTTGAATCCAACGTTTGCTGTAGAAAAATTAGGAGAAGAATTTGGACAACTTCTTTGTGTTCTTTACAGTCATATCAGAGGTACGATATTGGAAGCTTTTGCAGGAAATAAACAGAATGTGACACTTGCAATGGAGCTTTTTGTAGAAGTATATCATTGTTTTGAAGATGCAGATGGCGTGGACAAAAAAGAAGTAGAACAGGCAATTTACTGGTATTTCCACGATTACAGTGAGATTTTCGAAGCGCAGGCAGTAGAAAAATTAGTAAATCCGGATTATGATTTTGCTACACAGATTGTTATGGATTCTGATTTGAAAGATTTACGTTATTTATATCGTTATGGACGCCATATCGGGGAAGATGAGATCGCAATTGCAACATTTTTAAATCAGATGTCAGAGGAAGAAATTCAATCTATGGCAGACACTTATACAGAGGGCTATCGGATTGGATTTGAAACGACAGGAAAAGATTTGTCAAAAAAGACAATGGCGGAAGTACGTTATCCAATTGGTTTTGAACGTATGGTTCGTGCGGCTGTTCGTAATTTTGAAAAGATGAATCTTCGTGTTACAATGATGCCAAGTCCGATTACTTATAATAAGCAATACAACTACGACCATAAAGAAGATATGGGAATTTATTTTGACAAGGCATATGTGGAACGTCGCCTAGAATGCCGTAAAGCGGCTTTTGAAGAAAGAAAAGCATTGGCAGCCGGTTATGCAGGCCCTGCGGTAATTGAAGTATTTGGTGAGGTTCCGTTTGCACCTGTGACCAAAAAGGAAGCAGTTCATCTTGATGAAAAGCAGCAGCAGTTGAGTGTGCACAATATGAGTATGGGTGGTCAGATTGTAAATCAGTATATCAAAGGCGAGGAACGAAGCTTTACGATTATTGCTTATCCGGTTCCGGCAATTGGTGACAAGTTTGAGGAAATTTTTGCAAAAACAGTAGAAATCAATACCTTAGATTATACGCTGTATCAGAATATGCAGCAGAAGATTATTGATGTTTTGGATGAGGCAGAAAAGGTACACATTACAGGAAAAGGTGTGAATAAAACAGATCTTTATGTTTCCATTTATCCATTGAAAGATAAGGCAAAAGAAACAGCATTTGAAAACTGTGTCGCAGATGTGAATATTCCGGTAGGCGAGGTCTTTACGTCTCCTGTATTAGCGGGAACAACAGGAAAATTGTTTGTTAGTCAGGTCTACTTGCAGGGATTGAAATATCTGAATTTAGAGATTGATTTCAAAGATGGTATGATTGATCAGTATACCTGTACGAATTTTGAAACAGAAGAAGAAAATAAAAAGTATATAAAGGATAATGTTTTATTCAATCATGATACGTTGCCAATGGGTGAGTTCGCAATCGGAACAAATACAACGGCATATCGTATGGCAAGGGAGTTTGATATTGCAGATAAATTGCCGATTCTGATTGCAGAGAAGACAGGACCTCATTTTGCAGTAGGAGATACCTGCTATTCTCATGAAGAAGATAATATTTCTTACAACCCGGATGGAAAGGTAATTGTAGCCAGAGAAAATGCAATTTCTGCTTTACGAAAAGAAGATATGGCAAAAGCATACTTTAATTGTCATACCGACATTACCATTCCATATGATGAATTGGACAAGATTACAGCAATTCGCCCGGATGGCAGTGAGATTGATATTATTTCAGATGGAAAATTTGTGGTTCCAGGAACAGAAGAGTTAAATATTCCATTGGAATAATTATAGAAGAAAATTATAAAGATTAGCTATTCTTATTAAAAAGATAACAATTATTAATTGGACTTCTAAGAAAAAAGCAGTTACAATAAAATTGTAAAATTTCATAAGCGCTCCATGTGACTGTCGCACCCTTGTAGTCATGTGGAGCGGTTCTTGTATTCATATGAAAGAGTAGAATGACAGATATGTTCCCAAAAGAAGGAAATGATGTAAAATAAATTGCAGGAGGATGAATGTAATGGCAAAAGTAGGAATTGTAATGGGCAGTGACTCTGATATGCCGGTTATGTCAAAGGCAGCAGATATTTTAGAAAAATTAGGAATTGAGTATGAAATGACAATTATTTCAGCTCATCGTGAACCAGATGTCTTTTTTGAATATGCAAAAACGGCAGAAGCAAAAGGATTTAAAGTAATTATTGCAGGTGCAGGTATGGCAGCACATCTTCCTGGAATGTGTGCCGCAATTTTCCCAATGCCTGTCATTGGAATTCCAATGCATACCACATCTTTAGGCGGAAGAGATTCTTTATATTCTATCGTACAGATGCCATCCGGAATTCCGGTTGCAACTGTAGCAATTAATGGGGGTGCAAACGCAGGACTTTTAGCTGCAAAAATTCTTGCAACATCAGATGAAGCATTACTTCAGAAGCTAAAAGATTACAGCAAGGAATTAAAAGAACAGGTTCAGGCTAAAGATGCAAGACTGCAGGAAGTTGGATATAAAAATTATTAATAGATTATATGAGAGTGAAAAGGAACAGTGGTACGCTACATGTTCCTTTTTTTCTTAATTAAAGGAGAAGAAAAGTGAAAAAGAATACAAAAGTAGCTGTGACAATGGGGACACTGCTGGTTATTTTGTTGACGGGCTGTAATGAAGATAAGATCGCAACAACAGGGGATAAATCCAATGCGGGGATGACGGAAGAATCCAATACGGAGACAACAACTGAGGAAACACCGATGGAGGAAGTGTCTATAGAGGAAGAAGCCACCCAGGAAGAACCGGTAGTAACTACGGTTACAATTTCCATGGCGGGGGATTGCACACTGGGAAACACGCAGTTGCAAGGCTATGACCGCAGTTTTAATCAGATGTATGATAACCAGGGAGCAGCTTATTTTTTCAAGAATGTAAAAGAAGTGTTTGAAGCAGACGATATGACAATCGTTAATTTTGAGGGAGTTTTGACAGAGTCTAACGACAGAGTGGAAAAAGCATATAACTTAAAGGGTAAGCCGGAATATAATCAGATTTTGATAGAAGGCGATATTGATGCGGTAAGTTTAGGAAATAACCACCGGATTGATTATGGAAAGCAGGGAATCGAAGATACCTTGGCTGCACTAGATGAAATCGATATGACCTATGCCTATGATGATGTCGTTGGAATCTATGAAATGGAAAACGGAATCCGGGTTGGAATCGTATCTGTGGACGAGGTCTATGACGGTGCATTGGTAGAGACTTATTTACAGGAAGGCATTGCAGAATTACAGGAAGCAGATGTCAATCTGATTCTGGCATGCTGTCATTGGGGAGCAGAGCATGTTTACTACACGGAAAGCTATCAGGAAGAGTTGGGGCATAAATGTATTGACTGGGGAGCAGATTTTGTAATTGGCTGTCACCCACATGTATTACAGGGAATTGAGTACTATCAGGGAAAATATATTTTGTACAGTCTTGGAAATTTCTGCTTCGGAGGAAATCGGAATCCGGATGATAAAGAGACCATGATTGCACAGGCGACATTTATACTAACGGATGGGGAAGTGACGGGAGAAGCAGCACTTCAACTGATTCCGTGTACACTTAGTTCCGTATCGGATAAAAATGATTTTTGCCCTACAATTGTAGATGGAGAGAAAAAAGCGACGATTCTTCAGCATCTGAATGAATATAGCAGTACGTTTGGTGTAACGATTGATGAGGAGGGATGGGTAAATGCAAAAGAATAAAACGATGATGCAGTACTTTGAATGGTATTTGCCGGAAAATGGATTGTTATGGGAACGTGTCGCAGCGCAGGCTGCAAATTTACAAAAAGCAGGAATTAATATGGTATGGCTCCCGCCAGCTTATAAAGGAGCAAATGGAGCAGCAAGTGTCGGTTATGATGTTTACGATATGTATGATGTAGGCGAATTTGATCAGAAGGGAAGTGTTGCTACCAAATATGGTACAAAAGCTTCTTATGAAAAAGCAATTCATGCGTTACAGAAACAGAAGATTGAAGTATTAGCAGATGTAGTTTTAAATCACCGTATGGGAGCAGATGGAACGGAAGAGATTCTGGTAGAGGAAGAAAATAGTACGAACCGCAATCAGGATATCAGTGGGCAGCAGACGATTACGGCATGGACGAAATTTGATTTCCCGGGACGTGGAAATACATACTCCGATTTTCATTGGAATGCGAGCCATTTTAGTGGAACGGACTGGGATGAGAACCGCAAAAGAAATGGAATTTTCCGGGAAGACGGAAAAAGATGGAATGAAGAAACAGATTCTGAAAATGGAAATTATGATTATCTGATGGGGGCGGATCTCGACATGGATAATCCGGAAACCGTAGAAGAAGTGACAAGGTGGGGGAAATGGTATCTGGATATGTTTGGAATGGATGGATTTCGTCTGGATGCTGTAAAACATATCAGCTTTGCTTTTTATCGGGACTGGATAAAAAATATGAGGGAACATGCCGGAAAAAATCTTTTCATGGTCGGCGAATACTGGTCTAAAGAGTTAGAGCGCATGACACATTATCTGGATGTGACCGAAAACAGTTTGGCTTTGTTTGATGTGACTTTACATTTCAATTTTTTTAAGGCGGCTAATTCAAATGGTCAGTTCGATATGAGAACGATTTTAGATGGCTCTTTGGTAAGGGAAAGACCGCAGAATGCAGTTACGTTTGTTGATAATCATGATACACAGCCGGGACAAGCCTTATATTCCTATATTCCGGATTGGTTTAAGCCGCTTGCCTATGCACTGATTCTGCTTCAGAAAGAAGGAATCCCATGCGTATTCTATGGAGATTATTATGGTATCCCGCATGACAATGTAAGTCCGGTGCAGGGATTGAAAAAAATGCTCAAAGTGAGAGAACTATGTGCATATGGCGAGCAGTACGACTATTTTGATGATGCTTCGCTTGTTGGATTTTTACGACTTGGAGATGAAGAACATCCGGGTTCCGGTGTCGCTGTTTTGATGACAGACTCAGTAGCAGGAAGCAAATGGATGCAGTTTGGAGATGCCTTTGCAGGAAAGAAACTTTATGATGTATTAGGCCGTTTTGCAAAACCTGTTGTACTCGATGAAAATGGAAAAGGAGAATTTTTTGCAGACGGCGGTTCTGTTTCTGTCTGGGTAACGGAAGAGATGTATCGGAAAATTCGGACGGAAGTGGAATAGCTTAATATAGAAAAAAATCATTTTATTAGAAAAACAGAACTTAAAACTTTATAGTATTAGATAAACTAATAAGTAACATTATAATATATAATTGGAAATTCCGCGAAAGAAAAGCTATACTATACATGTAAAAAATTGTGGAAAAACAAGGAGGAAAATCCTCTCATCGTCATGGGACTTGGATTTTTCCTTCGGAAAAACAAGGAGGATTATCAATGGATTACAAGAATTCCGGTGTGGATATTGAAGCAGGATACAAATCGGTAGAATTAATGAAAAAATATGTAAAGGAAACCATGCGCCCAGAAGTATTAGGCGGACTTGGCGGATTTTCCGGTGCGTTTTCTTTAAAAGCAATCAAAGATATGGAGAACCCGGTACTTTTATCTGGTACAGATGGTTGTGGTACAAAGGTAAAACTTGCATTCCTTTTAGATAAACATGATACTATCGGAATCGACTGCGTAGCAATGTGTGTCAACGACGTTGCTTGTGCAGGTGGAGAACCATTATTCTTCCTTGATTATATTGCATGTGGAAAGAATTATCCGGAGAAAATTGCAACAATCGTAAGTGGTGTAGCAGAAGGATGTAAGCAGTCAGGCTGTGCTTTAGTTGGTGGAGAAACAGCAGAGCATCCGGGTCTTATGCCAGAAGAAGAATACGATTTAGCTGGATTTGCAGTTGGTGTTGTAGATGAAAAAGACATTATTACAGGAAATGAGTTAAAAGCAGGAGATGTTTTAATTGGTATGGCATCTACTGGCGTACATTCCAACGGATTTTCTTTAGTACGTAAAATTTTTAAGATGGATAAAGAGACTTTAAATACCTATCATGAAGAATTAGGAACTACATTAGGAGAAGCCTTACTTGCTCCAACCAGAATTTATGTAAAAGCACTTCGTTCCGTAAAAGAAGCAGGAGTACGCATCAAAGCCTGCAGCCATATTACAGGTGGTGGTTTCTATGAGAACATTCCAAGAATGCTTCCAGAAGGAAAGCATGCAGTGATTCGTAAAGACAGCTACGAAGTACCTGCAATCTTTAAAATGATGGCAAGAGAAGGAAATGTGGCAGAAGAAATGATGTACAATACTTATAACATGGGTCTTGGTATGATTGTTGCAGTAGATCCGGCTGATGTTGAGAAAACAATGGAAGCAATGAGAGCAGCAGGAGATACACCTTATGTTGTAGGTGAAATCACAGATGGTGAAAAAGGAGTAACCTTATGC
>JBJELY010000075.1:0-2081 GCA_051879395.1 Roseburia sp. | reverse complement strand
TCACAATTGGTCCTGCAACTAATTGTGGAAAAAAAGAAATATATAACGCAACATATAAAATATTTTTCTGTACTTTAACATCACCGCGATATACATCAATCGTAAACGCTCAATAGCGAGTACCTCCAAAAATTAAGAGCCACCTTACGGTAGCCCTGGTTTTCAGTTCTTTCGAATCCCGTCCGGTAGATTTGGTGACCACGGTAACAGATCATCCAGAAAGGACCGGTTGGTATCTTCCATATGTTTCGGTATCTCTTCTAAGAGATATACGAAGTAATCATACGGTTTTAGGTTGTTTGCCTTTGCTGTTTCCGCAATGCTGTAGATGATTGCGGATGAATGGGCACCATTGATGGTGTCAATCATCTGCCAGTTCTTTTTTCCAATGCAGAAACCTCGGATGGCGCGTTCCGATGCGTTGTTGTCGATTGGAACTTCGCCATCTTCCAGAAATACCCGGAGGTATTTCTCCTGATTCAAGATATATGTGTATGCCTTTCGAAGCTGTCCGCTGGAGGGAACAGTTGGTTCCATTTTTTTGAGGTACACAAATAAGGCATCAACCAATGGTTTTATAACCAGTTGTCGCTGCATAAGTCTCTCATCAGGTGAGAGTTCTTGTAGTTTACCCTCTTCGCGATAGATTGCCTGTATCTGTTTCATTACCAGATAGGCGTTGGACTTCTTGCGCTGTTCTTTTGGAACAACGTTCATCGCCTCATCAAACTTTCTTCTGGCATGAACCTTATCTAAGATCTCGAATAAGGTTCATTATTCCAGAAGTATTATTATTCCAGAAGAAATGTCGATTTGTGCTTAAATCCTACATTTCTTCTGATATTTCTTGAATAATAATTACCTTAAAAAGTCAGGAATATTTTTCTTCGAATTGACGTTTTTTTCGGAATCCTGTTTAAGAAACCATCTATCGTTCCAGGCTTTAAGTTGGCGATTCATTGTATCCTGTGAGACTTCTATATAAATCTGTGTTGTCTGTAATGAAACATGTCCTAGAAAGTTCTTTACTACCATAATCGGAACTCCCGCTTCGAGCATATGTGTTGCGGTTGTATGTCGCATTGAATGCGGTGTATAAGAGTCTCCGAATAAAGAAGGATTTTCCCTTTTAGCTCTTGATACATACTTTGCATATATTTCTTCAATGCAAGAAACAGACATTTTTTCGTGTGTTTGACTCGAAAAAACATGGCGTGCTTTATCATTAAATATATTTCTGTGTTTGATATATTTCTTTAGTATATTAGAGGCATCACCTGGAATACCTATTCTGCGGATTTTTTGACCTTTTCCATGAACATTGATACCGGCTCTATCAGGATAAAACTGAATATCTCCAACAGTCATATCGCAGACCTCTTGTGCACGCATTCCACTTGCATACATAAAACACAAAAGAGTTTTATCTCTTAATCCAATAGCAGATGTTGAATCTGGAAGTTCGAAAAGTATTTTAACTTCTTCTCGTGTGAAAGAGCTTCTTCCCTGACGTGGAGATTTTTTCTTGGGTACTTTTAATACGCTGCTCCTAAAGATGGAGGCCGCTTCAAAGTCTCTGTTTTGTGCATACACAGCAAATGCCGTGATAGCTGATAATCGTTGATTCCTGGTTGCTATGCTACATTTACGTTCTGACTCTATCCAATCCAAAAATTCAGTGATAAGTTGCTGAGTGAGAAGATCAAAAGTGATCTTATCAGGAGAAACTTGCTTAACAGAATACATATATTCCATGAATATACGAAATGTTGCTTTGTACGATGTTATAGTTGCTTCTGATAGGCCTTTGGCTACTGGGAGGTAGGTGTTAAAATAGTATTCAAGCAGATCCAGGAAAGTATCTTTTTTACGTTTCATAATCTACCTCCGGTAATAATCCATACATAAAGCTGCCAAACGTATCGATTGATTCAGGAAACATTTCATTACTGAATTTCAGATATTTTTCTGTTTCACTAAGACTATCATGACCTAGATATAAAGAGAGGTATGGGACAACATCGTTCAGCAGTTTTCCTTCATGTTCGGCTTTGGCAAAAGATTTAAATGCAAAAACATGG
>JBJELY010000074.1:0-7988 GCA_051879395.1 Roseburia sp. | reverse complement strand
TCTGTATGAAGTTTTGAAGGTATGATAAATACCTGTAGCAAGTGGCGTAGCACATACGTCATTTTGGTATATAGGGGTGTAGTTCATCGGTAGAATAAGAGTCTCCAAAACTCCAGAGGAGGGTTCGATTCCTTCCACCCCTGTTAAAATAAGAGCATCCGAACTCATTCGTGGGTTCGGGTGTTTTTTTGTTACGAATAGTTACAGATTGATGACAAAAATATTGCAATTTCAACATGCCACCTTTGGTAAAACAATACTGTTCGAAGGAACAGATTGTGAGGTGGAGTTGTGTATCAACGCATTAAAAAGATTGGACAGGCGGTAATTATGGCGGCCGTACTGATCTCCTTAACAATACTTTCGGAATATTTCAATTATAAAGTACAGAAGGAAGAAAATATAGATGTGCTGGCAGATACTGAGACGGTTGTGGAAATTGTAAAGCAGGAGAGGGATCTGGTAAGCAGCGCGGAAATCGGAACTGCAACGGATGAGCTTGAGGAAAACAGTGAAACGGAAGTGTGTATCGATACGGAGATGACAGAAACGGATACAACGGAAGTGGACACAGAAAAAACAGATGTAGTGGAAACCGACGAGGCAGAAGTAAATTTCCCGGAAAGGGATACGACTCAGGAAACAGTGGTTGAAGTGATGTCAGCATATACAGATGACACGCAGCTCGGATGGATTGTAACACCGGTTTGTGAGGAATATCAGGGCTATATCGAAGAGATATGCAGCATATATGGAATCAGGCCGGAACTGGTGGTGGCTATCATGGAATCGGAGTCCGGTGGCGTGCGGACAGCCTATAACGGCGCTTACGGATGCGTAGGACTCATGCAGATCAACGAGTCGGTGCATCAGGGAAGAATGAAGAAGCTGGGAGTAACGGATTTATACGACCCTTATTCTAATATTCTGGTGGGGGTAGATTTGCTGTCAGAGCTTCTGGAAAATGATGACCAGAATATTTATCTGGCATTGGCCCATTATCATGGGGAACGACATGCCAATTCCCGCACCAGATCCGGTAATTACAGTAGTTATGTAAAGAAGATTATGACCCGAACGGAGGAGCTCTTGCAGGAGCAGGGAAAAGAATAATTATTGGGTATTGTGCATAGAAAATACAAGAAAAATTTATATAGTTTTTACAAAAAATCTGGTCATATGGCAAGGTTTCTTGTGATTTTCAAGGTGCCTTTGTAATGAATTGGTAAAAATAGAGTCGAATGATCATTATAGAATTCCCGATTTATGAAAAAAACAGAAAAAAATTGTGTAAAATGCCAATAAAATGCCCATGTTTCTTGGCTTTGGAAAATTGACAAAAAAGTAGGTTGGTGGCATAATCTCAATGATTTCAAGAAACCCTTTTTTTCGATTATAGGAAGGTGATAAGATGAATGAAAAGAAGATTCGTCTGGCTGACCAGAACGATGTTTTTGATTTTGTACGCCAGGCCGAGAAATGTGATTTTGACATCGATATCTCATATAACAGAGTTGTGATTGATGCCAAGTCATTTTTGGGAGTTCTGAGTCTGGATCTTTCCAGAGAATTGACAGTTAAGTATGGCGGAAAAGATATGAACTTTGAAAATGTTTTGAAAAAATATGCAAGTGCCTAGTACGGGCAAAAGAATCCCGTCTGATTTCCAGGAGGAATCAGGCGGGATTCTTTTGATGATTGTACAAAATGAATATTTACAGTAGTGAAAGGATTATCAATTGAATGAAAGGAACTTGCTTATGGAAAAAGAAAGAGGTAAACTGAAACTATGAATTTCGAAATGAAATTGACCCGAATAGGCATTATATCACATTAGCTGGCATTTTTATCGGACACCAATTGTGATATTATGATAGAGGTGGTGAGCAGAATGCTCATGTACGGATCAATCTAGTTTTGAAAAAGAACAAAAAAAACAAGGTGGTCAAAATAATCGCCGCACAATGCGGGCATACGATTTCGGCTTAAGCCTTATTTGCACTCACCTTGTAAGTTCACATCTAAAATAACACTATTAGAAAAAAATGTCAAGGGAGGATTTATGATGATGAAAAATTATGGCGAAAAATACTATTTAGGACTTGATCTTGGTACCAGTTCAGTAGGTTGGGCCGTTACGGATGAAAATTACAAGCTGCGCAGAGCAAAAGGAAAGGATTTGTGGGGCTCAAGACTTTTTGATGAGGCCAATTCCTGTGCGGAGAGAAGAAGCCATAGAACCAGCAGAAGAAGGACAGACAGGGAACGTGCAAGGATAGCTATGCTGAGCAGCTATTTTGAAGACGAAATCTCAAAAGTGGATCCTTCTTTTTTTGTACGCTTAGAGGAGAGTAAATTTCACTTAGAGGATAGAGATGAGAGTAATAAACAGAAATATGCACTGTTTCACGATAAAGATTATACTGATGTAGATTTCTTTAAAGAATATCCCACCATTTTTCACCTGCGGAAGAAGTTGATTGAATCCAATGAACCAGTAGATGTACGACTGGTATACCTGGCATTGTTAAATATGTTTAAGCATCGTGGAAACTTTCTCAATAGTTCCATCGATAGCGAACAGGATGTCACGGATATGGAAACAGCGTGGCAGGAATTTGTTGATACTGCGGAAATGTTTGGAATCTTCTTTGGTGATCATATTGAACACAAGAAAGTGGAACGTATTTTAAGTGAAAAAGGTATGTCCAAAAGCCAGATCGCGGAGAAGTTATGTGAGTATTTGGATGTGAAAAAGACGGACAAGAGTAAATACGAGCTTGTGCTCCTTTTGTGTGGACGAAAAGGAAAGCTTGTAAATATTTATGGAAGTGATGTGGTTAATGAGGAACATAAAGCATTCTCGTTCAGTTATCGTGATTCAAATTACGACGAAAAGGAAGCCGAAGCAATTGAAATAGTGGGAGAAGAGTATTTCGAGTTATTAAGAGCTACTAAGGCAGTTCATGATATCGGTCTGCTTGCCAGTATATTAAAGGGACAGAAATATCTTACATATGCCAGAGTGGAGTCTTATGAAAACCATAAAGAAGATTTAGCTCTTTTGAAGAAGGTTCTAAAAAAATATAGCAAGGACGATTATAATTATATGTTTCGTGGGATGGAAAGCGGATCATATAGCGCATATGTGGGAAGTGTTAATAGCGGTATAATTAAGGTAAGGCGCAAGGGTCAGGAAAAAGATAGTGCTGTATTGTATAAGAAAATCAAAGATATGTTGGGAAAGTATCCTCAGGAGGATGAGGACGTACAGACTATTCTGAGCAAAATAGAGATGGAAACATTTCTCCCTAAGCAGCTCACTTCAGACAATGGCGTGATTCCCAATCAGGTTTATGTGAGAGAAATGAAGGCTATTTTGGGGAATGCAGAGCAGTATCTGCCATTTCTTCTGGACAAGGACGAATATAACCTTACGGTATCGGAACGGATACTGCAGTTATTTTCTTTCAGAATCCCATACTACGTGGGACCTCTGGGGCAAGAATATCTTGATAAGCCGGGATATAATGTATGGGCCAAAAGGATTGCTCCGGGAAAAATTCTTCCGTGGAATTTCGAGGAGAAAATAGATACAAAAGGAGCAGCAGAAAAATTTATTGAGAGAATGGTACGGCACTGCACATACCTCAAGTCCGAAAGAACCTTACCCAAGAATTCCCTGATGTATGAACGATATATGGTTCTCAATGAACTGAACAATTTACGCGTGCACGGGGAAAAGATTTCTGTGGATACCAAGCAAGATATATATAATGAATTATTTGTGAGAAAGAATAAAGTTACAGTCAAAGATTTAGAGAAGTATTTTATTTCACAGGGGATAGTAGATCCCGGAGAAACGGATTTCTTAAGTGGAATTGATTTAGAGGGGGGAATCAAGTCTAGTCTTTCAACATTACATAAATTCAAAGGAATATTTGGCGAAGATGTTTTATTAGAGAAAAACAGAAACATTATCGAGAATATCGTCTTCTGGATTACGGTGTATGGCGATGATAAAAAGTTCGTCAAGGATCGTATAGAGGAGAAATATCCAGGTGTTTTGGCTGAGGCACAGATTAAAAGAATCACAGGATTTAAGTTTTCTGGGTGGGGAAATCTGTCAAAGGAGTTTCTAAATATGTCTGGAACTGCCCGTGAAGATCAGCGTTCTATTTTGACGGCATTGTGGGAGACCAATGATAATCTAATGGAATTGTTGAGCGAGCGATACACTTACAAAGATGCTCTTGCAGAAAAAATATCCGTGGCTGAAAAGGAATTGTCAGAATGGTCTTATGAAGATTTGGACGGTATGTATTTGTCAGCTCCGGTGAAGAGAATGATATGGCAAACCATAAAGATTATGAATGAGCTGACGGAAGTATTAGGAAAAACACCGGATCGAGTGTTTGTTGAAATGCCCCGGGAGGATGGGGAAAAGGGAACCCGTACAATTTCAAGAAAGAAGAAGATATCAGAACTGTATGCCACACTGGGAAAGGAGGGAAAAGACTGGCGTGCTGAGGTGGATGCCCGGGAAGAAGCAGATTTTAAGATTAAGAAGCTGTATTTGTACTATATGCAAATGGGACGGTGTATGTACACAGGGAAACCCATTGATTTGGATCTTCTGCTGAAGGATAATACGGCATATGACATAGACCACATATATCCCAGACATTTTATTACCGATAATAACATTGATAACAACCTTGTACTTGTGGACAAGAGGGCAAATGCAAGAAAGAGTGACACTTATCCCATTGATGCCGATATTCAGAGCAGTCAGAGTGTATTTTGGAAATCCTTACTCAATAAAAAATTCCTGTCTAAGGAGAAATATTACAGGCTTACAAGAAAAACGCAGTTCTCTGAAGAAGAAAAAGCGTCCTTCATCGCCAGACAATTGGTGGAAACCCGGCAGGGAACCAAGGCAATTACACAGATTATCCAGCAGGCATTTCCAAATACCACAGTGGTATTCTCCAAAGCGGGAGAAGTTTCAAAATTTAGACAGCACTATGATATGGAGAAAGTCAGAAGTGTGAATAACCTGCATCACGCAAAGGATGCATATTTGAATATTGTGGTTGGAAATACTTATTATGTGAAATTCACCAACAATCCATTGAATTTCATAAAGAAGGCGGAGAAAGATCCGAACAACAGTGCCTATAAATATCACATGGACAAGATTTTTGAATATGACGTGGTGAGAGGAACGGAAACTGCGTGGATCGGAACGGCGCAAGGCAGCAGCCCTACTTTAAACACAGTAAAATCAACCATGAAGAAGAATACCCCGCTGATTACCAAACGTTCCTATGTGACTCATGGTGCACTGACCAGAAAGGACACGGTATGGAGCACAGAAAAAGCGAAAAATCTCGTGTATCTGCCCATGAGTTCCGATCCTCGTTTAGCAGATGTAACAAAATATGGCGGAAGATCAGATATTGCTACTCAATGCTATTGCCTGGTGGAGTATAAACTAAAAGGTAAACGGGTTTTGTCTATCGAGGCATTACCGGTATATCTTGGAGATATTGAGACCTTGTCCGAAGAAAAAATATTGGAATATTTGTCTATGATGCTAACGGAAGAAAATTCCGGGAAGAGCGTTACGGATGTTGTCTTGAAATATAAGTGCATTCGTATGAAGAGCAAGATTAAGCTGGATGGACATTATTATTACATAGCGGGAAGAACAGATCCGAGTATATATATAGAAAATGCTGTGGAATTGTATTTGGATTATAAACTAGAGAGATATATTAAGAAAGTTGAAAAGGCGAAAACAACAGGAGATTACGGAGAAAAAGAGCGGGATGGAAAGTTGATAATCACAAAAGAGAACAACGAGTTGGTGTATAGTAAGTTCTTGATGAAACTTGAAAGTCACGATTATTCACAAAGAAAAGTATCTATTTATGAGACACTGGATGATGGGCAAGAAAAGTTTTCGCAGCTTACGGTGGAAGATCAGTGTAATGTATTACTGCAGATTGTTATTTGGTTTGGGACTGTCTGTATTGGAGTTGATTTGTCCTTGATTGGAGGAGGAAATAAAAAAGGAATATGTAGGATGAATAAAAGAGTGACCAATGCAACCGAACTGAAATTGGTATGCAGTTCTCCTACAGGTCTATTGGAACATACCATAGATCTTCTGGCACTATGAGTTGGCGGGTCGTAGTTATTTCCAGCAGTGCGAAGCTGGACTATTCCATGGGTTACATGGTAGTTCGGAGAGATACTGTGACGAAAATACATCTCAATGAAATTCATACGGTCTTGATAGAAACCACAGCGGTTTCTATCACGGCTGCATTATTGGCGGAATTAACGAAACACAAGGTGAAGGTGATTTTTTGTGATGAAAAAAGAAATCCCAGTGCGGAATTGATTCCGTACTATGGGGCACACGATACCAGCAATAAAGTGAGAAATCAGATCCAATGGTCGAAGGATATAAAAACGGCGGTTTGGACAGAAATCGTCAGTGAAAAAATCCGAAACCAGATGAAGGTATTGCGAGATTACGGGCGCCAGGAACAGGAAATGCTGAGTGAGTATATCAATAATATAGAATTCGGAGATGTTACCAATCGGGAAGGTCATGCAGCAAAGGTATATTTTAATGCTTTGTTTGGTAAGGATTTTAGTAGGAGTTCCGAGTGCAATATTAATGCTGCTTTGAATTATGGATATAGTATTATTCTGTCCGCATTCACCCGGGAAATTGCTGTGAATGGATATATTACTCAGTTGGGGCTTTTTCATGATAATATGTTCAACCCGTTTAATCTGGCGTCGGATTTGATGGAACCATTTCGAACATTGGTCGATCGAAAAGTATTGGAGATGTCGTTAGAAGTATTTGACCACGAGGAAAAAATGGAATTGGTAAATCTCATGAATGATGAAGTCGTAATTAATGGGCGAAGTGAGTATGTTGTCAATGCAATAAAAATATACACACGGAGCATATTTGATGCACTTGAAGAGAAGGATGTTTCTTTGATACGATTTTATGTTTGAAGATTATGAATTATAGATATATGAGAGTGATAGTAATGTTTGATCTGCCGGTGACCACATCTGCAGAACGAAAAGAGTATGCAACATTCAGAAAGTTTTTGATTAAGTCTGGTTTTCTCATGCTCCAAGAGTCCATATACTGCAAAATCGCTCAGAATGGAACAATGGCTGATTCTATTGTGACCAATATTAGGAAAAACAAGCCGTTAAGTGGGTTGGTGCAAGTGTTAAGGGTTACAGAAAAACAGTATGCCAAAATGGAGTTCATTGTCGGAGAAAACAAAACGGATATCTTAAACACGGATGAAAGGCTGGTGATTCTATGAAGCTGGTGCATTCCCCTACTGGACTATGTATTGATGTGATAGAAAACCAGGTAAATGTTATTGTGATTGAATCTCCTGAACTGTTGGCAGAGTATGTGACCGAAATAAAAAAGCAGTTGAATGGGGACGAAGGGAAGTTTGTTCTGTCGGATAAAGAAATCTGTAAGTTGGAAAAAATGCTGGAGATAATTGTGGATCCGTGGGCCATTGATTTTAACTCTAAGAAGATTAAGAGTAAGCTACTTCAGGTGGCCAAGGAAGAATCTGATGAATACTGCTACGAACAATTTCTTGAAGCGAAGGGTGTGTTATGTCAATATGCGGAAAATGTGATGGACAAAATTAATTATCCGGTATCCTATAATATGGATATGGATTCTATGGCATTGTTCAAGTTTTTGGATATCAAAATAGAAATACAGTCGGAAAAATTGATTGACACATTGATAGAGTATGTGAAATTGCTTCATGATCTGTGTAAAATTGAGGTTATTGTGCTGGTGAATATAAAGACTTACTTGACGGAGGAGGAAATTACTTATTTATATCAGGAAGCATTATATCGAGAGTGTAAATTATTTTGTGTAAACCCCTTGAATCGATGTTGAACATCGT
>JBJELY010000073.1:0-34525 GCA_051879395.1 Roseburia sp. | reverse complement strand
ATATCACATATAAAAATACTTTGCAAGTATTTTTTTGCTTTTGTTGAATTTTTTTGTTATAGAATTAAACTTTAGCTTGTTATTAAAACAATGCAATACCAAAATAATGCTTTAAAGAAATATTCGATTTAAAGAAATAAAGCGTTGAAATTTTAAAATATCTGTGCTACAATATGGTCCATGTGGTAATAAGTGTATACCAGTATACTGAAATAAAGAGTTAGGGGCTGGCAATATGGCAGAACGGATTGACTTTGAAAAGGTTGAAAGTGGAAACAGTGGGGCATCGGAAACTGGAAGAGAAGTAGCAGATGTTCCGGAAGATGTCTTGGGTGGGCAGGATGAAATACATTGTTATCTGGTCTTTTCGGAAGATGTTTCGATAGAAGAGGGAATTGAAATAGTCAGTCAGAAAGTGTCAAATGAACAGGAACTGACAATTGAGAGGACAGATACAGGTGGGAATGCCATTGTTGTAATTTTGACACCAAAGCAATACAAAGAGGTTTCGGAATTGCCGGAAGTAAAATCCATAAAAGTGTTAGAAGAAGCGGAATTAACAGAAAACGCTTTGCCTGAAAATACATCAGAAAAAAATGAAAGCACAGGGGTTATCGAGAAGGAATCAGAAGTCGGGGAATTAACCACAGAATATACGACAGAAGAATTTGAAACAGAAGAGATGACAACAGAAAGCTTAACGGAGAGTACAGCAGACAGCCAGAAGACTTATGCAGATGGAAATGCAAAGGAACTTCGAATTGTTGCAATTGTAGTTATATTAATTGTATTACTAGTTATTTATGTACAACAGAAAAGAAGATGATAGTAAGGGACGAAGTGGTCTGAATGGAGCGGATTACTTCGTCTTTTATTATAAATATCACGAAAGTGATACATGTTTTTTAGAGGGAAACATAAAAAAAGAGGAGGAGAACTTAACGGTATGAAAAATCATAACTGGAAAAAGAAAGTAATGCCGTGGCTGCTAGTGTTGTGTATGGCAGTACAGATGACCAGTACAGCATTTGCAAGTACAGCAGACCAGACAGAAGAACCCGTTTGGGAAAAAGTGGAAGATGAAACATCGGAAACTGCGGTTGAGGCTGAAGAAGTGACTATGCCGGAAACCGAATACGAGGATGAAGAAGAAGTCAGAGTTATGATTGTTATGGAAGATGATGCAGTTGTAGATGCAGGCTATTCTACAGTTGATATTGTTGATAATTCCAAAGCAATGGCATATTCTGATAAAATTGAAAAAAAGCAAAATCAAGTAGTGGATCAGATTTCGGAAGAAGTCTTAGATGGCGAAACATTAGATGTTCGTTACAATTTTACAATTTTGACAAATGCAGTTGCTGCGACTGTTAAATATGGTGAGATTGAGAACATCAAAGAAGTGGAAGGAGTTTCAGAAGTTTATATTACTCCAAAATATGAAGTGATGGAGACTGTTGATACAAATTCGATTACAGCTGGTACCATGATAGGAAGTTACAATACATGGGAAGCAGGGTATACCGGTGCAGGCCAAAGAATAGCGGTTATCGATACAGGTATTGATGCAGACCATCCGTCTTTTGATGGTGAAGCGTTTGATTATGCTTTGGCTGAAACTGCAAAAGAAGGAGGAACAACAGTAGATTCCTATCATTTATTAGATGAAGAAGAAATCGCAGAAGTGCTTCCAAACTTAAATGCATCCTCTATGTATAGCGGTTTGAAAGCAGATGATCTTTTCTTAAACGATAAACTTGCATATGCATTTAATTATGTAGATGAAAATTTGGATATCACACATGACAATGATACAGAGGGAGAGCATGGTACACATGTATCCGGTATCGCATGTGCCAATAGATATGTGCCAACAGAAGAAGGTTTCGAGAAACAGAAAGCAGGTGTTTTCGGTGTTGCTCCAGAAGCACAGTTAATTACCATGAAAGTATTTGGTACAAGAGGAGGTGCTTACACAGATGACTATATGGCTGCTATTGAAGATGCTTTGCTATTAAAAGCAGATGCTATTAACTTGAGTCTTGGCTCTTCTAGTGCTGGTAATTCTGCAGATAGTGAAGCTTATGTTAATGAAATTTTTGACAAGTTACAGGGATGTGATACTGTAGTCAGCATTTCAGCAGGTAATGCAGGAAGATGGTCAGACAGCAGTTACTATGGTGGCAATCTCGCGAGTGATGTCAACTTGGATACAGTAGGTTCCCCAGGTTCTTACACGAATGCTTTTACCGTTGCAAGTGCAGTAAATTCTGGATATACGGGATATAAAGCAGATTTTGACGGAAAAGTAGAATCCTATTATGATGATGGCTCTAGTGCAAATAATGCGCCATTTACATCGTTGGATACATCTGCAGATGGAAATGGAACATCGTATGAGTATGTATTGTTTACCGGATGTGGAGAAAAAGATACATATGAAAATATTGATGTAGATGGAAAAATCGTGCTTGTGAGACGTGGAGCAATCAGCTTTGCTGAGAAACATATGAATGCAGAAGCGGCTGGTGCAGCGGGAGTTTTGATTTACAATAATACATCAGGAACAATTGGTATGAACCTTACAGGATCAACTGCAACCATTCCATGTGCATCTATTACATTAGCGGATGCAGAGAAAATTAAAGAGAATGCAACTTGTGATGAAACAACAGGGGGTTATACAGGTAGTGTAGTAGTAAAAAATCAAGTAACTACAAATTATAATGCTCCAGATGGATATACCATGAGTGATTTCTCTTCTGTTGGAGTACCGGGAAGTTTAGAATTAAAACCGGAAATTACAGCACCAGGTGGAAATATTTATTCTACTATAGATAATGGACAGTATGGTTTGAAGAGTGGTACTTCTATGGCTGCACCAAGTGTTGCTGGTATGAGTGCATTGATGTCTCAGTACATCAAAGAAAATAATCTGACAGAAAAGACAGGACTTAGTGTTCGTACCTTATCTCAGTCATTGTTAATGAGTACAGCCATTCCTTTGACAGAAGAAGACGGGGAAGAGTATTCTCCAAGAAGTCAGGGAGCAGGTCTTGCAAATGTTGAAAATGCAACTACATCTCCTGTTTATATCCTGATGGGAGAAAAAGACGGAAATGATGGAAAGGTAAAAGCAGAATTAGGCGATGATCCTGAAAGAAAAGGCGTTTATAGTTTTGATTTCAGTATGTACAACCTTTCTGATGAAACACAGTACTATACAGCAGATAGTTCTATTTTAACAGAAGAGATTATCGAAGATTATTTCATTGTCGGAACATCTCATAAGTTAAATCCAACGGTAACCATTAGTTCGGATGAACAGAATTATTTATATGATTTGAACAAAGATGGTGTTGTTGATAGTAAAGATGCAAGTGCTTTATTGGCACATATCAACGGAAAAACATTATCTGTAGTTGAATTTTATCAGGATGCGTTTGATTTTAATCAGGATGGAGTTGTTAATACAGCAGATGCATATCATTTCCTAAATGAAGTGAAAGCAGATCAGCCTACAGTTGATTTCAGCCAGAAGGTAATTGCAGTAAAGAATCGCACAGATGTTACAGTAACGATTACATTATCTGCAGAAGACAAGGCATACTTAGATGACAATTTTGAAAATGGTATGTATGTGGATGGATTTATCTACATGAAAGGTAAGGTAGACTTATCAGTTCCACTGCTTGCGTTCTATGGAAATTGGGGCGATTCTTCCATGTATGAGCCATTCGATTTCTTAGAGGCTGCAAATAATGGAGAAACATATCCTACATATAGTAAGGTTGATGTAACCAATTTCCTGACATATTCTTATGCAGGAAGCAGTGCAAAATATTATTATACCTCTAATATGTTCTCAGCAGATGGAGATGAAGCGTATATTGCAGATCGAAACGCATTTTCTTCTACTTCAGGTGATAGCATTGCAAGTGCATATTATACGTTGATTCGTAATGCATCACGTGTTGTTGTATCTGTAACAGATGCAGAAACAGGCGAAGTATATTTAAGAAAAGAAGGTGGGGAAGAAACAGCAGCCTTCTATTATGCAACTGGAGGAAGCTGGGAAAACACACTTGCAAATACAGCCATTGATTGGAAGGGAACAGATGCAGATGGTAAACCATTAGCAGATGGAACAAAAGTTGAAATAACAGTAACGGCTGTTCCGGCATATTATGATGGTGTTGCGTTAGAAGATTTAACAGGAAAAGGAATGAACTTTACCGTTCCTATGACAATTGATAACACAGCTCCAGAAGCAGAACTGGAAAGCATTGATAACGGAACAATGGAATTAACAGTTTCTGATAACCGTTATGTTGCTGCTGTAAAACTGTATGCAAGCGATAAGAAGACATTACTCGGTTCTTATGATGTAAATCAGACTAAGGCAGGTGTAGAGTCTACAATTACAACAGATTATCCGTCTAGTGTATTTTATGTAAAAGTACTGGATTACGCAGGAAATTATACAACATATCGTGTCAATAATAGTGGACATGAAGATACAAAATATGCAGAAAGTATTACTTTGAATCAGACAGAACTTAGCATGTTAAAAGGTGGTACTGCGCAGTTGATAGCAACAGTAGGACCGGAATATTTATTAGATGATTCCGTTACATGGAGCTCTTCTGATGAAACTGTTGCAACAGTAGATGCAAAAGGTGTTGTAACGGCAGTTGGAAATGGTAATGCAATCATTACTGCAACAACCGTTGCAAATGGAACATCTGGAAGTCCATTGAAAGCAAGTTGTGAGGTGGCAGTAGAAACACTTGAGGTTGGATTAAATGGTATTGTTTGGGATGAAAATGGAGGCGTTTATTGGTCTTCTTTCAAGAGTTCAGATACCTCAAAATATGAGAAGATTTCGGAAGAACAGAGTTATAAGTATATGTCTGCAGTGCAGGTAGGAGACAAACTTGTTGCAGCAACTTATGATTCTTCACAGAATTCAGATCTTTATTTAGTAGATCCGAATAATGGTTATGGTGCAACGTTATTGAGCAATGTTACTTGGTGTACCGACATGGCATATAGCCCGGCAACCGATTTGATTTATGCAACCTATGGACCATATGTACAGGTAATTGACGGAACAAATGGAGAAAGTCAGGGATTCCTTGGTTTTTCATCTAAGCTGAATGGAGAATATCTGGTTGGTATTGCTTATGTTGGAACAGGCTTATATCAGGGGGCATATCCTATGGATGTGTTCTATGCAGTATCACAATCCGGTGCTTTGTATCAGATGGCATATGTATTGGACAAAGGAACAATGTTCCTTCCTGTTGGAAATACAGGTGTCAGCACAAATGGTAAATGGTATTTCAACTCTTTATATTATGATGCAGAGACAGATTACCTGTTCTGGTCTATGTATGATAACAGCAATAATGTAACCTTATATGCAATCAAAGATATTTACCATCCAGAGGATGATACAGATACCGTTTTGACTTATGAGTTAGGAAAATTCCCAGATGGAGTATGGCCGGTATCTGGACTTTACCAGTCTGGTACAACAAGTGCTTCGGCAACAGCCGAAAATGTGGTTGAAAAAGTAGAAGGTACAGTTCTTGAACAGTCAACATTGTCAGATAGTGTACCAGTGTTAAACAGTCCTGTACAGGGAAAATAGAAAGGAATGACAGATAAATGAAACATGTGAAAAAGATTTTATGTGGACTTCTGTTTTCTTTCACGCTATTGGCTGGTTCCATGCCAGCCATGGCAGATGAAAATGTAATTCAGACAACGGCTGTTGCGGATGGAAAGACAGTAACGGTAGCAGTAACTGCAGAAAAAGGTACTGAACTTACAAGTGGACGTGTAGTTGTTTCTTATGATAAAGACATGCTGACTTTAAAAACAGTAGAAACAGCAAATACATGGGAAGCAGAAGATGTAAATACAGAAGCAGAGGAAGGCGTTTCTTATGCTTTTGCAGATTCGGAAGGAAATAATAAAGGTGGTGATGTTATCACACTTACTTTCCTTGCAAATGATGCTGCAAACGGAAAAGAGACAACTGTTAAGACAGAAGTAAAGGAACTTTATAATAAGGATGATTCCTTGAATCAGGCAGGAAGCGTAGAAGAGGTAAAAGTTACACCTGCATGGGAAGAAAACAACAATGAAACATCTGGAGAGGATAAGCCAAATGAGGATAAACCAGATGAGAATAAAGTGGATGAGAGTAAACCTGGAACCGTAACGACTGAAAGTCAGAATCTTGCAGAGGTATTAAGCGGACAGATTACAAATGCGGCAGATGGAGCAAAAATTTCAGTTTCCGTAAGTGCATCTGAAGAAGTGATTTCTTCCAATGTCTTTGAGTCTTTAATGGGAAAAAATGTTACAGTAGAATTTAAATTAGAGAATGGTGTTGTTTGGAAAATAAATGGTAAAAATATCAAAAATCCAAAAGACATCGATCTTGGAGTTGCTATGAATAGTACCAATATTCCAGAAGCAGCATTTGAAATGATAACTGATGATGGTATCCAGTACGAAGTTCAGTTCTCCTTAGATTTTGATGGAGATTTAGGTGGAACTTTTGAACTTTCTATTCCAGTAGGAACGAAGGGAACAGGATTCTTTGGAAACTTATATTATTACAATCCATCTACGAATGCATTGGAATATATGCAGACAGGTAGCATCGATGAAAATGGTATGGTAACATTTTCGTTTACACATGCATCTGATTATGTAGTTGCTGTTAGTGAAACAGATGGTGCTACAGTTAATACAGTAAAAACAGGAGATCAGACATCCTATGCAGGATATTTCTTATTGCTTTGTGGAGCAGCTGTGGTTTTAGTTGCTGCAGGAAAAAGAATCAGAAAAAAAGCTTGCAATTTATAAGGTAAAGTGTTACTCTAATAAGTGATAACACGATGACTAAGTTGAGAGAGGGCATATGTCCTCTCTCAATTCATGTTATGAAGGAAAAATTGAATAAGGAAAGAGGTGCGCAAATGTCAAAAAAAGAACAGTATGAAGCACGAACAGAGGAATTGATTCAGCCAATTTTAGACAGAATGAATTTTGAACTGGTAGATGTTGAATATGTAAAAGAAGGAAGTATCTGGTACTTACGTGCTTATATTGATAAAGAAGGCGGAATTACAGTAAATGACTGTGAAGCTGTTGCCCGCGAGATGAATGAGATTCTCGACCGGGAAGATTATGTAGAAGGTTCTTATACATTTGAGGTAAGTTCACCAGGTCTTGGAAGACCATTAAAGAAAGAAAAAGATTATAAGCGAAGCATGGGAAAAGAACTTGAAATCAGAACATACCGTGCGATTAACCGTGAAAAAGAATTTTATGGAATTTTGAAAGCATACGATGATGCAACTGTTACACTTGAAATGGAAGATGGAACAGAAATGAAATTTGAAAGAACCGAAATTGCATTAATTCGTTTAGCATTAGATTTTTAAAGTTAAAGCAAAATTAAAGGAGGATGAGGAAAATGAGTGGGAACCACGAATTATTAGAAGCGTTAAATATATTAGAACAGGAGAAAAACATCAGTAAAGATACTTTGTTAGAGGCAATTGAAAATTCTCTTGTAACAGCATGCAAAAATCATTTTGGAAAATCTGAAAATGTAAAAGTATATATTGATCCGGATACTTGTGAGTTCAATGTATATCAGGAAAAAACAGTTGTAGAAACAGTAGAAGATCCAATTCTTGAAATTAGTCTTGTAAATGCAAAAATGATAGATTCCAAGTTTGAAGTGGGAGATATCGTAAAGGTAGAAGTAAAATCAAAAGAGTTTGGCCGTATTGCTACCCAGAATGCAAAGAATGTTATTTTACAGAAAATCAGAGAAGAAGAAAGAAAAGTATTATTTGATCAGTACTACAGCTTGGAAAAAGATGTCGTAACAGGTATCGTACAGCGTTATGTTGGAAAAAATGTCAGTATTAACCTTGGAAAAGTAGATGCTATCCTGACAGAAAATGAACAGGTGAAGGGAGAAGTTTTCCAGCCAACAGAACGTATCAAAGTATACATTCTAGAAGTAAAATCAACTTCTAAGGGACCAAAGATTTTAGTATCCAGAACACATCCGGAATTAGTAAAACGTTTATTTGAATCCGAAGTGTCAGAAGTTCGAGAAGGAATCGTAGAAATTAAAGCAATTGCCAGAGAAGCTGGAAGCAGAACAAAGATTGCAGTATGGTCTAACGATTCAGATGTTGATCCAGTAGGAGCATGCGTCGGTATGAACGGTGCTCGTGTAAATGCGATTGTAAATGAACTTCGTGGAGAGAAAATTGATATTATTACATGGAACGAAAATCCTGCGATGATGATTGAAAATGCATTAAGTCCTGCAAAAGTAATTTCTGTTATTGCAGATGCAGAAGAAAAAACTGCAAAAGTAGTTGTACCTGATTATCAGTTATCACTTGCAATTGGAAAAGAAGGTCAGAATGCAAGACTTGCAGCACGTTTAACAGGATTCAAGATTGACATTAAGAGTGAGACTCAGGCAAGAGAGTCCGGAGACTTCATGGATTATGAGAATGATTATGAAGATGATGAATATTATGAAGATGGTGAATACAGTGAAGAAGGATATACGGAAGAAGAGAACACTGTAGAACCAGAATCAGCAGAGGTTGAAGAATAATGACAGGCAAAAAGATTCCAATGCGTCAATGTATTGGCTGTGGTGAGATGAAAGCTAAAAAAGATATGATTCGTATCTTAAAAGTTTCAACATCAGAGTTGAATGAGGCAGACGGAACTGAACAGGTAAAAGAAGAAATCATTTTAGATGCAACTGGAAGAAAAAATGGAAGAGGAGCTTATATTTGCCCTTGTGGAGAGTGTTTGCAAAAGGCAATAAAAGGAAAAGGTTTAGAACGCTCCTTCAAAAGACCAATTCCGAAAGAAGTATATGAAATGCTGACAAAGGAGATGGAAGAGCTTGAAAACAGATAAGGTTTTATCCATGTTAGGAATTGCAGCAAAGTCCGGTAGTATTGCGAGTGGTGAGTTTTCCACAGAAAAAGCTGTTAAAGATGGAAAAGCGTATCTTGTTATTGTGGCAGAAGATGCCTCTGATAATACGAAGAAAAGCTTTCGAAATATGACAGATTTTTATGAAGTTCCAATGTATGTGTATGGCGATAAAGAAGTATTAGGACATTGTATCGGAAAAGAGTTCCGTGCTTCCCTTGCTATTACAAATGAAGGACTTGCAAAATCAGTGGAAAAGAATTTGAAACTGACAATAACAACAGAATCTGAATCATGGAGGAGTTAAGATATATGGCAAAAATGAGAGTTCATGAGTTAGCAAAAGAATTAGGAATAGAGAACAAGCAGATTATTGAAATATTAAGCACGACAGAATATGCAGTAAAATCCCATAGTAGTAGTGTGGATGATGCTGCACAGGAAATTGTACGTAAAAAAATTACTAATTCTTCCGTTAAGCAGGAAGAAAAGAAAGCTACAAACACAGAAGAAAAGAAAGTTGCTGAAGAAAAAAATGCAGAAGAAAAAGCGGTAGAAAGACCAAAGAAAAAATCAAGTATAACAGCAGTCTTTAATCCACAGAATAGTAAACAGGGAGTACGTAGACCACAGCAGCCACAGAAAAGTACAGAACGTCCAGTCGCAAAACCACAGGTGAGAACAGAATCCCAGGAGAGCAAGGATTCAGTAAAGAATCAGGCACAGCAGGTACGCACAAATGGAACGAACGCTGCTGCAGAACGCTCACAGAATAACAATCGTCCACAAGGAGAACGTCCACAGGGAGAACGTCCACAGAATAACAACCGCTCACAGGGAGAACGTCCACAGAATAACAATCGTCCACAAGGAGATCGTCCTCAGAATAATCGTTATCAGAATGATAGAAAAAATGATAACCGCAATGATAACAGAGGAGATAATCGTTCACAGGGAAATCGTCCTCAGGGAAATCGTCCTTATGGTGAAAGAGGAGGAAGACCAAATGGTGACAGAGATAATCAGAGAGGTTTCCAGGGTCAAAGACAGAATTCGAATTATGGTCAAGGTGGTAGAAACGATAATCGAAGCAATTCATATCGTGGTAAAGAATCAAATTCTGGAAGATTAGATCGTGAGATTGATCGTTTTAATAAAGATGCTGTTAAAGTGGCTCCGGAAGAATTACGTGGTAAAGAATCCAGAGATCGTGCAAATGAGAAAAACCGTAACAATAAGAGAAATGACCATGATGCATTAGGAAAGAAACAGGAACGTTACGTTAATTTGGAGAAAAATGGTGGAAAGAAGAAACCACAGCAGCCACAGCCAAAACAGGAAGAAGACGTAATTAAGACATTGACACTTCCGGAAAAATTAACAATTCGTGATCTTGCAGATAAAATGAAGGTTCAGCCTTCTGCAATTGTAAAGAAGTTATTCCTAAAAGGAACAATGGTTACCGTAAACCAGGAAGTAGATTACGATACAGCAGAAGAAATTGCACTGGAATTTAACTGTATTTGTGAACCAGAAGAAAAAATCGATGTGATTGCAGAATTATTAAAAGAGGAAGAGGATGCAGAAGAAACATTAGTAGCACGTCCTCCTGTTGTTTGTGTCATGGGTCACGTTGACCATGGTAAAACATCGCTTTTGGATGCAATTCGTTCTACCAGAGTAACAGATCGTGAGGCTGGTGGTATTACACAGCACATTGGAGCTTCTGTTGTATCTATTAACAACCAGAATATTACATTCTTAGATACACCAGGTCATGAAGCATTTACTGCAATGCGTATGCGTGGTGCAAATTCAACAGATATTGCTATTCTTGTAGTTGCTGCAGATGATGGTGTTATGCCACAGACAGTGGAAGCTATTAACCATGCAAAGGCAGCCGGTGTAGAAATTATTGTTGCCATTAACAAAATTGATAAACCAAGTGCCAATATTGAACGTGTAAAACAGGAATTATCTGAATATGAATTGATTCCAGAAGACTGGGGCGGAAGCACAATTTTCTGTCCAGTTTCTGCACATACCAAAGAAGGTATTGAAAACTTATTGGAAATGATTTTGTTAACAGCAGAAGTATTAGAGTTAAAGGCAAATCCAAAACGTCAGGCAAGAGGTCTTGTAATTGAAGCACAGTTGGATAAAGGACGTGGTGCGGTTGCAACTGTTTTGGTACAGAAGGGAACACTTCATGTCGGAGATCCAATTGCATGCGGAAGCTGTTACGGTAAAGTACGTGCGATGATTGATGATAAGGGACGACGTGTAAAAGAAGCTGGCCCATCCACACCGGTAGAAATCCTTGGATTATCCAGTGTTCCAGATGCGGGAGAAACATTTGTTTCTACAGCAACAGAAAAAGAAGCAAGATCCTTCGCTGAGACTTATATTTCTGAAGGAAAGAATAAGCTGATTGAAGATACAAAATCAAAGATGTCTTTAGACGATTTATTCTCTCAGATTCAGTCGGGAAATGTAAAAGAATTAAATATTATTGTAAAAGCAGATGTACAGGGTTCTGTAGAAGCTGTAAAACAGTCACTTGTAAAATTATCCAATGAAGAAGTAGTTGTAAAAGTAATTCATGGTGGAGTAGGTGCTGTTAATGAATCCGACGTTATTCTAGCGTCTGCTTCCAATGCAATTATTATTGGATTTAATGTTCGTCCAGACCCAACTGCAAAAATTACAGCAGAAAGAGAAAATGTAGATGTTAGATTATATAAGGTTATCTACAATGCAATCGAAGATGTAGAAGCTGCCATGAAGGGTATGTTAGACCCTGTATTTGAAGAAAAAGTAATCGGTCATGCAGAAATTCGTCAGATTTTCAAAGCATCCGGTGTAGGAAATATTGCAGGTTCTTATGTCTTAGACGGTTCGTTCCAGAGGGGATGTAAAGTAAGAATTTCCCGTGAAGGAACACAGCTCTTTGAAGGTGATTTAGCATCCTTAAAGAGATTTAAAGATGATGTAAAAGAAGTAAAAGCAGGTTATGAATGTGGTCTTGTATTTGATGGATTTAATGAGATTCAGGAACTTGATCAGGTAGAAGCCTACATTATGGTAGAGGTGCCACGTTAATGAGAAAAAACAGTATAAAGAATACCAGAATTAATGGTGAAGTTTTGCGGGAGTTGAGTAATATCATCCGTGGAGAGATTAAAGATCCACGGATTAATCCAATGACAAGCGTTGTTACAGTTGAAGTTGCTCCCGATTTAAAAACCTGCAAAGCATATATTAGTGTGCTTGGAGATGAAGAATCTCAGCAGGCAACAATTGCGGGCTTAAGAAGTGCGGAAGGATTTATCCGTCGTCAGTTAGCAAAGTCAATTAATTTAAGAAATACGCCGGAGATTAAGTTTATTTTAGACCAGTCAATAGAATATGGTGTAAAGATGTCAAAAATGATTGATGATGTAACAAAGGATTTGGATGATAAGAAAGAGGATGAATCAGAAAATGAATAATTTAGATTCACAGTTAGAGGGAGTAAGCACAGTTGCCATCGCAGGTCATGTAAGACCGGATGGAGACTGTGTGGGCTCCTGCCTTGCAACTTATAACTACATAAAGAATAATTATCCACAAATAGAGGTTGTTGTTTATTTGGAGCCAATACCAAATATTTTTAAATTCCTCTCAGGTGCAATGGAAATTCAAAATGATTGTAGCAAGGATATCGTTTATGATTTATTTATTGCACAGGACTGTGGAGACTTGGGAAGACTTGGAGATGCTGCAAAATATTTCGAAATGGCAAAGAAAACAGTTTGCATTGATCATCATGTAAGTAATCAGAGTTTTGCTGATGAAAATTATATTTTTCCGAAAGCGAGTTCTACTTCAGAATTGATTTTTGATTTAATTGATACGGAGAAAATCACGAAAGAGATTGCAGAGTGTATTTATACAGGAATGATTCACGACACGGGTGTGTTTCAGTATTCTTGTACTTCTGCAAAGACGATGGCAGCTGCAGGAATTTTGATGGAAAAAGGAATCGATTTTCCGAAAATTGTCGATCAGACTTTTTTTGAAAAAACTTATGAGCAGAACCGTATTTTAGGACATGCACTGGTTAAAAGTGAACTTCATTTAGATGGAAAATGTATTTCGACTGTCATTACCAGGAAAGAAATGGAAGAATATCAGGTACTTCCAAAGCATTTAGAGGGAATTGTATCCCAACTTCGTTCTACCAAGGGAGTAGAGGTTGCTATTTTTCTTTATGAAAACGAAGATGGAAGTTATAAAGTCAGCACACGTTCCGCAAGTGTTGTTGATGTAGCAAAGATTGCTGTAAAATATGGTGGCGGTGGTCATGCAAGAGCAGCCGGAATCACAATGCAGGGAGACAGCAAAGAAATTATTGAAAAACTGCTTGTAGATGTAGCAGAGCAGTTATAACCGTTGAGGAAAAACGGAAAGGAAATTAGAATTTCATGATAAATGGAATTATTAATGTATACAAAGAAAAGGGTTATACCTCTTTTGACGTAGTCGCAAAATTAAGAGGTATTTTGAAACAAAAAAAGATTGGACATACAGGCACGCTGGATCCGGATGCGGAAGGCGTGCTTCCGGTTTGTCTGGGAAAAGCAACGAAAGTCTGTGAACTTTTGACGGATAAAAGCAAGGAATATGAGGCAGTCATGCTTCTTGGTGTCACAACGGATACCCAGGATATTTCCGGTAATATTTTGACGGAAAAAGAAGTGGACGTGACAGAAGAAAAGGTAAGGGAAGCTGTGATGTCATTTGTTGGAGATTATCAGCAGATTCCACCTATGTATTCTGCGTTAAAAGTAAACGGAAAAAAATTGTGTGATTTAGCACGCGAAGGAATCGTGGTGGAGCGGAAGGCAAGACCGGTCGTTATCCATGAAATTGAAATCAAAGAAATTGCATTACCGCGTGTGAAAATGCGTGTGTTTTGCTCGAAGGGAACTTATATCCGGACACTTTGTCAGGATATTGGGGAAAAGTTAGGGTGCGGTGCTTGTATGGAAACGCTACTTCGTACAAGAGTCTCTGAATTTCGGGTAGAAGAGGCAATGAAGTTAAGCGAAATCGAGCAGAAAGTGCAGGAAATAGCAAAAGAAAAGAACCCACAAGATTGGAAAAACGAGGATTTTTCATTTTTAAAACCGGTGGATTCTGTATTTTTGAAGTACCCAAAAGTAATTGCAGCAAAGCAGTTTGAAAAGGTTTTGTATAATGGAAACCGTTTAGAAAAGAACATGTTTCTTTCCTATGAAAAGGAATGGGAAGAAACGGCTGTTCGAGTTTATGACGAAAAGGATTCTTTTATCGGGATTTATGAATATCAGAAACAGTATGGTAATTATAAGCCGGTAAAAATGTTTATAGAGACATGATATATATAAAAAATACAACTATATTTGAAATAAAAGAAAATACGGTTCTTTCTCTTGGAAAATTTGATGGAATCCATCGAGGACATGAACTTTTAATGGAAACTCTTTTGGAAAAAAAGCGGGAAGGTTTAAATACCGTTATTTTTACTTTTGATATTCCACCTAAAAAAAGTGTAGAACATGTTATGGCAAAGGTTTTGACAACAAATGAAGAAAAGAGTCATCATCTTGAAAAAATGGGAATTGATTACTTGATTGAGTGCCCATTTACGCCTGAAATTATGTGTATGGAGGCGGAAGATTTTATTCGTTGGATAGTGGAAAAAATCCATGTCAAATGTTTTGTGGTAGGAGATGATTTCCATTTTGGACATAATCGGAGAGGCGACTACCGGATGTTGCAGGAAATGTCAGAAGAGCTTGGATATGAAGTGGTTGTTCACAAGAAAATACAGGAAGACGGCAGAGATATCAGTAGTACTTTTATAAGAGAAGAAGTGGAAAAAGGTAATATTGAAAAAGCAAATCATTTGCTTGGTTATCCATATTTTGTAGAAGGAACGGTGCTTCATGGCAATCAGATTGGAAGAACAATAGGGATTCCGACTATTAATCTTATACCAACAGAGGAAAAACTTTTGCCGGAATTTGGAGTTTATATTTCTCTGGTAACAATAGATAATCAAACTTATCAGAGTGTGACAAATGTAGGATGCAAACCAACCATTCAGGGAAAAAATCCGGTTGGAGTGGAAACCCATTTGCTTGATTTCTCAGGAGATATTTATGAGAAAAATGTAAAAGTAGAGTTCTTAAAACATATTCGGGAAGAACGAAAATTTGCTTCGGTAGAAGAATTAAAGCAACAGATGTCGGAAGATATTGCTTGTGCAAGACATTATTTTGCACGCGGATAGAGAACAAATATTACAAAAGTATTACAAAGTTCATTGACATTGTAATATGATATTGTTATAATTAATGACCATAGGTGAGATTCGACAGAATAAAAGACGAGAAGTAAGCTGAAAATCAATACGAATGGAGATTACAGATGAAGTCAAAATATGTGAGAACATTGAGTGTCGTAATAATTGGAGCGTTAGCAGTATCGGCTGCATGGTATAGCAATTATCACAATGAAGAAGAAAAAGAGAAAGCATCTTTGACAGCAGGTGTTGCATCAGAAGTGACAGCAACCGTGAACCGGCAGGTTCTTTCTGGTGTTTCTTTGAGTATAGCATCGAATATTTCTGGAGTGATTCCAAATGCAACGGTGACAGAAACAGATGTGCAGACAACTTCTGCCGGAGTAGCGGAAGAAGATACTACGATTTGTGGATACACGAATCTTGGAATAGCAAACGTAGAGGGAAATCTTAATGTAAGGGAAGAAGCTTCTACAGATTCTGAAATCGTAGGAAAAATGCAGGGAAATGCAGGCTGTGAGATTTTGGAAGCGGCTGGTGAATGGACAAAGATTCAGTCTGGTAAGGTAACGGGATATGTTATGTCCGAATATCTGATTACCGGGGAAGAAGCAGTTGCACTTGCAGATGAAATAAAAACAACGGTGGCAACTGTTAATACAACTACGTTATATGTAAGAGCGGAGACAAATACAGAATGTACCATTATAGCGTTGGTTGGTAATGGGGAAGAATTAGAAGTGTTAGAAACTTTAGATGGCTGGTATAAAGTAGCGGTTGATGATGAGGAAGGTTATATATCAGCTGATTATGTAGAAATTTCTACAGAACTTCCGAAGGCACAGACTATGACGGAAATTAAATATGGACAGGGAGTTTCGGATGTCAGAGTTTCTTTGGTATCTTATGCATGTCAATTTATTGGTAATCCTTATGTTTGGGGAGGTACAAGCCTTACAAAAGGAGCAGATTGTTCTGGATTTGTAATGAGTATCTTTGCAAATTATGGAGTATCTTTACCTCATTCTTCTAGGGCACAGGCAAATTGCGGAACCAGAATTTCTGCATCAGAGGCACAGCCGGGAGATTTGTTCTTCTATGGAAGTGGAAGTAGTATTAGTCATGTTGCAATTTATATTGGTAATGGACAGATTGTTCATGCTAGTAACAAACGTACTGGAATTAAAATTTCCAGTGCGTATTACAGAACACCAATTTGCGTAGTTAGAGTTTTGAATGAATAACTATTTACAAGTGGTGGATTTTCTGGTATACTGTGACGGTATGAGTTCAGCCCATATTCGGTAGATGGACACTCCGACCTTTTACTGAGTATCATACGTAATTGGGCGATTTAAGAATATTAAAGGAGGATCAGAACATGATCGCAAAAGAAAAGAAACAGGCAATTATTGCAGAATATGGTAGAACACCTGGAGATACAGGTTCACCAGAGGTACAGATCGCTATTTTAACAGCACGTATCGAAGAGTTAACAGCTCACTTAAAAGAGAATCCAAAGGATCATCATTCTAGAAGAGGACTTCTTAAAATGGTTGGTCAGAGACGTGGCTTATTAGCATACTTAAAGAAAGTTGATATTGAAAGATATCGTTCTTTAATCGAGCGTTTAGGAATCAGAAAATAATTGTGTTATTCAAAATAGAGCGGAGTACTACCGCTCTATTTTCACTGTATAGGAATCTTTTTTTGTACAGAGAAAAACAAGTAACTAACAGAAGTTATCACCGAGACCACTGAAAAGTACATGAGTTATCGTGTGTTCTTCAGTAGTTTCGGACTTCTGTTTTGCAATTAGCGGTAATTTTGCCGGATTGCGACTGATAAAAAGAGCCATAGAAGAATGGCGGAATAAAAAGGAGATAAAAATGTATAAAAGTTTTTCAATGGAACTTGCAGGCAGAACTCTTACTGTAGATATTGGAAGGGTTTGTGCACAGGCAAATGGAGCAGCATTATTAAAATATGGAGAGACAACGGTACTTTCTACTGCAACAGCATCAGACAAGCCAAGAGATGGAGTAGATTTTTTCCCATTAAGTGTAGAATACGAAGAAAAAATGTACGCAGTTGGAAAAATTCCTGGCGGTTTTAATAAGAGAGAGGGAAAAGCATCTGAGAATGCAATTCTTACTTCGCGTGTAATAGACCGTCCAATGAGACCATTGTTCCCGAAGGACTATCGTAATGACGTAACTTTAAATAACATGGTTATGTCTGTAGACCCAGAATGTCGTCCAGAAGTTGTAGCAATGTTAGGTGCAGCTTTAGCAACCACAATTTCAGATATTCCATTTGATGGTCCATGTGCAATGACACAGATGGGAATGGTAGATGGCGAATTTATCGTCAATCCATCTCAGAAAGTATGGGATCAGGGAGATTTACAGTTAACAGTAGCTTCAACATCTACAAAGGTAATTATGATTGAAGCCGGAGCAAATGAGATTCCGGAAGAAAAAATGATAGAAGCAATTTATAAATGTCATGAAGTAAATCAGACAATTATTGCATTCATGAATCAGATTGTTGCGGAAGTTGGCAAGAAGAAACATGAATACACAAGCTGTGCAATTCCAGAAGAAATGTTTGCAGCTATGCGTGAAATTGTAACTCCGGAACAGATGGAAGAAGCAGTTTTCACAGATGAAAAACAAGTTCGTGAAGAAAATATCAGAAATATTACAGAAAAATTTGAAGAGGCTTTTGCTGAGAATGAAGAATGGTTAGCAGTACTTGGAGAAGCTGTATACCAGTATCAGAAAAAGACTGTTCGTAAGATGATTTTAAAAGATCATAAACGTCCAGATGGTCGTGCAATCAATCAGATTCGTCCATTAGCTGCAGAAGTTGATTTGATTCCTAGAGTACATGGTTCTGCAATGTTTACTCGCGGACAGACTCAGATTTGTGATGTAGTAACACTTGCACCATTGTCTGAAGTTCAGAAGATTGATGGATTAGATGAGAATATTACTACAAAGAGATATATGCATCAGTATAATTTCCCGGCATATTCTGTAGGAGAAACAAAGGTTTCTCGTGGACCGGGACGTCGAGAAATTGGTCATGGAGCTTTAGCAGAGAAGGCATTGATGGCAGTTCTTCCTTCCGAAGAAGAGTTCCCATATGCAATACGTGCCGTATCCGAGACTTTTGAATCCAATGGATCTACTTCCATGGCATCTACTTGTGCATCCTGTATGTCTTTAATGGCAGCCGGTGTTCCAATCAAAGCTATGGTTGCAGGTATTTCTTGTGGTCTTGTAACTGGCGATACAGATGACGATTATATTGTATTGACGGATATCCAGGGATTAGAGGACTTCTTTGGAGATATGGACTTTAAAGTAACAGGTACACATAAGGGTATCACAGCAATCCAGATGGATATTAAGATTCATGGATTGACAAGACCAATCGTAGAAGAAGCAATTGCGAGAACAAGAGAGGCAAGACTTTATATTATGGATGAAGTTATGTCTAAGGCGATTGCAGAGCCAAGAAAAGAAGTTGGTAAATATGCACCTAAGATTATCCAGATTCAGATTGACCCAACTAAGATTGGTGATGTTGTAGGTCAGCGTGGTAAGACAATCAATGAGATTATTGAACGTACTGGAGTTAAGATTGATATCACAGATGATGGTGCTGTATCTGTATGTGGAACAGATGCTGATATGATGGCAAAAGCAGTTGAGATGATTCAGATTATCACAACAGATTTTGAGGAAGGTCAGATTTTCACAGGAAAAGTAATTAGCATTAAAGAGTTTGGCGCATTCTTAGAGTTTGCACCGGGAAAAGAAGGAATGGTACACATTTCTAAGATTTCCAAAGAAAGAATAAATCATGTAGAAGATGTTCTTACCTTAGGAGATGTTGTAAAAGTTGTTTGTCTTGGAAAAGACAAGATGGGACGTATCAGCTTCTCTATTAAGGATGTTCCGGCTGAAGCGTAAAAAGTGCTGTTGTGTGGCGCTTGTAAAGGCATTTATGTAAGAGCATTTTGATTGAAATATAGGAAAGAGAGCTTTGTTTTTACGGTATATTAGTTCCGTAGGCAAAGCTCTTTTTTAATTCCGGAAGAACAATAAGAAAACGGATGACATATCTTAATAAAAAAAGTATGATATGGAAAAAGTAAAGAAAATAGTTCAAATAGATCGTACGAGAAAAGCCGGACTTACAGGAAAGAATATTACAATTGCTGTTATGGATACTGGAATTTATTTACATCCTGATTTTGAGAACAGGGTAATTGGATTTGTAGATTTTTGTCAGAAAAAAGTAGGTGCCTATGATGATAATGGACATGGAACCCATATTTCCGGAATTGCTGCTGGAAATGGATATCAGGCAAGATTACATCATATGGGAGACTTGAGCGGCATAGCACCAAAAGCAAATATTTTGATGTTAAAAGTACTTGATGCTAAAGGTAATGGTAGTACTTCAAATGTATTAGAGGCCATTGACTGGATTGTAAAAATGAAAGAAAAGTTTAAAATAAAAATTTTGAACATTTCAGTAGGAATGCTTCCGAATGCAGGAATGGCAGAACAACAGGAATTATTGCGTGCAGTGGAGTACCTGTGGGATATTGGTGTGGTTGTAGTTGCAGCTGCAGGAAACAATGGACCGAAAGAACAAACGATAACGATTCCGGGTATATCAAGAAAAATTATTACAGTTGGAAGTTGTGATGACGATGGAGGAATTGTAAAACAAAAAGGATTAGAAACTGGCTATAGTGGAAAAGGACCTACAAAGTGCTGTATTGTAAAACCGGAAATTTTAGCACCCGGAACAAATATTATGAGCTGTAAAAATAGTGGAAGAGGATATACTTTGAAAAGTGGAACATCCATGGCAGCACCGGTTGTGAGTGGTGCGGTTGCTTTGTTGTTAGAACGATATCCGAATTTTACGCCACAACAGGTTAAATTGCGTTTATATGAAAGGGCTTATCCAAGAGGAGGGCAGATTGGCAAGAAGTGCTGGGGAATTCTTCATGTGGATAATCTGATTCGAAATGAGTGAGCAGAAATTGACTTCTAGGAGGAAAATGAGTAAGATAGTAGAATACAAAGGAAGGGGAAGAAGCATATGAAGAGAGTAGGTCATATTATATTTAGCAGACTGGCAATCGGGGTCCTCGCCATGCTATTACAATTTGCGTGGATGGTACTTGTCCTATATCAGTTTAGCTTGAAATTTACGTATATCAACTTGATTATTCGTATTATCGCAGTTATTGTGGTATTAAGTATTGTTTATAAATGGAACAATCCGTTGTATAAAGTATCTTGGATTTTTTTACTGTTATTATCGCCGGTACTTGGTATTGCAACTTATTTTTTGTTTGGACGTTCGGAACTGACAAAACGTACCAGAGAAAAAATGGAACGGATTAATAAAGAGGTCAGTGCCTGTTTGGAATCTTGTGAGGAGACAGAGGAAGTATTGCGAAAACAGGATATTTCTGTTTATAATCAGTCCAAATACATTACAGACTACGCAAAATTTCCGCTTTATCAGAAAACACAGACGAAATACTATAAATGCGGAGAAGAAATGTTTGTGGAAATGCTTCAGGATTTAGAACGTGCCGAACATTTTATCTTTTTGGAGTATTTTATTATTGAGCCGGGACATATGTTTGATCAGGTTGTTGCGGTATTGGAGAGAAAGGTAAAAGAGGGAGTGGAAGTGCGCCTTGTTTATGATGATGTTGGCTGTATTCATACACTTCCACGTCATTATTATAAGACGTTACAGGCTAAGGGAATTAAGTGTGCAGCGTTTAATCCATTTCGCCCATTTTTATCCATTATCATGAATAATCGAGATCATAGGAAGATTTTTGTAGTAGATGGCAAAATCGGTTATACCGGGGGCATTAATCTTGCAGATGAATACATCAATGAAAAAGAGAGGTTTGGTTATTGGAAAGATACCGGAATTCGACTCGAAGGAGAGGGAGTATGGAGTCTTACAACGATGTTCCTTGAAATGTGGAATTACATCAATCACTCCTCGGAAGATTATAGAAAATACATGCCAGTGAAAGGTTCACCTGAATTTATAGATGACGGTTTTGTTCAGCCATATGGCGATTCGCCTCTTGACCATGAATATGTTGGAGAAAATGTATATTTAAATATTATTAACAGAGCGAAAAAATATGTTTATATTTTTACTCCATATTTGATTACAGATAATGAGATGTTGACATGTCTTAGCAATGCAGCAAAAAGCGGAGTGGATGTCAGAATTGTAACGCCTGGAATTCCAGATAAAAAATTAGTCTATCTGTTGACACAGTCCTATTATGAACCGTTGTTGAAAAACGGGGTAAAAATTTATCAATATACACCGGGATTTATTCATGCAAAATGCTTTGTGTGTGATGATGAGATTGCTACAGTAGGAAGTATTAACTTAGACTTCAGAAGTTTATATCTTCATTTTGAATGTGGCGTCTGGATGTATCAGTCTTCGGCAGTTATGCAGGTAAAAGAAGATGCTCTGGAAACCTTTGCAAAATCGGAAGAAGTACCGTTGGAATTCTGTTTAAATAGAAATATTGTAGTGCGGTTTTTACAGAGCATCCTGCGTTTGTTTGCACCGTTGCTTTAGGCAGGGCAGAGAACCCGAAGCAGTTGCTTAAAATAATCTTGAAAGGTAGCAGCTTCTACGGAAGCATCATAGAGAAGATTGACACTGCCAATTTCGGTTCCGTTTAAAAGATAAATGGCTTTTCCTGCAATACCGTTTTCTATAACAGGAGCGGTTACACTGGTTTCAAAGTGAAGTTCTTTTGTAATACCTGAAATATCAGCACCATCTGTATTGACATATTCAAAAGAAGATTCATAATGGATGCCAACAGAATCGGAGACTCCTTTTTCGATTTGAACATTTGGAAGTGCATCTGTATTGGCATCAGAATAGATGCGGCATTTTGCAAAACCATAATTTAATAGTGTAGTTGCATCAGTAAATCGGACTTTGTAATCAGGAGCTGCCATTACAACAGCAATCAATTCCATATTATCTTTTTTTGCGGTTGCGGAGACACAGTATTTTGCAAGATTTGTGGAGCCGGTTTTTAGTCCGGTTGCGTATTCATATTGCTTGATGAGTTTATTTGTATTTGTTAAGCCAAATTCGCTGCTTCCTTTTCTGGTAACGTGTGTAATTGTGTCCATCCAGATGGTACAGTAGTCATGAATCTGAGGATATTTTGTTGTGAGTTCCCGAGACATAAGTGCGACATCATAAGCGCTGGTCATATGCCCATCTGTATCAAGACCACAGCAATTTACAAAAGTAGTATCGTTCATGCCGAGACCTTTTGCACGTTCATTCATTAAACGTACAAATTCTTCTTCAGAACCACAGATGTGTTCGGCCATAGCGACGCAGGCATCATTTGCACTTGCAATACTGATGCATTTTATCATAGTCTGTACAGTCTGGGTTTCGCCGGGTTCTAAAAAAACCTGAGAACCGCCCATGCTGGCGGCATATTCCGAAACTGTTACGGTGTCATCAAGTGTGATTTGTCCCTTTTCTAAGGCGTCAAAAATGAGTATCAGTGTCATGATTTTTGTAATACTTGCGGGATGTAAAATTTCATGAGAATTTTTTTCATAGAGAATTGTGCCGGTCTTTGCTTCTAGTAGGATAACGCTCGGAGCAGAAAGGGAAAGATCGGTACCATTCTCTATGTTTTGCGTTGTGTCGGATGTTTCTGTTTGCAAAAAGGTAGAAACGGTGGCTGATAAAATTGTATTTAAAAGCAAATGAATGCCTAAAACATAGGAGAGAAACAGTTTCATAAAGGAAACCTCCAATTATATGGTACACTAGAATGTATGGGAAAAAGAATTGTCCTATGCAGGTATTTTTAGAAAAAGTGTGTTTACATAACAACACAATTTGTAGTGGAAAAGTAAAAAATAAACACTAAATATTGTAAAATACTTGAAATTTTTAAGAATACCATGTAGAATAGATACGATATATAGTAGAAAGAAAGGATAGTTTCTATGGATATGACAATCAAACTGCAGGTGTTTGAGGGACCGCTTGATTTGTTGCTGCATCTGTTGGAAAAAAATAAAGTGAATATTTACGATATTCCAATTGTGGAAATTACGAATCAATATATGGAATATATTGCAGAGATGAAGCGTCAGGATTTGAATGTTATGAGCGAGTTTTTGGTTATGGCTGCTACTTTGATTGATATCAAATCCCGTATGTTGCTTCCGAAAAAAGAAACGGAAGAGGAAGAAGAGGAAGATCCTAGAGCAGAATTAGTCCAGCAGTTGTTGGAATATAAGATGTATAAATGTATGGCGTATGAGCTTCGTGATCGTCAGGTAGATGCACAGCGCATTTTATTTAAGGAGCCGACGATACCCGAAGAGGTGTCCGCTTATGAAGAGCCGGTTAACTTAGAAGAACTGGTATCCGGCATGACGCTTGCAAAATTAAATGATATTTTTAAATCTATTATGAAGAAACAGGTGGACAAGGTTGATCCGATTCGTTCTAAATTCGGAAAGATTGAGAAAGAAGAAGTATCCTTGTCGGATAAAATGCAGTATTTGGAAGAATATTGCCATACACATCAGAATTTCAGCTTCCGGAGTTTATTAGAAGCACAGGCAAGTAAGATGGAAATTATTGTTACATTTTTGGCGATTTTAGAATTGATGAAGATGGGAAAGATTTTTATTTCGCAGGAATATACCTTTGATGACATTAAGATTCAGTCAAAAATTGTAGCGTAAAATTTGGAGTGAATATGAGTGAAATAAATTATGAAGCAGTTATTGAAGCGATTCTTTTTACAATGGGAGAATCGGTCGAACTTGAAAAAATTGCTGCTGCAGTGGAATTAGACAAAAAAGAAGTAAAAAAAATCATAGAGCAAATGATGGAACGTTATAAAAAAGAGGGACGTGGCATTCAGATTATTGAATTAGAAGGAGCTTACCAGATGTGCACCTCTAGTGATATGTATGAGTATCTGATTAAGATTGCAAAGCAACCAAAACGTCATGTTCTGACAGATGTTTTATTGGAGACATTATCCATTATTGCGTATAAACAGCCAATTACCAAGGTCGAGATTGAAAAAATCAGAGGGGTTTCCTGTGACCATGCAGTGAATAAGCTGGTAGAATATAATCTGGTCTGCGAACTTGGAAGACTTGATGCACCGGGACGTCCTTTGTTATTTGGTACAACAGAAGAATTTTTAAGAAGCTTCGGTGTACAGTCCATCGATGAATTGCCGGTATTGAATCCGGTACAGATTGAGGAATTCAAACAGGAAGCGGAAGAAGAAATGAATTTAAAGCTGGATATTTAATATCCGGCTTTTTTAGTGAATAGAAAAATCCTGTTCGATAAAAAGTCTTCCGTACAGGATAATCTTTGCTTCTAAAAATCATAAAAGAGAAAAACCATGCATATAAATTTTTGAACCTGATAAAGAAAAACAGGAGAAGAAATTTGAAAAGATTAATTGCCCTGATATTATGCGTTGTTTTTCTGATTTCATTTGGAATAAAGGTGAATGCAGAGGAAGCACCAAAGGAGAGTGAACTATATGCGAAAGCTGCGGTGTTAATGGATGCAGATTCCGGAAGGATTCTTTTTGAGAAAAATGGAACAGAGCCTCTTGCAAATGCAAGTACAACGAAGATTTTGACTTGCATTATTATTTTGGAAAATTGTGAATTAGATGCTGTTACAGAAGTAAGTACGAATGCGGCATCGCAACCGAAAGTAAGGCTTGGAATGCAGACAGGACAGCAATTTTATATCAGGGATTTGCTTTATGGTCTGATGTTAGAATCTTTTAATGACTGTGCGGTCGCTTTAGCCGAATATATGGCGGGAACTGTGGAAGGATTTGCAGTATGCATGAATGAAAAAGCAAAAGAAATCGGCTGTGCAGATTCTTACTTTATTACACCAAATGGTTTGGATGGAAAAGATAAAAATGGAATGCATCACACTACTGCGACAGATCTTGCAAAAATTATGAAATATTGTATCAAAGAATCTCCAAAAACAGATATGTTTTTAGAAATCACAAGAACGGCAGATTACTCCTTTTCGGATGCCGGTGGAAACAGTCATTATTCCTGCATCAATCATAATGCATTCTTACAGATGATGGAAGGTGCGTTGACTGGAAAGACTGGATTTACCGGAACCGCAGGATATTGTTATGTGGGAGCACTGCAAAAGGACGGAAAAACACTTATTGTTGCATTGTTGGCATGCGGATGGCCGAACAATAAAACCTATAAATGGTCCGATACGAAAAAACTTATGCAGTATGGACTGGATTTTTACACACCATATGAAGTTTCATCGGACGTAAAGACGATAGAAGATTTGCCGGAAGTATTTCTGACGGATGGAACGAAGGCATGGATTGGTGAAAAATCAACGGTTTCTCTTGCGATTAAAAATGTGGAATCGATGAAAACAGTTCTGTTAAAAGAGGGAGAAACAGTAGAAACAGAGGTAAAGCTGACAAAAGAATTGTATGCACCTGTTAGAAAAGGAAGTGTTATTGGGTCAATCGTTTATCGAGTGGGAGATGAAGTTATTCGAAAAGATTCAATTGTAGTTGCAGAAGAAATTTCTCGAATTGATTTGAAATGGTGTGTCAAAAAAATTTTATATTTTGTAGAAATTTAATGAATGAAGAGCCTTTGTTGGGGAAATTTAAATTCACGTGAAAAATTTAACAATTCCCTTGAAATTTGCCGAAAAAAGTTTTAAAATCTATGATAGCGGAAATTTGTTAATTTTTTATATGGAGGGCTAAAAAATGAGTAGTATAAAAGATGGCTTGGCAATGCAGCGTATTACCAAGTTACTCGATGAGAACAGTTTTATGGAAATTGGTTCTCTGGTAACTGCAAGAAATACTGATTTTAATCTTGCGAACACAGATACACCATCTGACGGTGTCATTATAGGACATGGTCTTATTGATGGAAACCTGGTGTTTTTATATAGCCAGGATGCATCCGTGTTAAATGGAACAATTGGTGAAATGCATGCAAAGAAAATTGCTTCTGTTTATGACATGGCAATGAAGATGGGGGCACCTGTTATCGGATTTATTGACTGTGCAGGTATGCGTCTTCAGGAATCTGTAGATGCCTTGGATGGTTTTGGACAGATTTATGCAAAAGAAGTAGCAGCTTCCGGAGTAGTTCCTCAGATTAGTGCAGTTTTTGGTAATTGTGGTGGTGGACTTGCTGTAGTTCCTGCATTATGTGATTTCACATTTATGGAAGAAACAAAAGCTAAAATGTTTATCAATTCTCCAAATGCAATCGAAGGAAACAGAATTGATAAATGCGATACTTCAGCTGCAAGCTTCCAGAGTGAAGAGACAGGCTGTGTAGATGGAATTGGTTCTGAAGATGAGATTATTGCACAGATTCGTGAACTGGTTAGTATGTTACCAGGAAATAACGAAGGGGATGTATATACAGACGACTGTGTAGATGACTTAAACCGTGCATGCAATAGCATGGATGTGATGAAAGGTGATCCAAGATATCTGTTAAGCGAAATTTCCGATGGACATGTTTTCTTTGAAACAAAAGCCGGCTATGCAAAAGATATGGTAACCGGATTTATTAAATTAAATGGTATGACAGTTGGTGCAGTTGCAAACTGTACAGAAATCTATGATGGAGAAGGAAAGAAAGTAGAAACATTTGACTCTGTTTTATCCGCTAGAGGATGTAATAAAGCTGCTGAATTCGTTCAGTTCTGTGATGCATTTGACATCCCTGTATTATCATTGACAAATGTAACTGGATTTAAAGCATGTATGTGTTCTGAAAGAGGACTTGCAAAAGCATTAGCACATATGACATATGCATTCTCTAATGCAACTTGTCCAAAAGTAAACTTAATTGTTGGTGATGCATTTGGAAGCGCATATGTAACCATGAATTCCAAATCAATTGGAGCAGATTTAGTATATGCTTGGCCAGAAACAAAAGTTGGTATGATGGATGCAACATTAGCTGCAAAGATTATGTATCCAGATGCTTCAGCAGATGAATTAACTGGAAAAGCAAAAGAATACGAAAAATTACAGTCAAATGTGGAAACAGCAGCGAGAAGAGGTTATGTTGATTTAATTATCGAACCTGCTGATACTAGAAAATATCTTGTTGCTGCATTTGAAATGTTATATACAAAATGCGTAAGCGGACCAGACAAGAAACATGGAACAAAATAGAAAGGTGAAGTTTATGAAGAAAAAAATATCTTTGCTGCTTTGCATGATTGTTACGATGATGACAATGTTATTAGCAGCATGTGGAACGGATCCTACAACTGTTGACTATAATGGCTATTCTTATGATGAACTTAAAACAAATGCGCAGGGAACTGTGTCAGCACTTGTATCCATGACAGAGGAAGAAAAAGAATATTATTTGGCATACAGTTCGGAAACCTTGGCTGAGTTGATTAATAGCTGGGATGAAACAGTTGCAGATTTAGGTGCATATCAAGGACTTGGAGAATTTACAGTAACCAAATCCGGAAAGACACTTTCCACAGAGCAGGTAGTTGTTTTTGAGGAAAGAGATGTGGTTGTAACCTATGTATATAACTATAATAGTATGGAAATGACAGGTGTTACAGTTGACAAAGTATATACATTAGGCGAAACAATGTCAAAAGCAGGGCTGAACACTTTGATGGGTATCGGAACTGTATTTGTAGTTTTGATTTTGATTAGTTTGATTATCTATTGCTTTAATATTTTCCCATATTTGGAGAAGAAAAAAGCAGCTAAGAAAGCAACTGTTGTAGAAACATCAGCAGATGTAGCTGTTGCTGCTACAGAAGAAGTGACAGATGATTTAGAACTGATTGCAGTTATTTCAGCAGCAATTGCTGCAAGTGAAGGAACTTCTACAGATTCTTTTGTAGTACGTTCTATTCATCGCAGATAACAGCATGAAGACGAAACGTTTTATGCTGTAGTAAAAGGTTAATATCTACAACGATATATTTTAGGAGGATTTCAAAATGAAAAGCTATACAATTACCGTAAATGGAAATGTTTATGATGTTACAGTAGAAGAAAACGGAAGTGTCAGCGCACCTGCTGCATCTGCTCCAAGAAGAGCCGCAGCACCAGTTGCTGCTGCAGCACCAAAGGCAGCTTCAGCAGGAGCAGGAAGCGTTAAGATTGAAGCAGGAGCTGCTGGAAAGGTATTTAAAATCGAAGCTCCGGTTGGAACAGCAGTAAAGAAAGGTGACACTGTTGTTGTATTAGAGATTATGAAGATGGAAACACCTGTTGTTGCGCCACAGGATGGTACAGTAGCAAGCATCGATGTAACAGTTGGTGATCAGGTAGAAGCAGGCGCATTATTAGCAACATTAAACTAGTAATATTAGGAGGATAACTATGAGTTATTTTATGGAGACAATGAGTAATCTCCTTCACCAGACAGCCTTCTTCAATTTGACATGGGGCAATTATGTTATGATTTTAGTTGCCTGTGTGTTCTTGTATCTTGCAATTGCAAAAGGTTATGAACCATTACTTCTGGTGCCAATCGCATTTGGTATGCTGCTTGTAAATATTTATCCTGATATTATTGCAAGCCCGGAAGAGACAAGTAATGGTGTAGGTGGTTTACTTTACTATTTTTATACCTTAGATGAATGGTCAATTTTACCATCTCTGATTTTCCTTGGAGTTGGTGCGATGACTGACTTTGGACCGTTAATTGCAAACCCAATCAGTTTCTTATTGGGTGCAGCTGCACAGTTTGGTATTTTCTCTGCATATCTGTTGGCAATCTTAATGGGATTCAACGATAAAGCAGCTGCTGCAGTATCTATTATTGGTGGTGCTGATGGTCCTACTTCTATTTTCCTTGCAGGAAAATTGGGACAGACTGCATTAATGGGACCGATTGCGGTAGCAGCATATTCTTATATGTCATTGGTTCCGATTATTCAGCCGCCAATTATGAAGGCACTGACAACGAAAAAGGAACGTGCAATTAAGATGCAGAATTTACGTCCTGTATCAAAGTTAGAAAAGATTTTATTCCCAATCGTTGTAACGATTGTTGTATGTACATTACTTCCTACAACAGCACCATTGGTAGGTATGTTAATGCTTGGTAACTTGTTCCGTGAGAGTGGTGTAGTTCGTCAGTTGTCTGAGACAGCATCTAATGCGTTGATGTATATCGTAGTTATTTTACTTGGTACATCCGTTGGTGCATCTACAAGTGCAGAAGCATTCTTGAATATTAGTACTTTGAAAATTGTTGCACTTGGATTGGTTGCATTTATGTTTGGTACAGCAGCCGGAGTTCTCTTCGGAAAATTACTCTGCTGGATTACAAAGGGCAAGATTAATCCTCTGATTGGTTCTGCCGGTGTGTCTGCGGTTCCGATGGCGGCCCGTGTATCACAGAAGGTTGGTGCAGAGGAAGACCCTACGAACTTTTTACTTATGCATGCAATGGGGCCAAACGTTGCCGGTGTTATTGGTACTGCGGTAGCTGCCGGAGTATTTATGGCAATTTTTGGAATTTAAACGAACAAATATTTATGGTGAAGCCGTGAAACGGCAGAATGAGAGGTAATCATGTCAGAAGTTGTTAAAAAACCTTTAAAAATAACAGAAACTGTACTGCGTGATGCACATCAGTCTCTGATCGCAACAAGAATGACAACAGAGCAGATGCTTCCAATCGTTGAAAAAATGGACAAGGTTGGATTCCACGCTGTTGAATGTTGGGGTGGTGCTACCTTTGATGCATCCCTTCGTTTCTTAAAAGAAGATCCATGGGATCGTCTTCGTAAATTAAGAGATGGATTTAAAAATACAAAATTACAGATGTTATTCCGTGGACAGAATATCTTAGGATACCGTCCATATGCAGATGATGTAGTTGAATATTTTGTACAGAAATCTATTGCAAATGGTATTGATATCATTCGTATTTTTGACTGCTTGAATGATATCCGTAACTTACAGACCGCTGTTACAGCATGTAACAAGGAAAAAGGTCATGCTCAGGTTGCATTATCTTATACATTAGGAGATGCTTATACCTTAGATTACTGGATGGATATGGCAAAAAGAGTAGAGGACATGGGAGCTGATTCTTTATGTATTAAAGATATGGCTGGTCTTTTAGTTCCTGCAAAAGCAACAGAACTTGTACAGGCATTGAAATCTTCTACAAGCCTTCCAATTGAACTTCATACACATTATACTTCTGGTGTTGCTTCCATGACATATATGAAAGCAGTAGAAGCTGGATGCGATATCATTGACACTGCAATGTCACCATTTGCATTAGGAACATCTCAGCCAGCAACAGAAGTTATGGTAGAAGCCTTCAAAGGAACAGAATTTGATACAGGATTAGATCAGAATATTCTTGCTGAAATTGCTGACTACTTTAGACCAATGAGAGAAGAAGCATTAGCAAGTGGATTAATGAATCCAAAGGTATTAGGAGTTAATATCAACACACTTCGTTATCAGGTTCCAGGTGGTATGTTATCTAACTTGATTTCTCAGTTAAAAGAACAGGGAAAAGAAGACAAATACGAAGAAGTACTTGCAGAAGTACCTCGTGTTCGTAAAGATTTAGGTGAACCACCACTTGTAACACCTTCTTCACAGATTGTTGGTACACAGGCTGTATTTAACGTATTAATGGGTGAGCGTTATAAAGTAGCTACCAAAGAGACAAAAGATATCTTGCTTGGAAAATATGGTCAGACTGTAAAGCCATTTAATCCAGAAGTTGTTGACAAAGTTCTTGGAGAAGACAAGAAGAATGCAATTACTTGTCGTCCGGCAGATTTACTTGAGCCAGAGTTAGATAAGATTGAAGCTGAAATGAAACAGTGGAAACAGCAGGATGAAGATGTATTAACCTATGCATTGTTCCCACAAGTTGCAACAGACTTCTTTAAATATCGTGAAGCTCAGCAGAAAAAAGTAGATGCAACTATTGCTGATACTGAAAATGGAGCATATCCGGTATAGATATAAGGTAAATAAATTTACAAAGAATGGGAGATACCGTTTTGGGTATGTCCCATTCTTTGTTTGTGGTGGTTGTAGGGACTTGACGGATACCACTTTCTTCTTTTCAAAATAAGGTGGATTTGTTATAATAAAATAGTTGATGGTGTTTTATAAGAACCAGACATAGAAGCAGGAGAGAAGTGCAGCATGAGCAATAAAAATGATTTGAGCAATCGAATTAATGAAGCCTACAGCAGAATGAGCAAAGGACAAAAATTGCTTGCAACATACATCACAGATAATTATGACAAAGCAGTGTTTTTAACGGCAGCAAAGCTTGGTGAGGTCGTTGGAGTCAGTGAGTCTACAGTAGTGCGTTTTGCAACCACATTAGGATATAAAGGGTATCCGGAATTTCAGAATGCGTTAGAAGAACTTGTACGTAATAAATTAAATTCCATTCAAAGAATGGAGGTTACTTATGGAAGAATCAGTCAGTCTAAAATTTTAGAGTCAGTTCTGAAGTCGGATGCAGATAAAATACAGACAACATTGGAAAAAATCGATCAGAATGCTTTTGAATTAGCAGTTGATACTATATTAAATGCAAAACATATTTATATCATAGGAATTAGGAGTTGTGCCCCATTGGCATCTTTTATGGCGTTTTATTTTAATCTGATGTTTGAAAATGTGCATTTATTATCAACGAGCAGTTCTAGCGAAATATTTGAGCAGATGGTTCGAATTGGAAAAGATGATGTTATTATTGGAATTAGTTTTCCAAGGTATTCAATGAGAACGTTAAAAGCAATGGAATTTGCTAATAACAGAAGCGCAAAAGTAATTACGCTAACAGACAGTGTGCATTCCCCGATGAATTTATATTCGTCCTGCAATTTGATTGCAGACAGTGACATGGCGTCAATTGTAGATTCTCTGGTAGCTCCTTTAAGTGTAATCAATGCACTTATTGTAGCACTTTGTATGAAAAAGCAGGTAGAAGTTGCAGGTACACTTGAAATGTTAGAAGGAATCTGGGACGAATATCAGGTATATGAAAATGATGAGATTAACTACATAGATGATTCTATTAAAATGCGTTATGCGAAAATAGGAGATCAGGATTTTAATGAGTAATGTAATTGTAATAGGCGGCGGTCCGGCCGGCATGTTTGCAGCAATTGCTGCGGCAGAAAATGGACATCAGGTAACGTTATTAGAGAAGAATGAAAAGCTTGGGAAAAAATTATATATTACAGGCAAGGGAAGATGCAATATCACAAATGCTAGTGATATGGAAGTTTTATTTGCCAATGTTATGACAAATGCCAAGTTTTTATATAGTGCATTTTATGCCTATGATAACCAGCGTGTGATCGATTTCTTTGAAGAAAATGGATTGGCAACCAAAATTGAACGTGGAAACCGTGTATTTCCGGTTTCGGATCATTCTTCAGATGTAATTACCACTCTAGCAAAAGTATTAAAACAAAAAGGCGTAAAAGTGGAGCTTTACACAGAGGTAAAAGCTATCTTAACAGAGGAACAGGTTTGCTCGGAAGAGATGTCTGAAGAACAGCATTTACAAGGAAAAAAACGGGTTAGCGGAGTGCTTTTGACAAATGGGAAAAAGCTTTTGGCAGATGATGTCATTGTGGCAACAGGAGGTTTTTCTTATCAGACAACAGGTTCTACGGGAGATGGCTACCGTTTTGCAAAAGAATGTGGACATGAAGTGACAGAGATTTTTCCATCCTTGGTCCCTTTTGAGGCAAAAGAAGATTATGTAAAAGAGATGCAGGGATTATCTTTGCGAAATGTACAAGTGCGCATTTATCAGCAGAAAAAGCTTTTGTATGATGAATTTGGAGAGATGTTGTTTACTCATTTTGGAGTTAGTGGACCACTGATGTTAAGTGCAAGCGCTTTGCTTAAACCAAAGCAGACAAGCCAGGAACTCCGTATGGAGATTGATTTAAAACCGGCACTGACAGTAGAACAGTTAGACAAGCGCATCTTACGGGAATTTGAAGAAGCAAAGAATAAACAGTTTAAGAATTCGATTGGAAAATTATTTCCTGCAAAAATGATTCCTGTGATGTTAGAATTAAGTGGAATTGATCCGGATAAAAAGGTAAATGAAATTACAAAAGAAGAACGTATGCAGTTTTTACAGATAATCAAGGCATTCCCGGTAACGTTGACCGGACTCCGGGGATTTAAAGAAGCTATTATTACAAAAGGCGGCGTAAAAGTAAAGGAAGTGAATCCATCCACGATGGAATCAAAACTTGTAAAAAATCTTTATTTTTGTGGTGAGGTGTTAGATTTAGATGCACTTACTGGAGGATATAATTTACAGATTGCGTGGTCAACAGGTTATCTGGCAGGTATTTGCGCAGAGTAAGAAAGAATAAGACTTTCTTGTAAAAAGTTTCAGATAGAAAGTAGGATAAAAAGTCAGAAAGGATTTATACTATGAGTGAAAATAGAACAATGAATATAGCGATTGACGGACCGGCAGGCGCAGGAAAAAGTACGATTGCCAAAAGACTGGCAAAGCAGTTAGGTTACATTTATGTAGATACAGGTGCGATGTATCGTGCAATGGCATATTATTTTTTACAGAATGGAATCGATGCTTCTGATGAAGAAAAAATTGCGGCGGCATGTCCGGACGTAGATGTTACAATTGTCTATGAAGGAAATGAGCAACAGGTTATTTTAAATGGAAAAAATGTGAACGGCTTTATTCGAAATGAAGAGGTTGGAAACATGGCTTCCGCAACAAGTGTTTATCCGGTGGTACGTACCAAATTAGTTGAACTACAAAGACAATTAGCAGAGAAATCAGATGTTATTATGGACGGAAGAGATATTGGAACTTGTGTGTTGCCAAACGCACAAGTAAAAATTTATCTTACAGCAAGTTCTGCAACACGTGCAAAACGAAGATATGATGAATTGACAGAAAAAGGAATCAAGTGCAATTTTGATGAGATTGAAAAAGATATCATAGAACGTGATTACCGTGATATGCATCGTGAAACATCACCATTAAAACAGGCAGAAGA
>JBJELY010000072.1:0-2095 GCA_051879395.1 Roseburia sp. | reverse complement strand
AAAGTAATTGACAAGAAGAAAGATGAAGCTACAGAAGCTTTTAAGTTGGACATAGATGAATAGTGATTATCATTTGTAAGCACTTAGTATAGAAGACCACTTGTATCAATAAGTCCTTTATTGTACAGGTGGTTTTTAGTGCCTTTCATTTTCATCATTCTATGTAATGATGCTATTGTTTTGGCACTTTAACCTTTCGTGGAAACCAAACATTTATAACAATAAACAGATAAAAATGAAAAAAGACAGCCTTTTTTGGCTTCTCTCTTTTTGAAGAGAGCAAGCGTGTCCACAAACATGTGGAGTGTACAGAAGACTTCTACAGAGAACTGTATGAGTTGTTTGAGATCGCAAGAAGTTGGTATCTTCAAGCTGAAAAGAATCATATGAAGACAGAGTACTTCATAGAACTATTTGAGCGCAGTCACCAATATATTGACTGTGATTGTGCACGTTGTAAGAACTCGCGACAGATGGCAATTGGCATTATTGGTACTTTGTTTAGAGACTCTAAGTGTGTGTCAATAATCAAGAAAAAAGAAGATTATTCCAAGCAGGAACTTATTGAGTTGTTTCTTCAACATGTGGGTACTGGTCTGCCAATCCTTACCCGAAAGAAATCGTCCATCCTCACTTTTGGATGCCAATTGTCAGACAGACAGATGGATTTGTTGGTAGAACTTGTCCAAAGTCACGACATATTTGATTTTGCCGACAACAGTGATGTGCGTAGCGAGTTGTGTCGCCTATTCAAGTGCGACTTGGACGCATCTATCCGTGTAAAAAATGTACGTAATGTAGCCGTACTGTTTGACGCTATGGCTCAATACCATTTGATAAACAATAATTGGCAATATGTCATGGGAGAAGGTCGCTTCTTAACCTGTATCAAAAAGGACGGAACAGAGAAATTCATAACTTCAAGTTGTCTTTCCTCTTCTCTTTCAAGGATAAGAAGAAACGTTTCCATGACAGCAAGTCAATATGCCATCTGCAAATCCATCGAACAGATATTAAGAGAGGAATAAATCACAATAATTCTGCTAAATGAAAGTAAAAACGTGATAGTTTGGTTGATACTGCCTTACTATCACGTTACTTTTTCTATTTAGTGACAGTCTCCCCATAACTTTGCATCAAAAATCATAAAAAATAATTAGCATGGAAGAAAATAGTATAAGATTTGAAGATATTCCCAACGCTATAACGGGGGTACTGAAAAAGCTGTCATCATTAGAAGACAAGATTGATGGTATATATGAACTTGTTCAATCAGAAAAAGAAGAAACATGGTTTACGGTTGCTGAATTATGTGCTTATCTCCCAACACATCCGGTAGAGCATACCATATATTGCTGGACAAGCAATCGGGAAATACCGTTTCACAAGAGAGGCAAACGCATCATGTTCCTCAAATCTGAGATAGATGAATGGCTTCAAGGAACCAAGGGCAAATCGAAGAACGAGATTCAAAGAGAAGCAGAGGAATATGTACTATCTACACAAAGAAAGAATAGACGGCTAATATAACCGTGCTACTGTCTGTAAACAATTTAATTAAGGTACGTGACACATGAATGAAAGACATTTTAGACTCTATGAGCGAATTGTCGCAATAGAAGACAGTTTGGAGGCTTTGGGACCTATTGACAAACTAATAGAGCGAATCGAGGAATTGGAGAAGATGGTCAAGCAGACCAAAACCGTCTTGGGGTTTGACGAAGCATGTAAGTATATTGGTGTTTCTGAAAGCCTGCTATACAAACTTACAGCCGCAAAAGAAGTTCCACACTATAAGCCAAGGGGGAAAATGCTGTATTTTAATAGAGAAGAAATCGACAAGTGGCTGCTCCAAAACAAACAAGAGATTATTGGAATGGTAACGAAAACAGAAATTAATAATCCGAAAGAATGAAAATGGAAGAAAATAACAAACATGCACAGCCTAACTCAAAAGAGGAAGGAGTACAGCGTCTCAATCGAATATTGAGCGAATCGTTGATAAAGGCAACAGATACTTATAAAACACCTCCTCAGATTATATGGGTGGATAATTCCACTATCGCCACATTGGGCAACTTCAGTGCTTCTACGG
>JBJELY010000071.1:0-34675 GCA_051879395.1 Roseburia sp. | reverse complement strand
CCTTGAAAATATAAGGTTTATAAAAATAAAAAAAGGTAGTTAACTTGACACTACCTGGGAAAAGTTAGGAGAAAATATATGACTACACCTATATGTTTTGCATAGCATAGGCTATTGCAAATAAAAGAAAAAATACAATAGCCTGTGCATTCTTCGAATTATTGATAAGGAGATGCAAAATGAGCTATTATAGAAAAATTGAATATAGAATTCTTCCGACAGAGGAGTACAAAATTGTCAGAATGTGTGCCGGATGCGGCGAAAAACAGATTTTTTCCAGTACGGGAAAGTTTCGGGTGAATGCAAATGGAAGCCACTTAGATGTCTGGTTGATTTACCAGTGTGAGAAATGTAAACATACTTATAATTTGCCGGTTTATGAGAGGGTTCGTCCCAAGCGAATCCCAAAGGCGGAATATGAGGCATTCCTTGCAAATGATGAAGTTATGGCCAGAAAGTGCGGAACAACAAAATCGCTGTTCCAGCGTAGTAAGGCAGAGATTGCATGGAGTCTTTTGGAATATGAGTTGCAGCCGATAGATGAAGCGGCAGAAAACATTGGATACGACAGGATAGACGTCACACTTGAAAACCCATATGAAATTCCGGTCCGTGAAGACAAGATTTTGGCAGAAATATTACAATTATCCAGAAGCCAGACGAAAAAGCTGTTAAAAGACGAAAAGATTACACTGGAAATTGTAAAAGAATATGCTATAATTAGGGAAAAAAATATACTATTTGGATTACGAGAAGAAGTGTCCTAAAATAGTTAAAATTGTGCGGAGGATATAGATTTGGTTTTACTGGTTGTTGATACGCAAAAAATGATTGTTACCCCAGAACTGTTTCAATACGAATTGTTTGTTGAGCATGTAAAAAATTTAATTGAAACAGCAAGAAAGAAGCATGTGGAAGTAATCTATATACGTCATGATGATGGAGAAGAATTGACAAAAGGAATCGATGGATTTGAAATTTTTGAAGATTTTGCTCCACAGGAAAGTGAAAAAATATTTGACAAGCATGTGAATAGTGCTTTTCGAGATACCGGACTGGTAGAATATTTACGAGAAAAAGAAGAAACAAAAGTTATGGTTGTTGGTTTGCAGACAGAATATTGCATCGACGCAACTATTAAGTGTGGATTTGAGCATCATTTTGAGATGATTGTTCCTGCTTATTGTAATACAACGGTGGATAATGAGTATTTTTCAGGGGAGGATTCTTACCGCTACTATAATGAAAAAATGTGGAACAAGCGGTATGCGAAATGTGTTAGTTACGAAGAGGCGTTAAAAAGTTTTTCGTAAAAAATAGATTGTAAAAAAGAGGAAGTTGAAAGTCCGGTGGACTTCCAACTTCCTTTTTTGCGTGCAGAAAATTTATTTCATCACAACTTTTACAAATTTCTTTTTACCACGTTTTACAACAACGCCGTCACCTTTGAAGAAGTCAGCATTGTAGGTGGTTTTTACATCGGTTACTTTTTCATCTGCAACGGTAACACCGCCCTGTTCTACGGCACGGCGTGCGTCGGAACGTGTTTTATCAAGACCGGTACGTACCAGAACAGCCATAATGTCCATGTCACGTTCTGCAAAGTCTTCGGCTGTCAGTTCAACGGTTGGCATATTAGCGGAATCTCCGCCACCTGCAAAAAGTGCGTGAGAAGCTTCTTTTGCTTTTGCAGCTTCTTCTTCACCATGAACCATTTTGGTCAATTCAAATGCAAGAATTTCTTTTGCTTCATTCAACTGAGCACCTTCCCAGCTTTCCATGGCATCGATTTCTTCGAGTGGAAGGAAGGTAAGCATACGGATACATTTTAAAACATCAGAGTCGGCTACATTTCTCCAGTACTGGAAGAAGTCAAATGGAGAAGTTTTGTTTGGATCAAGCCATACAGCATTTCCGGCAGTTTTTCCCATCTTTTTGCCCTGGGAATCTGTTAAAAGAGTAATGGTCATTGCATGAGCATCTTTTCCGAGTTTTCTACGAATTAATTCGGTTCCTCCAAGCATATTACTCCACTGGTCGTCACCACCGAATTCCATATTACAACCGTATTTCTGATATAACATATAGAAGTCGTAGCTTTGCATAATCATATAGTTAAATTCGAGGAAACTAAGACCTTTTTCCATTCTTTGTTTGTAACATTCTGCACGAAGCATGTTATTTACACTAAAGCATGCACCTACTTCTCGAAGTAAGTCTACATAGTTGAGTTTTAGTAACCAGTCGGCATTGTTTACCATGAGGGCTTTGCCTTCGCCAAAATCGATAAAACGCTCCATCTGACGTTTGAAACATTCTGCATTATGTTCGATGTCTTCTTTTGTCAACATTTTTCTCATGTCAGTTCTTCCAGACGGGTCACCAATCATAGTAGTTCCGCCACCAATCAATGCAATTGGTTTGTTTCCTGCCATTTGAAGGCGTTTCATTAAAGTAAGTGCCATAAAGTGTCCGGCAGTTAAGGAATCTGCTGTACAGTCGAAGCCAATGTAGAAAGTTGCCTTTCCAGCGTTAATCATGTTTTTGATTTCTTCTTCGTTTGTTACCTGGGCAATCAGACCGCGGGCAACTAATTCATCATATAATGTCATAATAAAAATCCTTTCTATAAATAATTATTTCGGTATTGATAAATACCGGAAAAATAATGGAAAACAATATAATTACGAAAGTGGTTAAGAAATAGGAACCTCTAAATGATGGTGTTTTGGAGTCATGCCAAAAGACTGGTAAAAGCGAATGGCATCTTCATTAAAGTCCCAGACAGCAAGTTCTACCGAATCTGCCTTTTGTTCTTTCGCATAATCGAAAAGTCCTTCCATCAGTTCTTTTCCATAGCCCTGGCCGCGAAATTTTTCATCCACACCAAATTCGTCAATGTAAAGAAAGGTGCGGTCTTGTTTCATGCAAAGTCCTTTGGAATGGACCAAACGAACCAGCGCATAGCCAACGATTGAAAAATCATTTTCGCAGACAAAAAGCTGATAGTCACTACGGGCAGCATCTTCTTTTAAAATCTGGTTAAATTCTTCCGGAAATTCCGGCATCTTGTAAATATCAGGGCGGTTGTTCACATGAAGTTCATGCACTTGCAGCCGTATCTGAAAAATGTCTTCAAAATCTTCCTCTTCTCCAAAACGAACCATAGTTCTCCTTTCCGTAAGATACAAAAAAACCTCGTCCTATCAAAAGGACGAGGTTTTTACTCGTGTTACCACCTTACTTCATAAACAGCTCACACTGCTTATCTCCATGAGTGTCAATCAACACTCTGATACGATTAACGTGTATCAATCCGTTACAGCCTACTGAAATCAAATAATTTCCTGTTCGGTGTAAAGCTCGGGGATGTATTCACGATAAGCTTCCCATGTACCTCTCATCAACCGGTTGCTTTCTGTTTGTTTCACTTATTGCTACTTTTTCCCGTCAAAGCAATATCTTTATTTGACTAAAGTCATTATAAGCACCCTAAAATCAATTTGTCAAGAAAGAATTTGGAAGAAATATTATTTTGTGATATAGTGAAGACTATGAGTAGAAAATGAAACCGGACAAAAGGTTTACATAACATCGAAACTCATAAGTAGGAATAGAAAGGCAGGTAGCAGAATGAAACAGAAAGCAGTTTTTTTAGATATAGACGGAACGCTTCTCGATTTTAGCGGAAAAGTCCCGGAATCAGCCAAAGAGGCTATCCGCAAAGCCAAAGCAAATGGGCATAAAATGGTACTTTGTACTGGACGTAGCAAGTTTCAGATCCCAAAGGTGTTGTTTGAACTTGGAATGGACGGTGTGATTGCCGGAGCAGGTGCTTTTGTAGAAGCAAGGGAGCAGACAAAAGAAGGAGAAAAGGAAATTATTTTGCATCAGGCTGTCATCGATGAAGCTCACGCAAAAAGTTCTTATGAGTATTTGGAAGGAAATGGTTTTCTTTTCTGTTATCAGGCAGAAGATGGAATTGTTTTAAATCGACGTAGTCAGGAAGGAATGTTTCAAATTGACCAGCTAAATGGGTTAAGTGAAGAAATGCTTGAGACTCTGCATGGAGTCATTCACCTTACCGAAACACCATGGGATTTTCCAAAGTTGGAAAAAATTATTTTTTATGAAGCGCCATTTTCATTGGAAAAAATAAAAGAGGATTTGTCACCATATTTTGACACGGTAACGTTAAGCCTTAGTGGTTCCACGGGAGTTGCCGGAGAAATTGGATTAAACAACATTCATAAGGCTACCGGCATGAAGTTATTTTTGGACTATGCAGGGATTGCACAGGAAGACACTGTCGCAATTGGAGACGGACCAAACGATTTGCAGATGATGGAATTTGCCGGAATCGGTGTAGCCATGGGAAATGCAAAAGAAGAAGTAAAAGCCTTAGCGGACATGGTGACAGCGCATGTTTCAGAAGATGGAATTTACCAGGCATTTGAAAAAATTGGATTACTGTAAATTTAAGAGAAAGTTAATTGAGAAATAGAACAATATCTGATACGATTTATAAGGAGAGCAGAAAGAAATTCAAATAGGAGTGATACAATGAAAAACTCAAGAATTGTGAGAACGGGTGTAGTTATTCTTTTTGCGGCTGCATTAGCAGGAAGTATAAGTTATCAGAGTTATGAAAAAAGGATGCAGGTAGAATGCATTATGACAGCTGCCGATGAGCTGGACAAGCTTGTAAATCTGCATTTTCAAATAGCCACAACGGATGAATGTGAAGAAGATGGTGTCAGTGGAGTTGCCACAGAGGTCTGGGCAGATCTCGACAGTAAAAAATGGGTAGCGGTCTATTCCAAAATCGATGGAGAAAGCCAGACCGTTTACCAGTCACAGATGTATGATGGAAAATTATCGTATGGATTGAATGATACCGTGGAGAAATGGACAGAGCTTGCGGAAGTGACAGCGGAAATTCCATATTATTCTACACTAGATTCCTTTTATTATGAGGTAGAAGATTTTTCGGATGTCGTTGTTACAAAAAAAGACAATAAAACCTTGATAGAAGCTACATTATCAGAAGATGCACTTGAAAAAGTGTATCAGGATGCTGTCGATTCTGCAAATCAAACCTATCTGACGTATGTGGAAGATGGAGATGAAGATGGAGCGGCAGCAGCGGAGCAGTTGCTCGAATGCGCAAAACAGACACAGATTACTGGAGTGAAATTAAGCTATACCATTGATGCAGAGGGATTGCTTTGTTCTAGTACCTATACGGAGTATTATAGTCGGCCGGCGATTCAGGTAACGGATGGGATAGCAGTGCTTGGAGAGATGGAAGAGCACGTTGTTACAACGACAAGGGAAGTCTTGGATTATAATAGTGAAGAGGCGACAACGACATTACATAACTATTTAGGCCAGTTAGAAGAATAAATAACTACAAAAGAAATAAAACCCGAACTTTTTTTGGGCAGGAGGAAGTTTTGAAACAAAAGGTAATTGCTTTTTTGAAAAAAGAAACCGTATTAGTGGCAGCTTTTCTATTAGCTGCCATTTCTGCGTTTTTTGTAAAACCCAGCCAGGCATATCTGGACTATATTGACTGGCGGACACTTGGAATACTGCTTAGTCTGATGACTGTTATGGCAGGATTGCAGGAAAATGGATTTTTTAATTGGATTGGAAGAAAATTATTGGAAAAGACAGAAAATACCAGACAATTAGTATTGGTGTTGGTATTTCTTTGTTACTTTTTCAGTATGTTTATCACAAATGATGTGGCGTTGCTTACATTTGTTCCGTTTTCCATCTTAATTCTTGGGGCCTGTGGGCAGGAAAAAATATTATTGCCGGTCGTTATCTTACAGACGCTTGCAGCAAACCTGGGAAGTATGCTGACACCGATTGGAAATCCACAAAACTTGTATTTGTACCAGCTTTCGGGAATGGGAGTTTTAGAGTTTGTAGAAGTGATGCTTCCATATACATTGGTATCCGGGCTTTTGCTTTTAGGCGTGTCTCTGGTTATAACAAGGAAAAAGGAAAAGGCCGAGGTGAGTCTTATAGAAGATGGAAAAGTAAAAAAAGAAGAGATGCAGCAGGGAGTGCATTCAGGAAGAAAGAACGGTGTGTATTTGTGTTTTTTTGTGCTGAGTTTACTGGTTGTGGCAAGGTGGATTCCATTCTGGGTTGTATTAGGCCTGGTCCTTGTAGTCACATTTTGGATGGACCGCCATGTGTTAGGAAAAGTAGACTACTTTCTATTGCTTACATTTGTCGGATTTTTTATTTTTACCGGAAATATGGGACAGCTTCCAGTGGTTCGAGAAGGTTTGCAGCAGTTTGTCAGTGGAAAAGAAGTGCTGATTGGTATTCTTGCCAGCCAGTGTATCAGTAATGTTCCGGCAACACTGTTGTTGTCAGGATTTACAACGGATGTGAAAGCGTTACTGGTAGGCGTCAATTTAGGAGGCCTTGGAACACTGATTGCTTCCATGGCAAGCCTGATTTCATATAAAATTTATGTAAACCACGCAAGTGAAAAGAAGGGAAGTTACTTTCTGTGGTTTACCATTGCAAATGTGTTTTTCCTGCTTGTATTGCTGGTAGAATATGTGGGAATTGGTATTTTAAAATAAAGAAAATAGAGAAGAAAACGCATTAACGGGGACGTACCTTTTAAATCCAAAGGTACGTCCCCGTTCTTTTCTTCTTTTTTCATCATTACATCTTTTTTTTACATAAGACTCGGAACTTAAAGAACATTTTACAAAATTTTACTTCGTTTTGATAGAACAACTTTACAATTTAAAGATAATAAAAAATGTAGGCGAAATGCCTAACTCTTAAGAAAGAGATGTTTTTTGAGAAATAAGGAGGACTATATGAGAAAGAGTGTAATGACAAGAATTTTTGCAACAATGATGGCAGCAGTAGCAGCAGCAGGATGTATGGCAGGATGCGGAACTGATACAGCATCCAGTGAAAACGAAGCAGTAGTAGCAGATAACAATGAGGAAAATGAAGAAGCATCTGTAGCAAGTAACGATGTAGACACAACTAAATCAGGAAACTACTCAGATGTAATTACAATTGTTTGGTATCCAAATGAATCAGCAGATACATATGCAGAAATCAGAGAAGAAGTTGGAAAGTTAATTACACAGGCTACCGGAAAGGAAGTAGAGCAGCAGCTTACAACAGATTATGCAATTGCTATTGAAGCATTAGCAAATGGTACAGCAACTGTTGGATGTGCATGGGGAGCAGAAGGCTATATTCAGGCTCAGAATTCGAATCCGGCTGTAAAAGCACTTTTCACAAATTCAGGTGAATCAGGAACATTAGATGATGCAATGTACTATAGCTATTTGGCAGTAAACGAGGAAGATGCAAAAGACTATGCAGATGGTTCATCTTATTCCATTGAGAACATTGTAGGTAAGAGAATGTCTTTTGTATCAAACAGTTCAACCTCAGGATTTAAAGTTCCTACGAATTCCATTATTGCTAAATTTTCAGAAACTAGCGATTGGTCAGATCTTACAGTAGATGATTTGGTAGAAGGCGGAGATGACTACTTCTTTAGCGAAGTATTGTTCGGCGGTTCACATCAGGGATCAGCTTTTAATTTATTATCAGGTAAATGTGATGTGGCAGCTTTCTGTGATACTGAAATTGACCCATATGCATCTGTTGTGAGTGGAGAAGAAAAACAGGTTGGATCTGTATACGAAGTAAATGCAGATGCAGATGCACCTTTTGATACCGTTGGCGGTGAAAAATTTACAGTAATTGCATCTACACCTGTAATGAATGGACCATTTGTATACAATTCAGAGGTATTAAGTCCGGAAGATGCTCAGGCAATTCTTGATTTGTTCACATCAGATGAAGTTACAAATAATTCTTTGATTTTCTATCCGGAAGACGGGGAAGTAACAGGAATGTATAAAAAATCCGGAGATGCTCATTTTGTAGCAGTAGAAGATGCTTGGTACGATCCAATTAGAAATATGCAGTAGACATGGAGAAGAAAAATGGCGATTCTTGAATTTACAAATGTATCAAAGGTTTATAACGGAACAACAAAAGCACTCGATGATATAAACCTTAAAATTGAAGAAGGTGAATTTGTGTCTATTATAGGTCCTTCCGGGGCTGGTAAATCAACTATCTTAAGATGTATCAATCGTTTGATTGATACATCTTCTGGTGTTATTGAATTTGATGGACAAGATATTACGAAAATAAAAAAGAAGAAAGAATTAAGAAATATTCGAACCAAAACAGGAATGATTTTTCAACATTATAATTTGGTAGAACGATTAAGTGTAATTGAAAATGTATTACACGGAACATTAGGGAAAAAATCTACCTTAAATGGAATGCTTGGAAGATATACCGAAGAAGAGAAAATAAGAGCATTTGAAATCTTAGAGGAACTTGGACTTAGTGCCCAGGCATATAAACGTTGTGATGAACTATCAGGAGGACAGAAGCAGCGTGTTGGTATCGCCAGAGCCATTATGCAACAACCGAAATTGATTCTGTGCGATGAACCGATTGCATCTTTAGATCCAAAATCATCTAAGGTGATTATGGATCATTTGAAAGAGATTAATAGAACGAAAAAAATCACTTGTATTGTGAATTTGCATCAGGTAGATGTGGCAATCAATTATTCACAGCGAATTATAGGTGTTGCAGGCGGGAAGATTGTATACGATGGTCCCGCAAATAAATTAGACAAGAACACCATTCATTTCATCTATCAGTCGAGTTCAAAAGATTTGATTACAGATATAGATGGAGGTAGTAATGGACAAGCAGAGTATAACCTTTTTTAGAAACAAGAATATCAAGCTCATGTTTGTTTTTCTTGGTGTTGTCATAATATATCTTATTTCCTCCTTTATTACGGAATTTGATTTAGCAAAAGGAGTCATAGCCTTTCCGGAAGCTGCTGATTGGATGATACATAAATTGGTTCCGGATGCGAAGGCATGGGAGCGTTTCCCACGAATTGTTGATAAATTATTTGAAACAGCATTGCTTTCAACAGCAGCGACAGTAGTTGCAGCAATTGCAGTTTTCCCGATGAGTTTGTTGGGATCAAGAGCGACAGGATTTCAAGGATGGGTAAACCAAATCGTTCGAATGATTGCAGCATTTTTTCGAAATGTGCCGGATGTTGTATGGGCAATGTTACTGATGTTTTCTTTTGGACAAAATATTTTAACAGGATTTTTCGCGCTGTTCTTTACGACATTTGGATTATTGACAAGAGCATTTATTGAGACAATCGATGAGGTAAGTGCCGATTGTGTGGAAGCATTAGAAGCATGTGGGGGAAATTTTTTACAAATTGTTGCACAGGGAATTATTCCATCTACGATTACTGGAATTATAACGTGGGTTTTGTATATGATAGAGACCAACATTAGAAGTTCCACATTGATTGGAATTCTTACTGCAACAGGAATCGGATATTTATTTGATATGTATTATAAGAGATTAGAGTTTGGTTCTGCGAGTCTTGTCGTTGTTTCTATTGTCGTTCTTGTAATCATCATTGAAAATATCTCAAATTATATTAGAAAGGTGATTAAGTAATGACAAAAGATATTTTTGGGAGAATAAAAACGTCTACGACAAATAAAAGTGACGTAACAATAAAAATATTGCTATTGGCCCTTGTAGTCATTACGATATACGGATTTCTGACATTTGATTACAAGGAAATTGTTTTTTCTGAAGCAATTGTATCAACAATACGAAATATTAAGACTGTTTTTCTGGAACCAAGACTTTCGAGAGATACATTCGGAAACATCTTATATCAGCTATTTGTAACATTCTGCTTAGGTGCACTGGCAACCATCTTTGGCGCTTTTTTTGCGCTGATTACTTCATTATTTTGCGCAAAAAACATTTCATCACCAAGGATTGCCAATGTGATAAAAAGCGTAATCGCAGTTATCCGGGCAATTCCTACGGTGCTTTGGGTGCTTATTTTTGCGGTGTCGGCAGGTCTGGGAAGTATTGCGGCAGTAATTGGATTAACGTTTCATAGTTATGCTTATTTAACAAAGGTGTATGCAGAAGCGATAGAAGAAATTGAAGAGGGAACGATAGAAGCATTGCGTGCCAGCGGGGCAAATTTCTGGCAGATTGTATGTCAGGCTGTCATTCCGGCTTCCATAAGCTATCTGGTAGCGTGGACATTCATGCGTTTTGAAATTAACTTCACAAATGCAGTGGCCATGGGAGCAGCAGCAGGTGCAGGCGGAATAGGATACAACCTTTTTATGTCAGGAAGTTTCTACTTTGATTTACATGAAATGGGATTTCTTACATACGTAGTTGTAATTGCAGTAATCATACTGGAGACCATTTCTACAAGAATTAAAAATTTAGTGAAATAAGAAAAAGAAAGTAAGGATAAAACATGGAAAAAAAGCGTTTGTTTAAGATTATGTCTAAGGCAGACCGTAGCGTAATTCTAGAGCTGGCAGAAGACATAAAGAAGGAGCATGAAGTAGTAATTGTAAAAGCTCCGGAAAAGGTTCTTGCAATGGTGAAAATGCGTGAGCCTGTAAAAGAGATGAAGTTCTACATTGGAGAAGTAATTGTAACAGAAACAACTATTTCTATGGATGGTGTTACCGGCCACGCAGTGGCAATGGGAGATGATTTTGAAAAAACACTTAGTATGGCAATTATTGATGGTGCCTATAATGGGGGCTTTTTCCATCAAGAAGAAGTTCTTTTGAAAATAGAAAAAGAGCAAAAAATACAAGAAGAGAAGGAAAATGCAATGTTTATGAAAACAATGGTTAACTTCAATTCCATGGATACGGAGGCTTAGTATGAAAAAGATACACGATTTTGATGAAGTATTTGATGGACAAAAAGTATTTCGCATTATCTTAGAAGCGATGTCTAATCCGGGCAGAATGCTTTCCATTGAGGAACCAGCGAAAAAAATGTTTGGGGACAATAAAGCATTTCTGGCACTTGCGATGACACTTTTAGATAACGAGGTAAGTTTTCATACATTTGAAAATAAAGAATTAGCAAAAAATATTTCTCTTTTGACATTATCGAAAGAAGTAGATTTAGAAAATGCAGATTTTATATTTGTCGAAAGAGAGTCTGATTTACAGCAGGCAATGGAACATGCAAAAGAAGGAACGCTTGCGGATCCGCATAAGTCAGCAACGATTATTATAAAGACAGAAAATAGTAATAAAAATATAATTACAATTTATGGTGCAGGTGTAGATAATAAGTTGCAGCTTCAGGTTTCGGATACTGTTGTAAAAGCAATAAATCTTCGCGATGGGCAGAATTACGAATATCCACAAGGAATTGACATGATGTTTGTTACTGAGGATATGAAAGTATTTTGCATTCCTAGATTGGTTTTAAGGGAGGAAATGTAATGGCATACGTAGCAGTCTCCGGTGGCGCAGAAGCGATTGAAGAAAGTATTCGATTATTAGAATTATATAGAAGTGGCACAAAGAAAGACTTAGAGATTGAGACAATTGAAAAGAAAATGTCTCTTCTTGTGGACAAGGTAATGAGTGAGGCGGGCTTATATTCACCAACCTATGCCGCATTAGCATTAAAACAATGCGAAGGTTCCACAGAGGAAGCAGTATTTTTACTTCGGGCATATCGTTCCACTTTAAAAAGAAATTTTTATACAAATGTAGCAGATACGAGAAATATGCGAATTGTTCGTCGAATCTCTGCAGCATTTAAGGATATTCCGGGAGGTCAGATTCTGGGTGCAACTTATGATTATACACATCGATTGATGAATTTTGATGTTGAAAATGAAGATTCCGTTGTAATGAATGAAAAAATGAAAGAAATCATTAATTCGCAGATACCGGAAGAAATCGTACCGTGTGGAAGAGTATCTGACATGCTCAAAGAAGAAGGATTGATGGATCGTTATGAGGAAGACGATACAGAACCATTTGATGTTACAGAGAATCTTTTAGAATTTCCAGCAGATCGAAGTGCGGTATTGCAGACGTTAACACGTTCTGACACAGGATATATTTCAGGTCTGGCATATTCTGTATTGCGCGGATTCAGTGCAGTGCATCCAACTGTAGGAGAGCTTCGAACCGGATATGTAGAGTTAGAAATTCCATATATGGACACGGAAGAAACTATGTACATAGGTGAAATCTTAATGACAGAGGTAGAATCATTTTGTCCGGATGAAGGAAAGAATTCCTTGAAACTTTGCAGCGGATATGGTGCGGTATTTGGAAGAAATGAAAACAAAGCAATTGCCATGTCTATTCTTGACTATGAATTAGAAAGGGGTGGAGATAATCCACCAAATGATCAGGAATTTGTACTAATGCACGGAGATTGTCTGGAGATGAATGGTTTTATTTCACATTTGAAATTACCACATTATGTAACATTCCAGTCCAAACTTGATGCAGTAAGAAAAACAAGAGGTGAAGGGCATGAATAACGGTCGTAATACAGAATACAATTATGCCTTTTTAGATGAAGGCTCAAAGAGAGAAATTAGAAGAAGCATATTAAAAGCGGTTGCAATTCCGGGTTATCAGGTGCCATTTGGTTCAAGAGAACTTCCGATTGGCCGAGGATGGGGAACAGGTGGAATTCAGCTTACATTATCCCTTATCGGTCCGGAAGATACCTTAAAGGTAATTGACCAGGGAAGTGATGAAAGTGTAAACGCTGTCAATATAAAGAAATTTGTTGGAATGTGTACAGATGTGAAAACAACCATTGATACCAGAGAAGCAACGATTATTCAAAGCCGTCATAGAGTACCGGAAATTCCGATGAGAAATGACCAGATTTTAGTTTTGCAGGTGCCAATACCGGAACCTCTTCGAATTGTAGAACCGAAAGAAGAAGTAACAAAGAAGATGCATGCAGAAAAAGACTATGCACCAATCTGGCTTCAGTTATATGAGAGCATCATAAAATACAATAAGGTTACGCTTGCAGCAGATTATCCATGTATGGTAGAGGATCGTTATATTATAAATCCAAGTCCAATTCCAAAATTCGATAACCCAAAGCTTCATGATTCAGAATGTTTGTATTTATTGGGTGCGGGACGTGAAAAGAAAATATATGCAATCCCTCCTCATACAAAAGTAGAATCGCTGGCATTTGATGATGTTCCATTTGAGATTGAGCATTTTGAAGGAAAAAAATGCCGTTTATGTGGAAGTACAAATACCTATTTAGATGAACTATTTGATTCCGTAACCGGTGAGAGAGTATATCAGTGTTCCGACACATCTTATTGCAAGGAGGTTCGCAGCAAATGAGTTTGAATGAGAAACCGGTATTACAGGTAAAAAATTTATATGTTCGCTACGGTGAGGGATGCCCAGATTGTCAGACAAGCTTAGAAAAAAACAGATGTACAAAATGTGGTACGGTATGGGCAGCAAATGATATCTCGATTGAAGTATATCCGGGAGAGGTACTAGGAATTGTAGGAGAATCAGGTTCAGGAAAATCGACCTTAATGCAGAGCTTGTATTTTGATATAGAGCCAACCTCAGGAGAGGCGCGTTTAAGTGAATACGAAAATGGAGAGAAGAATATCTGGGAAGCAAGTGCAGCCGGAAAGCGTGCAATTAAAAATGAAATCATGGGTATGGTTTATCAGAATCCAATTCGAGGATTACGTATGGATTATTCTGCAGCGTCGAATATCGCGGAAAAAATTATTGCAGCAGGAAATAGAAATGCCGGAGAAATGACGGAACGTGCGAAAGAATTATTACAGGCAGTGGAAATTTTGACATCACGTATGGGAGAAGCACCAAAAAATTTCTCAGGTGGAATGCAGCAGCGTGTACAGATTTCAAAAGCACTTGCAAATAATCCGTCGATTCTTCTATTAGATGAAGTTACAACCGGATTAGACTTGTCCGTACAGGCAAAAGTACTGGATTTGATTCGGAAAATTAAAAGCAAGTATGGAATATCAATTCTTTTGGTATCGCATGACTTGGCAGTCATTCGTATGCTGGCAGATAGAACGGTTGTCATGCTGGATGGAAAAATTATTGAAAGCGGATTGACGGATCAGATATTAGAAGATCCGCAGCAGGCATATACGCAGCAGCTAGTGCATTCCCTGCTATAGGAGGACTTATGATAGAGATAAAAAACGGGCGAATCGTGACCCCGGATGAAGTGATTGAAGGAAAATCACTTTATATTAAGGATAGTTACATATATGAAATCGGTACTTATGATGGTCCGGTAGAAAAAGTAATTAATGCGCATGGAAGATATGTAATGCCGGGATTTATTGATGTGCATACTGATAAGATTGAAAAAGTAGTGAATCCAAGACCAACGGCAATGTTTGATTTTGAACTTGGGTTAAAGGAAGCAGAAAAAGAGGCATTGCAACAGGGAATTACCACGATTTATCATTCTTTTTCCATGTATAAGGATGTAGCATTTGGAAAATGTTTATTACGCGATCAGGAAAATGTAAAGAAGATGGTAGAACTGATTGACGATTTACATAACCGCAATCATTTAATCCATCACAGGTGCCATCTCCGGCTTGAAATAGACAATTTAGATGTTTATGAAATCACAAAGGATATGCTGAAGAGAAATCTGGTTCATGAGATTTCCTTTATGGATCATACCCCGGGTCAGGGCCAATATCAGGATATCGAAATCTATAAGCGTTCTGTGGACTATAGTAATGGTCAGACCTTTGAGGACATCATGAAATATCATGAAAATAAGAAAAAACTAACATTTGAGCAAATGAAGGAACTTGCGGATTTAGCACATTCCAAAAATATTACAGTAGCTTCCCATGATGACGACAGCATTGAAAAATTAGACTGGAATAAAAAAATCGGAGTGGATATCAGTGAATTTCCAATTACACTTGAAGTTGCAAGGGAAGCAAAAAAACGAGGATACTATACAGTTGTCGGGGCTCCGAACATATTGCTTGGCGGTTCTCATTCAGGCAATATGTCTGCATCGGAAGCGATTTTAAGTGATTGTGCAGATATTCTTTGTTCCGATTATTTTCCGCAGGCAATGTTACATAGTCTTTTTATTATGCATCATAAGTATGGAGTACCAATGCCGGAAATGGTAAAAAAAGTAACATTAAATCCAGCAAAAGCAACGAAGATAGAGAAAGAATATGGATCGTTGGAAAAAGGAAAAAAAGCAGATATCCTTATTGTAGATGAATTTGATGGATATCCGGTCATTACTCATGTTTTAGTGGATGGAAAAACAACTTCAAGAGTAGAATACAGGAGATAAATCTCATGGCAATATTAGAAATTAAAGGATTAACAAAAAATTTTTATTTGCACAATGCAAAAAAAGAAATAAAGTCTTGTAGAGATGTGAACTTTACGTTAGAGGAAGGCCAATTCATAGGAATTGTTGGTCTTTCTGGTGCAGGTAAATCGACAATCTTAAAATGTATCAATCGAAGTTACTTAGCCTCAGAAGGTGAAATTATTTATGATAGCGACAAATTTGGCAAGATTGATTTAACAAAAGCTACAGAGCGTGAAATCTTGTATTTGCGCAAACATGAAATGGGTTATGTCTCCCAGTTTTTAAATGTTATGCCGAGAACAACTGCGAAAGAGCATGTAATGAGTGCACTTTTGGAAGAAGGAGCAGATGTGAAGGAAGCAAAAGAAAAGGCAGAAGAGATGTTAGCTTATTTTCGTTTATCCGAAGATTTGTGGGATATTTATCCAAATACGTTTTCCGGAGGCGAACGGCTTCGATTAAATCTTGCACATAGTATGGTGCGGACACCAAAGCTTATGCTTTTAGATGAACCGACCGCATCTCTTGATAACAAGACAAAAGTACTTGTAAAAGATATGCTTTTACGTTTAAAAGAGCAGAATACCAGCATGATAGGTATTTTCCATGACCTGGAATTTATGGATGGTGTATGTGATCAGGTCTATAACATTTCAGAAGGGAAGTTTGTATCATGAAAGCAGATATGCATATTCACTCTACTGTTTCGGATGGATACTATACAATCGAAGAGATTATAGAGAAGGCAAAAGAACGTGGTTTGGATGCAATTGCAATTACAGATCATGATACATTGTCTCACAGAAAGCAGATTCCAAAGGAATGTGGAGTTCAAGTAATTCCGGGAATTGAAATTTCTTGTTATGACTATGAAAAAGATTATCGCGTGCATATACTTGGCTACAAGATTCAAAGACCGGAAATAGTTGAAAAAGTAGTACAGCCTACATTAGAAGCGCGCCATGCAAATTCCATGAAGCAGATTGAAATCTTAAAGCAGGAAGGCTATGAGATTGATTTAGATAAAATCAAAAAGGCGGACGGAAAATATATTTATAAGCAGCATATCATGGATTATTTATGTACAACGGGGCAGGTAGAAGAAATGTTTGGCGAGTTCTATTATAGAACATTTAAGAATAATGGAATTTGCCATTTTGATATCGAATACCTGAATCCTGTAAAGGCAGTAGAAGCGATTAAGGAAGCCGGAGGAATTGCAGTACTGGCACATAGCGGACAACAGCAGAATTTTGAATTGATACCGGGACTTGTGCAGCATGGCTTGGATGGGCTGGAACTGAACCATCATGCGAATTCGGATCAAGACAAAAAGAGAATTCGGGAATATGCAGAGCAATATCATTTGCTTTTAACAGGTGGAAGTGATTGTCATGGATTGTATGAACCAAATTCACCAGAAGTAGGAGATTATCTAGCAGAAGAAAAGACAGCGGAATACATATTTGGACAGTAAATGTGGTAATAAGAAAATAAAATATCCGAAAAAAGTAAAAGTGCAGTTTATGGAAGAACCATAGAGCTGCACTTTTTGCTTTTCAAAAAAATTACCGCATTTTTACATTGCGGAAGAGTAAATTTTACAGAGGGAGGTTAAAGTGATGGTGTAGAAAAAAGATGAGAAAAAAGAATGGGCTTCAGGGAGAAGCCGAATGGAGATGGAACATGGAAAAAACATTAGTATGGGCACATCGCGGTGCCAGCGGTTATGCACCGGAAAATACCATGGAAGCATTTCGCATGGCAGAGGAAATGGGTGCAGATGGAATTGAATTAGACGTGCAGATGACAAAGGATGGAGAGTTGGTCATCATTCATGATGAAACAATCGGACGTGTCAGTGACGGTAGCGGCTGGGTAAAGGACTATACTTTGGCAAAACTGCGTAAATATAATTTTAATAAGACACATCCGGAGTACCTTCACTGTGAGATACCAACATTAGAAGAAGTTTATGAGTGGATAAAGACGACAAATTTGACGGTGAATGTGGAAATCAAGAGTGGTGTTGTGTTTTATCCGGAAATCGAGGATCGTGTTTTAGATTTGACAAAGCGCATGGGATTGCAGGACCGGGTGATATATTCCTCCTTTAATCACTATACCGTACAGAAAATAAAGGAACTCGACCCGACGGCAGAGACCGGAATGCTTTATGCGGACGGTATTATTTCTCCAATCAGCTATGGTGCTTACGTAGTTGGAGCAGATGCCCTGCACCCAGCGCTTTACAATCTGCAATACATGAATTTCATTGAAGACTGTAAGAAAGCACATATGAAACTTCATGTCTGGACTGTAAACGAAGAACAGTATATGCGGATGCTTTGTGAAAACGGAGTCGAGGCAATGATTACAGATTATCCGGATTTGGGAAGACAGATTGCAGATGAATATCGCAATGGTGTTATTTTACCAGAGCTTGTTCGGAAAATCGAAAAAAAGCAGGCAATTTAAGAACTTTTTGTTGGGAAGAAGTAAGTTAGGTTTATTGCGAAAGAGATACAGGGTGAAAAAATGAAGAAGTTAGAAGAATACAAATCAAAAGCAGGAATTTTTAGAAATGCAGCAGGCGGAACCAATTATTACATTTCCTATTTTCCAAAGAATCCGATTGCAAATGTTGTAATTTGCCACGGCTTTTGCGAGTTCGCGGAAAAATATGAAGAGGTAATCGAGGTCTTTTTAGAGAAGGGATATGCAGTTTATCTCCCGGAGCATCGTGGTCATGGATATTCGCAGCGGGAATGTGAAGACTGGGAAAAGGTATATATTCATTCCTATCAGGATTATGTGGATGATTTGTATTATTTTATTCAGAAAAAAATTGTTTTAAAAGAGAAAAAATTGATTTTATTTGCACATTCCATGGGAGGTGCGATAGGGGCACTTTTTTTAGAGCAATATCCGACCATCTTTGATGCAGCCGTTTTTTCAGCACCGATGTTTCGCATGAATCTTGGAAAATGCCCACAACCGGTTGCTGCATTGATTGCACAAATCGCCTGTCTTGCCGGAAAAGAAATGGAATATGCACCCGGAGAACATGGATTTGACGGAAAAGAGGATTTTTTACATAGCAGTTGTACATCTGTAGAAAGCTATGAAAGAATTTTTAAATTGCGGAAAGAATGCATCGCATATCAAACTTACGGTGGAACCTATGGTTGGCTTAAAGCAGGAATATCTGCCACAAGACAGCTTTTGAAGCGGAAAAACATGAAAAAAATAAGAACTCCGATTCTGATTTTTCAGGCCGAGCAGGATTCTCTGGTAAAAAACAGAGCACATGTGAAGTTTTTAATTGGAACGGACCATACGTCACTCGTGCAGATTCGGGGAAGCAAACATGAGATTTTTCATGCGGGCGAAGAACAAAGAAGAGAATATTACCAGGCGCTGTTTTCTTTTCTTGCAGAAGAGTTAAGTGAAAAAATAGGCGTAAAAGAAAGGGTTTATCAGACAAATGAAAGAAAAAATGAAAAAACTAGAGAAATATTGGATTTTGTATGATGTGGGAAATTCTGCATTTACCTTGCTGGTGTCTACCATCATACCAATTTATTTCAAAAATATGGCAACGGAGGCCGGAGTATCTGCAGCGAATTCTACCGCATTTCTAAGCTATGCGATTTCAATTTCAACGATAATTGTAGCCATTTTAGGACCAATTCTCGGAACGCTTGGCGACCATAAAAACTATAAGAAGCCGTTGTTTACCTTCTTTTTCATGATGGGAGTACTAGGTTGTGCCTCCCTGTCGATACCGAAAACATGGTTGCTGTTTTTGGTGCTGTTCGTGATTGCAAAAGTAGGTTTTTCGGGCAGTCTTATTTTCTATGATGCGATGCTTGTAGATGTCACCACAGAGGAACGGATGGATGAGGTATCTTCCCACGGATTTGCATGGGGATATATTGGAAGTTGTGTGCCATTTGTAATCAGTTTGGGATTTGTTTTAGGTGCAGATAAAATTGGAATTTCCGGCAGTATGGCAATGACAATCGCATTTTTACTGAATGCACTTTGGTGGGGACTTGTAACAATTCCTCTTTTGAAAAACTATGAGCAGAAGTTTTATGTGGAAGACAAAGAGGCCGGAGAAAACCGAAACAGTCTGGGAAAACAGCTAAAAGAAGCAGGTTCCCGGTTAGCTGGTGTTTTTGCAGAGTTAAAAGAGAATAAAAAAGTGTTTTTCTTTTTATTATCCTTTTTCTTTTACATTGATGGCGTGTATACCATCATTGAAATGGCAACTTCCTATGGAAAAGACGTAGGAATTGGTGATACCAGCCTTCTTTTGGCGTTACTCTTTACGCAGATTGTAGCGTTTCCATGTGCAATTTTATTTGGAAAGTTGACAAAGCGCTTTGAGACGAAACACCTGATTATGACTTGCATTATCGCCTATTTTTGCGTGGCAGTGTATGCGCTTCAGTTAGATGCTGCCTGGAAATTCTGGATGATGGCTACATTTGTAGGCGTATTCCAAGGGGCAATTCAGGCATTATCCCGTTCTTATTATGCGAAGATTATTCCGAAAGAAAAATCTACCGAATATTTTGGTATCTTTGATATTTTTGGAAAAGGGGCATCCTTTATGGGAACGATGTTAATGGGAATTACCACGCAGATATTCCATACATCAAAAGCAGGCGTTGTGGTAATTGCAATGATGTTTCTTGTAGGACTTGTTTTCTTTTTCTTCGCTGGAAAAGAGGAAGAAGAGTTAAAAAAAGAGGATGTAGCTTTTTGTGCAGAAAGAGAAGCGTAAATCCTTTCGAGGGAAAACGCGGGGCGTCTTTGGAAGTGTCGCGCGGCGACTCTTTTTTAACTTAATACTCATCTTATGTTCAAAAAACTATCACATAAGTTAGTTATTTTATTCTCGTAAATCAAGAAAGTAAGCGGTAAGGAAAACGCTGCTTTCAGAAAGGTAAGGATCTATTTATGAAGAATAAGATAATTATGGGAATGCTCGCAGTCACTGTTACGACAGTAAGTTTGAATTTGACTGCATGTGGAACAACAGAAGATACAAGCGGAATTACGTTGACAGATACAGAAGTAGTAGGAACAGTCGACAGTGTAGAGGATGACACGATTACGATGACGATCGGAAGTGTTGTAGAAATGAATGGTATGTCTATGGGCGGCGGCTCGGAAATGGGTGGTGGTCCTGAAATGGAAGGCAACTCCGAAATGGGAAATCCACCGGATATGCCAAGTGGAAGTTCCGCTGAGAAGCCGGAAGACAGTGCCGACGCAGAAGGCACAGAGGAGAAACCGGAGGAAACTACAAATGAGGGAAGTTCCGATGAGAAGACGGAAGACAGTGCTGACGAAAAATCAGAGGATACTTCTGTTTTTGTAGCATCTGAAACAACAGTAAGCTTTACCATTGAGGATACTTCTGTATTAGGAGATGTCAGCCTTGATGATATTTCAGAAGGAACTATTTTGGAAGTAACAGTAAATGAAACGGGTGACATTGAAAGTATTTCTGTTTTAGATATTTCGGAATATGGAGCATCTTCCGGTGAAGGCGGTGGCGAAATGGCAGGCGGTGCGCCGGGAGGAAGCAGTTCCAGTGCAGATATTACTTACACTGCTGTAAATGAGATAACAGAAGATACGACCTTAGAAGGAGAAGAAATTTCTTCTACCGGAACAGATGAGAGTGCTATCTTAGTATCAGAAGGTGCAACGGCAACGTTAAGCGATTTAATAATTGACCGTACTTCTTCCGATAGTACAGGTGGTGACAACTCCAGTTTTTATGGAGTAGGTGCAGCACTTCTTACTACAATTGGAACCACTTATTTAAATAATGCTACAATTACAACAGATTCTGCTGGTGGAGCAGGTGTCTTTTCTTACGGTGATGGTGTTACCTATGTAGCAAACAGTACTATTACCACACAGCAGGATACTTCAGGAGGAATTCATGCAGCAGGAGGTGGAACACTATACGCATGGGATTTGAACGTGGAGACAAATGGAGAATCTTCTGCAGCAATTCGAAGTGACCGTGGAGGTGGAACTATGGTTGTAGATGGTGGAAGCTATACTTCTAATGGAGTAGGCTCACCGGCAATTTACTGTACAGCGGATATTACGGTAAATGATGCTGAATTGAATGCGACAGGTTCAGAGGCAATTTGTATCGAAGGCTTGAATACATTACGTTTGTTTGATTGCGATTTGACAGGAAATATGTCGGACAGCAGCCAGAACGACAATACATGGACGGTTATCTTATACCAGAGTATGTCCGGTGACTCAGAAGTCGGAAACAGCGAGTTCGATATGGTAGGAGGAACATTAACATCTAAAAATGGCGGATTATTCTACACAACGAATACTGAGAGTAGCTTCTATTTATCAGATGTAGCTATTAATTATTCAGATGACGACGATTTCTTTTTACAGGTAACAGGAAATACAAATGAAAGAGGCTGGGGAACAGCAGGCGAGAATGGAGCACAGTGTACGTTTACCGGAGACAATCAGGAGATGCAGGGAACTATTATCTATGATAGTATCAGTACGCTTGACTTCTACATGACAAATGGAAGCACCTTAACAGGAAACTTTGTGGATGATGAAACTTATGCCGGAAACGGTGGAGATGGATACTGTAACGTTTACATCAGTGACGATTCTACCTGGGTTGTAACGGCGGATTCTGAAATCGATGATTTATATAATGCAGGAACCATCGTAGACGAAGATGGAAAAACTGTTTCAATTGTAGGAACAGATGGAACAGTATATGTAGAAGGAACAAGTTCATATACGATTACCGTTTCTTCTTATTCCACAGAAGATATGAGCGCAAATGCATTACAGTCACCTTCTTATGATGATTATAAAGTGGAGAATCCGTTCTAAAAAATAAGACATTAAAAAATCACTGTTTTTTCAAAAAACAGTGATTTTTTTGCTAAAAAGGAATATAATATCACTAAAAAAGGAAAGGTGCAGTGAAAAATGGAACCATACAAAGCATCAAAGTTGCCAATAGAATATAAAATAGATAAAGAATTACTTCGACTATTAGCAGAAGCAAATGAGAAGTACGGAGAATATAAATCTCTACTGAATACACTTGAATTTGATGCAAGTTTTTTTCTGGATTCTGTTCTATTGAATGAAAGTTATAAATCTACACAGATTGAAGGAACACAAATTTCGCAAGATGAGATGTATTATTTGAAGTATTTAGAGCAAACGGATGACAGTAAGGAAATACAGAATCTTAAAAAGACAATTGAGTATGCGTACGAGACATTGAAGAAAGAAAAAAGTATAGGAATTTCTATGGTCAATTCTATGCATAAGATTTTATTAAATAGCGTGCGAGGCTCAGAAAAGACGCCTGGACAGATTCGAACAACACAGAACTGGATTGGACCAAGAGGTGTTGGAATTGATGGAGCAACATTTATACCTCCTGTGCCAGAGGATGTTTATGAACTGTTGATGAATTTGTATGAATATATGAATGATGCATTTATTGATCCTTTGCTGGTAAATTTGGCTGTTTCACATGCCCAATTTGAGACGATTCACGCGTATAAAGATGGAAATGGTCGTTTGGGCAGAACTTTGATTCCGGTACAGTTGGCAATGCTGGATGAGGAAAAACCCATCTTGTATCTATCTGAAATATTAGAATTATATAAGCCGTCTTATCAGCGAAGCCTTATGGAAAGCCGCAAAGGAAATATGGCAGGGTTTATTAAATTTTTCCTGCAATGTGTGATTGAACAATGTAATTTTTATATTTATAGGATAAAGAGGGTAAAAGAAATCTATCGCGAAGATATGAAGACGATTGAAGAAATCCGCGGAAATTCTGTTTACCGTATCATGCCTGTTATTATGAAACAGATTGTTTTTACAAAGAAAGAGGTTCAGGAGGAATCAGGAGTGTCAGTTAACGTGACATCCAAGATTATCGATAAATTAGTGGAACTAGACATTATTCGTCCGGATTCTTCTGTGATAAAAAAAGGATATCGTTATCATCGAATTTACGATATCTTTGTTGGAAAGCAAGAGTAGAATCTATAAATTTGCAAAAAGTGTGAAAAATAGAACTAAAATCAATAAAAAATCACTGTTTTTTCAAAAAACAGTGATTTTTTTATAATATAGTATGTTATTTTTCCCACTGCATACGAAGTTCTGTATTTGCAGTACCGAGTACAATTTCTTCAGAAGCACCGTCAAAAGAAAAACCATATGTTTCAAAAAATGAATAGCCGACAGAGGAGCGCTCTTGTAGCCTTTTTGAGAAAAAATTTACTTAGCTGTAGATATGTTCCTACTTGAATTCTTGGTTAGTTAATGCTAACTTATTAGAAAAAGAAATTAAAAAGGAGGGGGAATCTTATTAAAAAGTTGAATAAGGATTATTGGTTATATTGGACAGCATCGTCGCTCTGCATGGCGGCAAGTAATATTTTACAGTACATACTGTCTTTGTATGTATTAGACATAACGGGGTCTGCAACATTATTTGCATCGATGCTATCCATTATTGTTATTCCAAGATTGTTCCTCACTCCGTTTGCAGGAGTGATAGTAGATCGAATCAAAAAAATAAAGTTAATGTCTAACATTTTGATTTTTGAGGCAGTGACTCTGATAGTCTACTTTGTATTGGGGCAGGCTGTGGAAATCGGGATAGTTTTAATTTATCTATTAGTCATCATACTAGAAATGGGAGAGGTCTTTTATAGTTGCGCTTCTTCAGCAATCTTACCAGAGCTGGTGTCAAGGGAAGAGTTAAAGACTGCCATTGCCGTTTCCAAAATAGACGATGGGATTGTGGTGGTCGTTTCTCCGATGGTTGCGGCGCTGATTTATGAAAATTTGAATCTTACAATGGCATTCGGAATTGTAGCTATTTTAAATCTGATTTCCTGTATCTTGCAGAAATGTATGCGTCCCAAATACAGAGTAGAGAAGGAAGAAAATGTTGAAAAGAAGTCGTTCTATGAGGAATTTAAAGAGGGAATATGCTGTATCAGACAGGATAAATTTCTTCGAGTCTACGTGAAGGTTTTGCCAATCATAGATGCCTTTTTTGGGGCGACTTTTTCTGTGAGCGTGATGTATTTATTGCGAGAATCTTTTCAATTGAGTACTTATGCCTATGGATTGTATGGAACGGTAACAGCGTCTATGAGCATGATTATTCCATTTTTTGCAGTCCCGATTGTGAAAAAATATGCACCACAAAAGGTATTTGTTGTAGCATCTGCATTGATTGCGGTTGAAATTTTTGGAATCGGAATTTTAGCGTTTTTAGGATGCAGCGGTCATGTGCCAGTGATGACAGCGGTGATTGCGATTACCATCTTAGACTGTCTGACAATCGCAGAAGCGATTCCAATGCAAATGTCTGCATCTGTCCTGTTGCAGACCGGAGTAAAGCAGGAAGTCTTGGGTAGAGTTTCCTCGACTATAAGCATGGCTACCACGGCTGGAGTTGCTTTGGGAGAGTTTGTGTTTGGCATCCTCAACGATATTACTTGTGTGTGGGCACCTATTTTTCTGGGAGCATTTGGAGTGGGCATTGCATCTTTTCTGTATTGGAGGAGTAATGAAAAAAGGGAATCTTAATGATAAAAATGTAATATTTATACACAAAATGAGAATTTTTAATCAGGTTAGTTGTTGCTAACCAAAAGCGGTTGTGCTAAACTCAAGCTCGTTAATTGCAATTGATAGAATATAAGAAGGAGGACTTGAAAATGAAATTAACAGTAAAGAGTGAAAAAACAAGTGCAGCTGTTGTATCTAAGGCAAGTGCAGATGCTTGTTGCCATACTTTAACAACAAGTTAAGTGAAAATGTATGAACAAAAATCACACATCGGTTTTACTGATGTGTGATTTTTTGGAAATGGAGAGGGCATGAAATATTATATAAATCCATCTTTTTCAATGATGAAAAAAGGTGATAATGAAATATTAGTATCTTGTAGTGATTATCTACGTGAATACAGTTGTGATTTTGAATTATTAAACGATATACTCCGGATTATAAAAAAGACATCATCAATAGATGGAATATATGAAAAATATCAGGACACATATTCTAAAGATGAAATTGATGAATTTTTAGAAATATTGTTTAAAGAGGGCGTTGTTAAAAAGAAAGAACGGCAGACTGGACTAGCGAAAATTGCGATAATCGGTGAACAAAGTTATTTTATGTTTTTGAAAAAGCATATGAATATCGAGATAGAAATAAAATATTTTTCAGACATAAAAGACTATATAGCATCAAAGGATGAGTGGACAGGTGCGATTTTATTACCAGGTGAATTAAAGTATGGGGAGATTCTGGCAGTGAATAAAAAGCTTGTAGAAAAAGGCATACCATTTGCTGTCTACAGATATAATGGTGACAATTTTGTTGCAGGGCCTCTAGTATTTCCTTGGAAAACCCCTTGTTTAGAATGCCATATTCAGCAACATATATCTTTGTTGAATAGAGATTTGGAAAAAAGCTTTGATATTAATGCAATAAAAGAATTAAATTATTCACAAGAATGGGATGATACATTTACTAATGCGGAAAAGGATAGTATATTGCAAATTTTATTAAAAGATATGTTGAACGTATCGAAAGAAAAAGCGAATTTTGCGCTATACAAAAAAGAGATTATTTTTTCAAAAGAGAAAATATACGAACCGCTCATTAAGCGATACGAGGCGACATCGGAATGTACATGTTGTAGAAATATGAATAAAAAATATGTATGGAATAATAACAGTGTAAGCGTTCCAAAGATGATTAATCCATTAGACGGTTCACAGATAAAATATCAGGTTGGAGGTTTGAGGAGTAAATCAAAAGAAGAAACGGCTAATTTGGTAAAGGATACATTGGAAAAAATGGATTTGGATATAAAAATAGAAGTTGACTTAACAAATCCGTTTGCAGATATTATACCTGTTTATCATTCTACATTAGAAATGACGCATAAAAATAAAACACCTTATTTCTTCGGACAACAACATTCCCATGGCAAGGGGATTAATAAGAAGCAAGCATATTTCTCTGCTTCATTTGAGATGTTCGAACGATTAAGTGCAAGATATTTTGGAGAAAAAGAATTAATTTGTGGAACTTTTCATGAGTTAGAACCGTATTGTGCAGATGTTTCTGATATGACAAAAGTGGTAGACCATGTTGAGACAGTATATGATTGTTTTGACAAGGATAAGGAAGTTGATTGGGTATGGGGATATTCCTTAGTTGAGAATAGACCAAAACTTATCCCGGCATCGCTTGTATTTTTAAGTCGGAATACTTTTAAAGGGAATTTTGCTCCGATAGGATCTTCTGGAATGTCTGCAGGGGCAACGATAAAAGATGCAATATTACAAGGGTTATTCGAGTTGTTGGAGCATGATGCATGGATGATTGGTCAAGCGAATACAGTGCGACTGCCTATTATTGAATACAATGGTTTACAAAATACAGAATTAAAGGAAGTAATAAGCAAGATTAAAAATAAAGGATTCGAAATTATTAGTAGAGATTACACAAATGATATTGGAATTCCGGTAATCCGGACATGGATAGCCAACCCAAAAGATTATGCTAATTATGCGTTTAGTGGTTTTGGTGCATCCATTTATCCGGAATTGGCATTAGAAAGATCAATTACAGAGGCTGTACAATCAAGAGCATCCGTCCATGAAGCTGATGTAGAAGAATATGCAAGTTTGGATATGGAGTATCTTATCTCAGCTAGAGATGGTCTGTATAGCCTGTTTTATTTTCAACAAAAAGATATTGTGCCAATCGGAAAAAGAAAAGATATTGGTGATATGCAAAGCGTGGCTTTTGAATCGGTTGATCAATCAATAGAGTATGTCATATCTAAAATAAAAGCCGTACAGCCAGATGCGGATATTTTATATGTTGATTTGACAAGAGAAGGAATCGATATTCCTGTTGTAAAAGTTTTTGTTACCAAAGGAACGCAATTAATGGGAGAACCGTTGCTGGTCCCATCAAAAAGATTGTTTGAATTTCAAATGAATATGGGATATTCCAAGGAGCAGCCTAAATATACGGAGCTATACTTGGCTCCTTATCCACATTAGAGGAATCAATAAAAATGTATATAACAAATAGAATTTTAAAATTTGGTAAAAGATATCATCCCCAAATTTTTCAGACAGTAATCCTATGTTTTATAATGTCAGTCTTGTCGATGACATGGATGGCATTACTTGGTGCTACTCTGGCTGAAATAATACAACAAAGACACGCTCAAATTCTAATGTTTTTCATTATTTTGTTGAGTCTTTGTAGATTTTTTATGAAACAGATTGAGCTAAAAATCGTTCATAAGAACAGTGTAGGATTTAAGAAGAGAGTTCGAACAGAACTTATGGAAAAATTATTTTCCATGGGGCCAATGGTATATGACGAGGAGCGTACAGGAAAACTTGCAAATATGATTTGGATGAAGGTTGATTGGCTGGAATATTATTACGATGAATATTTACCAAGATCAATTTCTATGATATTTTTTCATTTCCTTATGTCTATAATATATATTTCAATATTGGGAATGAAGGGAATGATTTATCCAATTGCCATTATGTTGGTTTTGCTGACACCTAATTTTTTCCATAAGGAAGCAATGAAAAGAGGAAAAGAAGAATGGGAAGCGGAGTCTTCTTATAGTAGCGATAGTTTAGATGGAATTCAAGGAATGGTAACATTAAAGTCTTTGAATTATGTGGGAAAACATCAAGAAATTATGCAGAACTCCACAGAAAAGTGGTATCAGGCTACCATGAGAAATCTAAAATTGACAACTTTTGAGAACAATTTTATGTCACTGTTTATTCAAGTCTCTAGAATTTTTGTGATAATCCTTATGGGAAACATCTTAATGAGAGGTCAAATAACGCAGTCTGAATTTATGATTTTGTTCTTTGCAACAATCGGAGCAACAGATGATGCCTATAATATTCTTGGAGCATGGATTAAAGGCGCAAAAGGAATTTCTGGAGTAGATGAAATTATTGACTTTGTGTTGAATGCAGAATCACGGGAAAATCACGTTATTCGAGAAAATGTGGAAGAACAACATGAATTTACATGTGTAGAGTATGATAAAGTTGATTTTGCATATGAAGAGGAGAATATTCTGCAGAATATTTCTTTTTCTTTGCCAATCGGGAAAAAGCTTACAATAGTAGGAGCTTCGGGAGGAGGAAAATCTACAATTGCATATTTGCTGAGCGGATTTTATCAACCCCAAAGTGGAAGGATTGTTTGTATGGATACAGAGGGAAAGAAAAGTGACTTTCAAAATAGGAGTCAGTTCGTGACAGCGGTATGGCAGGACAGCAGAGTTTTTCATACAACAGTGTTTCAAAATATTCTGATGGGAAATAAGGAAAAGACGTTAACGGATGTGATAGAGGCAGCAAAAAGAGCCAATATTCACCAGAAAATAATGAGTCTGCCCAAAGGTTATCAGACAGTAATCGGTGATGGAGGGGAAAATCTTTCGGGAGGAGAAAAGCAGAGAATTATCATTGCAAGAGCCTTTTTAAAGGATACGCCAATACTGATATTGGATGAGGCAACTGCATATCTTGATGGAGGTAATGAAATGCAAATACAGGAAAGTGTTCAATCGTTGTGTCAAGGAAGAGCGGTGTTAGCGATTGCACATCGGATAGAGACAGTAAAGAATTCTGACTTCGTCATTCTTCTCAAAAATGGAAAAGTAAAAGAGAAAGGAACACATTTGCAGTTAGCGCAAAAATCAGAGGAATACAGAAAGTTATTTGGAATCAATAGTCAGAAGTAGGTGCAAAAATGGAGAGAGATAGAAATTATTATGTCTTACAGATTATAAAATTATTAAAAGAAGAAATCCCGTTGCTTATACTTTCAATTGTTGTTAAGGCCATCAATCTGATTATGCCATATTTGATGATACTTATGCTTGGAAGATTTGTAGATCAAATACTGATTATCCAACAAATAAAGATGCAAAATTTTGTGATAAAGATTTTAATTCTTTTATTAATAACAGTATTCTTCTCTTATTTTGATACTTATATTTCACATAATATGTCTTATCGAATTGTAAAGAAGTTGAGAAATATCTGTTATAAAAAGATAGAGCGTATTCTTCCGGCATCATCTGGAAAAAAAGGTGCAGGTGATTATGCAAGAATTATAAATGGAGATGTGGATGTTTTTGAATGGTTCTATGCACATATTCTTGTTGCATGGATAGCCACTGCCATTGCGATGTTTGTAGGAGGAATTTTGATTTTTCAGATACAACCGAAGGGTATCTTTATACTTGCTGTATGTTCTGCATCAGTGTTACTGGTTCCAAAAATGAATACCTCAAAGGCAGAGAAAAAAGGATATGTGTTACGCCAATACGGAGGGGAATTAAATGCCACAATTATCGACGGAATTCTTGGAATGAAGGATATCATATCAAATCAGTTTGAAGAAGGATATCAACATCTTTTGATGGAAAAGTCTGAGCAATTCGATTTTGCACGGAAAAATTTTTCTACAAGGGGAATGAACGAAAAAAGATGGATTTCTTTGATGATTGAAGCAGGAATTATTTGTGCGATAGTAATCAATATGTTTGATAGTGTAATGAATATAGGAGAAAGAATAACGTTCATTTTACTTGTAACAGCATTTTTTTCACCGTTACAACAGACCCTAAATGATGGCACAAATTATGGATTCGTATTTGGAGCAGCGAAAAGGGTATACGGCTTATTGAATGAGACAGAATATGTGCGTGATGAAGGGAAAAAGCAAGCGAAGGAAGTTGTTGCAGCGGGAAATTGTGGAGAATGGTCTCTGGAATTGAATAATATTCATTTTTCTTATCCGACATCTGAAAATGAAGTATTAGCGGGCGTGAGCTTTTCAGTAGAAAAGGGAGAGAGCGTTGCGATAGTGGCAGCATCAGGAGGCGGAAAAACAACATTAGCAAATTTACTGCAAAGATTTTGGGATTATGATTCTGGAAATATTCGAATCAATGGAATTGATATTAAGGAAATAGAATTAACGCAATTAAGAAAAATGATTGCTGTAATATCGCAGGAAATCTATCTTTTTAACATGACCATAAGGGATAATCTATTGATGGCAAAGCCTAATGCAGGAGAACAGGAAATCATACGTGCGTGTAAAGAATCTAAAGCGTGGGAATTTATTAAGGAATTGCCAAAAGGTCTAGACACACAGATTGGAGAAAGAGGACAGAGTCTCTCTGGTGGACAACGTCAGAGATTGGCATTGGCGCAGGCATTTTTAAGAGATACTCCTATTTTAATTATGGATGAAGCGACTTCTAATTTAGATGTCCAAAATGAAAGAGAAATCAATCAGGCCATAAAGAAATGGAAGAAAGATAAGATTGTCATTCTTATTTCCCATCGAATTGCTACTATACAGGAGGCCGATCGAATTGTATTGCTACAGGAAGGAAAGGTTTCTGAGGTAGGAAAGTTTGAAAGAATGATTCGTGAATCTGATAATTTTCAGAAGGTATTAGGACAAAAAAGAGAGGCCGTATGACAGAGAAAAGAAAAAATAGTTGGATTACGATATTCATGATAGCAGGGCTAATATTAAGCCTTCTTCTGGTATGTGCAATTGGAGCAACAGATGTAACGTTAGGACATGTAATAAAAATTATTTGGTGTAAATTATCAAATACCAATATGGATACAATAAATCAATCAGAACTATATATTGTCTGGAACCTTCGATTGCCAAGAGCATTGGCGGCAGCAGTAATTGGTGGAGGATTAGCAGTGGCAGGTACCGCTATGCAGTCTGTAACAAGAAATGTAATGGCAGATCCTTTTGTGCTTGGAATATCAAGCGGGGCATTAGCATTTGTAAGTATAGGTTCATATATAGGAGCAACAGCAATTATGATAGGATGGCAGACATCCTTGCTAGCTTTTTTGGGAGCATTGTTTGCAGTCGGTTTCGTTTTTGCGATAAGTGGTATGAGAGGGACTATTTCTGGAGGGAAATTAATTCTGACAGGTCAGGCGATTTCCATTACTTTAAACGCAGTAGCACAATATTTTATCTATACGAGTACAACAAGTAATAAATCTAGCAGCATTGTAACCTGGATGATGGGGAGTCTTGCAGGGATAAGATGGGACAATCTATGGATTCCATTGATTGGAATATTAATTTGTGTTTGTATTTTTATCAGTTATGCAAGAGCATTTGACCTCATGGCACTGGGGGATGAAACGGCAATTAGTTTAGGAATACATATTTCTAGGATGAAAAGAATTACATTGATTTTAGTTGCTTTCATTACAGGGTTTGCAGTGGCTGCGAGTGGAATTATTGGGCTCGTTGGGTTTATGATACCGCATATTGTTCGGTTCATAGTGGGGACGTCTCATAAAAAATTATTTCCATTAACATTTTTGAGCGGCGGTATTTTTTTACTTTGGATGGATGTGTTTGCCAGAACATTACTTGAGCCACAGGAAGTTCCGATTGGAATATTTACAGCACTTTGTGGAGGACCATTCTTTGTTTGGATGATTCATAAAAGAATGAAAGCAAATTGAGAAAGGATGGTAGAGGAGTGAAAGAAAGAATCTGTGTAAAGTCACTTCAATATGCTATAGATGATACCAGTATTTTGAAGGGGGTATCGTTAAAGGTAGTCAGTGGGCAGATGGTGGGCATTATTGGACCGAATGGATCAGGAAAAACCACTTTCTTAAAGCATATTTACAGGTCATTACCAGCAAAAAAGAATACGGTTTTTATTAATCATCGGGAAATAGAAACTTATTCTTATAAAGAAACCGCAAAGCTTTTAACTGTTATGAAGCAGGAAAATGCATCTGATTTTGATTTTAGGGTAATGGATATGGTGCTTCTTGGACGATCTCCTTATCACAACTATTTCGATGAATTTAGTGCGGAGGATAAAGAAAAAGCAATAAAAGCATTGCAATATGTGGGATTGGAAAATGCCGGGGATAAATTTTTTAAAACTTTATCTGGAGGAGAAAAGCAGAGAGTATTAATGGCACGCTCCATTGTCCAGGAAACAGATATTTATATTTTAGATGAGCCCACAAATCATTTGGATGTTCATTATCAATGGGCAATTATGGACATGATTCATGCTATGGGAAAAACCGTTTTAGGAGTATTCCATGAGCTGAATCTTGCGTCAAAATATTGCGATTATCTTTACATTTTAAATCAAGGAACCATTGTTGCGCATGGTGAACCGCAGGAGGTAATCACACAGGAAATTATGAGAGATATATTTCAAGTAGACGTTGAAATTATTTACAGGGAATCTGGAAAACCATACATAATATTCAATGGTGCAATCTAAAAATAATCTGGCTGTGTTAAGCAGCTAACATTAGAAAAGAGGAGAATAAAAATATGAAAAAAAGAAATGTAATAATGTTATGCGGAATGGTAGGAATGATGGCAGCTTTTTGTGTTGGATGTGGAACAGATAAACAGGATACAGAAACACAAGGAGATATGGCAACAGAAGAACTTGCAGAAGTCGAGAAAGCGGATGTTGCGAAAGTAGAAGCAACAGGGGAAAAAGAGTATGAAGCAGTAACAATTGAGAATTATAATATGGAAACGACGTATGAGGAAAAGCCGCAGAACGTTGTGACATTATCATTAAATTCAGCAGAAATCATTGCAGCACTTGGGGAAGCAGATTCAATCTGTGCAGTGCAGACGAATAATAATGTTTTGACAGACTTATTACCGGAATACTATGAAGAATTAAAGGATGTAACGATTCCAGAGGATTTAAATACGGGAATGCCACCAACTTTTGAGGCAATGCTTAATCAGCAGCCGGATTTCGTTTCTATGAATTCATATTATTTTTATGTCCCAACTTTTGGTACGGTTGATGATTATTTGACAAATGGAGTAAATTTGTATGTGACAGAAGGTTCTTATGTCGAAAATTGTACAATTGAAAATACTTATAATGATATTAGAAATTTAGGACAGATTTTTGGCCAGTCACAAAAGGCAGAAGAAATTATTGCAGACATGGAAGAGAGAATTTCTGCGGTAGAATCAAAAGTTTCATCGGAAGAGAAAGTAAAAGTAATGGCATTTGATAGTATGAGTGAGAATTTATATACTATTGCAGGAGGAAATGGACTAGAAGAACAGTTATTGGAAATGGCAGGAGCAGAAAATGTTTTTGCAGATGTAGAGGCTTCTTTTTCTACAGTAAGTATAGAAGAGATTATTGATAGAAATCCAGACTATATTATTATTCATAATTATACGGCAGAAGAAAATGATGCACAGAGTAAAATTGATTATCTTATGAATCAGAAAGAACTTTCTACAGTTACTGCAATTCAGGATGAAAATTTTATTATTGTAAATCTTTTTCAGGTAAATCCTGGAATTCAGAACGTTGATTTTATAGAAGCAGTCGCACAGGAGATTCATGCAGATATGTTCAAATAGATAAAATAACTATAATTTTCAAAACCATAAGGTTTGTATGAGTAGAATATAGGAAATGAAGAGAAACGAAAAATCACTGTTTTTTCAAAAAACAGTGATTTTTTTGTAATGTGATATTCTATTTTTCAAAAAGCATACGAAGTTCTGTATTTGTGGTACCAAGTATAATTTCTTCAGAAGCACCGTCAAAAGAAAAACCATATGTTTCATAAAAATGAATAGCATGTTCATTTCCTTTTAATACCCATAATACAATCGTTCTGAAGTCTTTCAGATGTTCAAAAGCAGCATTCATAAGAGCAAGACCAATCTTCTGATGCTGGTAATCTTTTAGAACATAAAGAGCAAAAATCTCTCCGGCATTTTCAAAACATTTTTCAATCGACATTTCATTAAGATATGCTGCATCGACTAAGCCAGCGTAAGTTTCCTGCCAGGAGGTGTAGTGTACGAACCCTTTTCCCTCCATGTCAGCATCTGTTGTCATTGGTTCAATTACAAGTGTATTCATTTAGTGCCCTCCATTTTGTAGTGATTATTAAGCGCTTGCAAAACTCTTTTACTCTTTTCGTAACAGTTTTCAATTTCTTTCGTTTTTTCCACTGTTGATTTTTCCGAGACAAAAATGTAGATTTTCGGAATTGCTTTTTACATTTTTATAATTGCTGCTATTCGTCCAAGCTTCGAACATATTCACCAGGTTTGTTCGAAGCAAGAAAATTCCTTTCAGAGTATTTGTGTGCTTCTTAGC
>JBJELY010000070.1:0-183996 GCA_051879395.1 Roseburia sp. | reverse complement strand
GGGAGAAAGGAGAATAATCCATTCTCCTCAAAAGAGGATAATTGGATTATACGTGAGAAGAATGACATTAGAGAATGGACGACCAGGAGACGAAAAAGGAAGACTAGAAAAAGAGATTCGTGTATACGATTTGCTAGACAGATTGCAGATTGAATATCAGCGTGTAGACCATGAAGAGGCAAATACAATGGAAGCCTGCCTTGCGATAGATGGAGTTTTAGCGCCTGCAGTGATATGTAAAAATTTATTTCTGACCAATTCGGCAAAGACGGAATATTATTTGCTGATGATTTGTGCCAATAAAAAGTTCAAGACAGCAGAAGTTTCCAAACAGATCGGCAGTTCCAGACTATCGTTTGGAGATGCAGAAAAGATGCTGGAATTTTTAGACATTACACCGGGTTCGGTTAGCGTTATGGGATTGATGAATGATCATAATCATCAAGTGAACCTGTTAGTAGATGAGGATGTTTTGAAAGCAGAATATTTTGGATGTCATCCTTGTGTAAATACATCCAGCTTAAAATTGAAAACAAAGGATGTGTTTGAAAAAGTTTTACCAGAGCTCGGCCATGAATATCAGTGTGTGACAATTAAGACGAAAAATGATTGATAGTCGGGAATGGTAGTAAATTAAAAAGGAAAGTGAAGTTAAAGCAGAATTTGTTGGAGGGCATTATAGTGGAAAAAGTTATATTTTTAGATATTGACGGTGTATTGAACTCCAATTTCTGGAATAATAACCACCAAGAAGAAATTAGTGATGGAACACTAATTGATGAGGAAAAGGTGAAATTATTAGGGGAACTAATTAGAAATACAGATGCAAAAATTGTGTTACACTCTGGATGGAAAAATTGGTTTGACACTAATAAAAAACCAATGCGTAAAGAGGCAGAAAAGTTAAGAATTTTGCTTGAAAAAGAGGGATTAGTGATTGAGGATGTAACACCAGATTATTCAACAGAAGACATAAGAAGAAGTAAAAAGTTCAGTCTTATCAAGGCAGGAGAAATTCTAGCCTGGTTAGAGGAACATAAGGAAGTTAAAAAATGGATAGTAATTGATGATCTTGATTTGCATAATGCAGAAGTAGAAAGACATCAAGTAAGAACAGATCAGAGGATAGGATTAACGATGGCGGATATAGTTAGAGCGGAAAAGATGCTATTGTTTTAGGTTGGAGGAAAAGAATATGCCAAGTCCAGAAAAATTTAAGAAATCTTTAGAAAAGTTTGGGGTAGATGAGAATATCATTTCAAAAATCAATGAAGGCTATGAAGATCTTGTTGATAAGGCGCCAAAAAAAGTAAAGGCTGCTTATTTTAAACGGGCAGTCGATATTATGAATGAGCAGGTGGATGCACAGAAATTGCAAGATATTTTTGAATGGAATGCCTGTTGCAAGGGTGGCGCAAGAGAAAAAGCATCAAAAGCTTTTGCAAAGGAAAATGTGAATCTTTCCATTGATGAAAAGCTCGAAAAAATAAAAGAGGTTCCAAATATGGGAGAACCTTTTAGGAATGAAGACGGGACAATAACTGTAGATGCGGTAAGTTATTCAAATGGAGAAAAATATTTATGTGCATGCTCCAATTTTAATGGGTTAAAAGAGGAGTATGCTGTATCAAAAAATTACTGCTATTGTTGTGCCGGACATTTTAAACATCATTATGAAATCATGCTGGGAGTGAAATTGAAGACGCTTGAAATAGAATCTTCCCCATTAGACAGTAATGGAAAAAATCCTTGTGTTATAAAATTTGAAATGATGTAAGATAGAGGGCAAGGCAATTTCCCACGGACATCCATTATCGAAAGAGAATTCAGCCTTTATCGCAACAGTTGCAGAAAATAAGCAGTTTATGTCTGCTACTCGGTATAAAAACGCGGTTCTTTATGAAGTTGAGCCAAGATTGATTGAGATGTGGATTGAAGGAAAAAGATTGTTTCTTGATATCAATGAACATACTTGTTTCTTGAAGTAACTGAGAGGTTGATTGTAGATATGGAAATCGAAGTAAAGAATTCAGAAGTATTTTGGAATAATACACATGTTAATTATGATAGAGATACTATTAAGGTTGATGGTTGGTTGGACAATTTCAATTCAATAATTGAAAAATGTGAAAGACCAATTTTGGATTTAGGTTGTGGCGGAGGAAATGATACATTATATTTTGTTGAAAAGGGAAAGAGCATCATTGCCTGCGATCAATCAATAAATGCGATAAAAAACATAAAAAAGAACTTTCCAGAGGTGCTGGAGGCGAGATGCTTCAATATGCTTAACGGATTTGATTTTGAAAATGCATCATTTGAAATTGTTTGTGCAGATTTGTGTCTTCATTATTTTAAGGAAATAGACACTCATATGATATTAAACGAAATTCGAAGAATACTTGTTCCCGAAGGACATCTTTTTGTTAGAGTTAATTCTATAAAAGATGTGAATCACGGAGCCGGACAGGGAACTGAAATTGAACATCATCTCTACAGGACAGAAGATGGAATGTTTAAGCGTTTTTTTGATGAGGACGATATTAAAAAAATATTTTCTGATTTTGAAATACTTTTTTGCGAAGAGAAAAAGATGCTTCGATATAGTTCAGAGAAAATAGTATATTGTCTTTGCATGAAGAAAGGAATGAACAATAGTGCAGATAATCAAAGCTCAACTTGAAAATTTTGACATCGTAAAACGAATTACTCATAAAACAATTTCTGAGATATATCCTCATTATTATGCAAAAGGTGCAGTTGATTTTTTTCTTGCGCATCATAATGATGAAAATATTAGCAATGATATTCGCTTGGGAGAGGTTTATCTGTTAAGCGATGACGAAAATGGAATTGGTACGGTTACCATTAAAAAGAATGAAATTTGTAGATTATTTGTATTGCCTGAATATCAACATAGAGGATACGGAAAAACAATTTTGGATTTTGCGGAGAAAATAATCGCAGAAGAATATCAGGAAATTTACTTAGCTTCTTCATTGGCTGCAAAACATATCTATTTGAAGCGAGGATATGTCGCAGTAGAAACTCATACAATTGTGGCTGAGAATGGAGATGTCCTTTGTTATGATTGGATGAAGAAAAATAGCAACTATAAAAATGAAAGTATTAATTATGATGGTAGGAAGTTTGTTCCCCAAATCAACAGTGAGAATGGAGAAGTTGATGAGCAAACAATATTTCATTATCACCAAAGAAATCATATCCTTTGGGCAGAATATGCAGGAGGAGAGATAGAGCAGGGATTTTTGATTGGAACGGTTGACGATAAAGGTAACTTGACATTTACATATCAACATCTTAATGAATCTATGCAAATTCGGTTTGGAAAGTGTAAGAGTAAACCTATATATTTAGATGATGGAAAACTTGAACTCCATGAGGAGTGGCAATGGCTGAATGGAGATGAATCGAGCGGAAAGTCGGTTATTATAGAAATATAAGGAGAGATTTGTTGAGCAAGACAACCTAAATTTGACGATTTATATGGAGGAATATACAGATGAAGAAATATAAAATCCCAAGTCGTTGCGTTAAAATAAGAATTTCTGGAGGTTGTTCAAATGAATGAGCAAGTAAGAGATTATATAAATAAATATCCAAGTGAGATTATTGATATGTACAATGATTTAAGGAAGATAATTTTTGATAGTGTTTCATGTGAACTAGAGGAAAAATTGTGGGCAAAATTACCAAGCTATTATGTTGGCGAATCTTTTGTGAGGCTTATTCCATTTAAAGACCATATTAACATTGAGGCACAGGCGGTAATTCAACATAAGGAAGAATTAGCATGTTACAAAATTACTCCTAAGGGAATGCTACAAATCTATTTAAAACAGGATATACCATATGAAGTTTTGAAACAGATATTTGCAGAAACTTTAGAGCGATAAATCTCAAGTTGTTACGTTAAAATAAGAATTTGTAGAGGAACTGTAAAATGAATAAATTGACTGTTGAAACATTAGAGAATTATATAAAAGAAACATATAAGAATTTTGATGAAGATCAGGGTTTCTTTATGAAACTTGTGGAAGAAATTGGTGAAGTGGCGGAACTTCTAAACATTAGAACTGGAAGAAAAGGTGGCGACAAAGACATAAAGGAAGAATTAGCAAAAGAACTAGCGGATGTTATCCACTATACTGTAGCTATAGCCGCTATTAATAATATTGATTTAGAAAAGACAATAATCGAAAAAGATTTGAAAGCTGCTATTAAGTATGGTCATGAAATCAACTTAAAAGATTATATGGATAAATAAGAATTTGTAGGAGAGACTTATGAAAACAATTATTATTAAACCGTTGATACCCGAGCTGAATGGTGACTACCTTGATTTTTTCGATAATCGTGCGTTTACGGATGATAACCCAAATGGTCCATGTTATTGTACATCACCTAATCAAGATGAAGAAAATATTAATCAGATGGTGAGCGAGTTTAAAATATTTGGTGTAAAAGAAACGGTTCGCAAATATGCAGTAGAAATGCTAAACGAAAATAAAATACAAGGATACTTGGCTTATGACGGAGAGTTATCTATTGGATGGTGTAATGCGGCAGATATGGAAAGCTACGTTGGCTTTGTTCCAGAGTTTGCGAGAGAAAATATTTGCGGAAAAACCGTTTCTATTGTTTGTTTTGAAATTGCACCCGAATACCGAGGAATGGGGATAGCATCTGCATTTATTGATAGAGTTTGCAATGATGCAAAATCAAATGGATATATTGCTGTTGAAGGATATGCAAAACTTTCTGATAAGCGTAATGATTTTGATTATCAAGGTCCTATTCGACTTTATGAAAAAGCTGGATTTGTTGAAGTTGCGAGGGAAAATGGACAAGCTATCATGCGAAAAGTGCTATAACAAAAGAGTAACAAATCCCAAGTTGTCGGGCTCAAAGAAATGTAGGAATATTACATTATGTAAATCGATAGGGTCTATACAGAAAAAATACGGAAAAATACTCCTATTTTGTAAGAAAATTAGGAAAAATAAGGTCAAAAAGGGTCTATGCAGAAAAAGTGTAGTCCCGTCCCCCTATAAATTACAGAAAGTAGGGCACCAGAGTATATTTTTTGTGTATAGACCCTTTTGCGACAATTTTTCTTTGAAAAAATTATGATTTAGGGTCTAGGGAGACAAATTTTTTGTATAGGCCCAAGAGGATGATTCAGTATGGGAAATAAGAATTTGGCGAGGTAATGTATTATGGTTCTTAGAAAGTATAGTACTTCTGACTGTAAGTATTTAGCAGAATTATTTTATCAAACAGTTCATAATGTAAATGCCAAAGACTATACAAAAGAGCAATTAGATGTATGGGCAACTGGCAATGTAAATTTGAATGAATGGGATAAGTCTTTTTTAGAACATTTTACGATAGTTGCTATTAAAAATGAGATTATTGTAGGTTTTGGAGATATTGATAAAACTGGATATCTTGACAGATTGTATGTCCATAAGGATTACCAAAGACAAGGTATTGCTTCTGCTATTTGTGACAAATTAGAGCAATCAGTTAAAGGGAAAAAAATTACTACACATGCGTCCATTACTGCTAAACCATTTTTCGAGCAAAGAGGGTATAAAACAATTAGGGAACAGCAAGTTATCAGGAAAGGAATTTTTTTGACTAATTATGTTATGGAGAAATAAATAAATTTCAGTTTTAGAGCTGACAAAATAGTAATTTAACGGGATAACAAATTTCAAATTCACATGGGAGTAATAAAATGTATTTCAATATTGAATCAAGTGTTAACTGGGAGTCCATTGATATTATTTCAAAAGGATGGTCAAGTGATAAAAAATATCTGGTAAAAACAAAGATGGGAGAGCATTTGCTTCTTAGAATTTCTGATATAGAACGTTATGATGTTAAAAAGAAGGAATATGAAATTATTACAAAGTATTCAAGGCTTGGTATAAAGATGTCAATGCCTATTGAATTTGGAACGTGTAACGAAGGTAAAAATGTATATATGCTGCTTACCTGGATGGAAGGCAAGGATTTAGAAGAAATATTATCAGATTTGCCAGAAGAGAAACAGTATCAACTTGGCAGAGAAGCAGGGATGATTTTAAAAAAAATTCATTCTATTCAAGTGGAGGAAGAAGATATTCCAACTGAGACGAAGAAGCCTAAAAAGTTGTTGCAGTTGTCCCGATATGAGGAATCGCAAGTAAGAATTCTAGGTGATGAAATTGCAATAAAGTATGTAAAGGACAATATAGATCAAATTTGGAGAAAACGACCGGTATATTTACATGGAGATTTTCATCCGGGAAATCTAATCTATCTGAATGATGGAACGATAGGTGTTATAGATTTTAATAGGTGGGAAGTAGGAGATCCTTATGAGGAATTCTATAAGTTGGAAAGCTTTGGAACAGAGCATAGCATTCCCTACTGCATTGGACAGATAGATGCATATTTTGAGAATAACGTTCCAGATGAGTTTTGGGTTACCCTTGCAGTCTATGTGGCGCATGCATCGCTATATTCTATCAAATGGGCTGAAAAATTTGGACAGAAAGATATAGATGGTATGGTAGAAAGATGTAAAAGGGCATTTGAAGATTATGATAAGTTTAAATCTTATATTCCTAAATGGTACAGCCATAGTTACTATGATTTAGATAAAAAATCTTAGGTTGCGTGAATTGAAGAAATTGATTATAAGAAACAGTAGTATAACTTCCAGTTTTTCTACTAAAGGATGTGTGAAATATGCGGGATTTCTATGCCGATGGAATACATAAAGTACAAGATTATATAGATAATAATTATGGTAAAAGTATAACTGTGGATGACATGGCAAAAATATCAGGTTTTTCTAGGTTTCATTTTAGCAGAATATTTAAGGCTTTTTTGAATGAAGCGCCAATGGAATATGTTAACAGAATTCGTTTGGAACATTCATTGTTCTTGCTTTCTCATAGAGAAGATATGAATATGACTGATATTGCGCTAGAATTAGGGTTTTCTGATTCTGCTGTATTTACGAGAGCTTTTAAGAAGTATTTTAAAATAAGCCCATCAGTGTATAGGAAACGAAATAGCACAAATTGCAAAGAAAATTATTTTATATCTACGTATAATGAACCTGATAAAACAAAGAAGTGGACAGAAAATACTTTATCAGGAACACAAAGCGTAAGGATTGAAAGAATATCTGAATTCGAGGTTATGTATGTTAGACATATAGGCGATTATGCAAGTCTTGCAAGAAGCTACAGAAAACTTATGAATACTTTGTTTACGGAGGCAAAGAAACAGAGTCTGTTAAAGCCGGGGGAGAATCATTTCATATCTATATATCATGATAATCCCGAGTTTGGAAATAAGGATCAATTTCGGACAAGCTTGTGTCTTACATATCCCAGTGAATGCAGATCGAAAGAAACAGAACAGCTTGGTAAGATGGAAATTGAAGGCGGATTATATATGATAGGGCATTTCGAAATTAATGCAAATCAGTTCGAGGATGCCTGGGATTACATGTATCAGCAATGGATTATTGGCAAAAAACATATGCCACGTAATTCATACCCGTTCGAGGTTTATCTTAATAACCCGGAAGATGAAAAAAATCATCTGATAAAGGTAGATATTTATGTTCCACTTGAAGAATAAGTGGAGGTTTAAATGAATAATCAGAATGAACTGGAGAAATTAATTGCAAAGAATTATGATAATACTGGTGCAATTATAGTTACAAAAGAGGGAAAAAAGGTCTATGAATATTATCAGGATGGCTGTACAAGCCAAAGTCCATTTCATGTTTTTTCAGTGACGAAAAGTGTAGTTGGACTTCTTATAGGAATAGCTTTGGAACAAGGGTATATTTCAGATATTCATACACCTGTGCTTGATTTTTTCCCGGATTATGAGGTAAAGAAGCGTGAGCACACGATTCAAAAAGTAACATTATATGATATGCTTACTATGACGGTACCATATAAGTACAAGTCGGTTCCTTACACAAAGTTTTTTACGAGTGAAGACTGGGTTAAAAGCTCTCTGGATTTTCTTGGTGGTAAGGGTAGAATCGGCGATTTTAGGTATGCTCCGGTAATAGGACCTGATATTTTTTCGGGAATAATCAGAAATACAACAGGAATGAGTGTGCTTGATTTTGCAAACAAAAATCTTTTTGGACCTCTTGATATTAAGGTTCCTGGAGATATCAAGTTTTATGACAAAGAGGGACAGATGGAGTTTTATAAGAGCAAAACAGCAAGAGGTTGGGTTTCTGATTCCCAGGGAACACATACAGCAGGCTGGGGATTGGTGTTAACTATTGAGGATATGTCCAAACTAGGGGAATTAATGTTACAAGAGGGAAAATTCAATGGAAAACAGCTTGTTTCAAAAAAATGGATTAGGGAATGTACAAAAACAAAGAGCGAATGGAAAACACCATTTATCAATCATAAGTATGGTTTTCTTTGGTGGATAATTGACGAAAACGACCATTCATATGCAGCATTGGGAGATGGAGGCAATGTAATATATGTTAATCCAAAGATGGAACTTACTGTTTCAATAGGCTCATATTTTAAACAACGAGTTGCTGACAGAATGAAATTGATTAAAGAAAATATTGAGCCTTCATTTCAAAAAAAGTGAATTAAGAAAAACAAAGGAGTTATTGATATGGGACGTATTGTTGCAATTGGTGGTGGAGATTTACAGACTACCAAAGAATTAAATCAATATATGATAAAGAGTTCTAAAAAGGAGCATCCGAATGTTCTTTTTATCGGGACAGCAAGCGGAGATGCTGAAGGATATATTGAGGGGATAAAAGAAGCATTTGGCATATTAGGGTGTCAGGTAAAAGCCTTACGCCTTGTAACAGAGCAACCTTCAGAGGCTGAAATTGATACACTTTTGGCATGGGCAGATATTATTTATGTCGGAGGTGGTGATACAGCATCCATGATGAAAAAATGGAAGGAGTATGGAATAGATAGCAAGTTACTTGCGATATACAAAAATGATACGGCAGTATTGGGTGGTTTAAGTGCAGGAGCAATTTGCTGGTTTGATTGTGGACATAGTGATAGAGAAGCGTTTTCAGGAAAAGAAGATTGGAACTACATATTTGTAGAGGGAATGCTGGGCATACATTCTTTTGCGTTGTGTCCGCACTATAATGAAGAAGGACGAAGTACATTTGATGTAATGATGAGAGAAAAACAACTTCCAGGGTTAGCCTTAGAAAATGAAACAGCTTTTGTAGAAGAGAACGGAGTCATATCATTTATCCGTTCCAGAAAGGATGCAAAGGCGTATAAGATTACTTATCACAATGGGGAGATGACGAAGAGCGAAGTCGTCTTTGGTGAAATAGGGTGATAGAAAATGAAATGTAGACAATTTAAAGATTTTTGTGAAGTTGCTTATCCTTTGGTACTTTTTGGAATTGGCATAGCTTCCGTGATGACATATTGCAGCCAAAAGAAAAAAAATAATATTATGTAAATTGATTGGACGTAGACATAAAAAGTTGCTTTTCGCATTCCAAAATTTCTTGATTTTTAGAATGTAAAAACATTTTTTTTGTTTACGTCCATTTAGTTTTTAAGGAAATAATGCGATTTAAGGAAAGAATATGATATAATTGGTGGAAAATGAGAACTTACTTATGGGAGGGGCAGTATGAAGTTAAAAATAGCTATTTTGCAGAAAAAATCATTGAACCGGCAATATCAGAAAAGCACAGACATCATCATAGAAAAGATGGAAGAAGCAGCGGAAAACGGAGCGGATATTCTCTTGCTGCCAGAGGTGTTTTTGACAGGATATGAATTGCCAATGAGTAATGAAGAAGCCCTTCCGGACAACAATCCTTTTTTGAAACAAATCTGTGATGCGGCGAAAAGATTACGCCTTGGTGTAGTGGCAACAGCGCTTACCAAAGGACAGAAGAAACCGCAGAATTCAGCATATGTAGTTGATAAGAACGGTACCATACTTATGAAATATTCCAAAGTTCATACCTGCGATTTTGCAGATGAAGCTTGTCTCGAAAGTGGAGATGCATTTCAGGTGTGTGATTTTCACGGAATCAAATTGGGCATTATGATCTGCTATGACCGTGAATATCCTGAAAGTGCACGGATACTGATGTTAAAAGGGGCGGAAATCATCCTTGTTCCGAACGATTGCGGTGCAATGAAGCCGCGTCTTTGTGCCTTGTCGACGAGAGCATATGAGAATATGGTAGGTGTCGCAATGGCAAATCCAAATGGTGAGAATGCGGGTAATTCCTGCGCATTTAGCCCGATTTGTTGGGATGAAAACGGCTACTGCCAGGATAATGTTTTGTTGATGGCGGATGATATGACAGAAGGTTTATTTTATGCGGAATTTGATATAGACGCAATCCGCAATTACCGAGAGCAGGAAATGATGGGAAATACCTATCGCAAAGTAAAGGCGTATGATCTATTACTTAGTAAAAAAATTGAACATCCGTTTATACGCGATAACCAAGGCGACATGAATTAAGATTATTTCAAAATGTGCTGGAGGACGAAACAATGGAATATATGGGTGACTCTCATTGGTGGAATGAGCGATTTAAAATAAGAAAACTAACAATCATGCAACATGAAAAATGTTTAGAAGAAGATATGAAATACTTTTCTCCAACAGGTAATGTCTTAGACATCGCTTGTGGGGATGGAAGAAATGCAATTTATTTAGCAGAATTAGGCTATGACGTTCATGCCATTGACTTTAGTGAAGAAGCATTAAACAGGCTAAACTACTTTTGTAAAGAGAAAAATCTTAAAGTAAAAACCGACTTAGTAGACTTAGCAACTTGGGAGGGATTTACTGATTCAAACAAATATGATGTAATCATTATCAATCATTACCGATTAGATCCGAAGCTGTATACTAAGCTGATAGATTGCCTTAATACTGGCGGTTTTTTGTGGGTGAATGGATTTCGGGAAGTTCCGAATGATAATCCGAATATCACGAAATCAGATCTATTATCTGTTGAGGATTTTTTAGCTTTATGTAATTACACACTATATAATAAAAAAGAATATGAAATTGATAACAGAAAATTTGTCAGATATATGTGGCAAAAATAGGAACAGATTTAATTTTTATGAGTGATCATATGAAATGAATAAGTGTTTGTAGTTTAATGGCCTATGAGGGGGAAGGAGAAAGATTAGTGAAAAAGAATGCAAGGGCTGTTTCTGTTATTAGTGGTGTGGATGGACCAACATCGGTTTTTATTGCAAAGAAACCACTCAAACTTACTTTAAGACAGAAATTAGAAAGACGAAAACATCAAATAAAAAGAAAGTATGTGGAGAAAACTCTTAAGGGTGGAAGCCACAGTATGGATGAAGTCTCTGAATATATTGTAAATGAATATGGATTCGTGGAAGTCAATCATGACTCTGATGAAATTGCAGAAGAGTATAAGCAGATGAGAGCATCTTTTATGATTCAATATGCACCTGAATTATTAGGAGAATATGCTGTATTGCCAGAATTAAAGAGTGAATCTACGGAGGATATTGAGCTATATATTAGGCAAAGTGAAGAAAGAATGAAAAGGGCGATGGAAATACCTCAGACGGTATTTGATATTGATTTTCACAAATATAAAAAAGTATTTGATAATATAAACGACAGGATGGATATCATTATTGAGAAAAAATATGGCTATATTGGCGGTGGGGCCAGTGGAAATAAGAAGTTGGTAAAGAAATATAATTGTATATATAAAGACGTATGTAGATATTATGGTGTGACAGAAGATGATATCAAAAACAAATCTGAAAGATATAAGGATTTGGTACGAACCTTGAGCTTGTAATACAGAATTAAGAAAACTATACTTCTATATAAACAATGAGAGCATAGAACTTGATAAATTACTTAACAAGGTGACCGTATATTTAAGACTGGGGGTTAATATGGCAAAAAAGAAAAGAGAACATGTTGTTTTTGACCAAATGCTAAAGCCTAAAAAAAGTATTCCATTTTCTTTCGTTAATAAGCAAAATGGTAAAAAGAAAAAGGACAAGTAAAATTTTTGAGTCCTAATTTATAGAGGTGACGAAATGAACAAAACAATAGCAAGAATAGGGGCTATGATAGTATCGGTTTCAGTATTACTATTTGCAATCTGTATGTTAATTTCTTTTAACTTTGGAAGTTATTTTGTATGCATGTTATTGCCAATCGGATATATAATGATGATTGCTGGTTTTTGTGCGGAAAGTGATGAGGAACATAGAGTGGCAGCCAATGTTGGAATGATGTTTGCTGCAATTTATGCTGTTCTGATATTTCTTGTGTATTTTGCACAGATAACTGCTGTTCGATGGGATTTACTAGGTGAGCAGGCTACGAGAATACTTGACTATTCAAGAGGTGGATTATTTTTTAGTTATGACTTGCTTGGATATGGAATGATGGCGCTTTCCACTTTTTTTGTGGGACTTACGATAGAGGCAAAAACCAAAGCAGACAAGTGGTTGAAGTACCTAATGATCATTCATGGAGTATTCTTTTTTGGATGTTTTATTATGCCAATGATAGGAGTATTTGGTTCTATGTCAGATGGAGAAACAAATATGGGCGGAGTCATTGCACTTGAATTTTGGTGTGCTTATTTTATTCCGATTGGTGTTTTATCTATGATCCATTTTAGAAAAGAGAGTGGGGATTGTCATGATAAGAGAAGCTAAAAAGGAAGACTTAGATGAATTACTTCAGTTGTATTTGTTCTTGCATGAAAAAAGCATTCCGGAGTTTACGGAACATTTAAATGAAACATGGAACACAATGATAGGAGATAAAAATCACCATATTATTTTGAACGAAGTAGATGGAGTACTTGTATCATCCTGTATCTGCGTGATTATTCCTAATCTGACAAGGGGTGTTAGACCATATGCTTTTCTCGAAAATGTGGTTACGCATGAAAAACATCGTGGGAAAGGATATGCAACGGAGTGCCTTAATTATGCCAAGAAAATAGCAGAAGACAACAATTGTTATAAGATGATGTTGTTGACTGGCTCAAAGAAGCAAAGCACTCTGGACTTTTATTCAAATGCTGGATATAACAGTACTGATAAGACCGCTTTTATCCAGTGGATTGAATCATAAATGGAGTCGAGACGTGACAAGTGAAATGTGTGTGGGAGCATATTAAATCAATATTAAAAGGCGATTGGAGAAAAATAAATGAAGAGAGAAATGGGATTTGCAAGATGTGGTCTGGCGTGTTGCTTGTGTACTGAAAATGATAAGTGTAATGGATGTACTTCGGGAGAGTGTCCTGATAAAGATTGGTGTGTTAATAGAAAATGCTCTATGGATAAAGAAATTGAGGCATGTTTCTGTTGCAACAATGTAGAATGTAGGGATGGTATGCTGGCAAAAATTAAGCCATTGGGATTCACGACCTTTATTAGAAGATACGGAAAAGAAGAGTTGCTTGACTGTTTGGAAAGAAATGAAAAAAATGGTGTTATATATCATCGAGAAGGAGTGATAGGGGATTATGATGACTTTGATAATTTAGAAGAACTCCTAAAGTTTATAAAAACGGGGGAAAGATAATGTTTGAAACTATCTTGTAAATAAATTGAAGAATGAAAAGGGTGACACGAACGACATTACGACGGAATCAGGAAAAAAACTTCGTTTAACGGCTTTTCGTATTTTGAATGAAGCAATATAACAAGGTGTGGAGGAAATAAAAATGCTTCGTATTATAGAATCTGATGGAATACTGATTTAAGGGGGCTTTTATGAACACATTTGATGATGAATTTTGGAATGCTTTAGATGAACTGGTTGGCAATTCTGAAATAGTAATCGACAGACCCAAAGGAACTACACATCCCAGATATCCAGATTTTATTTATCGAGTTGATTATGGATATTTGAAAAATACCACATCAATGGATGATGCAGGAATAGATGTATGGGTAGGAACGGGCGAGAAAAAGATAGATGCTATTATGTGTACAGTTGATTTGATGAAGAAGGATTCTGAGATAAAGATATTGATTGGATGCACGGAAGAAGAAAAGTCTATTGTGTATAAGACACATAATGAAACACAGTACATGAAGGGCATTTTGATACGTCGAAATACTTGAAGCAATACAGGAAAAGGACATTTTAGTGCAAAGAATGTCATGAGGGCAAAAGAAAAAAGAAAGTTTGGAGAATTAGAATGGAACAGATTAAGTTAGTAGAAGCAAAGACAGAGGAACAGTTACAGTCGATATGGGCATTGTATGAAAAGGCATTTCCAAAAGAGGAAAAAAAGCCGATTTCGTTGATGCTAAAAAAGCGGGAAGAAGGATTTTATGAAATTTTGGAAATAACAGATCAGGAGGAAGAGTTCCGGGGACTTGTAATCGTAATTCTCTATCAAGATTTGGCACTTCTCGATTATTTTGCAATTGAGGATACAAAGCGTGGGACAGGAATCGGTTCAACGGCATTAAAGTTACTTCAGGAGCGATATAAAGAAAAAAGGTTCTTTTTAGAGATTGAAAGCACGAAAGAAAACTGCCCTGATTTGAACAATCGGGTGCGCAGAAAACATTTTTATGAAAAGAATGGAATGGGTGCAATGAAATTTCTAGTGGAGCTTTTTGGAATCAACATGGAACTGATGACCTATCAATGTGAACTTTCCTTTGAAGAGTACCATAAAATCTTTGAAGAAGTCTTTTCAAAAGAAATGAGTGAGAAAGTAAGGCGAATTTGAACGGGAGAGTTCGAATAAATCCAGTTCAGGCGACGAAGCACATGATATAATGTTAATAGATATATCGTTACTCAAACAAAGGTCCGCTAACATAAGGGCATGAGAAGTGGAGGTTGCCGATGAAGTGTAAAAGAATTGCTTTAGATGCAGAAGTAATAAAATATGAACAGGGTAAGAACCTAGAAGATGGATTTGAACTTTTTTCCGATGTGGTAACAAAGGGATGGATTGTAACAGATTCCTTAATCAGGATAAAAAGAGAAGATGGAAAAATCGTATGTCCGTATATTGAACATAGAAGAGGTCGTGTATTTATTGGAGTTGGCGATTATATCATCTATGATTCTGATGGGACAAAGCATGTATGTGGCGAAGATAAGATTTGGGATCGCTATGAAAAAGTAGAATAATAGTAATGTCAAAGAAGGCAGGATTTTTCCGAGAAACGGAAGATTCTGCCTTAATTGTACGAAATTTTCTGAAAAATGACAAAATTTACCACTTGTAGGCAGTAAAAAAGGGAAAAATTTTGAAATTGAGGGAAAATAGTGTTGAAAAAAATTCGAAAATATTGTAAAATTTAAACAAAAAGAAGGGCAGAAAAGGGGAAGAGCATGATTAATATTGCAATATGTGAAGATAATAAAGTTGATCGCACGATTTTAGTAGAAATTGTAAGACATTTGTTAGAAGCAAAAGGTTGTCAGGCATCAATTGATGAGTTCTCCAACGGAGCAAGCCTGTTAGAAGCATTCCATGAAAAGAAGTTCCAGTTAGTTTTTCTGGATATCGTAATGGATGATATGGATGGAATAGAGACAGGTAAGAAAATTCGCGAGATGAATGCAAAAACGGAAATTGTATACAACACATCCAGTTCTGACTTTGCAATTGCAGCGCATGAAGTACATGCGATGGGATATTTGCTGAAGCCTTATGACCCGTTCCGAATAGGAGCCATGATTGATTACTATTTGCAGAAATATCCGGAATTAAGCCAGAAATACATCAGTGTAAAGTCAAAATGGCGTACCTACCATATTTTCTACAAAGATATTATTTATGTGGAATCTGAGAATAAAGTGGTTAATTTCCATACTTTAAATAAAGGAATTATCAAAGTATATGGTAAGCTGGATGATTTTGAAGCAAAATTAGATGATGATTGTTTCCTACGTTGCCACCAGAGTTATCTTGTGAATATGAAACATGTTGTTGGATGCAGCGGAACAGATTTTATTACATTGAATCAGAAATATGTACCGATTCGTAAGAGTGGAAGAAAAGCGATTATCGAGAAGTTCAGTGAATATGAACTGTGGGATAGAGATAAAAATAGCACAGAAAAGAGTTGGACGTAAGTCCAATTCTTTTTTTGGGTTGACGAAAGTGAAAGAATGGTTTATTATCTTTAGAGGTAGATACATCAACACGTCAAAGCGATAAAGTGAATAAGAGATGATTTACAAATAGAAAGCGTAGTAAAGGGGAAAGAAAATGCAAATGGAATTTTTACGGAAACTGCCAACACCACAGGAATTAAAAGACCAGTTTCCAGTTAGTGATACAGTAAAGGCAGTAAAAGAGAAGCGTGACGCAGAAATCAAGGATATTTTTGAAGGAAAATCTAATAAATTGATGCTTGTCATTGGACCATGTTCTGCAGATCATGAAGATGCTGTGATTGATTATATTTCACGTTTAAGAAAGGTGCAGGAAAAAGTAGAAGACAAGATTTTGATTGTACCGAGAATTTATACGAATAAACCGAGAACAATCGGAGTTGGTTATAAAGGAATGTTGCATCAGCCGGATCCGGAAAAAGAATCCGATATGTTAAAAGGAATTATAGCGATTCGTCAGTTGCATAAGAGAGCCGTAGAAGAAACAGGATTTACCTGCGCAGACGAAATGCTCTATCCGGAGAATCACAGATATTTATCAGATTTATTATCTTATGTAGCAGTAGGTGCCCGTTCCGTGGAGGATCAGCAGCATCGTCTGACAGCAAGTGGAGCAGGAATCCCGGTAGGTATGAAGAACCCGACAGGCGGCGACATTTCTGTCATGATGAATTCAATTATTGCTGCACAGAATGAGCACACCTTCCTTTATCGAGGTTGGGAAGTAAAGACGGCAGGAAATCCACTTGCACATGCAATTTTACGTGGCTATGTGGACAAATTCGGAAGAAACATTCCAAATTATCACTACGAAGATCTTCAGAATCTTTTTGAACAGTATGCGGAAAGCAATCTTGAGAATCCGGCAGTCATTGTTGATACAAATCATTCCAATTCCGGAAAACAGTATCTGGAGCAGATTCGAATCAGCAAAGATATTATGCATAGCTGTCACGTATCAAGTGATATTCATAAGTTGGTGAAGGGTCTGATGATTGAAAGCTATATTGAAGATGGCGCACAAAAAATCAGCGATCACTGCTATGGAAAATCCATTACAGACCCATGTTTAGGATGGGAGAAGACAGAGCGTCTGATTTATGAACTGGCAGAGTTATGGTAAAACTAGAAAAGAATGGTTACAAAAATGTATCGAATTTTTATTGTAGAAGATGAAGAAACAATTGCAAAAACACTAAAGAAACATTTGGAAAGTTGGGATTATGAGGTGGCATGTGTATCGGATTTTTCTGATGTTATGCGGGAATTCGTAGAATTTTCACCCCAGTTGGTTCTGATGGATATCAAGCTTCCATTTTTTAATGGATATCACTGGTGTAGTGAGATTCGTAAGGTTTCAAAGGTGCCGGTCATTTTTCTCTCTTCGGCATCGGACAACATGAATATCGTAATGGCAATGAACATGGGCGGAGATGATTTTATCGCAAAGCCGTTTGATTTGGATGTCCTTACAGTAAAGGTGCAGGCAATGTTGCGCCGGAGTTATGACTTTGCAGGTAGCAGCAGTGTGATGGAGCATAAAGGAGTTATGCTGAATCTGACGGAGGCAACACTTTTTTACCAGGAACAAAAGTTAGAGTTGACGAAAAATGAACTTCGTATTTTACAGACTTTGATGGAAAATAAAGAAAAGGTGGTAAGTCGCGATATGTTGATGACGAAGCTGTGGGAAAGTGATGCCTATGTAGATGAGAATACACTGTCCGTTAATGTGAACCGGCTTCGTAAAAAATTAGAATCCATTGGATTGTCGGAATTTATTTTAACCAAGAAAGGGATTGGGTATCGGTTAGCATGACATGTCTGATTTCTTATTTAAAAAGTAATTGTAAATGGCTCATTATTTCTTTTTTCATGATGGGAGTAATGAGCCTGCTCCTTTTTTTGAATGGAGTTTCCGCGATGGAGATTTGTTATGGAATATTGATATTGGTATTCCTTATATTGCTGATGTATGGATATGATTATTTTAAGTTTTTAAAAAAGCAAAAACAATTAAAACAATTAGAACAATCAATACAATTAGAGCTTCCAGAGTTTCCAGAGGCAGAAAATTTGAATGAGGAAGAATATCAACATCTGATAGGACTTCTTTATGACAGTAAAATGGAGTGTTATAACGAGATGGAAACACGGCGTCGTGATATGACCGAATACTACTCCATGTGGGTGCACCAGATAAAAACGCCAATTGCTGCCATGCATTTGTTGTTACAGAGCAGGCAGCAGGAGGTTTCTTCGCAGGATGATAAGATGCTAGAGGAAGAACTGTTTCATATTGAGCAGTATGTGGAAATGGCTTTACAGTATTTGAGGCTGGATGCAAAAAGCACAGATTTTCTATTGCAGAAACAGAATTTAGATGGAATCATCCGGGAAGCAATTCACAAATATGCAAAATTGTTCATCCGAAAAAAAGTAAGCCTGAACTACGAGGGCGTAGAGGCAGTGGTATTATCGGATGAGAAGTGGCTGGAGTTCGTGGTAGAACAATTATTGTCGAATGCGATAAAATATACGGGAAAAGGAAGTATTTCTATCTATTTAGAGGATGCAGACGGACAGCGAATCCAAAAGTACACGGAAGGAATATCGGAGAAGGCGGACGGTAACGAAGGAACACCAGAGAGGGAAAACGACGAAGAAGAACGGCAAAAAGTATATCTTGTCGTGGAGGATACTGGAATTGGAATTCGGCCGGAGGATTTACCGCGTGTATTTGAAAAAGGATATACAGGGTATAATGGACATTCCGATAAAAGTTCTACGGGAATTGGGTTGTATCTGTGTCATGAGGTAGTAAAAAAATTATCGCACACAATTGAGATTACATCGGAAGTTGGAAAAGGAACGAAGGTAAAAATAGGTTTCTTTCACTGAATCTTACAAAAATGTAAGATTGAAAAGGAAAATGTAAGCTGAATGAATGGCTTTCATTTTCCTTTTTTGTTAGACTAAGTACATACTTCAGAGGGCGCGCAAAACAATTCTGAAAAAATAAGAGAGCAAAAAGAAAGGAAATAATCATGGCAATTTTAGAAGTCAGTAATTTAAAAAAAATATATACAACACGATTTGGAGGAAATCAGGTACAAGCATTAAGTAATATCAACTTTTCCGTGGAGCAGGGTGAATATGTGGCAATTATGGGAGAGTCCGGTTCCGGAAAAACTACGCTTTTAAATATATTAGCAGCGTTGGATAAGCCGACAAACGGAGAAGTTCTTTTAAATGGAAAGAGCATTATTTCGTTAAAGGAAAAAGAAATTTCAGCATTCCGTCGGGAACATTTAGGATTTGTATTTCAGGATTTTAACCTGTTAGATAATTTTTCTTTAAAAGATAACATTTTTTTACCACTGGTGCTTTCGGGAATCAAACCAAAAGAAATGGAAAAGAGATTGGCACCAATTGCAGAAAAACTTGGAATTACAAAAATTTTAGAGAAATATCCGTATGAGGTATCTGGTGGACAAAAGCAGAGAGCAGCAGTAGCAAGAGCCTTAATTACACAGCCGGAATTGATTCTTGCAGATGAACCGACCGGAGCACTTGATTCTAAGGCGACCAATAGTCTGCTTCAGTTGTTTGGTAAAATCAACGAAGAGGGACAGACAATTTTGATGGTAACACACAGTACAAAAGCAGCAAGTCACGCAAACAGAATTTTATTTATCAAGGATGGCGAAGTGTTCCACCAGTTATACCGGGGAAATATGAGTAATGAGGAATTGTATGCTAAAATCTCAGATACCCTTACGATTTTAACGACAGGCGGTGAAAAGAATGAATAATCTTTATAGTAAACTGGCAGGAAGTAATATCAAAAACAGCCGTCAGTTCTACATTCCATATCTCCTGACAGGAATTTTGAATGTGGCAATGTTTTATATGATGGTTTCACTTTGTAATAACAGTGGAATTGAAAAGATTCCGGGAAGCACAAATTTGAAAACGATTTTGACGATGGGAGTTTATGTCATTGGAATCTTTTCGTTTATCTTTTTGTTTTATACCAATAGTTTCATTATCAAGCGAAGAAAAAGAGAAATCGGAATTTATAATATATTAGGAATGGAAAAACGCCATATCTCTAAAGTGTTATTCATGGAAACTTTATTTGTTACAGCAATTTCTGTGTTCGGTGGATTGGTATTTGGAATTGTTTTTTCAAAATTATTGACGATGATTCTCTATCGTTTGATGAATATGTCAGAGAGTATTGCATTTTACATTTCAATAGATGGAATCAGAATGTCATGCATTTTGTTCGGTATTATTTTCCTGGCTGCATACTGTTATAATTTGTTACAGATAAAGCTTGCAAATCCAATTGAATTATTATCAGGCAGCAGCGTAGGAGAAAAAGAGCCAAAAACGAAACTTTTACTTGCAATTACAGGCGTGGTTTGTATTGGGGTTGGATATTATATTTCCATTACAACAAAGAGTCCATTAAAAGCAATTATGCTTTTCTTTGTAGCAGTTGTGTTAGTTATCATCGGAACCTACTGTCTGTTTACGGCAGGAAGTATTGCCTTGTTAAAAGTACTTCGAAAAAACAAGAACTTTTATTATAAGAGCAAACATTTTACAGCAGTATCCGGCATGATGTACCGAATGAAGCAGAATGCAGTTGGTCTTGCCAATATCTGTATTCTTTCGACCATGGTGCTGGTTATGGTATCTGCAACAGTCAGTTTGTATTTTGGCGTAGAGGATGAATTGAAAACACGCTATCCGGCAGAGATTACGGCAACTGCAAATTATACAAATGAAATTGAAGATCCATCTGTTTTTACAGAGCAGGTGACAGAACAGGTAAAAAGCTGTGGCAGAACGATTACCGGAGTAAAAGACGCTTGTAGTTTTACTGTAATGGCAGTAGAAGAAAACGGGGAATATCTTTTCGGAGAGACGAACATGTTCCAGGAAAATACCTGTATGTTTGGGGTTATGTCAAGAGAAGATTTTCTGGAAATGAATGAAGATGTCAAAGAAAATGAGTTGAAAGAAATTCCGGAAGGTGAAGTGGCAATTGTAGGTTATCCGCTTTATGAAAAGGATACAATTACAATTGGAGGACAAACCTACCAGGTGGCAAAGTCGATGGAATATTCTTCCGATGATGACGAGATATATGCCGATATGGTTGCAGGTATCTACTATATGCTAGTAGAGGATGAGGCTTTGCTGAACGAGTTATTTGAAGGGCAAAGAGAAGCATATCAGAATAATTTTTCCATGCTTACCCATCAACTTTATATTGATATTGACGGAACACCGGAAGAAAAAATTGCCTGTGCCAATGCAGTAGAAGAGACATTTGCAACAAGAGAAGGCGATGGATGGGAAAGCTTTTACGTAGAGGGCAGACAGAGAGCTTCTGATGATTTTTATACGCTTTATGGCGGTCTCTTTTTCCTTGGATTATTCTTAGGAATTATGTTCTTGATGGTAACAGTGCTGATTATTTTCTACAAACAAATTTCAGAAGGATATGATGACAAAAAACGTTTTGAAATTATGGAAAAAGTAGGAATGAACAATCAGGAAGTAAAAGCGACAATACAGTCTCAGGTACGAATTGTATTTTTCCTGCCACTTTTAACAGCAGCCATTCATCTTTGGGCAGCATTCCCATTGCTTCGCCGGATTCTTGCAATGTTAAATCTGACGAATGTAGGTTTGTTTGCAAAATGTGTTGGTGTAACAATTGTTCTTTTTGGAGTTATTTATTATGTGGTATTTAAGATGACTTCAAAAGCTTATTATAAAATTGTTGGAAATCAGGTTTCATAGAATTTACGAGATATCCCATCGAAGTCTGTTGACTTCGATGGGATTATTTGATTGCAAACCATATCGTAACCCGATATAATAAAAAGAGTTTCACAATTATTTACGAGAAAGAAAAAGAGAGGGAAAGAGAGGGAAACATATATGAGATATCCAAAGTATTTAGGGGAACACGGAACAATTGGATTTGTAGCACCTTCTTTTGGTTGTAATATAGAACCTTACCATACCGGATTTTTAGAAGCACAGAAAAAATTCAAGGAGTTAGGGCATGAGCTTTGGTTGGGACCGAACTGTTACGAAGGATCTGGAATCGGAATCAGCAATACACCGGAAAAATGTGGTGCAGAGCTAATGGAAGCCTACTGTGGGAAAGAGAGTGATGTTCTGATTTCCTGTGGTGGCGGAGAATTGATGTGTGAGATTTTAGATGAACTGGATTTTGAAAAAATAAAACAGGCAGAGCCGAAGTGGTATATGGGATTTTCGGATAATACGAATTTTACTTTTTTACTGGCAACGTTAGCAGACACTGCATCTGTTTATGGACCATGTGCAGCAGCGTTTGGAATGGAGCCTTGGCATCCGTCTCTTACTGATGCTTATGAGTTATTACGTGGAAGAAAAAAAGAAATGACAGGGTATGAGAAGTGGGAAAAGGAGTCTTTGAAAGATGAAGAACATCCACTTGTCCCATACCATGTGACAGAGCCGAAAGTATTACATAGCTTTGTAGGAGAGAATAAAACTACAGAAGTAGAGGTGGAAGGACGTCTGCTGGGAGGCTGTATGGACTGCCTTGTGAATCTTTTGGGAACGAAATACGATAAGGTAACAGAATTTGCAGAACGCTATAAAGAAGATGGAATCATCTGGTTTTTAGAGGCGTGCGATTTAAATGTGATGGCGATTCGCCGTGCAATCTGGCAGATGGAACATGCCGGATGGTTCCGTTATACAAAGGGATTTCTGATTGGACGTCCATTGCATTTTGGAGAAGACTTTTTAGGATTGGACCAGTATCATGCAGTGGTTGATTTGCTGGCGCATTATCAGGTTCCGATTGTTATGGATGTTGATTTGGGACATCTTCCTCCAATGATGCCACTTATTTGCGGAAGCAAAGCAGAAGTATCTGTTCATGAAAATGAGATTGCAATTCATATGAAAGAAGAATAGCAGAAAATGGAGGTAGAAAATGAAAGATTATTTTGAAAGACCAGAGATGGTGGTGGAAGCACAGGAGAATCAAAAAGGGCTTCCGATGATTCTGGAAATATTAGTGTTTATCGGAGTATTTATCATGGGCATGCTGGCAGAATTGGTATTTATTTTGCCAGGGGAAATGATTCTGACGTATACAAACAGTGATTTTATGGCGGCAGCAACAGCAGGAAATCAAGAGGCGCTGGCAGAAATCTCCGCGCAGATTGCATCATCTAATGCCTATTCGATTATGGGATTGATTGCGAACCTTGGACTAATTTTGGCAATCTGGTTCGCTTGTCGGATGTTCCAGAAAAGAAAGCTTTCCTCACTTGGTTTTCGTAAAAAAGATGCAGTAAAAGAATATCTACGCGGTGCTTTGGCGGGACTGGTTGCGTTTTCCGCTGCGGTATTGATTTGTATGATAACAGGAGCTGTAAAATTTGAGGGAATTTCTCCAAGTTTTTCAATTGGCATTTTTGCATGTTTTACGGTTGGATTTTTGATTCAGGGAATGGCGGAAGAGATGATGTGCCGTGGATATTTTATGGTATCTGTTGCGAGAAGATATAGTATGCTCATCGCAATTCTGGCAAACTCGCTTCTTTTTGCTATGCTTCATTTGCTGAATAACGGAATTTCAGTACTGGCATTTATTAATTTAACCTTATATGGAATTTTTGCTTCCATTTATTTTGTGAAAAGAGGAAATATTTGGGCACCGGCGGCATTCCATTCAATTTGGAATCTGGTGCAGGGAAATGTATATGGAATTTCTGTGAGTGGAACAACCAATAACTGTAAACTACTGTCCTCCATTTCCGTAGAAGGAAAAACACTTTGGAATGGTGGTGATTTCGGTCTGGAAGGAGGACTTGCAGTTACAATTATATTAGTAATTGGAATCCTTTTCTTATGCACAAGAAAAGCAAAGAAAAATTTATAAAGTAATATCTACATTTAATCCGAGGCCGGTAGTCTGTGCAGCAGCACGTTTTGTTGCTGCCAGGTTAGCGGCTTCTAATAATTCTGAGTTGTACGCTTCTTCAGAGCGAGCCTCTAATCGTTTGGAAATCTGCTGGATTTTATGACCGAACTTACCATCGTTGGAAAATAGTTTTCCGATTTCACTGGAAGTAGCTTTCTTCAACAGATTTTGATTCACGTCTAAAGAACCATCTGTATTAACCGTAATTCCCAATTCTTTTAAATCAGAAGCACATTCTTTTGCGGCACTTTTTAGCTGTTTGGCATAGCGGTTGAATGTTGCATTAGAGGAATTGGCTGCCGTGTCTAACGTGTTATTATAAGTCTCGATAAATGCGGTTACGCTGTTAAACATGTTATCATTGGCATCCGAGTTATAATCAAAGTTTCTTAATTCACGGACTGCACGGCGTAGTGCATTTGCATCTGCCTGAGACAGTCTGCTTTCTGAAAAATCAGAACGTTTCGAACTTGTCATTGCATCCGTGCAATTTTTATAATATCTTCTCATGTAGTAAGTAGAATTTAAACTTACTGCAATTCCTGCTGTAGCTCTTGACATTTTGGACTCCATTCCTGCCGGAAGTTCCGGCATCTTTTATTATAATTATTATCTCGGCAGTAGAATGTGAAATCTTTAGAGGACACAGGAAAATTATTCGAGTAGGAAAAAGGTTTCTGTTGTGTGCAATTTTAGAATGTTTTATAATAGAGAAAAGAAACTAGCGGAATTAGAATGTGACAGAAAGGGAGGAAATCTATGATAGCACAAATCATATGGATTTTATTAATTATTATATTTGCAGTGGCTGAGATTATTACCGTTGGGCTGACTTCAATCTGGTTTGCAGGAGGAGCATTGGTAGCATTAATTTGTAGCGCATTTGGGGCAAATGAAATCGTGCAGATTATTGTATTTTTGGTGGTATCATTATTATTGTTATTCTTCACGAGACCGTGGGCACTCAGATATTTGAAACCACATTTGACACGGACGAATTATGAAGAAGCATTAGAACAGAAAGTAAGCATTACAGAAAACATTGATAATTTAAAGGGAACAGGTACTGCTGTCTGGAAAGGACAGGAGTGGACGGCAAGAGCATACGAAGACGGAGTCGTAATAGAGGCTGGAACAATTGCCAGTGTAAAAGAGATACGTGGAGTAACGATGTATGTAGTGCCAATTCAGGAAAAAGTAGAAAAAGAAGAAAATTAGGAAAGACGGAGAATAGACATGAAACTTGGAATGACATTTGAGGGTGGAGCAAACCGCACCGTATTTTCCTGCGGTGTCATGGATGCTTTTTTGGAAGAAAATCTGATGCCGGACTATTTTATTGGAGTATCGGCAGGGATTGCATATGGAGTATCTTATCTGTCAAAACAAAAAGGACGCAATTTAGAATTATTAGAAAAGTATATGACAGATAAGCGCTATATGGGAATGCGTCATTTATTGAACCGTAAACAGAAAGCTTACTATAATATTAAATTTGTTTTTGAGGAAATTCCGGACAAATTGTTACCATTTGATTATGATGCATTTTCAGAATTTCCGGGGGAAGTAGAGGCCGCTGTTACCAATATTCATACAGGAAAAGCAGAATATTTGCAGGTTCCGCGTTCACGGGAGATGGAGGATACTTTAGTGGCAAGTTGTTCATTGCCGATTCTTTTCCAGCCGGTGAAAATTGGAAAACATTACTATTTAGATGGAGGAATTGCGGATTCTATTCCATTCCGGCATGCTATGGAAAAGGGATGTGATAAGAATATCGTGGTGCTGACAAGGGAACGTGGCTATGTGAAGACCCGTGAAAAGGCAATCGGAATCAGCAGTAAATTATACAAGAAATATCCTAAGATTGTAGAAGGCTTAGAAACGCGTGCAGATCGTTATAATGCATGTATGCAGGAACTTCTTGAATTAGAAAAAGAGGGAAAAGTTTTTGTGATTGCACCGGATATGACGTATGGCGTAGGTAGAACAGAAAAAGATGTAGAAAAAATGAAAAAGCTTTATCAGGAAGGATATGAAATCGCAAAACGAAAAATGGATGAACTAAAAGAATATCTCAATAACTAACTGCAAAAGATGCAGTAGAGCAGATATTTGCATAAGGACTTAAGAAAAGTGAGGGAAAAAGATGAAAATAGTATTTTTAGATGCAAAATCAATTGGAGATGACATCGATTTGTCAGGCTATGATGCACTTGGAGAAGTTGTAAAATATGATTTTTCTTCCGAGGAAGAAGCGAGAGAGCGTACCAAAGATGCAGATGTTATTGTTTTAAATAAAGTAGAGATTAATGAGACTTCGATTGGAGAGGCAAAAAATCTGAAATTGGTTTGTGTAACTGCTACAGGAACCAATAATTTAGATAAGGAATACTTAGCCGAGCGTGGCATTGAGTGGAGAAATGTAGCAGGATATTCGACAGAAACAGTAGCACAGCATACGTTTGCATTGTTATTCTATTTGTTCGAGAAGTTGTCTTATTATGATAATTATGTAAAGGAAGAACATTATGTTTCCGATACGATGTTTACACATTTCGCACATGTTTTTCATGAGTTGCATGGCATGACATGGGGAATTATCGGAATGGGAGCTATTGGTCGCCGTGTCGCAGAATTGGTGAAGTTATTTGGCTGCCGTGTGATTTACTATTCTACTTCCGGAAAAAATAATCAGTCGGATTATACAAGAGTGGACTTTGACACTTTGTTAGCAGAGTCAGATATTGTATCTGTGCATGCTCCGTTAAATGAAAATACACAGGATTTAATGGATGCAAAAGCATTTGCAAAAATGAAAAAGACGGCTATTTTCTTAAATCTTGGAAGAGGACCGATTGTGGTAGAAGAAGATCTGGCAAATGCCTTGGAACAGGGTGAGATTGCAGCAGCAGGATTAGATGTACTTCGAGTAGAACCAATGAGTAAAGATAATCCGCTTAGACGTATCAAAGACAGTGAAAAATTAATCATTACCCCACACATTGCATGGGCAAGTGTGGAGGCAAGAACAAGATTAATGGAAATCATCTTAGGGCAGATTCGTGAATTTTTTGGAATCTAGTCCGCTGGCAAAAGAAAGATTTCCGTATTCTTTCCGGAATTCCTGCAGGCAGACTTCTGCTTCGTGGGAATTTTCCGGTAACCGTAGATAGCGGTAGAGCATACGGATTCGTTTCTGATAAAGAACACCAGCTTTCTCATACAAATCAAAAAAACTTTCGTCTGAAACAAGGGATGGGTTCCATGGATTTGCCCATTTACGATGTTTCATATTGAAGGGATCTTTACAAAAGTGCAGCTTGTCACTCGCAATTAAAGGCGAGAAGTGCGGAAAACCTAGAAAATACTTTTCTGCAAGACGAGCCAGCACTTTTTTTTGTCCGGTTTTATCATGTAGCAGACAGACACCGAGGCGCATGGAAAAAATACCAAGCAGCATGGTGATAAGGCGTGACTTGAATTCCGGGTAGGTTCTGGTATAGGCAAACTGCAACATTCTTGCAATGACGATACGTTGCTGTAAACTTAATGCAAGGGTATGATTTTGATGAAATTCACTTGGCTTACGGTTCTGTTTTAATGCCAGAAGATCGGTATCAATTTCTGTTTCCAAGTAAGCATGTTTGGCATAATAGCCTTTTAATTCACCGTGATAATCTGTTCTGGCATAGATAAAAGGATGACAGACAGTATCTAAGGTATAGTGTCCTAAAAAGCCGAATAAATAGGCTTCTGCAATTCTACGATCCGCCAGACTTGTAAAAAGATAGCGGCTTTCCAATAAGTTCTGAAAAAATTCTCCCGTTCGCTGGTCATGTGCTAAAGCTCCTAAATTATGTCCCCATAAAAAGGCATAAGAAGGGAGATAATAGAAAAATAAATCCGGCCCCTGAAGCCCAAGTGCATAGGCGGCGCGGTTATAATAAAGATTTCGTTTTAAAGGAGCGCATTTTAATTCGTGAAATGCGTCTGTTCCAAATAAATAGTGTGTTGTGAAACCTGGCATAATAACTCCTTCCTTTCCACGTTTCGAATAAAAATGTACTAAGGTTATTATAACCAAAATATTTTGAAATGAATAGAATATAAGAAATATTTAAGAAAAAAAGAAGAAATCCATATTGTTTCCAAAGTGCGAAGTTGTGTAATAAGCTTGAAACTGTATGTAGTAATAAAAACTACATGATGTAGAAAGAATACCTCTACAACAGGGAGATAGATATACAAAATGAAAAAAATGTATATCAAAAAGCGACATCGTAAATAGTTTGCATATGTAAATAAAGGGGAAAAATCATTATACTACGAGTTAAAAGGGAACAATTGTATGGAAACAAACGGAGGATGAAAAAGATGGGTAATTTTACACAGACAGTAGAAAGAAAAGCATTTGGAGCTGCCATTGATATTGTACTCAAAAAGTTAGGAAAAGACAGAGAAAAGGGACTGCTCCAGATTGTCGACTTAACAGAAAAATTTATGGGAAATAACTTTGAGAAAGAAGCCTACGATGCAACAAGGGCTATGATTACAGATCCGGATAACAAGTGGATGCATTATGTAAATCGACTTTTGGATGAAACAGATCCGCATGTAGCAAAGATGACAGCATTAAATCTGGGATATCAGGCAGCTTTTTATGGAACAAAGACAATTCGTAAAATGAGAGAAGTACATGACTGTAATATTCCATGGTTGATTTTGATGGACCCGACATCTGCCTGCAATCTTCATTGCACAGGCTGCTGGGCCGCAGAATATGGAAATAAATTAAATTTAACATTTGAGGAATTAGATAGTATCGTAACACAGGGAAAGGAACTGGGTATCTTTTTCTATATGATGACAGGTGGAGAACCATTAGTTCGGAAAACAGATATCATCAAATTATGTGAGAAACATAACGACTGTGCTTTCCACTGCTATACCAATGGAACCTTAGTCGATCAGGCATTTTGTGATGAGATGAAGAGGGTAGGAAACCTTTCTTTATCAATTAGTTTGGAAGGTTTTGAAGATGCCAATGACTTCCGTCGTGGAGAAGGTGTTTATGAAAAAGTAATTCATGCAATGGATTTACTTCATGAAAATGGATTGATTTTTGGAAACAGTGTGTGCTATACTCGTAAAAACATGGATGCTGTTACATCGGATGAATTTTTCGATTTGTTAATTGAACATGGAAGCCGTTTTGCGTGGTATTTTCACTTAATGCCTGTTGGTATGAAAGCAGCACCGGATTTGATGCCGACCAGCGAGCAGCGTGAATATATTTACCACAGAATCCGTGAGGTTCGTGCAAAAGAAGGTGGAAAGGAAATCTTTGTCATGGATTTTCAGAATGACGGAGAATTCGTAGGAGGATGTATCGCAGGCGGAAGAAATTACTGCCACATCAATCCAAAAGGAGACGTGGAACCATGTGTATTTATTCACTATTCCGGCGCAAATATTCGTGAAAAATCTTTGCTGGAATGTTTAAAACAGCCGTTATTTATGGCATATAGAGATGGCCAGCCATTCAATGAGAATATGCTGCGTCCATGCCCGATGCTTGAAAACCCGGAAATTTTACAGAGAATGGTAAAAGAAACCGGAGCACATTCGACAGATGTTGAGGAAGCAGAACCGGTAGAACATTTATGCGGAAAATGTGAATTATATGCAAAAGAGTGGAAAGAAACCGCTGACCGTCTTTGGAAGGAGCATCCATATCATCAAAAAGGATACACAAACTTCAAAAAGAAATAAGAGGCGATTTTTATCAGTAAGAGACAAAAGCAAATTTTAAAATGGTTATTTGTAATCATTATTATTGGAGCAATTATTTATACGTTCCGGGATTCGGCAGGACCGATATTAGAAGAACTGTCAAAGACATCTGTTTGGGTGGTGGCAGGAATCTGTGTGGCGTCCTTGTTATATGAAGTGGTGGAAAGTATGATAACCCTTCTGTTAGCAAGGCAGTACAACCCGAAATTTCGGGTTTCAAAAGCAGTTGGAAACACATTCTACTGTTCTTTTTACAGAGTGGCAACGTTAGGAAGCGGAGCTGGCGTGGCGGCAATTTTTTACTTGAATGAGAATGGAATTGCGCCTTCAAAAGGATTTGGAATGTATATGTTAGAATATGCATTCCATAAAATCAGTATTGCAATTTTTTCGGGAATCTTTTTCCTGCTTAACTGGAATTTCATGTGTTCTCATTTTGGAGAATATGGCTGGTTGTTGTTGGCGGGATTTGCTATTACAATTGTAATTACAAGTTGTCTGGTACTTTTTTGTACCTCGAAAAAATTCCATGCACTGATTTTAAAATTATTGAGTTTGGTAAATAAAAAAGGAAAATTTGATGCACTCCATATACAACTGAAGGAACAATGTGCTATGATGGAAGAAGCGTCCCGCCATTTATTAAAGAATAAGTGGCTGATGCTGGAAACAATTTTCTTAAATTTGGTAAAACTGGCATTCTGGTATGGCATCCCATTTTTGACTTTCATGTCTACCGGAAAACTTACCTTGTCTGAGGTAATGGCAATTACTGCATTGTCAGTTATGTTAGCAGCGGTGATTCCAAGTCCGGCAGGAATCGGTTCGACAGAATTTGTATTTACAGCTTTGTTTGGAACGATTGTTGGAACGGGATTGGCAGGTTCAGCATCGTTACTTTACCGATTTGGAACGTTTGTATTTCCATTTTTAGTGGGCGCAGTAATTGTGATATTGCGTCGAATCAGGGCATACAGAGGATAGCGGTAAAATGGAGAAAGAGAAGAATTTAGCAGAAACAGAGAAAAAACCATCGAAAAAGATGGGGATAACATGGAAATTTAAAAAGGAAACATTAGGAGCATTCGCAATTGCCATGGTAATTGCGTTTCTTCTTTTTCTGGAAACGGGATATGCGCTTCCGGTTTTTGTTTTGTTTGGGGTATGTTATCTTTTGATTAAAAATTTAAAAATAGATTTGAATGAAAAACTGCCATGGATTTGGACTTTGACGATGTTTGCAATCAGTAGCGTTATGACAGCATATCTGGTGCAGTATTTGTTGTTGGATGCAGAACTTCGAGACAAGATAACAGACGATAAAATGTTTTTGAACGTGGTATGTTGTCTGGCAGTTTATTTTTTTGTGCAGATTTTTACAAATAATACAGGACTGACCTGTATTATTTCTTATATTTTTCTGATGGTGCTTGCCGGAATTAATTATTTTGTGTATATGTTCCGTGGAAACGAGCTGATTTTTAGCGATATTAAGTCTGTTCAGACAGGACTTAGTGTAGCATCCAATTATCAGTTTGTTTTAGATGACAGAGCGGGATATGTGATTCTGATCTCTATTTTATATGTGGCATTTATTCGGAAACTGCATGTTCGGTTTCACAAGAGATGGCTGGAGATTCCGGTTCTGATTACCGTTGTAATTCTTCTTGGTGTCTATGTCGGAAGCGAAACGGAATACACGGTGACGGAAACGTGGGAACAAAAAGGAAGTTACCGGAACGGTTATATTTTAAACTTTGTCTTAAGTGTCCGCGATTCTTTTGTCACAGCGCCGGATGGATATTCGGAAGAGGCAGTTGTTGCATTAGAGGAGCAGTATCAGGGAGATGGCAGCGAGTATGTGGATGAGGTTGAAGAAAATCCTACGATTATTGTAGTTATGAGTGAATCCTATGCGGATTTAAGCGTTGTAGGAGATTTTACAACGAATCATGAAGTGACACCATTTTATGATTCCTTAGAGGAGAACTGTATCAAGGGATATGCCTTGTCTTCTGTCTTTGGTGCAAAGACACCGAATTCAGAGTGGGAATTTATGACAGGGAATTCTATGGCATTTTTGCCAAGTGGTTCTGTTGTTTACCAGCAGTATATCAGTGAAGAACCGACATCTATGGTATCGAATTTGAAAAATATTGGATATACCTGTGTGGCAATGCATCCATATTATGAAACGGGATGGAGTAGAAATGCGGTTTACCCGGATTTGGGATTTGATGAAATGCATTTTATTGATGACTTTGATCAGGATGCCATTTTAAGGGAATACATCACAGATCAGGAGCTTTATGAAAAGATTATAGAGCGGTATGAAAGTAAGGCATCCAATGAAGAGTTATTCATAATGAGTATTTCCATGCAGAACCATGGTGGATATACCGATACATATGATAATTTTAATCAGAAGATTCGTATGACCGGATTGAATTACCCGGATGTGAATCAGTATTTGTCTTTGTTAAATGAAAGCGACAGTGCGCTTGAATATCTGATTACCTATTTTGAAAATGTGGAAGAACCTGTGGAAATTGTCTTCTTTGGGGATCATCAGCCGAGTTTGAGTAGCAGCTTTTATCCGAATTTGAATGGAAAAGGACTGTCAGGACTGACCGAGGATGAGTTGGAAGATTTGTATACCGTTCCATTTTTTATTTGGACCAATTATGATAGTGAAGAGGAAGAAATTCCGATTACAAGTATAAACTATTTATCTACTCTGGCATTGGAACGTGCGGGAATCAATCTTCCGGCATATAATCAGTTTTTAGCAGACATGATGGAGGTCGTTCCGGCTATCAATGCAAGAGGTTATTATTCTATGACCGAAGGCAGCTTCCTTCATGTGGAAGATGCCATAGGAGAAGAAGCAGAATGGATTTCGAAATACCAGATTTTACAGTATAATAATATGTTCGGGAAGAAAAAGACGAGTAAACTCTTTTTCCCTTATTTAAATGTGGAATAATTTGTATTAAAATGTGGATAACAGATACAATTTCATAGAAAAATGTGGAAAGGCAAGGGACGAAAGAATGGAAATGGTAACATTGGGAAAAACCGGAATTACGGTCAACAAAAATGGATTTGGTGCACTTCCGATTCAGAGAATCAGTACAGAGGATGCAGTTAAACTGGCAAGAAAAGCTTATGAGGCGGGAATTACTTTTTTTGACACAGCAAGATTTTATACAGACAGCGAGGAAAAACTCGGAGAAGCTTTTGAAGGAATGCGGGAAAAAGTCTATCTTGCAACAAAGACAGCTGCTAAAAATGCGGAAGAATTCTGGCAGCAGTTAGAAACATCCCTGCATAATTTACGAACCGATTATATTGATATCTATCAATTTCATAATCCATCTTTTTGTCCGAAGCCGGGTGATGGCACAGGACTTTATGAAGCCATGTTAGAAGCAAAGGCACAGGGAAAGGTACGTCATATCGGAATTACAAATCACCGCCTTGCGGTGGCAGAAGAAGCGATTGCTTCCGGGTTGTATGAGACATTGCAGTTCCCATTCTGTTATCTGGCTTCTGATCGTGATATCGCACTGGTGGAAAAGTGTAAAGAAGCGGGAATGGGATTTATTGCGATGAAAGCCTTGTCCGGTGGATTGATTACAAATTCCAAAGCTGCATATGCTTTTGAAGCAGAATATGATAATGTACTTCCAATCTGGGGTGTACAGCGCGAGAGTGAATTAGATGAATTTATTTCTTATATTGACAATCCTCCTACAATGACAGAGGAGATTGCAGCAATCATCGAAAATGATAAAAAGGAATTGAGCGGAGATTTCTGCCGTGGTTGTGGATACTGTATGCCATGTCCGGCCGGAATTGAAATTAACAACTGTGCGAGAATGTCCTTGTTACTGCGTCGCTCTCCATCAGAACTACAGTTGACGGAAGAAGTTCAGGCGAAGATGAAAAAAATCGAGAACTGCCTGCATTGTAATCAGTGTAAGAGCAAGTGCCCATATGGATTAGATACACCGGCACTTTTAGCGCGTAATTATGAAGATTACAAGCGTGTGCTCGCCGGAGAGGTCAGTGTGAAGTAAAGCGTGCAGTGGAATACACTGGTGTGCCGGGAAATACGTGGCAGAAAAGAGAGGTTTGTGAGATGGGAAATTGTAATACAGTAATTTTTGACTTAGATGGGACACTGTTAAATACGTTAGAGGATTTGGCAGATGCCGTGAATGCAGCTTTAGAAAAGCATGGAAAACCAGCACGAAGCATAGAAGAGATACGTTGTTTCGTAGGAAATGGGGTTCGACTTTTGATTGAAAGAGCAGTGCCGGAAGGCACTGCTGTCTCAGAGACAGATGAGATTTTCGCCGATTTTAAAGCGCATTATGCCTTGCATTGTAACGATAAGACAAGACCTTATGATGGTGTGCTCGAGGTTATGCAGCAGTTAAAAGAGGCCGGATATCATCTGGCTATTGTATCGAATAAGTTGGATTCCGCGGTAAAGGAATTAAGTGAAATTTATTTCAAAGGCCTTGTAGATGTCGCAATTGGAGAAAGACCGGGTGTGGCGAGAAAGCCGGCAGCCGATATGGTGGAAAGTGCATTGCAGGAATTAGGCGCAGAAAAAGAGCATGCGGTGTATGTAGGAGATTCTGATGTAGATTATGCAACGGCAGTAAACTCCGGACTTCCATGCATTTCGGTATTATGGGGATTCCGCGATCAAGAGTTCCTCGAGGAAAAAGGGGCAGATTGTTTTGTTTCAGATGCACAGTCACTTTTCCTTAAGATAAAAAACATATAATCTTCACAAAACATACAAACAATGGTCAAAAAGATGGTATATATTAATACCATCACGAATAAGTGATACAAATTTTTCATAAACTCTCCCCCGTAAGAAGGCACCTTTTTCTATGAATTTTGGATTCGTAGAAGAGGTGCTTTCTTCTTTTTATTTAACTGATACCATGTTATGTGTTATAGATAGGTTGGGATTCGGTAAAAAATTATAGTGAAAATTTCTGATAATGTGACAGTTACGACGTTAGAAAGATTTGTCAGGGGCCTATACAGAAAAAATGCTCGAAAAATCTCCTTTTTTATAGAAAAATGGAAAGAAATTTTGCTGAAAAGGGTCTATGCAGAAAAATTGGAGTTCAGTGCCCTACTTTTTCTCTTTTTTAGGGTCCTACGTGTTAATTTTTTTGTATAGGCCCTTTTCTACTAAATATAGTGCGTAATATGTCGCTATAAGGGTCCTGCGTGCTATTTTTTTCTGTATAGACCCTTTTTAGATGATTATAATGCCCGCAAAGTGAAAAAAATACTTGACAGTATCGCAAAGTCGATGTATCATGAACATATGAACAAGTTCTCATATGTTCATATGGTAGGGAGGTGAAGTGATGGCACTATATGATGTAGAACATTGTGATGATTTCTGTATTCATAAAGATCTGATTACAAAGGTAAGCGAGCATATGCCGGACGAAGATGAATTGTATGACTTAGCGGAACTGTTTAAGGTGTTCGGAGATTCTACACGAATCCGGATTCTATACGTATTATTTGAATCGGAGATGTGTGTCTGTGACTTAGCGGAAGCGTTACATATGACGCAGTCAGCTATCTCTCATCAGCTTAAAATATTAAAACAGGCGAAGCTGGTCAGTAACCGCAGGGAAGGAAAATCCGTATTTTATGCACTGGCAGATGACCACGTTAGAACAATTATTAATCAGGGACGCGAACATATCGAAGAATAAAATTAGAGTGTAATAGTCAATGAACGTGTTAAATATTTTTTAACACTCAATTATATCAAGAAAAATGGAGGAAATAGCTATGAAGAAAAAATTTAAATTACAGGATTTGGATTGTGCAAACTGTGCAGCAAAAATGGAAGAAGCAATTAAAAAGATTCCGGGCGTAAATGATGCAAGTGTTAGCTTTATGACACAGAAAATGAGCATTGATGCGGAAGATGAGAAATTTGATACAATTATGGATGAAGTTAAAAAAGTATGCGCCAAAGTAGAACCAGATTGTAAAATTTTGATGTAATATGAAAGGTTAATCATGATATGACGAAAAAGCAGAAAAGAATGCTCGTGCGAATTATCATCGCATTTGTGTTATTTATAGGACTTTTCGCATGTGAGCATATTGGGTTATTAGAAAATATAACATATCCTATTATAATGTTTGTCATTTATTTGATTCCATATCTGATTGTAGGATATGACATTATAGGGAAAGCTGCTCGAAATATCAGTCATGGGCAGGTATTTGATGAGAACTTTTTAATGATGATTGCTACTTTTGGAGCATTTGGTGTAAAAGAATATTCCGAGGCAGTAGCCGTTATGCTGTTTTATCAGGTCGGCGAACTGTTCCAGGGATATGCAGTAGGAAAATCCAGACAATCCATCTCAGATATGATGGACATCTGCCCGGAGTACGCAAATGTAGAGCAGGATGGCGTGTTAGAACAGGTTGACCCGGATGATGTGGAAATTGGAACGGTAATTGTAATTAAACCGGGTGAGCGTATTCCATTAGACGGAGTTGTCGTAGAGGGAGAATCCATGATTGATACGGCAGCTTTGACGGGAGAATCAGTTCCACGAAAAGCAAAAGTTGGAGATGAAATTATCAGTGGATGCGTCAATGGAAGCGGTACTTTAAAAGTGAAAGTGACAAAAGAATTTGAAGATTCTACGGTTGCTAAGATTTTAGAACTGGTGGAGAATGCCAGCAGCAAAAAGGCAAAAGTGGAAAATTTCATTACCCGCTTTGCAAAATATTATACCCCGGTTGTCACAATAGGAGCTGTCTTACTAGCAGTAATTCCACCACTTGTGTTAGGTGGCGGATGGGGAACCTGGATTGAAAGAGCTTGTATTTTCTTAGTTATCTCTTGTCCATGTGCACTTGTAATATCGGTTCCACTTGGATTTTTTGGAGGAATTGGTGCTGCTTCTAAAATCGGTGTACTGGTAAAAGGAAGCAACTATTTAGAAGCAGTAGCAGAAATGACTACGATTGTCTTTGATAAAACCGGAACACTGACAAAAGGAGAATTTAGAGTATCAGAAGTGCTTCCAGCCGCAAAAAATGGAATGGCAGAAAATACAGCAGCAGAAAATACAGCAGCAGAAAACGCAACGGCAGAGAAACCGGCGAGTGATTATGCAACTAGTCTCAAAGAGGAGCTTTTAGAGCTAGCGGCTTATGGTGAGGGATATTCGACACATCCGATTGCAAACTCTATCCGGGAAGCATATGGAAAACAGCTTTCCATGGAACGTGTCAGCAATGCCGAAGAAGTGGCAGGACACGGAATCCATGCTGTAATTGATGGAAAAGAAGTATATCTTGGAAATGAAAAACTGATGAAATCCCAGGGAATTGAAGTCGGAGATGTAGTTGCAAAGGAATCCGAGGAAGTAAAGGCAAACTTCAAAGCAGGAACCGTAATTTATGTGGCATGTGACCATAAATTTATGGGAACGATTGTGATTTCCGATACCGTAAAAGATGGAGCAAAAGAAGCCATTGCCGACATGAAAAAAGTTGGTGTCAAAAAATGTGTGATGTTGACAGGCGACCGCAGACCGGCAGCAGAAGCAGTAGCAGACAGCCTCGGACTGGATGCAGTTTATGCAGAATTATTACCTGCAGATAAAGTAACACAGGTAGAAAACTTATTGCAGCAGGCAGAGGAAAAAGAAAGAGTAGCGTTTGTCGGAGATGGAATCAATGATGCTCCGGTACTGACAAGAGCAGATATTGGAATTGCCATGGGAAGTATGGGATCAGATGCCGCAATTGAAGCAGCGGACATTGTCCTGATGGATGATGATGTCCGAAAAATTGCCAAACTGGTAAAAATAGCAAGAAAAACATTGCGTATTGTAAAACAGAATATTATATTTGCATTGGGCGTAAAAGCATTAGTATTAGTGCTCGGAGCACTCGGTATGGCAAATATGTGGGAAGCTGTATTTGCAGATGTAGGTGTATCCGTTATTGCAATTTTAAATTCAATGCGGACTTTACGAGAAAAGTAAAATATGATAAAACAGAAGGGCGAAGTTTTTTACTTCGCCCTTTTTACGTATCAAATAAAAAAGAAAGAGGTAACGATGAAACAGAAACAGCTTGGTATTTTATATATTTTATGTGCAGCATTTTGTTTTGCACTGATGAATTTGTTTGTGCGTTTATCCGGTGATTTACCGGTTATGCAGAAAAGTCTTTTCCGGAATCTCGTTGCAGCAGGGATTGCTTTTGGAATGATTTTAAAATCACGGGAAAAAGTTCGTTTTCGAACGGAGCAGGCAAGCGCAGCAAAAAATATTGGTTGCTTATTGGTTCGTGCTACGGCAGGAACCGTTGGAATTCTATGCAACTTTTTTGCGGTTGGCGCATTGAATATTGCAGATGCATCTATGCTAAATAAGTTATCGCCGTTTTTTGCAATTATTTTTTCTATCTTTGTACTTAAAGAAAAGCCGAAGAAAAAAGAATGGCTGGCAGTCCTGATTGCATTTGTGGGAGCGTTGTTTGTTGTGAAACCGTCTTTTCAGATGGAATCTATACCTGCGTTGATAGGACTGTGCGGAGGTCTTTTTGCAGGGCTTGCCTATACGTTTGTACGAAAGCTGGGGCAGAATGGAATTAAGGGAAATGTGATTGTATTTTTCTTCTCGGTATTTTCCTGTGTTGTGGTGTTGCCGGGTGTGATTTTGCAGTATCAGCCAATGACGGTGCAGCAGTTAGTATTCCTGTTGCTTGCTGGAGTATCTGCGGCAGGCGGACAGTTTGCAATTACAGCAGCTTATACGAAAGCACCGGCAAAAGAGATTTCAGTTTTCGATTATACACAGGTGATTTTTGCAGCAGTTTTGAGCCTGATTGTATTAGGCGAGTTGCCAGATGTATATAGTTTTATCGGATATGCCATTATTATTGGTACTGCTGTCGTAAAAGCAAGGGAAAATCAAAAAGAAAATGGATAAGGTGACAAATTTATTGAAAATATTTGAAAATTCGTTGCCTTTCCGAACGCGCTTGCTATAATAGAAATGAATTGTTTAGAAAACAGGAGGATAGTTTTGTGAATATTATTATTGCGGGAGATGGGAAAGTAGGGAGAACCCTGACGCGCAAACTTTCGGGAGAAGGTCATGATTTGACCTTGATTGATTTAAAACAGAATGTGATAGATTCCAGTGTGGAGCAGTACGATGTTATGGCAGTTCAAGGAAATTGTGCGTCCATGCAGGTGTTATTAGATGCAGGAGTAAAAAAAGCAGATTTGTTGATTGCAGCCACGGGGGCAGATGAAATTAACCTTCTTAGCTGTATGACAGCACATGGAATGAATGAGAATATCCATACCATTGCCCGTATTCGTAATCCAGAATACACCAATCAGATTTATGGAATGCGAGACGTTTTTGCTTTATCGATGGTAGTGAATCCAGAAAGACAGACAGCTCAGGAAATAGAACGTCTGTTAAAATATCCTGGATTTTTAAGAAGAGATACTTTTGCCAGGGGACGTGTTGAAATTGTAGAGCTCAGAGTTGATTCTGATAGCAAACTTTGTAATGTGGCATTAAATGATCTGGCAGGAATTGTTAAATGTAAGGTTTTGGTCTGTGCCGTGCGACGGGATGGAGTCGTAGAGATTCCGGATGGAACCTTTGTTTTGAGGGAGGGAGACCGTATTTTTGTAACGGCTTCCACAGACAGTTTGACAACTTTATTAAAAAATCTTGGTGTTATTACACATAAAGTAAAAAGGGTTATTTTATGCGGTGGAGGAAGAATCAGTTATTATTTGGCAGAATTGCTCCAAAAGAGTGGAATAACCGTGCAGCTTATTGAACAGGATAGGGAACGTTGTGTAGAATTGTCAAATTTATTACCGAATGTTTGTGTCATTCATGGAGATGCCAGCAATCAGTTCTTGCTGGAAAGCGAAGGAATTGATTCAAGTGATGCAGTAGTGACACTGACCGGATTAGATGAAATGAATATGATCATTTCTCTGTATGCACAAAAATGTGGTGTGTTCCAGGTAATTACAAAAGTAGGACATATGGAAAACAGTAGCATTCAGGATAGCCTTTCTTTGGGAAGCGTTGTCTGTCCGAAAGAGCTCTGTTGTAACAATATTGTGCGTTATGTACGTGCCATGCAGAATAAAACAGGGGCAGCCCTGACAGTACATACGATTGCAGACGGCCAGGCAGAAGCGCTGGAATTTATGGTAGAAGAGTCCTTTTCGCGTTGTGGAATTCCGCTGAAGGATTTGCGAACAAAGCGGAATGTGCTGATTGTAAGCATTACCCATAAGAATAAAACAGAACTTCCAAACGGAGAGTCTTCTATTGAGGTAGGAGATACAGTAATTGTAGTTGTAAATGGTGATATGGTAATCCATCAGCTAGAGGATATTTTTGAGTAGGTGCATGTTCCAAACGTGGAATATGGAAAGGTTTGGTTATAAAAATGAATTATAAAATGATGGGAAGAATCTTATCACAGATTCTGATGGTGGAAGGAATTTTTATGATTCCGGCACTTTTTATCAGTATTTATGATGGGGACTCTTCCGCAGTTTATGGCTTTTTGATGGCAATTTTTTGTATTGCTGTTGTATCAGGTATTATGTTTTTTCTGTGCCGGAAAGCGGAAAGAAAATTTTATGCAAGAGAAGGTTTGGTCTCTGTCAGTATCAGTTGGGCCGTTATGAGTTTGCTTGGATGTCTTCCGTTTTTTATTTCAAGGGAAATTCCAGGATTTATAGATGCTCTTTTTGAAATCGTATCCGGTTTTACAACAACAGGTGCATCCATCTTAAACAATGTGGAAGGTCTTTCCCGGGGAATGTTGTACTGGAGAAGCTTTAGCCACTGGCTAGGAGGAATGGGAGTACTGGTATTTCTGCTTGCAATTGTACCAGCTGATGGTCAGAGCAATGGATTTACCATGCATTTGCTTCGTGCGGAAAGTCCGGGACCGAATGTTGGGAAACTGGTTCCGAGAATGCGAACAACAGCTCGTATTTTATATGTGTTATATATCTTGCTTACCGTGTTGGACTTCATTTTCCTTATGATAGGAAATATGCCATTATTTGATGCTGTTTGTACGGCATTTGGAACAGCAGGAACAGGTGGATTTGGAATTAAAAATGACAGCATTGCAGGATACAGTCCATACATTCAGAATGTCTGTACCGTTTTTATGCTACTGTTTGGTGTGAATTTCAGCTGCTATTATCTGCTTGTGATGAAGCAGTTTAAAGCAGTGTTGAAAGATGAAGAACTACGAATGTATTTTGGTATAGTAGCAGGAAGTATCCTCTTAATTACGCTAAATGTCAGAAATATGTATGGTTCCTTGGGTGAAACGATCCGCCACGTTGCATTTCAGGTATCCAGTATTATTACGACAACAGGATTTGCCACTGTGGATTTCGATACGTGGCCGGCATTTTCCAAGTCAATTATATTATTACTCATGATATTGGGAGCATGTGCCGGAAGTACGGGAGGCGGATTAAAATGTGGCCGTGCGCTCTTGATTTTCAAAAATTTAAAAAGAAATATTCGGCGTATTATTAATCCACAAAAAGTAGAAGTAGTAAGAAATAACGGACAGATGGTAAATGAAAAGGTATTAGATAATATCAATACTTACCTGGCAGCCTATGTGATTATAATACTGACGAGTTTTATTTTGATTTCCATGGATGGATTGTCAGTGACAACGAACATTTCTGCAGTTGTTTCCTGCTTTAATAATATTGGTCCGGGACTGGATGCAGTTGGTCCAACTTGTAATTATTCCGTATATAGTAATTTTTCAAAGATAATTTTATTGATTGATATGTTGGCAGGACGACTGGAGATTTTCCCAGTATTAATTCTGGCATCAAGAAGTACATGGCGGAGAAGATAATATTTTTAGGTGTCGCATAAAAGCGGCACCTTTTTTGAAAAATAAGGCAAATTTCGTCATTAAGTACTAGAAAAAGTGAATTGGAATTGGTTTTGGCGAAAATATAGTCGAATTTGCGTGTTTTTCAAATGAATACGTTAACAATATGAAAACATATTTGGGTATAATATACATATGACAAGGGGAAGAAAGTTAAAAAGTATACAAAAAGCACAAAGAATAAAAGTATGCTTTAAAAACTTTCCGTCATAATGAATATGTTTATGGGAGGAAAAACGTATGAAAAGAAAACTAGTATCAATGCTAATGGTAGCAACAATGGCAGCATCTCTGCTGGCTGGCTGTGGTGGGGATAGTACTGGTGGTGACAGCAGTAATAGCAGCAGCACAACAGAGAAAGGTGGTTCGACTGATAGCGGTTCATCTGAAAGTGGAAACAAATTAACAGTATACGCATGGGATGCGAACTTTAATATTCCGGCATTGGAAGCGGCAGCTGCTGACTACAAGGAAAATGTTGATTCGGATTTTGAACTTGAAATTATTGAGCAGTCACAGTCATCTGATGTGGAAGATGCAGTTACATTGGCAGGCTCTTCCGGAGATTATAGTACATTACCAGATATTGTATTATTCCAGGATCACTACATTCAGCGTTATGTAGCAGATTATCCGGATGCATGGGTACCGGTAGATGATGCAGAAGTTGACTGGTCCGATTTTGGAGAAGAAAAACTTTCTTATTCTACAGTAGACGGAGTTCATTATGGATTTCCTGTAGATAATGGAACCGTAATTTTTGCATACAGAGTTGATTTACTAGAACAGTGCGGATACACCATTGATGATATGACAGGAATTTCCTGGGCTGACTTTATTGAAGTTGGTGAGAAGGTATACAACGAAACAGGTAAATATTTACTTTCTATGGATGGTGATGGAAACGACCTTGTTTACATGATGCTTCAGGCAGAGGGAGAATCCCAGTTCAAGGATGGAAAACCATACATTACAGAAAATGAAAAATTAGTAGAAATCATCGAAGTAATCGAAGAGATGATTGATAAGAACGTATTATATTTAGCAAACGATTGGTCTGACTACACAGATCAGACAATCATTGGGGATATGGTAGCCGGAGTTATGAACGGTAACTGGATTATTCCAACAATTGAACAGGTTTCTGAAAACAGTGGAAAATGGGAAATTACATCTATGCCTACCTTAGCAGGTGGAGAAGGATATGCTTCTAATGGTGGTTCTTCCCTTTATATTACATCTAACTGCAAGAATACAGAATTAGCAAAATCCTTCTTAGCTTATACATTTGGTGGAAGTTCTGCAACTTATGATGCAGCACTTACAGATGGTGGTGTTATCACAACTTGTATTTCTGCCGGTGAATCTGATGTTTATAATCAGGGCGTTGCATATTTTAACGATACACCAATCTATGCACAGATTGTAGAAATGGGATCTCATGTAAAAGTCGTAGAACAGAGTGATTATCACTATACATGTCGTGAACAGATTTCTGCTGCAATCATTGATATTCAGCAGAACGGAACAGATGTTGAGACAGCATTACAGACAGCGGAAGATCAGTTGAATTTCGCAATGGGTAACTAATTTATCCTTGTAGCAAGCATAAAATAAAACGGGGAATCGGTTTTTTCGACTCCCCGTTTGTGACTAAAAGGGGGTCTTAAGGATGAAGAAGAAAAAAGGAATGAGCGTGATGTCGAAACAGCACGCGGCAGGCTGGATATTTTTGACGCCAGCGACAATTCTGATTGTAATCATGAGTTTTTATCCGATTGTACAGGCAATTATTACTTCGTTAAAAACCGGCTCCAGTGCGAATATGAGCTGGGCAAATCCATTGACATATAATTACACACGAATGTTCCAGGATAAGTTGTTTCTGCGTTCTGTTGGAAACACATTCCTGTATCTCTTGATAGAAGTGCCAATCATGTTAATTTTAGCAATGTTACTGGCACAGTTACTGAATAACAAAGATTTGAAATTCAAAGGATTTTTCCGTACCTGCGTATTTTTACCATGTGCGACTTCCTTAGTATCCTATTCTTTAATTTTTAAATCTCTATTTGCAACACAGGGTTTGGTAAATACGATTCTTCTAAAATTGGGAATCATTGAGACGAATATCAACTTTTTGGGAACAGCAAGTTACGCAAAAGCAATTATCATCATTGCATTGATTTGGAGATGGACAGGATACAATATGGTATTCTTCCTTGCAGGTCTTCAGAATATAGAATATTCCGTATATGAAGCAGCTAAGATTGATGGAGCAAGTGGATGGAAAACATTTTGGAGAATTACGGTACCGCTTTTAAAGCCAACGATTGTAATGACCGTGATTATGTCAATCAATGGTACGTTGCAGTTATTTGATGAATCCGTCAATTTAACAAGCGGTGGACCTGCAAATGCAACGATTACCATGTCACATTATATTTATAATAATTCCTTTGGTAACGGTGTTGCAAACTTTGGATATGCATCGGCAATGTCCTTCTTTGTATTTGTTTTAGTTGCAATCCTTGCCGGAATTAATATGAAAGTAGGTGATAAACGTGACTAAGAAAAAACGTACTTCTCATATACAACGAAAATTAATACCTTCCTATATTTTTCTTAGCATTGTTTCCTTTATTTCGGTATTTCCATTTTATTGGATGATTACCGCAGCAACGAATACATCAGTAGAAGTTGCAAGAGGTAAAATTATATTCGGAACACATGCAATAGAGAACTTTCAGAATCTGATTGCGAGACAGGATTTGTGGGGAGCTTTAAAAAATTCATTCCTCTATGCAGGCGTACAGACAATTGTTGCGTTGTTAATCTGCTCTTTAGCAGGATATGGATTTGAATTATATCATGACAGACTGAAAGATAAGGTTTTTTCTTTCTTATTGCTTGCAATGATGGTTCCGCAGGTTGCAACGATGATTCCGTTGTTTAAGATGGTTGCTAAGATGGGACTTTTAAATACGGTATGGGCATTTATTTTACCGGCAATTTCAACGCCATTTTTGATTATGATGTTCCGACAGAATTCCAGAAATTTCCCGGTAGATATCTTAGAAGCGTCTCGTATTGATGGATTAAGTGAATTTAAAATCTTTTTCCAGATGTACATGCCGGTTATGAAATCGACTTATGCAGCAGCAGCAGTTATTACGTTTATGAATGCGTGGAACGCATATCTGTGGCCGAAGGTAGTTATGAGCGATAACAGTGCACAGACAATGCCAATGTTGATTGCAAACCTTGCAGCAGGATACACCGTTGACTATGGTATGTTGATGATGGGCGTATTGTTCTGCTCAGTTCCGACTATGATTATCTTCTTTGTATTACAGAAACAATTCGCAGAAGGAATTACCGGAGCCGTAAAATAGAAACGTTAACTTTAGCCGGTGGTGGCTCGTCACCGCCGGCTTTTTTTGGAGGATAGAAAATGAGAACATTTGATTATGGAAAATTAAGTGATCCGACTTTTTTTCGAGAGAATCGTTTGGATGCACATTCTGATCATATTTGCTATCGAAATGATATGGAATTAGAAGTAGGAAAAACAAGCTACCGTTATTCTTTAAATGGAGTTTGGAAATTTCATTATGCAAAGAATTTGGATGGTGTGATTCCGGGATTTGAACAAGAAAACTACAATTGTAAAACATGGGATGATATTCGTGTGCCTGCCCATATTCAGATGGAAGGATATGATGTCCCGCAATATGCTAACGTAGCATATCCGTGGGACGGGCGGGAAGAATTAAAAGAAGGAGAGATTCCGACAGCATTCAATCCGGTTGCTAGTTATGTAAAATATTTTGAAGTGCCGGAAGAAATGAAAGGACAGCGGATTATCATTTCTTTTCAGGGAGCAGAAAGTGCAATTGCAGTATGGTTAAACGGAGCATATATCGGATATGCAGAAGATTCTTTCACTCCGTCTGAATTTGAACTGACGGAATATTTAAAAGAAGGAGAAAATAAACTTGCAGTCCAAGTATTTAAGTGGGTTTCTGGAAGCTGGTGCGAAGATCAGGATTTCTTCCGTTTCAGTGGAATTTACCGGGATGTATTTCTTTATGCAGTACCGAAAGTACATTTGAGAGATATTAAGATTCGTACACTTTTGGATGATGCCTATCAGGATGCGGTGTTAGATCTGACACTTCAGGCAGAAGGAAGCGGAAAGGTTTCTCTTGTGTTAAAAGATGGAGTGGATGTTATTTTTGAAAAAGAAGAAAAAATCGAAGGAACAACACATTTTGAATATCCGGTGAAAGCACCGAAACTTTGGAGTGCAGAGGAACCAAATCTCTACGAACTGCTTTTTCATATTTACGATGAAGCCGGAACGCTATTGGAGGTTGTACGCCAATATGTCGGATTCCGAAAGTTCGAAATGAAGGACCGACTGATGTGTCTCAATGGAAAACGTATCGTATTTAAAGGAGTCAACCGTCATGAATTCAGCTCCAGGACAGGTCGCGTGGTATCTTACGAAGAACTGGAAAAAGATATTTTTACGATGAAGCAGAACAATATCAATGCGATTAGGACCTGTCATTACCCGGATGATTTGAAGATTTATGAATTATGTGATAAATACGGACTCTATATGATTGCAGAAAATAATCTGGAATCACACGGCTCCTGGGACCCGGTGGTACGTAAGTTATCTGGATACAGTGAAAAAACAGTTGTGCCGGGCGATAATATGGATTGGAATGAACTAATGCTTGACCGTGTGGATTCTTGTTATGAGCGGGATAAAAATCATGCGGCAATTCTAATCTGGTCTTGTGGAAATGAATCATTTGGCGGACAGGTTATTTATAATATGTCCAATCGTTTCCGGAAACTTGATCCGGATAGATTGGTACATTATGAAGGTGTTTTCAATGACCGGCGGAAGAATGAGACGAGCGATATGGAAAGCCAGATGTATCCTTCCGTAGAAGATATTAAGGAATTTCTTCAAAATGACAGAAGTAAGCCATTTATCTGTTGCGAGTACACACATGCAATGGGAAATTCCTGCGGTGCGATGCACAAATATACAGACTTGACGGATACAGAGCCGATGTATCAGGGGGGATTTATCTGGGATTATATCGACCAGTCTATTTATACAAAGGACCGTTATGGAAAAGAATATTTAGGATATGGTGGTGATTTTAAAGAACGTCCGACTGACTACAATTTTAGCGGAAATGGAATTGTATATGGCGGAGAAAGAAATCCATCCCCGAAAATGCAGGAAGTAAAATACAACTACAGAAATATAGACATTAAGGTGGGCGAATCGTCCGTTGAAATTGTAAATAAAAATCTTTTTATAAACACAAATAAATTTAATTGCGTAGTTATATTGAAAAAAGAAGGAAAAGTAGTGAAGACAAGTCCACTGGAAACGTCAGTGGAACCACTGGCGAAAGACAGCTATCCATTACCATTTAGACTGCCAAAGGAGAATGGAAATCCATTTGAGGCAGGAGAATATGTAGTGAATGTATCTTTTCAGTTAAAAGAGGATTGCGACTGGGCAAAAGCAGGTCATGAAGTTGCATTCGGAGAACGCGTTTTTTCTGTGAAAGGAACGGAAAAAACGAAAAAGAAAGGTTCTGTAAAAGTGATACGTGGAAGACTTTACATCGGTGTGAAGGGAGAATGTTATGATGCACTGTTTTCGGAAAATGTTGGAGGACTAGTATCGTATCGCTATGCGGGAAAAGAAATGATCAACCAGATTCCAAAACCTAATTTCTGGCGGGCACCAACGGATAATGATATGGGATGTATGAATCCTTATCATATGGCGCAGTGGAAAATTGCAAGTATGTATGTAACACATAAAGACCCTGCGACAAATCAGAATATTCCACCGCTTGTAAAGGAACAGGAAGACCATGTTGAGATTACCTATCGTTATCATATGCCAACGACTCCAGCCAGTGAAATCGAGGTCTGCTATGCGGTATATGGAGATGGAGAAATAAAAGTAACCATGAATTATAAACCGGTAAAAGGGCTGCCGCAGATGCCGGAATTTGGAATGATATTCCAGCTTGACGCGGATTACGACAGGGTTGAGTGGTATGGAAACGGACCGGAAGAGACTTATGCAGACCGGAAAGAAGGTGCAAAACTAGGAATCTACCAGAATAAAGTGGCAGACAATATGGCAGAATATCTGGTACCTCAGGAATGTGGAAATAAAACAGAGGTACGTTACGCAAAAGTTATGGATGCAAAGGGACGAGGTATTCAATTTAGCGGCGATAAGATGAATTTTTCTGCACTACCATATTCCCCACATGAAATGGAGCTCGCATTACATGCATTTGAACTGCCGGAAGTACACTATACTTATGTCAGAGTCAGCGCAGTACAGATGGGAGTTGGTGGTGATAACAGCTGGGGAGCAAACGTCCATCCAGAATATAGGATTGATGCAGATGAGGTCAAAAGATTTCAGTTTGGTTTTAAGGGAATTTAATGTATAAATCTCCATTTCTTACAGATACTAACAGCACATAAAAAATAGGCTTTATAGTGATAAGCTGAGCCAGTGAAATGTACAAAAAGAAAGTATCTGTAAATGGAGGTAATTTGCAAAATGAAAGCAACAGGAATAGTTCGTAGAATAGATGATCTTGGACGTATTGTAGTACCGAAGGAAATCCGAAGAACCTTACGGATTCGAGAAGGAGACCCGTTGGAAATTTTTACAGACAGAGAGGGCGAAATCATTTTAAAAAAATATTCGCCGATTGGGGAACTGAGTCAGTTCGCAGGACAGTATGCAGAAAGTCTGGCGCAGACGACGGGACAGCTTGTTTGTATTACAGACCGGGATCATGTGATTGCGGCAGCAGGAAACGGAAAACGTGAATTTGACGGAAAACCAATCAGTAAGCAGATGGAAAACTTGATTGAGCAACGTGGTTCTGTTCTGGCAGAAAAAGGAACAAAGGATTTCGTAAAAATAACGATAGATGATAAAGAAGAATTTGACGGACAGGCAATCAGCACGATTATCTGTGAGGGAGATGCCATTGGCGCCGTTATCATTTACGGAAAAGATGAAAAAGGAAAAATGACAGAGACAGAAAGTAAACTGACAGCTGCGGCAGCAGGATTTCTGGGAAGACAGATGGAACAATAAATTAATGTGAGGTGGTGGTTAACTCAAATAATTCTTGCGTAAAATCTTTGTAAAATCTCCGGCTTTGTAAAATCTTCTGTGATATAATAAAAAAAGGAAAAACGGAGCATTGCTACGAAAAGACGGAGGAAAATCATGTGGAAGATTGAACTGAAGGTAAATTATCCAAAACTCAGTAAGCAGCAACAGAAGGCAGCGGATTATTTATTGCAGCAGGAAGAGCTGGCAGGAACTATGACTATTCGAGAATGTGCCGAGGGGGCAGCAGTAGGGCAGCCAACCATATTGCGAATGCTTAAGAAATGCGGATATGAGAGCTGGTCTTTCTTTCAGCATGAGGTTTGGAAAAGTATGGGGCAAGAAACGGAAGTTTTAGAGCTTGCAGAATATTCCAATGGAAAAAGAGAAGGTCTCCGGCAGAGTGGTGTCCTTCAAATTATTCGGGATGATATTCAGATGATTGCAGACATGGCAGGGCATTTGGATATGAATCAGTTGAATCAATTAGTAAAAATCATGAAAAAGGCAAAAATTATTGATGTATACGGAACAGACAACTCTGCTAATGCAGCTGCAGAGCTTTCCGGAAGACTTTTGCATCTAGGACTTACCAGTAGGAATTATTCAGATTTGTTTTTTCAAAAAATCAGTGCAGGGCATCTGGGAGAAAAGGATGTGGCAGTGAGTTTTTCTATTTCAGGAGAAACCATAGCGGTTATTGAAGCATTAAAGGCAGCGAAGCAATGTGGGGCAGTTACAGTAGCTGTGACTGGAGATGCAGAATCAGCATTAGCAGAATGTGCAGATTATGTATTTATAACCCCTACCATTTATGCACATGAGGTCAGTAAATGGATTGCGTCTCGTATTTCGCAGATTGCATTTGTAGATACTCTTTGTGCTGCAATTATGGAAAGTGATATGAAACGTTTTAGTGAACAGCTTAGTAAATCTACCAGAGAATTCGAAGAGGATATTTCGGAGCGTGCAAAACAAATGGAATAAAGAATAGTAAAAAATCGGAGCGTTGCTCCGATTTTTTTTGCTTTTTGGCAAAATCCGTTTACTCAATTTTTACATAAATTTGATGATTGCTCCAAAAAGGATGTGCTATTATGCAGTGCGTAAAAGGAAAATGACAGAAAGGAACAGTCATGCTGAAGAAAATATTAAAGGATTCTTTGCCTACGATTGTTTCCCTGACTTTGTCGGGAATGTATAGCGTGGTGGATGGTCTGTTTATTGGAAAGGCCACCGGAGATACAGGACTAGCGGCCATTAATATTGCATGGCCCATTACTGCAGTGATTACAGCAATTGGTATTGGAATTGGAGCGGGAGGAAGTGTTCTGATTTCTAATTACAGAGGACAGGGAGAGCCAGAAGAAAGTCAGCAGGCAGGAAATAATACAGTTACCTTACTGACAGTGGCAGGTGCAGCCATTACAGTTTTGCTTTTACTGTGCTACCAAGAGATTTTAAAAATACTAGGCGCTCAGAATGAAGTATATGAAGAGGCAGAAAAATATAGTGAAATTATTGTAATGGGCAGCATTCTTCAGATATTGGGAACTGGTATACTTCCGATTCTTAGAAATATGAATATGGCAGTAGTTGCTATGGCAAGTATGGTTACCGGGTTGTTTATCAATATCAGTGTGAATTACTATCTGATGTTTGAACAGGGACTTGGTATTCAGGGAGCGGCCTATGGAACGGTGATTGCTCAGGGAATCGTAGTTTGCATCAGTATGATTCTTTTGTGTAGAAAGCAGAAGGTAAAGCCCTATTTGGAGAAGCAGTTATGCTGTAATACTTTAAAAACAGGAATTACGGCATTTGGAATGTCCATAGCACCATCTGTTACGCTGATTTTTACGAACTGGCAGTGTCTTGCTTATGGAGGCGAGGAAGCGGTGGCATGTTATGCAGTCATATCTTATATCACGTTTCCGGTGCAGTATATGTTATCCGGTATTGGAGATGGAACACAGCCACTTATGAGTTATTACCATGGAGCAGGAAAATTGGAAGAAGTAAGGCAGGTTCAAAAAATTGCCTATATGCTGGCTGGTATCATTGGAATAGCAGCTACATTATTAACAATCGTATTAACTTCCTGTATAGGAGGTTGGTTTGGATTATCCGGTGGTGCTTTGGAGTATTTTGGGTCTGGTATGAGAATTAGTGCATCAGCATTTCTTTTACTTGGATTTGTAAAGTTCAATACAGCATATCTGAATGCTACGATGCAGACAAAAAAGGCGGCCTTTCTTACTTATATTGAAAGTTTTCTGATAGCGCCGGTGCTGTTGTATCTGCTCCCGGCATTTGCAGAAATTAAAGGAGTATGGATTGCATTTCCGGTAACGACGGTATGCATGCTTCTTATTTATAAACTGATTTTAGTGATAGAAAAATGAGGAAAGATAAGAAAGGATAAGAAATGAAAAAGAAATTGACATTAAAGAAAATGGGCAGTGCGTGGCTGTTTGTAATTCCGGCGCTGATACCTCTGATTGTATTTTGGATTTATCCTATTTTAAGATCCGTATACATCAGCTTTACAGACTGGGACTATATGTCTCCTAACTATAATTTTGTATTTTTTGATAATTTTATAGCATTGTTTAAAGACCAGCGCTTTTATGATGCTTTGTGGAATACAGTAGTATTTACCCTTGGCACGTTGATTCCAACAATTGTACTTGGATTGCTATTGGCATTGTTGATGCAAAAGTCCTTTAAAGGAAGTGGAATTATTAAATTCATTCTCTTTTCTCCGTGGATTACACCGACGGTTGCAGTTTCCATTGTGTGGACATGGATTTATGATCCAAGTTCTGGTATTGCCAATGCGATACTGAACTTTTTCGGATTGCCGGGACTTCAGTGGATTAAGAGTTCTCAGACAGCGATGCTTGCAGTGATTATTGTGACAGTTTGGAAAAGCCTAGGATATGCCATGATATTTTATCTATCTGCGTTGGAAAAGGTGCCAAAGGAACTTTATGAGGCAAGCGGAATGGACGGAGCAAAGAACTGGCAGAGATTTCGGGATGTGACCATTCCATGTATCTCACCGACAACCTTTTTCTTGATGATTATTACCATGGTCAATTCCCTTCAGGCGTATGACCAGATTCAGATTTTAACGCAGGGTGGTCCTTCCGGCAGCACAAGAACACTGCTTTATATGTATTATCAGTTGGGCTTTGAAGAGTTTAACATGGGTCAGGCAACTGCAGTAGCCATTGTGTTGATTCTGATTACGGTACTGCTGTCTGTGGTTCAGTTCACCGGCTCTAAGAAATGGGTGCATTACTAAAGAGGAGGCAGAAACGATATGAAGATAAAAATAGGATTGCAAAAGATGGGAAAAGCTTTGCTGCTTTTCATATTCAGTGTATTCACAGCATTTCCTTTTTTCTGGATGGTGTTGAGTGCATTGAAAACAAAGGCCGAGATTATGGATGTCTCAAAGTTCTTTCCGGCAGAGTTTCAATGGAATAATTTTTATGAGGTTATTTTCAATTCACCATTACTGAAATATGTATGGAACAGTTTATTTGTATCAGTTCTTACGCTGGCAATTCAGATTGTAACAGCAGCCATGATTGCTTATGCCATTGTGTTTATGGAGTTTAAGGGAAGAAAAGTATTGTTTGCGATTATTATGGGAACCTATATGCTGCCAACGGCAGCCACTTATATTCCAAGTTATATTATTCTTTCTAAGCTCAGTTTGCTTAATACTTTTACCGGTTTGATTTTATCTAACTGTGTCAGTATTTTTGGAATATTTCTGCTTCGGCAGGCATTTATGCAGGTGCCTGTGGGAGTAATAGAGGCAGCAAGAATTGATGGGGCATCCCAGTGGAAAATTTTGTGGCAGGTGGTATGTCCTATGACAAAGTCCTCTTTTATTACCTTTGGACTGATGAATTTTATTACCTGTTACAACAGTTATATGTGGCCTTCCCTGATTACAGATTCTAATGAAAAAATGATGGTTTCTCAGGGGCTTCGAAAGTTCTTTATTGAAGGAGGCGCATATGGAACAGAGTGGCCTCTCGTTATGGCGGGAAGTGCGTTGATTGTATTGCCACTACTGATTCTGTTTGCATTTACGCAGAAATGGTTTATCAACGGAATTGGTGGAGATACCGGTATGAAAGGGTAACGCCCTTTTATATATAGAAATAATAAGCAGTAAAAACAAGGAGAGAAAAACATGAGAAAAAGATTATTAGCAGCATTGTTAGGAATGACAATGGTTGCAGGATTGCTTACCGGATGTGGAAGCAATGGTTCCAAAGAAGCAACAAAAACAGCAGATGGAAAGATTCAGATTGATTTCTGGTATTCTGGAGGAAAAACAGCAGTAAATGTATTTCAGGATATAGTGGATGATTTTAATGCATCTCAGGACAAATATGAAATTGTAACAACTACACAGGCAGATTATACGGAAACATATGAAAAGCTTCAGGCAGGAATTGCAGGAAACAATGCGCCGGATATGGCACTTTTGGATGTAGATAAGTCTAGAAACCTTTCTGAAAAAAATCTGGTAGCAGATCTGAGTAAATTTATCGACGAAGATTCTGATTTCCAGGAAGATGATTATTTAAGTGTATTTTTTGATCAGGGTGTCGATGAGGATGGAAAAATCTTTGCACTCCCAGCATATGGAACGACACAGGTTCTTTATTACAATATAGCAGCATTTGAAGAAGCAGGTATTGATCCGGAATCCATCCAGACATGGCAGGATCTAGCAGAAGCAGCAGCGACTATGACAAGTGAAGATGGTTCTTTTGTAGGATGGGAGCCAATGTGGGGAAGTCCAAATCTAATCGATGCAGCATTAAGCAATGGTGCATCTCTGTTAAGCGAAGATGGAAAGACCGTTATGATCAATTCAGAAGAATGGGTAGAAGTATGGGAGTCCTTCCGTCAGTGGATTCATGATGATAAGATTATGAAGGTAAATTCCGGCGGACAGGGATGGGAATACTGGTATACAACTATTGATGATGTTCTTCAGAACAAAGCAGGCGGATATACAGGTTCTTCCGGAGATCAGGCGGATCTTGATTTTAGCATTGTAGCAGCAATGGAACAGCCTGGATTTAATGATAATCCTTCTGCACCGACTGCAGATGCATTACAGTTAGTTATGTTGGAAGGTTCTGATGATGAGACAAAACAAGGTGTATACGAATTCATGAAATACTTTACTTCACCGGAAAATCAGGCAGAATGGTCTATGGCAACAGGATATGTCGCAGTACGTCAGTCTACTTTGGAGGTAGATGAGTTTAAGGCATATACAGAAGAAAATCCACAGGCATTGGTACCGATTTCACAGGCATCACATGGAACTCCTGCTTTAACTGACCCAACCGGAGGAAAGATTTTTGATGCATTAAGTATTGCAGCAGATAAGGTAGAATTGGAAAATGTTCCTGCAAAAGAAGCATTAGATGAGGCACAAAAGACTGCTCAGGAAGCATTAGACAGCATTAGCAAATAGAGAATGTAGTATGAGAGAAATAATTAATTTTACAATTAGTCGAGAGACAGACAACCTTCATGAGGAATCCTTTGCGATTCCTCATGAATTAAAAACATTATATTTAGATATCAAGGTACCGGAAGTTTGTCGTTATATGGGATTTGTCATTTTACGGGATGAAACCGGAGCTATCCGTCTTCAAAAACTGTTAGGATATGGAGCACAGGAGCTTGCAGTAGGAATTGATGGCGCACATACAACAATCGGCGGAGTACCAGGAAAGATTTTAGCAGGAGAGTGGAAACTCAGCCTTGGTATTTTTACGGAATATGTCGCACAGCGTCTTGGAGATAAAACGATAGAGCTGGAAGTGGTAGTGACAGATGAAGACTCTGAAATAACAGAGCCTATTGGAAATTGGGTCTGGGTAGAAGAAGGTAGTTTGCAGATATCGCCAAAACAATATGACTGGAATCAGGTATATCAGTCGGAAGCAAGATGGTATAAGGGCGATTTTCACACGCATACCAGATTATCCGATGGGAAGGAAACCATAAGAAATGCCATGAAAAAGGCAAAGGACATGGAGATGGACTTTTATGTGCCTACTGAGCACAATCTGATGCATACAGGGTGGTGTGATACGGACCTTTGCATGTTACCGGGAATTGAAATTACCACAGATAAGGGTCATTTTAATCTGTTTGGTATTACAGAAATGCCGGAAAAACTGTTAGAAATTGTAAAAAGTAATGGTACTTCTCAAATGGATCAATATGTGGAAGAGACCATAAAAGAAGCAAATAGGAAGGACTGGATTGTCAGTCTGAATCATCCGTTTCTTACGATTTGGAAATGGAAGTATGGAAAAACAAGTCTTAAGGATTTTCAGTGCGTAGAAATTGTCAATGATCCTACCTATCAGGATGCATCACTATCTAATGATCAGGCCATATGCTTTTTAGATGAGCTTTGGAAGGATGGACATAAAATTTGGGGAGTGGGAGGAAGTGATTCCCACAATCTGATAGAAGAACGTTATGAAGGAGCAGACCTTCCGTCTATTGCAGGTGATCCTGGTACATATGTATTTTGTGAAGGGCTGTCACCAAAGAATTTGATGGAAGAAGTAAGAAAAGGACACATGTGTGTCACAAGATTCTGTAAGATTATTCCGAAAATTACAGTAGGGGAAAGAGAATATCTTCCAGGGGATGAACTTGCAGAGAGGAGAGAGAATATAGCTCTTGTTTATGAAGCTCAGATAAAGGGGCTTAAGGAAAGACCAAATGTATTTTTAGTGAAAAATGGAGAAAAACTTCCGTTAAAGGTATATGAAACCCCATCGGGAGATTATTATATTAAAGAAGAAATAGAGTTAGATAACCGGAAATGGAACTGGGTCAGACTTGAGGTAAGACAGAAGCAGGGAGCATTCTTAGGATATGTAAACCCGGTCTATTGCGGTGCAATGGCTTCTGTATGTAGTACCGTAGAAGAAATATGGGAAAAAATGGGAGAAGACTGACATGATAAAGGGAATATTATTTGATAAAGATGGAACTTTGGTGGACTTCTTTTCTCTCTGGCTTCAGGCAGCGACATCAGTAATACCGGTATTTCTAAAACAGAATGGAATGGAAGCTTCGAAAGAACTTGTACAGCATTTGCTTCGAACCATTGGAGTAGACAAGGGGGAAGTTGATCCTAAGGGGGCACTTGCTTATAAGTCTTATGGAGAAATTGCAGAAGACATTTGTGCAGCTCTTGCGGAAAAAGGAAGGTCGATTCCGGTAATAGAAGTAAGAAAGCAGTTAGAGGAGCTTTTTAATGAGAATGTAACAAGTCGGAATGCAAAATTTCGGTTGTTTACGGATATGAATGAGTTAATGGAAAATCTAAAATCTAGAAAGATTATAATCGGACTGGCTACAGCAGATACAGAGATTTCGGCGAAGAATTGTTTGGACTCTATTGGGGTAAAAGAATTTTTTGACTATATTGGTGCTGATGATGGACGGCGAAAACCGAAACCGGATAAAGAAATGTTTCTTGAATTTGCAGAACAATTTTCTTTAAGACCAGAGGAAATTGCAGTAGTAGGTGATACCTATAATGATATGATTTTTGCAAAAAAAAATGGTGGAATTGCAATTGGAGTATTAAGTGGGGTTAGTGAAGCAGAAGACTTTGGAGGCGAAGCGGACTATGTGATTGCATCCATTCGTGAATTGCCCGAATTATTGGATAAGATTTGAGACAAGGAGGAAATACTGTGGCAGAGATTCAGTTAAAGCATATATATAAAAAATATGAAGATGGAGTAGTAGCGATAAAGGATTTTAATTTGAATATTAAAGATAAGGAATTTGTGATTTTTGTAGGACCTTCTGGATGTGGGAAATCTACTACACTTCGAATGATTGCAGGATTGGAGAAGATTTCAGACGGTGAACTTCTTATAGATGGGAAACGTATGAATGATGTGCCTTCCTGTGACCGGGATATGGCAATGGTATTCCAGAATTATGCGTTGTATCCTCATATGTCTGTTTATGATAATATTGCCTACAGTATGAAGTTAAAAAAAGTTCCTAAAGCAGAGATAAAGAAAAAGGTGGAAAAGGTAGCCGAAAAACTGGGACTTTCTACGGTGCTGGATCGAAAACCTAAGGAACTTTCCGGTGGACAAAAGCAGCGCGTGGCAATGGGGCGTGCCATTGTACGTAAACCAAAGGTGTTCTTAATGGACGAACCTTTGTCAAATTTAGATGCCAAGTTAAGAAACCAGATGCGTAGTGAGATTTCAAAACTTTATCAGGAGCTAGACAGTACCTTTATTTATGTAACTCACGATCAGGTAGAAGCAATGACACTTGGTACGAAAATCGTAGTATTAAAGGATGGGGAGATACAACAGGTTGCAACACCTCAGGAGCTCTATGAGCATCCTGCTAATGTGTTTGTGGCGGGATTTATAGGAACACCTCCTATGAACTTTTTCGAAGGTGCCTGCGTTCCGGCAAATGGTGTGCTTCATATACAGATTGGAGATGCACTGTTACAGTTACCGGAATCGATAGCAGAAACTCTTAGAAAAAAGGATTATATCAACCAGGATATTATTGTAGGAGTACGTGCGGAGGATATTCAGTTGGCAACAGATGGAGAATTGGAAGGTAAGGTAGAAGTATATGAAATGCTGGGAGATTATGCATATTTATATCTTACCTATAATGGACAAAAGGTATCTGTAAGAGTGCCTTCAGATACAAATGTTCAAAGAGGAGATACCATTCAAATGACCTTTGACATGGAAAAAATACATCTTTTTGATAAATTGCATGAGAAAAGAATTAATGAAACATCTGTAGCAGACAATTTATGATGTTCGAAAGTTTTTTTGAAATGTGTTATATGTGAGTGAAAGAGATAAAACCTAATAAAAAGGATGCTGCCGCATGTATGATAAAAAATCATAGATGTGACAGCATCTTTTTTTCAAATATAAAAATAATCTTTTAATTAACTTTTATTCATTGCTACCGACACTAGCGCTTGTTTCCTGATTTGGCAAGAATGAGGATTCCTTTTTTACAAACAATTTTTTCAGACAGCTGAATGCGACCATGACACCAAGTACCATTAAGAGGATGGCAACGATTAACTGTAATCCGTCAACTAAGAAAGTTGCCTGACCGGCAAGAACATTAGTAACTAAGGCAATTGATTTTTGAACTAATGCTGTAAATGTAACTGCCAGCATGACAAACATTGGGATGTAAAGTGTCCAGCCGGTTCTTTCAGTTGTTTTTAAGAATACAGCAAGCGCAATCAATACTAGAGCTGCAAGAAGCTGGTTTGCAGAACCGAACAGAGGCCATACATTGTTATAACCGCCTAAAGTCAGAAGGTAACCAAAGAATAAGGTGATGACAGTTGCAAAATATTTGTTGGTCAGAACACGTCTTACCGGTGACATTTTTGCAGGGTCTGTGGTATCTCCATAGAAAAGTTCCTGGAAAGACATACGTCCGATTCTTGCTACAGAATCGAGAGAGGTCAAGGCCAGAGCAGAGACACACATTGTCATAAATACAGTTGCAAACTGTACCGGAACACCGAGTTTTTCAAGAAAACCGGCAACACCGGAAGAAAAGATGGAGAAAGGTGTTCCATCTGGTTTGGTTCCGTTTACAGCGACAGCACCAACAACAACTAATGCAAGAATACCAAGTAAACTTTCGACAACCATGGCACCATAACCAATCATTGGCATATCTTTTTCATTACTTACAGTCTTAGAAGAAGTTCCGGAAGAAACTAAACTGTGGAAACCGGAAACAGCACCGCAGGCAATAGTAACAAATAAAGTTGGGAAGAGTGCACTTCCGTTTACGTTAAAACCATTAAATGCATTTAACTGCATACTAGGATGAGCGACAAGTACACCAACAACAGCGCCGAGAATCATACCAAGCAACATGAAAGTTGTCATATAATCTCTTGGCTGCATCAGAAGCCACATTGGCATAACAGATGCAAAGAACAAGTATGCCATGACAATATAAACCCAAGCGTTTTTGGATAAATAAATTGGGCAAAGCATACCAACTGCAAACATCAGAACTAAAAGTCCGATGGCAACGACTGCTTTAACAATTTCATTCATACTGCCAACTTTTTTCTGAATCAGTCCAAAGATAATGGCAACAACAATAAATAACATGGAAATAGAAGCAGCAGCGGAGTTTGCATAAGCAGTTTCTGCGCTTTCTAAGCCAACGCCAACAAAGGTACCGGCTACCATATCAGTAAAGGCTGCAATAACTAATAACGTAAACAGCCAGCAGAATAACATAAATAATTTACGTCCTGTTTTACCGATATATTTTTCGATAATCATTCCCATGGATTTTCCTTCGTTTTTAACGGATGCATAAAGGGCACCGAAATCCTGTACGGCACCGAAGAACAAACCGCCAACAATGAGCCATAAAAGTACCGGAACCCATCCGAATACAGAGGCTAAAATTGGGCCTGTGACAGGTCCTGCACCAGCGATGGAAGAAAACTGGTGAGAAAATACTGTAAATTTGGAGGATGGAACATAATCTTCTCCGTCTGCATGGGTATAAGCCGGAGTTTTTGCATGCTCATCAATTCCCCATTTTTTTGCAAGCCACCGGCCATAGAAAAGATAACCGGCACCGAGCGCCAAAATTCCAATTAAGATAATTACTAAACTATTCATTTCACACGACTCCTTTTATTATAGTATGATATGTGTTTCAGAAAGCGGATATGTAAAAAGGACAATTCTACGCGTTAATTTGATGATGTATTAGGTTAAAAAAAAGAGCCCCGCCCAGACATCTATTTAAGGATGCCCAAAGACGAAAACTCTGATAGTTCCGCGTTACCACTTTGCTTGCCGTATCTTACGACCACTCTGCCTTATCTTTGCATAATTATTATGTAGCAATAAGCCCTGAGATAACGGTCAGGATACCGGTGACACCTATACTTCCGAGGTGGAATTTCAGTGCGCTGCTCGCAGAGGATAGTTGTCTGAAATACATACCGTCTCACACCAACCGACGGCTCTCTGTTATGTAGGGGTTCAGATAACCTTGTTCTGTTCTTTGCATTTTGCTTTCTGTTTGCGAGTAAATATAGCACTCTGTTTTTCAGTTGTCAACCCCCTGATGTTATTTTTTTTAATAGGATGTTAATTGATATCCATAAGGATATACTATATAATTTCGATAAGAATATATATCTAGGCAATGGAAAAAGTAATAGAAAGTTTGCAGGTCTTAGAAAGGCAGAGTTATTTAGAATGGAAGAAAAATTTATTAGAACAGCCCTTCTTTTCGGAGAAGAAGCAATAGAGCATCTTGCGCAGAAGCGCGTGGCAGTGTTTGGTGTTGGCGGAGTCGGCGGATATGTCGTGGAAGCGCTGGCGCGTAGCGGGATTGGTACGATTGACATTATTGATAAAGATGAAGTGGCAGAATCGAATATCAACCGCCAGATTATTGCAACTACAGAAGCAGTTGGAAGGAAAAAAGTTGAGGTATTAAAAGAGAGAATTCATGCAATCAATCCAGCATGCTGTGTGAATGCGTATGATTGCTTTTTTTTACCGGAAACGGCAGACCAGTTTGATTTTTCAAGTTATGACTATGTGGTAGATGCAGTGGATACCGTGACGGCTAAGATTGAACTTATCATGCGGGCGCAGGAAGCTGGGGTTCCAATTGTATCTGCAATGGGAGCCGGAAATAAGTTAGATCCGACACGTTTTGAAGTGGCGGATATTTATCAGACGAGTGTCTGTCCGCTTGCAAAAGTCATGCGTCGGGAATTGAAAAAGCGTGGGGTGAAAAAATTAAAAGTGGTGTATTCCAAAGAAGAACCAATTGAGCGAAAAATGGAGTTTGATGATGGGGCAGAACGAAAGAAAACACCGGGAAGCTGTGCATTTGTTCCGGCAGTGGCAGGCTTGATTTTAGCAGGAGAAGTGATAAAAGATTTAGCCGCAAATTCATAAAAAGAAAACCCATATCGTAGAAGAAAAAAATGAGGGAAATTGCAGGGAAGGAGGACGTTGGCATGAAATTCATGCACATATCGGATGTGCATCTTGGCGTAAAACCGGATGCAGGAAAACCATGGAGCCAAAGGCGTGCAAGAGATATTTGGGATTCCTTCGCAGAAGTGATAGAGGTGGCAAAAAAAGAGGCACCGGAGTTTTTGTTCGTGACCGGAGATTTGTTTCATGCGCAGCCACTCAAAAAAGAAATCAAAGAAGTCAATGCACTTTTTTCGGAAATTCCGAATACAAAAGTAATTATAATTGCAGGAAACCATGACTACCTAAGGCAGAAATCTTATTACCTTTCTTTTCCGTGGGCAGAGAATGTTTTTCTTTTCAAAAAAGAAGAGATAGAAGCAATGGATTTCCCGGAAGAAAATGTAACGGTCTATGGACTTAGTTACTGGCATAAAGAAATTCGGGAACGCCTGTATGATACGGCAATTCCTAGAAACCGGAATCGGTTGAATATTCTGCTGGTGCACGGAGGAGACGAAGGGCATATTCCTTTTTCTGCAAAGAATTTGGCAACGGCAGGATTTGATTATGTTGCTTGTGGACATATTCATAAAGGAGAGCAGATGGAAGAAGGTCGTGTTGTGATGGCAGGATCATTAGAACCTACGGATTGCAATGATTTAGGACCGCATGGTTACTGGATGGGGAAACTCACAAAAGAAGGAAGTCATCTTTCTTTTTTCCCGATTCAAAAATGCCAGTACCGGCATGAAGTATTCCAAATGAACCGGAATACGACGAACCGGGATCTCTTTAATTGGGAACAGAAATTATTGCGGGAAAGCGAGCCTTTCCACAAATTCCGTATTTTTCTGGAAGGGGTAGCAGACCCGGATATGGAGCCGGATATCGCAAGACTTTCAGAGGCGGAACAGGTGGTAGATGTGCAGTGTAACCTGAAACCGGATTATGATTATGAAAAATTAAGCCACGAGCAAGAACACACGTTACTGGGACGGTATGTAGATGTCATGTTAGAACAAGAAGATACCGCCGTTACAAGAAAGGCATTAGAGTATGGTGTGAATGCACTGTTAGGACATAAAATATGCAGATAAAAGAAGCAAAGATATTTAATTTTGGAAAATTACAGAACAGAACGCTGGAATTTAAACCAGGAATCAATCTGATTTATGGAGAAAATGAGTCTGGAAAAACGACCTTGCATATGTTTTTCAAGAGTATGCTTTTTGGAATGGAAAAACAGAAAGGCCGGGCATCGATAAAAGACCCTTATCAGAAATATGAACCATGGCATGCATCCTCATATTATAGTGGTGCATTGCGCTTCGAAGTAGAGGGAAAACCTTTTTATCTGGAACGGAATTTTTATTCGAAGGAAAAAAAGGATTACCTTTGTAATGAAGCGGATGGAGAAGAGATGTCTGTTGCCTACGGAGATTTGGAAATGCTCTTAGGCGGGATTTCGCGGGAAACTTATGAAAATACTTACGACATTCCACAATGCGGTGTTGTAACCGGGGGACAGATGTCGGAGCTTTTGGCAGAATACCTGTCGGATGCAGCAGGAAGCGGTGATGCCTCGACAAAGGTAACAAAAGCATTGCAGGGGTTAACACAGAAAAGAAAAGAACGACAAACAGAATTGAAAAAACATAAGGCAGAGAAGGAAGAAAAAGAAAAGCAGTTATTGCTTCAACGAGAATTAATCGAACGAGAACTGCAAGAGCAAAAAAGACTGATCCGCCAGAACAGACATTCAAGACAGAATCAGAGCGAAGAACGAGAGAAAAAAGAGATTAGACAGCAACAAGAGGAAAAGAGGCCTTTGGAAGGCAAGCAAGGTAAAGTTATGGAACTGCTAGGAGCTGCACTACTCTTATTTAATGCAGTCGCATATTGGATGTGGTATCAGAAAATCGGAGTGTTTTGTGTCTTAGAAGTATTGTTTCTTCTTCTTTTTCTATATGGGATTTCTCGAAAGCAGAGCGAAAGAGAAGACAAGATACAAGAAGCTGGATGGCAGGAAGATGAGACCGTGCCTTCCGAAGAAACAAAACAATTGGAAATCTTGCTACAACGGTTAGAAGAAAGTGTGCAGGAAAAGGAGACACGTCTTACCAATTTAGAAGAAGAACTTTTGGAATTACGCCAGGCAGATATCAGGGAAAAAGAGCTGGTTGAAGACATCAAAGCATTGGAACTTGCAGCACAGGAGATAAGTCGTCTTGCCAAAGAATTTTGTGAGGACATCCGGGATGAATTAGATGCTGAAATATCAAAACAGATATCTCACATAACAGCGGGAAAATATGATAGAATAAGAATAGATGAAACTGGAAGTCTGGAAGTATTTCAAGATGGAAGAAAAGTCAGCTTGGAACAGTTAAGTCAGGGAACTTATGAACAATTCTATCTGGCGTTGCGTCTGGCAGTTGGAACTGTCGTGACGCAGGAAGAACCCCTTCCGATTATGCTCGACGAAGTCTTTTCTATGTATGATGAGAAAAGACTAGAACAGGCACTTCGAATCTTAGAAAAAACAGGACATCAGATTTTTCTTTTTACCTGCCAGCAAAGAGAAGAAGAACATTTGCAGCAGATGGGGATTTCGTATCATAAAGTGTGCCTGTAGGTGAAAAGATTCCAGACAAAATGAATGGGAAAGAAGGATCTATTTTTCATGGCAAAAAAGAAAAAAAAGAAGAAAAAGAAGTATCGTTTCTTTTGGTTTTTTGTAAAAGTGCAGATTTTTTTAATGCTCTGTGTGATAGGGGCAGTCGGTTTTTATTATGGTGGCGGTTATGCAGAAGAAGTACAGGCACTTCATAAGGAAGCGGTTTCTTTTGTGCATGCCTCTTCCGAAGAAACATTCCATGCAGCAGAAACGAGTAGTGTCTATGATGCAGATGGGAATCTGATTACAAAACTAAAAGGTTCTAAGGATTCTTATTATGTAGATTCAGAAGACATTCCGGCGGATGTCAAAGCTGCCATTATCAGTATTGAGGATAAGAAGTTTTATCGGCACAGCGGAGTAGACTATAAAGCTATCGTGCGTGCGGCCATTGCTATGGTAAAAAATGGAGAAGTGACACAGGGTGGAAGTACCATTACCATGCAGTTAGCAAGAAATATCTACCTTTCTACCGAGCAGACCTGGCAGAGAAAAGTAGAAGAGATTTTTATTGCGTTGGAATTGGAAAAAGTCTATAGCAAAGATAAAATTTTAGAATTTTATCTGAACAATATTTATTTTGGAAATGGATATTATGGAATTCAGGCAGCAAGTCGTGGATATTTTAATTCTGATGTGCAGGATCTTAGCCTTTCTCAGATAGCATATTTGTGTGCAGTCCCAAATAATCCGACGGTATACGATCCGCTGACGAATTCGGATAATACGGTATCACGTAGAAATCGTATTTTAAAAAACATGCTTGAGGATGGGAAAATATCACAGAGCAAATATGATGAAGCAGTCAGTGAACAAATTGTATTAGAGCGTCCAGAGGAATATGCTAAAAATGACTACGTGGAGACTTATACGTATTATTGCGCAACGAGAGCGCTGATGTCGCTTGAGGGCTTTGAATTTCAATATGAATTCGACTCAGAGGAAGAAGAGGAAGCCTACGATACTGCTTATAGTGAACTTTACAGTGAATGTCAGAAAAAGCTTTACACCGCAGGCTATCAAATCTATACGACAATTGATTTAGAAATGCAGGAACAGCTTCAGGCGTCCGTCAATGATACGTTAAGTAATTTTACGGAATTAAGTGAAGAGGGAGTTTATACTTTGCAGGCATCTGCAACTTGTATTGATAATGAAACCGGATTTGTAAAAGCAATTGTAGGTGGAAGAAGCCAGGACTTTGCAGGTTATACACTAAATCGTGCTTATCAGAGTTTTCGTCAGCCGGGTAGTACCATAAAGCCTTTGATTGTATACACACCGGCTTTTGAAAGGGGGTACACACCGGACAGTTTGGTGGTAGATGAGCCGATTGAGGATGGACCGGAAAATGCCGGTGGCTATTATCGTGGAGAAATCACGGTTCGTACAGCAGTAGAACATTCTATTAATACCATCGCATGGAAACTTTATGATGAGATTACACCAAGTGAAGGACTGTCCTATCTTCATGCCATGAATTTTTCTAAAATTGAGGCGGAAGATGAGATTCCGGCAAGCTGTTTAGGAGGTCTTACAAAGGGAGTGTCTTCTCTTGAAATGGCATCTGCTTATGCAGCGATTGAAAATGACGGAATCTATCGGGAGCCAACCTGTATCGAAAAGATAACAGATGCAAAAGGAAATGAGATTTACAGAGCACCACAGACAGAAGTGATTATTTATAAACAGAATGCAGCACGTATGATGACGGATGTACTGCAAGGAGTTTTAATAAACGGTACCGGAAAAGGTCTTGGACTTGGTGATATGCCTTGTGCAGGAAAAACGGGAACCACTAATGATTCCAAAGATGGATGGTTTGTCGGCTATTCACGTTACTATACGACAAGTGTCTGGGTTGGATATGATATGCCAAAGACATTAGATGATTTGCAGGGAGCGACTTACCCGGGAACAATTTGGAAGAACTTTATGAGCCAGATTCATGAGGGACTTCCAACATTAGAGTTTCTTCCATATGCACAGATTTCAGAAGAAGTAACGACTCCAACGGAAGACGGAACTTCAGTGGAGAATGGAACTTCTGCAGAGGGTGGAGAAGTACAGCCAGAGGAGGAAATGCCGCAAGAAAATCAACCTTTGGAGGGAGAAGAAGCTCCGACAGAGAATGAGCCTTCTGCAGAGGGTGAACCTCCAGCAGAGGGAGCAGGAGAAAACCCGGCAGATCAGGGTGAAGCACCGGGAGGAGAACCGCCAGCTGGGGAAGAATCGCCGGAATCAGGAACACCTTAAAAGAATCTTATAGGAGAGAAAATAGGAGGGGATTGTTATGAAGAAAGTATTGGTGACAGGCGGAACTACCTTTGTAAGTAAATTCGTTGCATCCTATTATGTAAAAAAAGGATATGATGTTTACGTATTAAATAGAAATACCAAAGAACAGGTAAAAGGGGTAAAATTGATTCGGGCAGACAGAAACGCACTTGGAGATAAGTTAAAGAATCAGAAATTTGATGTTGTTTTTGACATTACGTCCTATACACAAAAAGACGCAGAATATCTGGTGGAAGCATTAGATGAGATCAAAGAATATATTTTGATTAGTTCAAGCGCTGTCTATCCAGAGGATACAAAGCAGCCATTCCGGGAAACACAAGACATAGGATATAATACAATCTGGAAAGATTACGGAAAGAATAAGATTGAAGCGGAACGTTATATTCAAAGCAAGGTACCGCAGGCGTATATCCTGCGGCCGCCTTATTTTTACGGACCAATGGAAAATTTGTATCGGGAACCGTTTGTGTTTGACTGCGCACTTCAAAACAGAAAATTTTACCTGCCAAAAGATGGGAGCATGAAGCTACAATTTTTTCATGTGGAAGATTTGTGCAGATTCATGGACCGATTGCTGGAAGAGAAGCCTAAAGAGCATATTTTTAATGTTGGAAATGAAGAAACGGTTACCATTCGCCAATGGGTAGAATTATGTTATAAGGCAGCGGGAAATGAAGCGCAATTTGTAAATGTGTACGAAGAAAAGAATCAGAGAGACTATTTTTGCTTTTATGATTATGAATATGTGTTAGATGTTAGTAGACAAAAGAAATATTTGGAGAGTACCAAAGACTTGTATGAAGGGCTTGTGGAAAGTTTTCAGTGGTATCTTACACACAAGGATGATGTGAATCGCAAAGACTACATAACATATATCGAGGAAAACTTTGTAAAAAATAATTAGGATTGCCTTAAGGAAGTGCACAGAAATCGTTGACATTTCTTTCCGGCATCAGTACAATAAAAACAGTATTGTGTTAAATTTTTCACAGAAAGAAAGGAAGAAATAAACGTCATGAAAAAGTATGCATTTGGGGTAGATATCGGTGGAACCACTATAAAAATGGGTTTCTTTGAAACCAGTGGGAAAATGTTAGATAGATGGGAAATCAAGACAAATACAGAGAACCACGGAGCAGATATCTTAGAAGATGTTGCACGTGCGATTGACAATAAATTAGCGCAGGAAGGCATTAGTAAGAGTGAGGTACATGGAGTAGGAATTGGAGTGCCAGGTCCTGTGATGAGCGATGGAACTGTAAATGGTTGTGTCAATCTCGGATGGGGTGTTTTCAATGTAGCAGAAACACTCAATGGATTGACTGGATTAGAAGTAAAAGCAGGAAATGATGCGAATGTCGCAGCTCTCGGTGAGATGTGGCAGGGTGGCGGAAAAGGTCATCGCAATGTTGTCGTAGTAACACTTGGAACAGGTGTCGGCGGCGGAATTATCATTGATGGAAAAATGGTAGCTGGAGCAACAGGTGCAGGTGGAGAAATTGGACACATCATGGTAAACGAAGATGAAATTGAACTTTGTGGATGTGGAAAATGTGGTTGCTTGGAACAGTATACTTCTGCAACAGGAATCGTTCGTATGGCAAAAAGAAAACTTGCTATGACTTCAGCAGATACTTCTTTAAAAGAAATCGAGAATTTAACAGCGAAAGATATTTTCGATGCTGCCAAAGAGGGAGATGAAGTAGCTCTTGAGTTAGTAGATGAACTGGGAGAAATATTAGGAACATCTCTTGCTAACATTGCCTGCGTGGTAAATCCGGAGATTTTTGTGATTGGCGGCGGAGTGTCAAAAGCAGGAAATATTTTAATTGAAAATGTGCAGAAACATTTTGTAGAGCGTGCCTTCCATGCATGCCGGGAAACAGAGTTTGCATTAGCATCTCTTGGAAATGACGCTGGAATGTACGGTTGTGTTCAGATGTTATTAGATTAATTCAGAGAAAAAGAAAAGCAGTGGAATGAGAGAATGATATGCCCCCTGTCAAGTAGACAGGGGGCATATCATTCTCTCATTCCACTGCTTTTTTTACTCTACCAGAATCAATTTCGTGAATAGTACGTTATTAATAAAAATGATAAAGAGAAAAACAAATAAATAGTATATTTTGTTTAAAATAGAACAACAAAAGAGATAAAAAGGTAGAAAACAGGGAGAAATCACCAAAAATATTGAAGGGATGGGATGAGGATAGTATGATATAAACAACATGAGTCGAAGAAATGGAGGCAAAGTAATGTTTGCAAATTTAAAGGTGCGCACAAAATTAATTTTAGTGGTGGTTATCGCAATTGGATTTATGATTAGTATGGAAAGTGTCAACATGTTGAAGATGGAACAATCTTATAATTATTCTGCAGAGTCTATGAGAGAGGCACTTTATAACGATTATGATGAACAGATTAAGGGGCAGGTAGAGAATGTCATAACATTGTTGAATGGAATTTATGCAAAACAGCAGAGCGGAGAATATACAGAGCAGGAAGCAAAGAAATTGGCTGCCGACATTGTGCGGGATCTTCGTTATGGTACGAGCGGATATTTTTGGATTGACACTTATGAAGGAGATAATGTAGTTCTTCTAGGAGGCGATGCAGAAGGAACGAACCGTATGGATACCGTAGATGTAAATGGTTATCAGATGGTGAAAGACATCATTGAGAATGGTCAAAAGGAGGACGGCGGATTTACAGATTATTATTTCACCAAAGAAGGTAGCACAGAGATTTATCCGAAACGTGCCTACAGTAAATCATTTGAACCGTATCAGTGGGTGATTGGTACAGGTAATTATGTGGACGAGCTGGAGGAAATAGTAGCAGAAAATAATGAAGTGCAAAATGCAATGTTCCAGAGAGCTAAAATGATAGTAATTATAGCAATGCTTGTTAGTATTATCATCTTAGCATTTCTGGCACTTACAATTGTAAGAGATATTTCCAATTCCTTAAGCATATCTATGAAGTTAATGAACCATATGGCAGAGGGAGATTATACGCACAGTTTCCCGGAAAAATATAAAAACCGTAAAGATGATTTTGGGGAACTTGCAAGGTGTATTACAGGTATGCGCGATGCTACAGTAATTTTGATTAGCAAGGTAAAAGAAGAATCTGAGGTAATTAATCAGGTAGTAGGTGTAGTAAATGAGCGGGTAATTGATTTGAATGGTGGCATTGAAGGTGTATCAGCTACTACGGAAGAGTTGTCCGCAGGTATGGAAGAGACTGCGGCCACAACAACGGTAGTAAATGACTCATCAGAAGAAATGCATGCAGCAGTACAAAATATAGCACAGCGTTCTCAGAATGGAGCAGAGAAGGCGGCAGAGATTAATAACCGGGCAGAGGAAACGAAACAGAAGGTTATTGAGGCTCAGGAAAAGACTTCAATACTTAGAAAAGAGATACAGCAGGAGTTGGAGAGTTCTTTAGAGCATGTAAAAGTAGTGGAGCAGATATATGAATTAGCTGATGCAATTATGGAGATTACATCGCAGACAAATCTGTTGGCGCTAAATGCTTCTATTGAAGCAGCAAGAGCTGGAGAAGCTGGAAGAGGATTTGCAGTAGTAGCTGGAGAAATTGGAAGCCTTGCAGAACAGTCAAGAGAAACTGTAATGAAGATTCAAAACGTTACGCAGGGAGTGACAGAAGCAGTAGGAAATCTAGCAGATAATGCAAAAAAATTATTGGATTTTGTAGTAACAGATGTGGCAGAGGATTATAAAGAGTTTCTTGAAATAGGAGAAAAGTATAGTCAGGATGCGATTTATATTGAAGATTTAGTAAGTGATTTCAGTGCTACCGCACAGCAGTTATTTGCGAATATGGAAGGAATCCGTACTTCTATGCAGGATATTTCAAAAGCAGCAGATGAGGGTGCTTTAGGAACTACAGATATTGCACAGAGGTCATCTGAAATTGCACAGGAATCAGAAAAGGTATTGGAACAGGTAACAAAAACACGGAAGAGTGCAGAACTTCTCAAAAACGAAATTGAAAAGTTCAATATTTAAATTGCATATATTTATAGAAATAAAAAAGGATTGCTGTATAAGCAATCCTTTTTTGTCATTACGCATCAGCCCGTGCAATTTTTTTCACATGTGCTAAGGCAGAAGAAACTGCCGGAATGGAAATCAAAATTAAAGTAACAACTGCTTCCGGAACAAGATAACTTGCCTGATAACCAAGTGAGTATACAAGTGCAGGAGTTCCTTCCGGTGCATAAGAACCGAAGAAAACGACACCTGAAATGGTAGCAAAGATAAAACGTCCTAGTACACCAACGACATATCCAATCTGCAATCCGTGTTTCTTCTTATAGAAAAAGCCGGAAAGACCTAAAGCGCCAAAGGCAAGTGGGTAGTCTAAAATCATCTGTGGAATCGTATAAAAAATAGGCTCCAGAATAAACTGTAATAATCCATAAGCCAAAGCGGTCATAATACCGATAGAAGGTCCATACCAGTAACCAATTAAGACGATAAAAAGCATACTAAAAAGGGTAACTGAGCCACCCATAGGTAGATTTGCAAATTTAATCATAGAAGTTACAACAGCAAGTGCAATGGAAACAGCTGAAAAAACAAGTTGTTTTGTAGTAATTGCTTTTTTAGAAACAGCAACGGATTCTGCGTCAGAATTCTTTTTCTGATGGCGAACCACAAGAGAAGCTGCAATCAGTAAAACAGCAATTGCAATCATAATAATCAGACCGACAGTTGTTAAATGAACAGAACCGTCGCCCCAGGCTCCTTCCGGAGTCGCAAAAAAATTATTCATAAAAACATCTCCTCTAGCAAATAAATATGTAATTAACGGATATAAATATAGCAAGGAAAAAGTAGAAAGTCAAGTTTGCATCTCAAAAAAATAAATCCCAAAAAACCTAGAAAATAAGCGGAATTCAAGAACACCCTGACACGTAGTTTGTAAGACTACGTTGACAAAAAAGAAAAGGAGTGCTATATAATTTGATGTGCAAATTATTTGATAATCAAAATATTAGAGAGTCAAATAGTTGTAGATGCAAAATAATGAAACCAATACGAAATGAAAGGTATTGGGGAGAAGAAAAGGAAGGTAAGAAAAATGTTTGAAAAAATGAAACCAATTATTGCAGAACAGTTAAATGTAGAAGAGTCTGAAATTAAATTAGAGTCTAACTTCAAGGATGATTTAGGAGCAGATTCTCTTGACTTATTTGAATTAGTAATGGCATTAGAAGAGGAATTCGGTGTAGAAGTTCCATCCGAAGACTTAGAAAAATTAGCAACTGTAAATGATGTTGTAGAGTACATGAAAGCAAAAGGTGCAGCAGCATAGGTTTTCCTGTGGGAATGGAACCAGGTTCCGATAGACTGCAGGTGGTGAGAAAGGCATGGTTATAAGGTGAAAACAAGGGTTAGTCAATTACTTGGCATAGAATATCCGGTTATTCAGGGCGGAATGGCATGGGTAGCCGAACACAATCTGGCAGCAGCAGTTTCCAATGCCGGTGGGCTTGGACTGATTGGTGCTGCCAGTGCACCACCAGAAGTGGTGAGAGAAGAAATCAGAAAAACAAAAGAACTGACAGACAAACCATTTGGAGTAAATGTCATGTTATTGAATCCAAATGCAGAAGAGGTGGCAAAGGTTGTCATAGAAGAGGGCGTTAAAGTAGTTACAACCGGAGCAGGAAATCCGGGAAAATTAATTGACGCATGGAAAGAAGCAGGAGTTGTAGTAATTCCGGTAGTTGCAAGTGTTGCTATGGCAAAAATGATGGTACGTGCAGGCGCAGATGCTGTTGTAGCAGAAGGAATGGAATCCGGTGGACACATCGGTGCACAGACTACGATGACATTAGTGCCACAGATTGTAGATGCAGTAGACGTTCCTGTTATTGCGGCAGGTGGAATTGCAGATGGCAGAGGCGTTGCAGCGGCGATGATGCTCGGAGCAGAAGCTGTACAGATGGGAACACGTTTTGTTACAGCAAAAGAATCCATTGTACATCCAAATTACAAAGAACGTGTCATCAAAGCACGTGACATTGACTCCGAAGTGACAGGAATGAGTACAGGTCATCCAATTCGTGTTTTAAGAAACCAGATGACCAGAGATTATTTAAAGATGGAAAAAGAGGGCGCAAGCTTCGAAGAATTAGAACATCTCACACTTGGTTCTTTACGAAAAGCTGTTATGGAAGGTGATGTCGTACATGGCAGCCTGATGGCAGGACAGAGTGCCGGACTTGTAAAAAAAGAACAGAGTTGTGCAGAAATTATTCAGGAATTAATGCAGGAAGCAGATGCACTTTTACATAAATAGGGAGGCTATGAAATGGGTAAAAGGGTATTCATGTTCCCAGGTCAGGGAGCACAGTACATAGGAATGGGAAAAGAATTTTATGATCAGTTCCCGGTTAGTAAAGCGGCATATGATATGGCATCCGAAATTACCGGATTAGATATCGCAGCGCTTTGTTTTGAAGAAAACGATAAATTAAATATTACAGAATATACACAGATTTGTATGTTGACAACTGAGGTTGCGATTTATGCAGCATTAAAAGAACAGGGAATTGAGCCGGATTATACAGCAGGTTTAAGCCTTGGAGAATATGGCGCATTGGTAGCATCCGGAGTAATCAGCATGAAAGATGCATTTGCAGTTGTAAGAAAAAGAGGCTGTTATATGCAGGAAGCAGTTCCGACCGGAGGAGCCATGTCTGCTGTATTAGGACTTGACGTAGCAGAAATTGAAAAAATCTGTGATGCGACAGATGGAATCGTATCAATTGCAAACTACAACTGTCCGGGACAGATTGTTATTACCGGTGAGGAAAAAGCAGTAGGAGTGGCAGGAGAAGCTTGTAAAGAAGCAGGTGCAAAAAGAGTAGTACCGCTAAAAGTAAGTGGACCATTCCATTCTGAAATGTTAAAAGGAGCAGGAGAAAAGTTAGGTGAAGCCTTAGAAGAAATTGAAATTCAGGATTTCACTATTCCATATGTTGCAAATGTAACAGCTGATTATGTGACAGAAAAAGAACAGGTAAAACCACTTTTAACAGAGCAGGTAGCATCATCTGTTCGCTGGCAGCAGACCATTGAAAGATTAATCGAAGATGGAGCAGACGAATTTATTGAAATCGGTCCGGGAAAAACCTTAAGTGGATTTATGAAAAAAATCAATCGTGATGTAAAAGTTGCAAACATTGATAAGATGGAGGATTTTCAGAATTATGTTAACCAATAAAGTGGCACTGGTAACTGGCGCAAGTCGTGGTATTGGTAGAGCCATTGCAAAAAAATTGGCAGAAGAAGGTGCTTTCGTGATTGTCAATTACAATGGTTCTAAGGAACGGGCAGAAGCAGTTGTTTCTGAAATTAAAGAAGCAGGTGGCGATGCAGTAGCTGTAGGATGTGATGTTTCGGATGATGCAGCATGTGAAGCAATGATGAAGCAGTTGATTGCAGAATATGCACACATTGATATTCTGGTAAACAATGCTGGAATCACAAGAGACGGACTTATTATGAAAATGACCGATGAGGATTTTGATGCAGTATTGAATACGAACTTAAAAGGAACTTTCCATACGATTCGTCATCTTTCCCGTCAGTTCCTAAAGCAGAAAGCAGGAAGAATCATCAATATATCTTCAGTATCTGGAATTTTAGGAAATGCGGGACAGGCAAACTATAGTGCAAGTAAAGCTGGCGTAATCGGATTGACGAAAAGTGTTGCAAGAGAGTTAGCAAGTCGTGGAATTACCTGCAACGCAATTGCGCCGGGATTTATTGAAACAGATATGACGGATGCCATGCCGGAGGCTGCAAAAGAAGGCGTAAAAGCGCAGATTCCATTTGGAAAAATCGGAAAGCCGGAAGATATTGCAGAATTAGCAGCATTTTTAGCTTCCGAAAAAGCAGCTTATATTACAGGACAGGTAATAGCTGTTGATGGTGGAATGAGTATGTAGTGTGAAAAAAATTTTTTTCACACGCAAATTTGTGCCTGCGGCACAAACTTTGCAGGTTATAGATATAGCTAGGGGCTATTCATACCAAAGAATGCGAACGTAGCGTTCTTCGTGTAAGATTGAAAAGGAGATTAATCATGAAAAGACGAGTTGTTGTAACAGGTCTGGGTGCTGTGACTCCGATTGGAAATAACGTAGAGGAGTTCTGGAGCGCTGTAAAAGCCAAAAAGATTGGTTTTGGAGAAATTACACGCTTTGATACAACAGACTTTAAATGCAAACTTGCAGCAGAAGTAAAAAATTTTGATGCAAAAGAATATATGGATGTAAAAGCAGCAAAGCGAATGGAACTTTTTTCACAGTATGCTGTGGTTGCATCTAAGGAAGCATTAGAAGATGCAAAAATAGATATGGAAAAAGAAGATCCATACCGTGTTGGCTGTGCAATCGGCTGTGGAATCGGAAGCTTAACAGCTATGGAGCGTGAGCATAAAAAAATGTTGGAAAAAGGACCGGGACGTATTGGACCGTTATTTGTTCCAATGATGATTTCGAATATGGCAGCCGGAAACGTATCCATTTATTTTGGATTAAAAGGAAAGAATATTAACGTTGTAACCGCTTGCGCAACTGGTACCAATACCATTGGAGAAGCATTCCGAAGCGTACAGCACGGAGAGGCTGATGTAATGGTAGCAGGAGGAACAGAAGGAGCAATTTCTCCTATCGGAATTGGTGGATTTAGTGCTTTGACAGCATTGTCTAATGAAACAGACCCGACAAAATGTTCTATTCCATTCGATAAAAACAGAAGCGGATTTGTAATGGGAGAAGGAGCCGGAATTGTTATTTTGGAAGAATATGAGCATGCAAAAAAACGTGGTGCACATATCTACGCAGAAGTAGTCGGATATGGATGTACGGCAGATGCTTACCATATCACTTCTCCAGCAGAAGATGGATCAGGCGCAGCACATGCTATGATGTTTGCTATGGAAGACGCAGGTGTGAAACCGGAAGAAGTAACATATATTAATGCTCACGGAACTTCTACACATCATAACGATTTATTTGAGACAAGAGCAATTAAGGTAGCATTTGGAGAACATGCGAAGAATTTAAAAGTGAATTCTACAAAGTCTATGGTTGGACATTTACTTGGAGCAGCCGGAGCTGTGGAATTCCTTACTTGTGTCAAAGAAATCGAGGAAGGATATGTACATGCAACCGTTGGTTTGACAGAGCCGGATGAGGAAATGGATTTAGATTATTGTATGGAAGATGCTTACATGGATGTACCATATGCGTTATCCAATTCACTTGGTTTTGGTGGACACAACGCCAGCATTTTGGTGAAAAAATATGTCTAAATTAACAACCAAAGAAATTATGGAGATTTTGCCGCACCGTCAGCCATTTTTACTGATTGATACGGTAGAAGAATTAGAGCCGGGAACAAGAGCCGTTGCAAAAAAATGTGTCAGCTATAATGAACCATATTTTGCAGGACATTTCCCGGGAGAGCCGGTGATGCCGGGAGTTTTAATTATAGAAGCGTTAGCACAGACAGGTGCAGTTGCGATTTTAAGTATGGAAGAAAATCGTGGAAAAACAGCCTATTTTGCAGGAATCAGTTCTGCTAAATTCAAACAGAAAGTGGTTCCGGGAGATGTAGTGACGTTAGAAACAGAAATCATCAAGCAAAAAGGTCCAATGGGGGTTGGAAGAGCAGTTGCAAAAGTGGATGGAAAGGTAGCCTGCATGGCAGAACTCACTTTTGCAATTGGCTAACAGGAAAACGTCTGTAATGGAGAAGCAGACACGCAGGAAAGAAAGGCATGGTCTATAAGAATGTCAGCATTGATTTTAAAGAAAAAACAGGAAACAAAAAAAGAAGTAAAAACAGAAAAAAAGCCAGAACATAAACCGGAAACTATACTTTGTAAAGGGTGTGGTAGGGAAGTAAATAAAGAGGAAGTACGAAGCAACAAATATATTTGTTATGAATGTGGCTATTACTTCAGAGTCAGCACGACAAACAGAATTCGTATGGTAGCAGATGCTAGAAGTTTTGAGCCATGGTTTGAAGATTTGGAATCAGAAAATCCATTAGATTTTCCAGAATATGAAGAGAAAGTAGAAGCAGCAAGAGAAAAGACTGGGCTTCATGAAGCAGTAACTATTGGACGTGCAAAAATTTTCGGAGAAGATACCGTACTTGGAATTTGTGATGCAAGATTTTTGATGAGTAGTATGGGTCATGTAGTAGGAGAAAAAATTGCATTGGCAGTGGAAAAAGCAACAGAACTTCGTCTCCCTGTTATTTTATTCTGCTGTTCCGGTGGAGCAAGAATGCAGGAAGGAATTATTTCCTTGATGCAGATGGCAAAGACTTCTGCAGCTCTGAAAAAGCATTCGGATGCAGGACTTTTATATGTACCGGTTTTGACAGACCCGACTACAGGTGGAGTTACAGCAAGCTTTGCGATGTTAGGAGATATTATCTTAGCAGAGCCGGGAGCACTGATTGGTTTTGCAGGACCTCGTGTTATTGAGCAGACGATTGGACAGAAGCTTCCAGAGGGATTCCAGCGTGCAGAATTCCAATTAGAGCATGGATTTGTAGATGCAATTGTAAAAAGAGAAGATTTAAAAGCTACCCTTCATCAGATTTTAAAAATGCATCATGTGAGAGAAGGATATGCAAACTTCGATCCACTTCGTGCGGATGATAAATATGAACCAACAGAACTTATGAAAGAACGCGCAAGCAAGGCACCTATCTTTAGTGCTTGGGAAAAAGTAAAGGCAGCCAGAAAAGTAGAGCGTCCTGCATGTGTTGATTATATGGACATTATTTTTGATGACTTTATGGAAATGCATGGAGACAGACAGTTCCGTGATGACCCTGCAATTGTAGGTGGAATTGCATATTTAGACGGACAGCCGGTTACGGTAATTGGTGTGCATAAGGGAAAAGATATGAAGGACTGCATGAAACACAATTATGGAATGCCGTCACCGGAAGGTTATCGAAAAGCACTTCGTTTGATGAAACAGGCAGAAAAATTCAATCGACCTGTAATTACTTTTGTAAATACGTCAGGTGCATTCTGTGGAATGGAAGCAGAAGAGCGTGGACAGGGAGAAGCGATTGCACGTAACCTTTATGAAATGTCAGGTCTGAAAATTCCGGTACTTTGTCTGATGATTGGCGAAGGCGGTAGTGGTGGTGCGTTAGCATTAGCTGTCGGAAATGAAGTCTGGATGATGGAAAATGCAACTTATAGTATTTTATCACCGGAAGGGTTTTCCTCAATTTTATGGAAAGATGGAAAGCGTGCAAAAGAAGCTTCTGAAGTGATGAAGATTACAGCACATGATTTACATAAACTGCATGTTGTAGAACGAATCATTCCGGAATTCGGCGGAGCAGATGCAAAAGCTTGCCCATCCATAGCACTTCATATGAAAGGAAAAATGAAGCAGTTTTTGGAACGTCAGAACAAAAAGACCGGAGAACAGCTTGCCGAGGAACGTTATGCACGTTTCCGCAGCTTTTAAATAAGAGAAGGTAGCTGGATTGGAGAATAGTTTGAAATGAAGATAAAAATAGCGGGGACTGGAAGTTGTATTCCAAAGCTTCGAGTAACCAATCATGATTTGAGCCAGAGAATGGATACTTCTGATGAATGGATCAAAAGCAGGACAGGAATTGAGGCTCGCCATTTAGCAGTAGAAGAAACAACGACGAGCATGTCTGTGGAAGCAGTAAAAAATGCGATGGAGCAGGCAAATGTAGAGGCAGAAGAAATAGAACTTATTGTGGCAGCAACTTTATCTGCTGATCATCATCTGCCATGTCTTGCTTGCGAGATTCAGAGTGCTATTGGTGCAAAAAATGCAGTTGCATTTGATGTGAATGCTGCTTGCTCAGGTTTTCTTTTCGCATTAAATACTGCACAGATGTATCTGGAAAGTGGTGTTTATAAAAAGGCATTAGTCATTGGAGCAGAAACACTATCTAAAATGATGGACTGGAATGACCGAAGCACTTGTGTTTTATTTGGTGATGGAGCAGGGGCAGTTGTTCTTGAAGCAGAAGAAAGTGAACAAGAAGGACAGCCCGACAGCGAAGGACAGGAAAAAAGTGGAATACTTGCTTTTTTACAGGGGTCAGATGGAAGCAGGGGAGAAGTTCTTTCTTGTAAAAACCGTCTGAACAATCATCTTTATGTAAAAAATGATACAGCACTTGATTATGTATTCATGAACGGACAGGAAGTTTATAAATTTGCAGTCCGTACTGTGCCAGGTGTAATTGAGTCTGTCTTAGAAAAAGCAGGTCTTTCCGTAGAAGATATTTCGCTTTTTGTATTACATCAGGCAAACTTAAGAATTATAGAATCTGTCGCAAAAAGATTAGGACAGCCAATGGAAAAATTTCCAACGAATTTGCAGGAATGTGGAAATATTTCCGCTGCCAGTGTTCCAATTTTACTTGATTCTGTAAACAGACATGGTATGATAAAAGCAGGGGACAAAATTGTGCTGGCAGGATTTGGCGCGGGACTGACCTGGGGAGCAACAGTGCTCACATGGTGAAAAAAGGTTCATAATGAAGGCGGTTTCGTGGTATACTTCTAGAAGGGGCAAAAAACTAGTAGAATCCTAGCTAAAGCAAATGGAATAGGAGTATAAATATGACAACAGATGAAACACTAAATGAATTATTGGTGCGACTTTTTAAGGACATCATGGAGATAGAAGGAAAAAGTCTGATTACGGAAGAATATGCAGACCTTACGTATAATGATTTTCATGTCATTGAAGCCATCGGCATTCAGGAACCTAAAAGTATGACAACTGTAGCCAAATTAATGAAAGTTACAACCGGAACGCTGACGAAAGCAATGGATGGTTTGACAGATAAAGGTTATGTAGAGCGGGAACGCAGCAAAAAAGATAAACGTGTGGTATGGGTGTTCCTGACGGAAAAGGGAAAGGAAGCCTATCGCCACCATGAAGAATTTCATCGGAGAATGATTGCACATGTGAAAGAGGGGTTATCGGATCAGGAGATACCGGTTCTGATTTATTCTCTTGCAAAACTTGTGGACTTTTTCCATGAAGTATATGATGAAGAAAAATAAAGAATATTCTAATTTGAACAGTTGAAAATAAAGAATCGCTATAAAATCTTGGGCATAAGATTTATAGCGATTTTTTATATTTGACTCAAACTTCGCACATGGATTTTAACTATGTACCATAAATATTCAACGGTTGTCAGTTGTTTTGTTAATCAATTTTTATGCTTATATATCTGCTTTGCATCGAAAAAGGCTTATAGGAATTTTTTTGATGCTTTCCCTCTTAAAAAGGCTTTAAAAATACCATGGAATCAATGCTTATAAACAAAAGGGAATTCCTGTAATTGAAATCTTTCATTACCTATTCCTGCTGATATTTTCTAATAGAAGTATGTATATGTGCTTTATTACAGGTAAAAATACGCAATCATTCGCAATTGAAAGCAGTTTAGGTATATTTTAGGCAACTGAATGAATGACAGATATTGAATTTTCATGGTGCATAGCTAAAATTTATGTGCGAAGTTTGAATATTTGATTTATTTATTTTTTTCTGGGAGATAACTTTATTAATTTAAAGAAATAAAGAAAAAAAGATTGCGCATTGGAAATATTTATAATAAAATTAGAAAGATGATGTATATACTTACAAAAAAGGAGATTGTAAAAGAATGAGTTACGTTGATGAAGTACTCGAAAGAGTAAAAACAAAAAATGCTTCTGAACCTGAGTTCTTACAGGCAGCAGAAGAAGTATTAGAGTCTTTAAGACCAGTAATCGAAGCAAATGAGGAAAAATATCGCAAAGAAGCTTTATTAGAGCGTTTAACAGAGCCTGACAGACAGTTCAAGTTCCGTGTACCTTGGGTAGATGATAAGGGACAGGTTCAGGTAAATACAGGATACCGTGTACAGTTCAATAATGCCATTGGACCATACAAGGGAGGATTACGTTTACATCCATCTGTAAACCTTGGTATTATCAAATTCTTAGGATTTGAGCAGATTTTCAAAAACTCCTTAACAGGACTTCCAATCGGTGGTGGTAAAGGTGGTTCTGACTTTGATCCTAAGGGTAAATCAGACAGAGAAATTATGGCATTCTGCCAGAGCTTTATGACAGAGCTTTGCAAATACATTGGTGCTGATGTGGACGTTCCAGCTGGAGACATCGGAACAGGTGCAAGAGAAATCGGTTATATGTTCGGACAGTATAAGAGAATCCGTGGTACATACGAAGGTGTATTAACAGGAAAAGGACTTACATATGGTGGTTCTTTAGCTCGTACAGAAGCAACTGGATACGGCTTACTTTACATTACACAGGAATTAATGAAATGCCATGGCGAATCTATGGAAGGAAAAACGGTTGTAGTTTCAGGAGCAGGTAACGTAGCAATCTACGCAATCCAGAAAGCACAGCAGATGGGAGCAAAAGTTGTAACATGTTCTGATTCTACAGGATGGATTTATGATCCAGAAGGAATTGATGTTGCATTATTAAAAGAAGTAAAAGAAGTAAAACGTGCACGTTTAACAGAATATGCAGCAGCTAGAAAGAGCGCAGAATATCATGAAGGCATTGCCAGCGAAAGAGCTGGCAAGGGTGTATGGCAGATTAAATGTGATATCGCATTACCATGTGCTACTCAGAATGAATTATTATTAGACGATGCAAAACAGTTAGTAGCAAACGGATGTAAAGCAGTTTGTGAAGGTGCTAACATGCCTACTACATTAGATGCAACCAAATACTTACAGGATAACGGAGTATGGTTCATCTGTGGTAAAGCTTCTAACGCAGGTGGTGTAGCTACTTCCGCATTGGAAATGACACAGAACTCCGAGCGTTTAAGCTGGACATTCGAAGAAGTAGATGCAAAATTACAGCAGATTATGGTAAACATTTACCACAATATCGACGATGCAGCAAAACGTTACGGTATGGAAGGCAACTACGTTGCAGGTGCTAACATCGCCGGCTTTGAAAAAGTTGCTGAAGCTATGTTAGCTCAGGGTGTTTGCTAATTAGCAGATTCTAAGTGAATAGATGATATGGAGAAGTCCTGTAAACCAATCAAATCTTCGATTTGACTAGTGTTTATGGGGCTTTTCTTTATGGTATAAATTAAAATAGTAAAAAAGCTTTGGAGAAATGCATTACATATGGAAAACGCAACTAAAAATGATTGCAAATCATAAGTGCAATCAAAAATGATTGCAAAGTTTAAATGCAATCAAAAACGATTGCAAAAAATCGACATTAGTTTTAAAATATATGAGAAGGGAGGTACACTTATGAACAAATATGCTTCATTAATTATGGATATTGAAAAGTCAAAAACATATGATGTTAGTGATCGAAACGAAATGCAGCATTATATAGATAAATGCATCAAGAACCTTAATAGTTTATTTGATGAAGAAATGCAATGTGAGGTTACATTTAGTGCGGGTGATGAACTTCAGGGATTGTTTAATGATGCTGTTACAGCACTATTATATTTTAGAATGTTAGAAATGCTTATGAAACCTGTCAAAATGAGGGCAGGTATTGGAGTTGGTGATTGGACTGTAAAAATGGAACGTGGATTATCGACACAACAAGACGGACCAGCTTATCACAAAGCCAGACAAGCAATTAAAGAGGCACATAGTATGCAATTACAGAATATTCGAATTTGTTCAGATAATGATGATATATTAGCAAATCATTTAATTAATGCATCTTTACCATTAAAAAGACAGCAAATATATATGCAGAATATTGTTCAAGTTCTAATTGAATTGTTGTTTCCATTTGTTCCAGTACATATGAATTTAGATAGATATAATTCTGTGAAAGAGCTAATTGCAATTAAATTTGAATATAGATTAGGATCAAAAAAGGGAGGCCTATATTCAAGACGAAATATTGTCATGGAACAAGAGTATTTGAATTTGAACGAAATGCCAGGTGTATTGCCAATTTATATAGATGGAGATATAGCTGATACAGAATCGACTATAATTAAGAAAAATACAGCAATGATTATTTCGGGGATATTACAATGTTCTAGACAAAATGTAGATTCTATTATGAGAAGAGGAAATTCTAATAAAATAAGAGAATTGGATTATGTAGCATTACAATACGTGAAAAAAAATTATGGAGGAAGTAGATGAGACTAATTTTACTAGGACATATTATTGGAGATTTTTATGTTCAGACGGATAAGATAGCAGAAAAAAAGAAGAATTCGATAAAATATATGTTAGTACATTGTTTGATTTATACAATTGTGATGGGAATAGGCTTCTATATACTGAGTAGGGGAATTGGGAAAACTTTGATAATATCAAGTTTTATTTTCTTAAGTCATCTTATTATAGATTTGATTAAGAGGAAATGTGATAAAAAGCTCGTTAAATACGAGTATATGGTCTTTCTCATTGATCAGGCGCTACATATCATGGTATTACTTTTGTGTGTTTATATTGTAAGGCAACAATGTTGTTTTCAGATGAAAAATGAATTGATGATAAATGGGATGAACGTGAGAAATTGTATTGTAGTAGCTTTGGCTGTTTTAGTATGTTGGAAACCGGCAGCAATTTTTGTATCGTTGGTGTTCAAAATAATACCTGAAACAATAGAGCAAGCGAATCAAACAATGAAAGTAAATGAAAATATAGAAACTGAGGGAGTTAAAATAGGTTCTTGGATTGGAATATTGGAAAGAGAAATTATTTTGATGCTTGGATTAATGGGACAATTTGGTGCAATAGGATTTGTTTTAACGGCAAAGAGTTTAGCGAGATTCAAGCAATTAGAGAATAAATCGTTTGCTGAAAAGTATTTGGTTGGAACATTATTGAGTGCATTTATTGCAATATTGTGCGTAGTTATATGCAAATTTGATGGTCTCATATCATAGTCATTTTACAGCAAAAAATTTATTGAGTGAAACAGGAGCACAATACATGTCAAATATAATTGAAATTACAGATTTTGCAGCACCGGAGCTGGATATTTATGCGAGACTTACGGAAGTGCAGTTATTGAACCGGCATGAACCGGAAAAGGGAATTTTTATTGCAGAAAGCCCTAAGGTAATTGAGCGTGCATTAGATGCCGGATGTATTCCGGTGTCAATTTTGGTGGAAAAAAAGCATGTGGAAGGACAAGCAAAAGAAATCATAAAACGGTGTGGAGAGATTCCGGTTTATACAGCCGAATTTGATGTTTTGACACAGCTTACTGGATTTCAGCTGACACGAGGTATGCTGTGTGCCATGTATCGACCGAAATTGCCAACCGTGGAAGAAGTGTGTACAAATGCCAGAAGAATTGCAATCTTAGAAAATGTTGTAAATCCAACAAATGTTGGAGCTATTTTCCGTTCGGCTGCAGCACTGAATATGGATGCTGTTTTGCTGACGAAGGCTTGCAGTAATCCTTTGTATCGTCGTGCCATAAGAGTAAGTATGGGAACTGTTTTCCAGATACCGTGGACCTTTTTAGAACAGGAAGGGGAGTGGCCCAAGCAGGGGATGGAACTCTTACACCGTTTGGGATTTAAGACGGCTGCGATGGCGTTGCGTGATGACTCTGTCTGCATCAATGATGAGCAGCTTATGTCAGAAGAAAAGTTAGCAATTATTCTGGGGACAGAAGGAGACGGTTTAGCAACAGATACGATTGCAGATTGTGATTATACAGTTCGTATTCCAATGTCTCATGGTGTAGATTCGTTAAATGTTGCAGCAGCAAGTGCAGTTGCGTTCTGGCAGCTCGGACGAAAATAACAACAGAAGTGGTTTGCATGAACGGCTGCGATCTATGTGCCAGCACCAAAGATGAGGATTTATGGAATTTTCTCACCTAAATTTGTATTTTATCGAAAAAAGGTTGCGAATAGAAGGGGCTTTGTCTAACATAGAAAGTAGCAGAAAAGAAAACATGTCATTTACAACAGGGAATAGGCGGCATTCTACAATGGAAATGAAAGGAAGTCATGGGGAGATGGAATATTTCAAATTGCAGGCAGGATGTATGATTCTCGTGCTTTATGTGGCATTTATTTATATACGGGAGAAAAGAGAATATCCTTCGCAAAAGAAAGAGCAGTTTTTTGAAGGATTGTTAGGACTGGGGATTATTAGTATCCTGTTTGACGGGCTTACGGCATATACGGTGAACCATTTGGAGCAGATACCGAAGGTTGTAAATGGATTCCTGCATTTGTGTTTTTTACTTAGCTTAGATGCCTTGGTTTTTGTGATGTTTTTATATATGCTGGACATTACAAAGGGAATTCCAAAGAAAAAGAGTGCGCGGATGTTGTTGATTTCCCCATTTTTGATTAATACTGTAGTTGTTATTTTGTTTATCCCACAGCTAGCATATCACAATGGGATAAAGACAAATTATTCTATGGGTGTATCTTGCTATACCTGTTTTGTCATGGTTGCAGTTTATGTTCTTGCAGCAAGTGGGATTTTTCTTCACAGCTGGAAAAGTCTTGAGAAGTATAAACAGATTACAATTTCAACCTATCTAATGGCGACCATATGTGTAGCCATTTATCAGATGCTTCAGCCGGAAGCGCTGATTACAAGCTTAGTTCCTACATTAGTAGTGCTGGGAGCATATCTAAATCAGGAAAATCCTCTTTTTACAAGACTCCAAAAATATCATGATGAAATGGTGATGGGATTTGCTACACTGGTAGAAAACAGGGATGACAGCACAGGAGGGCATATCCATCGCACGACGGCTTATGTGGAATTATTAGCAGAAGAATTGAAAGAGCGTGGATTTTATGAGGAAGAGCTGACTAGAGATTATATCAAAAATCTTGTGATGGCAGCGCCTATGCACGATATTGGAAAAATAGCGATACCGGATGCTATTTTGCAAAAGCCGGGGAGACTGACAGCGGAAGAATTTACAATCATGAAAACACATGCAGATAAGGGAGGCAGAATCATCAGAGAAACGTTTGGACATCTGGGACAGGACATCTATGAAGAAATGGCCTATGAAGTAGCAAGGCATCATCATGAAAAGTGGAATGGAAAAGGATATCCGGATGGATTGGAAGGAGGGGAAATTCCATTATGTGCCAGAATTATGGCAATCGCAGATGTATTTGATGCGGTGTCTGCAAAACGATGTTACAGGGATGCATTGCCGTTGGAGGAGTGTTTTCATATTATTGAAGAAGGCAATGGGCGGGATTTTGATCCGATTGTAGCAGAAGTATTTTTGGATATGAAAGATAGAATTACGAAGGTGTATACAACAATGGCAGATATACAGGGAAACGAATTCCAAATAGAAAATTGCAAGTAAACAACAAATAGTTTATAAAATTTTCAGAATTTTTTAGCACTCAACGCTTGACAGTGCTAACAATCGGTGCTATAACAGAATCAGAACAAAGGAGAAGAACAAAAAGAGGACAAAAAAAGAAGTTCTATGAGTTCTTAAAACTTCCCGGTTCCAAAGAAACAAGGTAAGCAGCATGAGCATATCCGCACGAAGCGAATATGTTGGAAAAGAAAAGGAGAGATGACTTATGTTAATGCCTAGTATTTTTGGAGAAAGTTTATTTGATGATTTGTTTGATGATTTTCCGTTCTATGATGATCGGGATATGCGCAAGGTTGAGAAGAAGCTGTATGGAGGCAGAGCTGCTAATCTGATGAAAACGGATATCAAGGAACTTGATAATGGTTACGAATTAGAGGTTGATCTTCCTGGATTTAAGAAAGATGAAGTCAAAGCAGCATTGAATAATGGTTATTTGACAATCAGTGCAGCCAAAGGACTTGACAAAGATGAAAAGGATAAAGAAACCGGAAGATACATTCGAAGAGAACGTTATGCCGGTGCATGCCAGAGAAGCTTTTATGTCGGAGAAAACCTGAAGCAGGAAGATATCAAAGGCGAGTTTAAACATGGTATCTTGAAATTATTTGTTCCAAAGAAAGAGAACAAACCGACTGTAGAAGAAAATAAATACATTGCAATTGAAGGATAAGGAATATGCCCACACAGCGCATATGTGAAAAAGGTTCGGAAACGGTTTCGAACCTTTTTTTGTTAAGGGCAAGGATTTGCCCTTAGAAGTTATGCTATTTAGATAGAAAAAATCAAGGAAAATAAAATTTACTGACTTTTTACCCGTTTTGGAATATATCCTTACAATCTTATATTACATTTTGTAATGTACTTGTTTTGCTAAAGTAGAAAATAAAGAAATGATTCAGAATTCCTATGTAATCCGCGGAGATGGAAAAGAATGAAAAATGAGCAAAAAAGTATGGATGTTATGAAAATGATAATCAGAAAGGGTAAGAAGATGAGAGCAAAGAAAAATTTGAAAAAAGTAACTGCTGGAGTTATGGGCACATTGATTACAATTGGTACGCTTGGAATGAACGTAATGGCATCTGATTTAGCATCTAATGTTGGAAGTATTGGATTAACATTTGGAGATAGGGATTCTGTCATTTGTGGAGATACTATTTCAGGAAATGTCTATTCTTCTGACATTAACGGTTCTGATGCAATCAGTATAACATTTACTTATGATGTGAAAGCATTTACTGATATTGATGTGCAGCCAAATAATGGAGTAACAGTACTCGCTACAGAAGAAGTTGATAATCAGATAACAGTTGTATTGATGGTTGATCCAGGTCAGGCAGATTACTCGAATCTTCTGACAATAAAAGCAGTAGCTGGTTCCGAGGAGACTGTGGGAAATATTGAGATTTCTGAATTTGAAGGAGCAAAGCAGGGTGAACTTGTAAGTGCTGACATTGCAGATGATGATATTCAGATTTCTGTTTTAAGTGACACTTTGATTGAGGAGTATAATGTACAGACATTATCTATGGCGATGACATTCTTTATGGTTGATAGCACATCAGCAAAATGGCCAAAAGCGGCAAGATATGATATGGACAACAACGATGTAATCAATATCAACGATTATGTGAAGATTGCAAATCTGATTTTAGATTCAGACAGAATTGAGAAGCTGACATTTAATGAGGATGGAAAATTTAAGATTATGATGATGTCAGATATTCAGGATTATGTCGATACACAAACAAAACCAGAGGTGAATGAAAAAACAATTAATTTGATGAATGCAGCACTTGACGCAGAAAAGCCGGATGTAGTTGTTATCGATGGGGATCAAGTTGGTGGGAATATGGATGCTGAGGAATTGCAAAATTACATTACGCAGATGGTAGAACCATTAGAATCAAGACAGATTCCTTGGCTGATTACATTTGGTAACCATGATGAAGATGCAAAAGATGCATTAAAGGATGGATGGAACAAAATTAAACAGCTTTCTTTCTATCGTAGCTTTAAATATAATATTAATCGTGCGAGCATGAGTGGTGTACAGGGATACGATTCTAATGGAGTGAATACACATGCAGTCGGCGATATGTATACATTAATCTATGATCAGGAAGGAAAAACACCACTTTATAATATCTGGGCATTGGACTCTAACCGTTACTCTGAAATAATTGGTGGATATGACTGGATTCGTCAGGATCAGATTGAATGGTATACAGAAACATCTGAAGCACTTGAGGCAAAATATGGTAAAAAGATTAATTCTTTAATGTTTTTCCATATTCCAACACAGGAGTGGGAGTTAATGTACGCAAATGGTGAGAAATATGGCGTTACAGGAGAAAAACGTGAAGCAGAGTGTCCTGCAAAAGTCAACAGTGGTATCTTTACAGCAGCACTTGAGCGAGGCGACGTCAAAGGTATGTTTGTCGGACATGACCATGTGAATGATTACTGGGGAACCTATAATGGAATCGCACTTGGTTATGATGCAAATGTTGGATACGAGACATATGGCTATGATGATATGAGAGGTGTTCGTATATTTGTTCTTGATGAAAATAATCTTGATACCTTCGAAACAAAAATGCTTCGTGCAACAGATTTGGGCGTAAATCAGTAAATAAAAGTAAACGGCATCTGCATATCGCAGGGTATGCAGATGCATGAGAAGAAGAATGTAAAAATTTATGAAAAAAGATTTGAAGGAAATTTTACGTGTGAGAAATGAGGATCTTATGAAGAAAATATTCCTATGTCTGTTAACATGTTTGAGTGTTGTTATGTCAACTACTGGTGTATACGCAGATGTGTTAACAGGCGAAGAAGAAAATGATGTTGTGGCAACGGAAGCAGAGCCGATTAAATGTAGTTTTTCAGAACCTGTCATTGAAAAAAAAGATGGATCAATCGTATATCGAACGACATTATCGGTAGACAATATAGAGAATATTGAGGGGTATCAGATTAAGGTACAGTCTAAAGATGAAAAGAGTGTTTCTATTGAAAATAAAGCTGGTGGAATGGCAACCGAGAATGTATATAAAGATGATGCGGAAAACCTGGCAGTAATCTCAAGTGAAATTACGGAAAAGGGAAGCGAAATCTGTGAGATTGCTATAAACTATGCTTATACTGATTTTGAGAAAGACAGAATGTTAACGGTTTCTGATTTGCAGATTGTAAAAAGCGTGTCAGAAGAAAATATTCAAGCAGGTGGTCCATACACTTTAGAGCTTCCTTATGTAAATCCACCATTTTATGCAGACTATCGATTTTACCTGATTGCAGGCGTGACAGTGGCAATTGCTACAATAGTTATTTGTATATATCGAAAAAGAAAACGTACAAAGTAAAAAAGTCCGGAACTTAGAAGTGGGTTCCGGACTTTTTTTGCGTCATAAAAATTGCAATTCACTTTGCTTAATTAGGAAAGTGAATCAGAATTGTTAATTAAGGATAAATATTCCAGGGTTCCGGCAGGAATACCGGTGCCCTTTTCCAAAAGGGAAATAAGCCCTTTCAAAGTTTCTGCTGTTTCTTCAGGTGTAGAAGGTAAAAGAGAATTGTCGAGTTTTACGGCAAGTACAATTAACGTAATTTCTGCCAAGGCGGCAGGATGGTCAAAGGTAATTTCTCCACGTTCAATTCCTTGGGATATGATTTTTGTTAAAGCTGGCTTTAACTCAGAAATTAAGTAATTTAAGTATTTCTGGTGCAAAAATGCAAGGTCCTGTGCACTTGCAGAAGAACCATGATTTTGTTTTAAAAATGCTGCGGAAGAATTCCGGCATGCCTGAAAAAGCATTGCCATCCGCGTAAAAGGAGAGACCGTTGTCTGTTCTGCAAGAGCTTTTGCAGTCTGTAATGGCTTCTCATAACTGCGTCTGATTAAGGCATCTACAATCGCGTCTTTAGAAGGAAAGTAATAGTAAATACTTCCTTTTCCGATGCCGGCTTTGCTGGCAATTTCACTGACAGAAATATGTTGTATGGATTTTTCTTCCAGTAATTGCTGAAGTGCATCCAGTATTTTTTCTGATTTATTTAAATCTGGCATAAATAGCCACCTTTCCACTTGCTAATTAGAGTGTGAGATTTCAAATAATTTTATCATATTAACAAATTAGGAACAATAGTGAATCATGATAAAAATATGGTTTTATTTTTGCAGTATTTTTACAATTTTCATAGTTGACCGCTAGTCGAAAAACATGTTACCATTATTTGTAAATAAATTGACCAGCGGTCGAAATGTATAGGAGGGTTATATGACATACGCGGAGTTTTTTTATGAAATCAAGAACAGGTTCATGGGAGCAGATGTAAGTGACATCAAAGAGCATCTAGCTTATCAGTTTTCTATTGAGGATGAAGAAGCAGGAGGTATTTTCTATGTGGAGGTAAAAGAAGGGAAGCTATTTGTAGAACCGTATGAGTATTATGACAGAGATGCTGCATTTATTTCAGATGCGGATACTTTGATGAAAATAGCAGAGGGGAAAGAAGATCCGGTAGCTGCATTTATGGATGGAAAATTGAAGGTAGAAGGAAATATTGATAAGGCACTCAGATTAAAGGAGATTATTGAGTTAAAACAAAAGGAAGCAAAGAAGGCAGCTAAAAAGGAAGCGAAGAAGAAATAAAGATAAGATGTTTGGGAGGGAGAAAGTATGGGAGTTTTAAAAATAGGAGCTGCATGTGTCGGAGCAATTGCAGCGGCCGCAGCAATTGAAACAGCTTATTTTTATGGAAGAACCATGAAGAGACAAAAGGTAGACATGGAACGAACCATAAAAATGGCAGGTACGGACTGGTCACAGTATGCTGATATTCTGGCAGAGCGAAAAGCTTTTATGTTGGCGCAGCTGCATGAGGATGTGTATCAGACTTCCTTTGATGGGCTAAAACTTCATGCAGCATATTTTCCGGCAATAAAAGAGAATACAGGAAAAAAGCGGGTGGTCATCTGTTTTCATGGATACACTAGTGCATGTTTGAAAGATTTTACAGGATTGACAGATTATTATTTCCGACATGGTTATGCGATGCTGCATCCGGATGCAAGAGCACATGGCAGCAGCGAGGGGGAATACATCGGTTTTGGATGTCTGGATCGAAAAGATGCGTTAAAGTGGATTGAATGGGTAATAGAAAAATGCGGAGAAGATGTTGAAATTATTCTGCACGGAATTTCGATGGGCGGAGCAACGGTACTGATGGCGAGCGGTCTGGATTTGCCACAGCAGGTAAAAGGAATCATTTCAGATTGTGGTTTTACTTCTCCAAAAGAAGTATTTACGTATGTACTTAAAACAATGTACCATTTACCACCATTCCCGGTAATTCCGTTGGCTGACATTGTAAACCGAAAACTGGCAGGATACGGAATGGACGAATGTAATGCAAAAAGAGAAGTGGCAAAAGCGAAAGTTCCAATATTGTTTATTCATGGTTCGAAAGACACTTTTGTTCCGGTTACCATGTGCCATGAGATTTATGCTTGTTGCGCAGCACCTAAGAAAAAGGTAATCGTAGAAGGTGCGGCTCACGGGGAGAGTTATTTTAAGAATAGAGAGGTCTATGAAAAAGCGCTAGACGAATTTGTTGAAGGTTTATAAAAGATTGGAGAGGAAAACGTTATGAAAGAGAGAAAGGGATTTAAAACATATCCGTTAACAGCAGCACAGAAGTTTCACTTTTTTTATCTGGACTATTGTCCGAAAAAAGAAGTCGTTAATGTAGGAACGAGTCTTACGATTGAATACGAGTTGGATATTGATGTATTAAGACAGTCTATTTATAAGGCATATGAACGATGTGAGGGAATGAGACTGCGTTTTGCCTATGATAAGAAAGAAGAACAGTGGTACCAGTATGTGGTCGACAAGGAAGAGCGTGAAATCGAATATGTCGATTTTACCGGAAAGACAATGGAAGAAGCAGAGGAAATTATGAAGGAATGGACAGCTGTTCCTTTCCAGCGGGAAGATTCGCCAATGAACCGGATTGTCATTATTAAAACACCGGATGGAAATCAGGGAATCTATCTTTTGGGAGATCATCTGACCTTAGATGCTCAGTCTTTGATTTGCTTTATGAAAGATGTGATTGAAATTTACAGTAATACCATGTTTGAAGGTGTGGAATATCCGAAGGAGATGCGTTCTTATATTGAGCAGTTAGAAAAAGATTTAGCATATGAAGCAGGAAGTAAGGCGCAGCAACGAGACAGAGAATATTTCCATAAATTAATCGAAAAATCTGAGCCGATTTTTAATGGTATTGACGGACCGAGAGCATTAGAGGAAGAGAGAAAGAAGAATCCAAATGCGAGAGCAGCACAGGTCGTTTCAGGATGTGTGGATTCGGCACTTGATATTTTCCATTTAGAGGAAGAGCCAACGACTCGTCTGATGACTTTCTGTGAGCAGCAGCATATTTCACTGCAGTGCCTTTTAATTATGGGAATCCGTACCTATTTACAGAAAATGAACGGAAATGATGATGTATCCATTAATGTGGCATATGCGAGAAGAGCGACTTTGGCAGAAAAAAAATCCGGCGGTACCAGAATTCATTCTTTCCCATTCCGGACCATTATCTCAGAAGATATGACATTTTTAGAGGGAATTCATGCAATCCGTGATGCACAGAATGAAACGTTCCGTTATACCAATTTTAATCCGGTAGAATACTTTGCACACAGAAAAGAAGTATATTCGTTAGAGCCGGGAAAAACGTATGAGCCAATGTCGTTGACTTATCAGCCAATGACCTTAAAGGAAAATGGATTAAGCAAACTGGGAGATATTAAATATAAGACAAAATGGTATCCAAATGGTGCAACAACACAGGCAATGTATTTAACAGTTATGCACAGACCAGATGACAATGGATTAGACTTTAACTTTGAACACCAGGTGGAAGCTGTTTCCAGAGAAACACTAGAGTATTTTTACTACTACATGTGTAAAATCATGTTTAAAGGAATTGAAAGTCCATATTTGAAGGTAGGGGAAATTATTAAACTTGTATAAGGACTGAAGTTATTTATTGGGAAGGGAGAAAAAATTATGTTTGAAAAATTAGTAGATATCATTGTAAATTATGTGGAAGTAGATAAGAAAGATATTAAACCGGAATCACGTTTTATGGAAGATTTAGGATTTACCTCTTTTGATTTCATGAGCATGTTAGGGGAAATTGAGGATGAACTTGATGTAGAAATTGAACAGGAAGAAGCGGCAGATATCCGTACGGTACAGGAAGCTGTTGATTATTTGGAAAAGATTTCGAAGTAGCAGAAAGGAGAGCCGTTATGAATGTGTTAAGTAGTACCATCCGTGAACTGCTGGTAAAGTCAGAGGCAGCTTATGGTTCCTGGGATGTATTTCGATATAAGGTAAAACAAAGTGATGCGGAAGGGAAAAAGGCAGTAGCAATTGAAAGTAAGACTTACACGGAATTAAAGAATGATTCGGAACGTTTTTCTGCCGTGTTGAAATCAATTGGGGAAGAGAAAAAGCATATAGCTATTTTAGGGGCAACCTCTTATACATGGATTGTAGCTTATATAGGAACGGTAAACAGCGGAAGTGTGGCAGTTCCGCTGGATGCCCAACTGCCTATAGAAGAGGTGTGTGAACTATTAAACCGGGCAGAAGTTACATCGCTTGTTTATGATGAAAGTAAGGCACAAGTTGCAGTAGAAGCGCAAAAAAGTTGTCCGGGACTAAGATATGTGATTTCTATGAATGAAAAAAGCGCTGTGGAAGGAGCGTTGCCGTTCTGGAAATTGGTAGAAGAACAGAATCCGGGATTTGATTATCAGCCAATTCCGGAAGAACTGGCTACCATTATGTTTACTTCGGGAACAACGGGAAAAAGCAAAGGTGTCATGCTTACTCACCGTAATCTGGCAGAAAATGCAACCTGTCTGGATATGAGAATTGAACCGGGAACTGTCATTATGTCCGTATTGCCGATTCATCATGCATATTGCTTGAGCAATGATATTCTAAAGGCACTTTCTCTTGGTAGCGTAATTTGTATCAATGATTCTCTGCTTCGCGTGGCAAAGAACATTAAGTTGTTTGAGCCGAATATGATATTGATGGTTCCACTTATGATTGAAACGCTTGCAAAGAAGTTAGAAGATGCAGCCTGGATGCCGGCTCCAATTGTGAAGGCGAAGGTGTTTGGAAAACAGTTCCATACGATAGTCAGTGGTGGTGCTTATCTGAACCCAGCATACATAGACACTTTTAAAAGGTATGGAATTACAATTCTACAGGGGTATGGAATGACGGAATGTTCTCCGGTTATCAGTACGAACTTAAGCTGGAATAGTAAAGCAGGTTCGGTTGGAAAACTGATGCCAAATTGCGAAGCAAAGACCGTGGAAGAAGAACTTTGGGTAAAGGGTTCAAGTGTCATGCAAGGATATTATCACATGCCGGAAGAGACGGCAGCTGCGTTAGAAGACGGATGGTTAAAAACAGGGGATCTCGGTTATGTGGATGAAGATGGCTTTATCTTTTTAACGGGAAGAAAGAAAAATCTGATTATTACACCGAATGGAGAAAATATTTCCCCGGAGGAAATTGAGAATAAGCTTGGGGAAAATCGTCTGGTGCAGGAAGTATTGGTCCGTGATAGTGAAGGTGTGATAGAGGCCGAGATTTTTCCGGATTATGAATATGCCACGAAAAAGAAAATAAAAGATATACAAGGTGAACTTCAGAAAATGATAGACGCGTATAATAATAATGCACCTTTGTATAAGAGAGTTTTCAAATTGAAAGTCCGCGAAACGGAATTCGAAAAGAATACAACGAAAAAAATAAAAAGATTTTAGAAATAACAGTCATTTATGGGCATTTGTAGGCGGTTGCTTTCGATGAAAATTTACGATAAAATATAAGAAACGGGGTAAAGATAGAAAATATAGGTGCTGGTGAGAAGAAATGAATGAGAAACAAATAGAAAAACCACGGATATTCCGGCGGGAACGGATTCAACAAAAATTTGATGAAATGATGAAGAAACAGGTTCTATTTGTAACAGCACCTATGGGCTATGGAAAAACTACAATTGTAAGAGAAAGCTTAAATGCACACGACTATGAAGTGGTGGAATGGTTTTATTTTGGAAAAAACGCAGATGAAGATTATGTTTTTACAAAACAGATGGAGAATGTTTTTGCGAAGAATGGAAATGAAAAAGCATTAGAGCCGGACCGTCAGTACACAAAACTTTCTTATTATGAATTAGAAACATATGCAAGAATGTTAAAGCAGACAATCACGAAAGAGACTGTCTGCGTTTTTGATGATTATCATCTTTGCTCATTAAAATATATGAATAAGCTGATTGAACTTGTGGCTGGCTTGGAAATTCCACATTTTCATCTGATTGTCATTAGCAGATATTATCCGGAACTCCCTTATGTGGAAATGCAGATGAAAGGGGAATGTGAGTTATTAGAGAAAAAAGACCTATATCTAAGTCCAGAGGAAATAGCACTCTTTTTCCAGGAAAATAATTGTGAACTTGCAAGAGAGGAATTGCAAGAAGTTGTGGAATATTCTGATGGCTGGATGGCAGCGGTATATCTGCTCTGCTCCAATTATATGCAGGATGGGTGTTTGCGTGGAAGAAAATCGGTGTCCAATCTGATTCGGACTTCTGTTTTTCAAAGATTAGGCGAAGAAGAGCAACAAATTCTCTTTTATCTTGCTATGATGGAGAGTTGTACGCCAGAGCAGATAAATTTTGTGACAGACAATGATCAGGCGGCAGTATTCTTATTTGAGATGGAGCAAAAAATTGGTTTTTTGCAATATGTGGGGGGAACCGGATTTTTTATTCATAGTATGCTGCGTAGTGTGTTAGAAGAGGAAATTGCAAGACATGGAATTGCAAAAAGAGAAATTCTTTTGAAAAATGTCAGGTGGTTCTTGCAGCAAAAAGAGTATTCAAATGCAATTACGATTTTAAATGAATTGGAATGTTATGAGGAAATTTTTGAAGTATTAAAGGAAGACCCAATTACTATTTGTCAGGAGTGTTTAGGCGTACTGTATGAAATTTTTTCCAAAATGCCAAAAGAGTATCGTGTGAAATATTGTGAACAGTATTTGATTTTCATTAGTATTTATATTATAAAAGGGAATGCTGGAGAAGCACTTTTGCTTTATGGCGAAATCCGTGAGGAAGTAGACCAGATGATGGAAAAAGTGCAGGATGAGATGTGGCTTTGTCAGCTTACGCTGTTGAAAATAATTTATTTTTTTAATGATTTAGGACGGATGACAAAAGAAAGCCTGCCACTGCTGGAGCGAATGGGAAGAAAAGGGCGTGAATTATATATTCAGGAAGCAAAGCGTCTGTTTGCAGTACCCAATATTTTAAGAATTTTACATTATGAATGGGGCGGTTTGCGGAATAGCTTAGTACATTCACGGGATTATATGAAAGCTTTAGAAGGAGAATTTCCAATGAAACTTTCGAAAGAGTATGGCATTATTAGAGTAGAATATATCTATGAAATGGGAGATTGGAAGAAAGCAGAGAGGCTTGCTCAAAAAGAATTACAGCGTGGAAGTCATGAACATAATGCAATCTTAATGGTGGCAGCATATCAGATTCTTTTGTATACAAGTATCTTTAGTGGAAACCGGGAGAAAATGCAGCAGTACTTACTGGAACTAGAGGACTGTAAGCAAAAGTATCCGGAGGAAATGACAAAGCAGAGCGCGAATCTTTTACTGACAGATGTTTATAGTACACTTGGATGTGAAGAAAAGGCATGGGAGAATCGTCAGGAAATGGATTTAAAAGGAAGTAATTATATTATGAATACTTCCGGTGGATTCCAATATGTCTATGCGAAAATTATGTGTTGCCGAAAGAATTATTCTGAATTGGAATTCGTGGCAGATGATATTTTATATTCCAGAGGACATGGAAATGTTTTATACAAACAAATTTATGGCAAAATGTTTCAGGCGATTGCAGCATTCTATCAGGGAAGAGAAGAGGAAGCTGTCGAATGTTTAGAAGAATTGTTAGAAGAATGTAGCAAGGACGGAATTATCATGATTTTTGCGGAAAATGCGCCAGAGTTGCTACCAATTTTGCAAAAGTTAAAGAAATCACCGTTTGTGGAAAAAGTCAGAGAAATCTGTGAGACCTGTGGAAAGCAAATAGAAAAGATGAGGCAGCCGGATATACCAAAAGAAAAATTTTTATTGACGCCTCGGGAATGCGAGGTCATGGATTTGGTGGAGCAGGGAAAGAAGAATGCTGAGATTGCAGAGGAGCTTCACATTGCACAGATTACCGTGGAAAAAACGTTGTCGAACATTTATCGGAAGCTGGAAGTAAAGAATCGGGCAGCCGCCTTGGTTAAATATGAAAAACTAAAAATGGAGTAGAAAGAGATCAGATTTGTCTGGTCTCTTTTTTATTCTGTAGGAAATTGCTGTCTCATAAATCCATTTAAGGGAAAAGGGAAGATTTTTTTTGAGTATATGGAAAAATATATGGTTTTCCATAATAGGAAAAAAGTACGGGTTGTAATATACTACCGTCTGTCAGGAAAGGGGAGTGCACATGAAAATAGTAAAAATTGAAGTAAAAGAGCCATACTGCCTAGGAATCTGGCTCGAAAACGGAAGCTATTTTGAATATGATTTCAGCAAAAAAGTTAGAACCGCCCGTTTCTGGGAGTTACAAGACCCGAATGTATTTCGGAATGCACGCGTGGTTGGATCGTCTATCCATTGGAATGGAGTGACGGAGATTACCGTTGAGGAATTGTTAGCAGGAGGAAAGAAAAATGAGTAAGTTAAAAGACACTTTTAAAAATATGAGTATAAAAGAAGTGTTAACGAAAGGCTTTGCAACGACAATTATATTAGCGGCTCTTTTAGGAATTAGTAGTATTAGTTCTATTGTTAGATTAAGCAACAAGGCAGAAGCACTTAGCCAGAATGGAATGACAGAGGTTGCAACACTCAAAGGTTTTCAAGGAGTCCTCGAAGAATATGAGGGATTAATTTATAAAAGTGCTGTCGCAAGTGAAAAGACAGATATTATCGCAATTTTAGAAGATGCGGACACGAAAGCAGTAGCATTAGAAGAAGCGATTACTGCATATGGAGAAAGTGAATACGGTAAGGATGTCCAAGAAGAGGTTGAAGGGGTTGTTGCCCAGATTGAAGTGATAAGAGCCTGTAAGGATGAATTAGCGGATGTTATGACAGAAAAAGGTGCTTCAGAACAGATGAAATATTTAGAAGAAACCATGGAACCAAAGATTGAGGATACAAAGGAAAGTGTTGCTATTTTATTAGAAGATGTAGCAGCAGATTTAGATAGTGATTTAAAAAGAGTACAGTTTATTGGAACCAGTGCCGTTGTAGTCAATTTGGCAGCAATGATTATTATGGTATGCATTTGTATATTTGTTACAAAGTGTATTGTAGAGATGATTACAATTCCATTAAATCGAATTGACCAGGCTATGACAAGTCTTTCAGAAGGAGATTTTTCCGCAGAAATGACTTATGAATCCAAAAATGAATTTGGTGTTGTGGCAGATAAAATCCGTGATACCATAGCAAAATTGAAAAAATATATTACAATCGAAGAAGAAGTTTTATCTGAAGTTGCCAACATGAATATGAAGGTGGAAATCAAAGAGGAATTTGTAGGTGATTTCAAAGCAATGCAGATTTCAATTGAAAAAATTATATCATCCATGAATGATATGTTTTTACAGACGAGAAATTCTGCACAGGTCATTGACAGTGCATCAGAGCAGGTGTCTGCAGTAGCACAGGCTTTAGCAGAGAATGCTTCAAATCAGGCAGCTTCCATGGAAGAACTTGTGGCAACCATTCAGCAGATTACAGAGAATGTAACAGAAAATGCAGAAATGGCAGTAGAAATGAGTCAATCTGCAAAATTAGTAAATAAAAAAGTAGAAGATGGAAAAGCTTGTATGGACGAACTTAATGATGCAATGGGAGCAATTTCAGAACATTCTCAAGATATTTCTAACATTATCAGTGTTATCAACGATATTGCAAGCCAGACTAATTTGTTATCCTTGAATGCTTCTATTGAGGCAGCGCGTGCTGGAGAAAATGGAAGAGGATTTGGTGTAGTTGCTTCTGAAATCGGAAGTTTGGCTATGCAGTGTTCAAAAGCTGTAAAAGAGACAGAAGAATTAGTACAGAAATGTTTAGATGCAGTAGATGTTGGTACAGAAAAAGTAGAAAAATCTATGAGTATTATGCAGGAAATCGTTGTAAGTAATGAAGAGAGTAGCCAGCGTATCGAAGAAGTATCTTGTGTATGTGAACAGCAGGCAGCCGCATTAGAAGAAACACAGAATGGAACGAATCAGATGGCTCAGTCTGTACAGGAGACTTCTGGTATGGCAGAAGAAGCATCTGCTACTAGCGAAGAGATGACAGCTCAGGTTAACGAGTTGAATGTAATGCTTAGCATGTGTCAGATAAGAGAATAAGTGAATCTGGCGAGCTTGGCTTATGGAAGTTGTTATTGAACCTGGCGCAGAACAAGTTTGTTGCTGTGCCATTCTATGATTGGACTCGTAAGGGTCTATACAGAAAAAATAATTAGAAATACTCCGTTATCAAGATAAAATACGATAAATTATGACCCACAAGGGTCTATGTAGAAAAAATGAATCTCAGTACCCTATCTTTTGTATTTTTTAGGGCACAGGGATTCATTTTTTTTACATAGACCCTTATGCAGCATTTTTTCTGTAGTTTTTCAGAAGAAAAAGAGAATTTCCAAGCATTTTTTCTGTATAGACCCTTTTATGATGAAAAAGTACAAAATTTTTTATAAAAAATAGTGCTTAATCACATTTTCTACAAGTTCTGTGCTTAAAGGAGAAGCGGCTGTTTCATAAGTTGTGATTAATTGGAGGGTTGGAATAATTCCATTAGAAATGTAAAGTTGAAGCTTTGAGCTGGCACTTTTGCGGTAGTTAGGTTGATCCATAAGACCAAAGTGTTCCCAATAGAAAAATTGTCCGGTTTTAGGATGGCGTATGGTAAAATCGGGAAAAAGCTTGGTATCATCAAAATAAAGAGCACATTCATAACGATAGGGAATATGATTGGCAGATAGAAGTATGGCAATCATAGATTCTGATTTGGAACGGACATATTGTCCGGAAATAGTTTTATGGATTCGATTTTCCGGATATTTTTCATTTTGTTCAAAAGGAGCATTCATCCATAGGTTAAGTTCTTCGGATAAGGGTGAAAAATAAGGAGCAAGCAAAGTTTCATACTCCGGCATATTCAGTAGAAGTTGATCTTCTGATTTGACGTCAGAATTATGATGTTTTAGATAGAATTCAATTGCCCGTTTTTCGTGGAGAAGATTATTGGATAGGCGCATCAGATATTTTTTCTTGGCTAGTTGTTCTGCAAGGGGACGATTTTCTTTTGAGATGTACGTCTTGGAGTGACCGTCCGATTGATACCACTTATATTGAGAACCATTTTTAGAAAAAATTAGCTTGCCGTTAGGCAATGCTTGAAGTTCAGAATGAATAGAATTGATTTGTTCCTCTAGTCGATGATGCTCGGTCAGCATGCGTTCATAAATAGAAATAAAGATTCCCCCTTAATTAGAATATTATTAGAGAAGTGATACAAGAAGTGAGATTTTTATTGGGATGTTAAACTTTATTGAAACATAAAAAGGAAATATTGTAAAGAAAAATCGCCTTATTCAGGTGAATTTTTTTGCTATATGACTTTTACCTAAAAATGTCTTGACAAATATATATCGCAGTGCTATATATAATATATCGGAGTTCGATATATCGAAACTTGATATATTAAGACAAAACAAAAAGAAGTACAGTAAATTGAACCATAATATAGAGAAGGCAGGTGGTAAGATGGATACACATATTAAGAAGGTCTACGTCCCGATGACGGAGACAGGGTTTTATATTTTGCTTTGTCTGAGGGAGGAGCGACATGGATATAGTATTGTGCAGAAGGTAGAGGAGATGACAGGGGGAGACATCCGCATCAGCCCGGGAACGATGTATGGGACGCTTTCTAAAATGGAAAAGGACGGACTGATTTGTTTTGTACGTGAAGAAGATAAACGAAAGCTTTATATCATAACCGAATTAGGAGAAGAAGTATTGCAATTGGAAATGAAGCGGATTGAGCGGTTGTACCGTAATATGAGGGAGGCGCAGAATTATGAAAAATGAGAAAAAGGAATACAGATATTTTTCGGTTCCGGAATGGGAAAAAGAACAGGAATATTTAAGAGAACAGCATAGGAATGGCTGGAAATTTGTGAAAGTGACCGGATTAGGAGTCTATCATTTTGAAAAATGTGAGCCGGAGGATGTGGTCTATCAGTTAGACTATAATCAGGAAGGGATTGAACATAAAAAGGAATATGTTCAGATGTTTGAAGACTGTGGCTGGGAATATTTGATGGACTTTTTTGGATATAGCTACTTCCGGAAACCGGTTGCGAAGATGAGAGAGGACGAAACAATATTTTGTGATGAGGATTCTAGAATTGATATGATTAAGCGTGTGTTTGCTGGAAGAGTAGTACCGTTAGTTGTAATTTTTCTCTGCTGTATTATACCGCAGTTATTTATACAACATCATATGGAGACGCTTGTTGGAAAAATCCTATTTGGTATGTTCTCTGTTATATTTGTACTGTATTTAATTATTTTTATAAACTTTGGAATTCGGTTCTGGAAATTATTGCATAAACATTAAAAAGAACGGAATGGTTAGAAAGAATAAAAAGTTTGTAAAGAATTCCTCAAAAAATTTCTTATCTGTAGCCAGAATTAGCGGAGAGTGATACAATGGAGTGGAAATACGAAAGAAGCGAGAGGACTCATTTATGAATATATTATTTTTTTTGACACCAAAAGTGGAAGTGGTTTATATTAAAGAAAGTGACAGCATGCGTCAGGTTTTGGAAAAATTAGAATATCATGGTTATTCTGCGGTGCCAATGTTAAGTGAAGATGGAAAATATATCGGAACGATTACAGAAGGTGACTTGCTTTGGGAGATGAAAGATAGAGATTTTCCGGACTTGAAAGAGTTAGAGGAAGTTCCAATTAGTTCTATTCGCAGAAGAAGGGATAATCTGGCAGTAAATGTTCAGGCTGATATGGAAGATTTATTTGAAAAAGTCTCCAATCAGAATTTTGTTCCGGTAGTGGATGACCATAATATTTTTAGTGGAATTGTAACAAGAAAAGATGTGTTGCTCTATCTGGCACAGCAATTGAAAAAATCTGAGTCGTAAAATCTTTAAAAGTTAAGGAGAAGAAACCGAAATATTTATTTCAGGTCTTTTCTCCTTTTTTTATTTCAGTTATAATGGAAACGTGACAGAGCAGTTTTTCTTGAAAAAGTCTATTTCTGGGAAACTGTGACATAAAATATACAGAAGAAAGAGGAGAAAGAAAGTATGCCAGGGTTTATATCAGGAACTACAATTGTGATTGTAGTAGCAGTGATCCTTGTAATTGTTTTACTTTGCATGGGTTACGTGAAAGCACCACCGGATATGGCGTTTATCATTTCCGGTATCAAGAAAAAGTCTAAGATTGTCATTGGAAAGGCGAGTATCCGAATTCCATTTTTTGAGCGTTTGGATAAATTGAATCTGCGTCTGATTCCGATTGATGTCAAGACAAGTAATGCAGTACCGACAGCGGATTACATTAACATCAATGTAGATGCAACGGTTAACGTGAAAATTAGTAACGAACCGGAAAAATTACGTCTTGCAGCAGAAAACTTCTTAAATAAGAACACCGAATATATTGCAGGTGTGGCAAGAGAAGTGTTAGAGGGTAATGTCCGTGAAATCGTTGGTAAAATGAAATTAGAAGAGATGGTTTCTGACCGTCAGAAATTTGCAACATTAGTAAAAGAAAACGCAGAACCGGACCTTGCAGCAATGGGGCTTGATATTATCAGTTTTAATGTTCAGAATTTCGTAGATGGAAATGAAGTGATCGAGAACTTAGGTATTGATAATATTGTTAAAATTAAGAAAGCAGCAGCAATTGCCCGTGCAGAAAGTGAACGAGACATCAAAGTTGCACAGGCATCTGCAGATAAAGAATCTAATGATGCAGCAGTTGCAGCTCAGACAGAAATTGCAAAGAAACAGAATGAACTTGCAATTAAGAAATCTGAACTTCAGATGGAAGCTGATACCAAAAAGGCTATGGCAGATGCTGCTTATGAGATTCAGAAGGAAGAGCAGCGTAAAACAATTGAAATTACAACTGCGAATGCAGATATTGCAAAGCAGGAGCGTGAGATTGAATTAAAACAGAAAGAAGTTGCCGTTAAAGAACAGGCATTGGAGGCTGAAGTCAAGAAACAGGCAGAAGCAGACAAATATGCGGCACAGCAGAAGGCGGATGCAGCTCTTTATCAGAGACAGAAAGAAGCAGAAGCAAAACAGTTTGAAATTCAGCATGCCGCAGAAGCAAAGCAGTATGAAGCACAGCGTGATGCGGAAGCACAGAAGGCACAGGCAGAAGCTGCCCGCTATGCAAAAGAGCAGGAGGCAGAAGGTATTCGTGCAGTCGGTGAAGCAGAAGCAAAAGCTATTCAGGCCAAAGGTCTTGCAGAGGCCGAAGCCATGGAAAAGAAAGCAGAAGCTTATGCGAAGTACAATAAGGCTGCCGTAGCTGAAATGATGATTAAAGTTCTTCCGGATGTGGCTGGAAAGATTGCAGAGCCATTAAGCCAGATTGACAAAATCACGATTATTGGTGGAGACGGTGGCAGCAATGGCGTAGATCAGGTGGCTGGTAATGTGCCGGCTGTTATGGCAAAACTGTTTGAAAGCATGAAGGAAGCAACGGGAATTGATCTTGCTGATATCGTAAAAGCTGATACTTATGATGCGAAAGTAAATCGTAATGTCAATGTAACAGGGTTAGATGACATTAATTTAGTTGTAAAAGACAATGTAACTACAAAAACTAGTGAAATAACTACAGAATAATTTTTATGTGAGTTTCTCTGGGGACGTATTTTACCGGTTAAGTGTTCCCCGTAACCGGCAAAGTACGTCCCCAGAGAACTCCCCAACGAAAGGAAAAGTAAGAAAGATGAGCCAGTTAAAATGTCCACGTTGTGGCAGTATGATGATTACATCACAGCCAATTACAAATACAACAGTTGAAACAAAAACAAAAGGATTCGGTTGGATTAAAGCATGTTTAGGATACCTTATCACTGGGCCAATCGGAATTCTTTGTGGTCTTTGTGGAATGGGAAAAGGAAAGACAAAGACAACTTCAAAGACAAGGATTCTTCATATATGTCAGACATGCGGAAATCAGTTTTATTAAAAAAGAAGCATTTACTTATTCAGAAAATCAAAGATAGTTTGCAGTGGCTTGGTGATAACAGTGGTTGTCATCAGATGCCGGAGCGTAGCTTTTTTATTGGTGACTGGCAATTTCCACTTTGTGCCCGGTGTACCGGGGCAACCGTGGGGCAGATGACAGCAGTGCTTATGGCACTTGCCGGGAAACTTATTTCCATACCGGCCTGTTTGATCTCATTAGGGATTATGGGATTAGACTGGGGAATTCAAGAGGCAGGAATCAAAGAGTCTACGAACAGGCGACGCCTTATTACTGGATTTTTAGGTGGATTTGGACTGTTTAGTTTGTATGTGCATGGACTGCGCAAATTAATAAAAAGAAAGAGATAGGAAATCATGAAAATTGATGACCTATCTCTTTTGTTTTCTCTGGAGATGCTCTTGGTGTGTGGCCAAGGGTGTCCCCTATGACCGGCAAAGTACGTCCTCAGAGAAATTATTTAATTAAGCTTTCTGCATAATCAAGCGCTTCTACAATATTTTTCCGGAAGTTTTCTTTTCCGACATATTCAATGAAGCCATCTTTTTCCATAACATGCATTGGCTGTTCATTGACATGGGAGAAGATAAGCTGAATCTGTTTTTTCTTAGCACGATCTGCTAATTCACGAAGATTTTTCATTGCACTTGCATCGATAGCAGGAACACTTCTCATACGAATAATAACTACTTTTGTATATTGTTTGCTGTTAATCTGAAGTAACTGGTCAGCAGCAGCGAAGAAAAGAGGACCGCTGATTTCGAAAACACGAATGCTCTTTGGAACTGCTAACAGTTTTTCTGCTTCACCAGGGGTAACATCCGGTTCTTCGGAATATTTCCATGCTTTTACATCAGCAGTGTCGGACATACGTTTCATAAATAATAAGGCAGCCATAACGACACCAACTTCAATAGCAACAACCAAGTCAAAGAAAACCGTCAGCAAGAAGGTAGCAACTAATACAATAATGTCGCTTTTTGGTGCTGTTTTACAAAGATGGAAGAAAGAATTCCAGTCAGCCATATTGGCAGCAACGACTAACAAAACAGCGGCTAACGTTGTCATTGGAATCAATGCAGCAAGTGGCATTAAAACCAAGAGGATAATCGTTAATGTAATACAATGTACGATACCTGCAATTGGAGTACGTCCGCCGTTTCGAACGTTTGCAGCGGTTCTTGCGATAGCACCTGTTGCAGGAATACCACCGAATAAACCGGAAAAAATATTACCAAGTCCCTGTCCGACTAACTCGGCATTAGACTTATGAGTGTCACCAATCATTCCGTCGGATACGACTGCAGATAATAAAGATTCGATACCGGCAAGAATAGCAATGGTAAAAGCAGGAGAAATCATCTCACTGACTAATTTCATGGAAATTGCCGGAACATGGAAGCTAGGGAAAGAAGAAGAAAGTTCTCCATATACGCTTCCGATTGTATTAACCGGTAATTTTGCAAAATAAACAATTAATGTAGTTACAATAATGGCAACCAAAGAACCTGGAATTTTGTCAGTGATTTTTGGCCATACAAGCTGAATGACAACAGCAATCAGACCAATCACAAGGGCAATCCAGTTAATGGTGCCAATGTTTTTTCCATAGGCAATGACTTTGTCTAAGAACTCAGATGGAACAGTTTCCATGGAAAGTCCAAAGAAATCTTTTAACTGTCCAACAAACAGAGTAACGGCAATACCACAGGTAAAACCGGTTGTAATCGTATAAGGAATATACTTAATCAGAGAACCGAAGTGGCATATTCCCATCAGGACCAGAATAATACCTGCTAAAATAGTTGCAACAATGAGTCCATCCGTTCCGTACTGTGTTACGATACCATAAATAATGACAACGAATGCAGCAGTAGGTCCACCAATCTGGACACGGCTTCCTCCAAAAAAGGAAATAAAAAAACCTGCAATAATAGCGGTGTAAAGACCCTGCTCCGGACCAACACCGGATGCGATTGCAAGAGCAATAGAAAGTGGCAAAGCAATAATTGCCACAATGATACCAGAAATGATATCTTTTACGAGTTGTTGTTTGTTGTAACCTTTCATGACATCAAACAATTTTGGCTTTAGTTCATTCATAATAGACTCCTCTGTATATAATTATAAAAAAAATATAAAATTAAACACTCCAAGAAAAAATTTTAGCACCGAAAATCCTTGATTTCAAGGGGAAAAATGAGTTTCTAAATTTTTTAGAAAATGTGACAAAAAATGATTTTTCGGGAGTAAAAACTTGGTTATAATATAGAGAAAGTATATTTCTTTTCAAAGAATGTAATTCGGGAAAATTGTTGATATCGAATGAAAAGAATTAAGAAGGGAATGAATGGGAGTTGGAAGAAAAAAATACGTTTGAGAAAATATATGAGGTAGTAAAAGAAATTCCCAGAGGAAAAGTGGCAACCTACGGACAGGTTGCAGAATTAGCAGGAAATAAGCATTGGTCCCGAGTGGTTGGATATGCACTGCATGTGAATCCGGATCCGGAGAAAATCCCTTGTTACCGAGTTGTAAACCGGGAAGGAAGGATAGCGGAAGCATTTGCTTTTGGCGGGGGCAATCGGCAGCAACAGTTGTTAGAAGAAGATGGAATCCAGGTTACGGATGGGAAAGTTGATTTAGAAAAATACCAGTGGAAAAAGATGAGGTTTTAAGATAACACTCAATTCCTATTGACATAGTATGAATTCTGGGGGTATAATACAGAATACATCCTGCATACGAAGAAAACAGTGGGAAATTTGGATGGAATGGAGAAAAGTAATACATGAGAATATCAACAAAGGGTCGTTATGCATTACGTCTAATGCTCGATTTGGCAATGCATAACACAGGTGAGCCAATCAGTCTGAAGGATATTGCGAAGCGCCAGGGAATTTCAGACAAATATCTGGAACAGATTATTTCTATTTTAAATAAAGCACAGTTTGTTAACAGCGTACGTGGAGCACAGGGTGGATACAGCCTGCGGATGAAGCCGGAAGAATATACAGTAGGTATGATTTTACGGCTGACAGAAGGGAGCTTGGCGCCAGTTGCCTGTGTAGATGAAGGCGAAGGTGGATGTGATCGAATGAATGACTGTGCCACAGTTCTCATTTGGAAAAAAATGAATGAGGCAATTAATGAAGTAGTCGATAATATGACACTTGCAGATTTGGTAGAGTTTGAAATGCAAAAAGGTGATCAATACGTTATTTAAAGAAATCTTAAGAAAAGGACAGCAGAATGCTGTTCTTTTTTTGTATGGGTTTTGCTATAATGGGAATAGTTTGAACATGAAACTATTTAAAAAAGAGGAGAGTATAACCAGGAAAAAGAACAGGTCATTACCTGAAAAAAGACAAGGAGAAGGAAAATGTTAACCGTATCACATGTAACAAAAAAATATCGAAAAGTAGTGGCAAATAAGGATATTAATTTTGAAATCCCTAATGGACAGATTGGAATTTTATTAGGACCAAACGGAGCTGGAAAAAGTACCATTATTAAATGTATTATGGGATTTTTAAAATATGAAGGTCAGATTACAGTCGACCAGCTTTCCAATAAATCGGTAGAAGCGAAGAAGATTATGGGGTATGTACCGGAAATACCGTCACTTTATCCAAATCTTACGGTAGAAGAGCATTTAGAATTTATTGCCCGCGCTTACAAATTGAAGGATTATCAGGATTACAAAGAAGAGCTGCTTAATAGATTTGAACTGGCAGATAAGCGGAAAAAGTTTGGAGATGAACTATCGAAAGGAATGCAGCAGAAACTCAGTATCTGTTGTGGTTTATTGCCGCGTCCAAATGTAATTTTATTTGACGAACCGATGATTGGATTAGATCCACATGCGATTAAGGAATTAAAGAATGTGTTCCGGGAATTAAAAGAGCAAGGAGCATCCGTTTTAGTCAGTACTCATATGATTGACAGTATCGAGGAACTGTGGGACACCACTTATATTATGAAGAAGGGGGAAGTTGCCGCAGTTGTGAAAAAAGAGGAAATGACGGATGGAAGTAGAAGTCTTGAGGATATTTTCTTTGAAATTACAGAAGAAAACCAGAATGAGAAAGAGGTGCAGTAATGAGATTAGTAGGATATTATGCGCTGCACACTTTCTGGAATTCGGTTCGGAAAATATTTAGAAGTACATTCTTAGCGATATTTTTCGGAATTATTATCATAGGCGGAATCTTTGGTGTTGCAACAGGCGTTATTTTTTCCAGCATAGAAGATGAATATGCGGTAGAAATATCGCAAGGAGAAGATGGAAATTACTATGATGAAGATGGAAATTTAGTCGATGAAGATGGAAATCTGATAGATGAAAACGGACACCTCATAGATGAGGATGGAAATTTAATCGATGAAGATGGAAATCTGGTTGATGAAAATGGAAATATTATTGAGGAAGAAATGTCAGCGGAAGATGTGGCAGCAGTAAAAATGTGGGTAGAAGCAGGTGCTGAGCTGCTGATTATTGTTTTTATGCTTTGGGGAATTTATACAGGAAGCAAGAAAGGCTCCGATATTTTCCTGATGGCAGATGTGAATTTTCTGTTTACCGCACCGATAAAACCGCAGTCTGTTTTGATGTTCCGCCTGATGTTCCAAATGGCGGCAATGTTGGTAGGTTCTATTTATCTGGTATTCCAGATACCGAACCTTGTTATAAATGCAGGGTTGGATGGGTATGCAGTGGCAGCAATTTTTTTGGCATGGATATTCCTATTGATTTTCCAAAAGCTGGTCTCTGTGTTGACTTATACCTTGACCTCTACTTATGAAAAAACAAAACAATATGTAGTACCAATAGTAATTTTTGTTGCTTCGGCACTTGTAGTGCTAACGGGAAGCGTTTTCCTTTCAACAGGGCGTGACGTGATGAAAACATTAGAAGTGCTCTATACACCGAAGTGGAGCAGAATGATACCAATGATTGGATGGTATAAAGCATTGATTATTACAGCCGTTAATGGCGAATTGTTGGCGACACTCGGTTATGCCATTCTTTTATTAGTGGGAATGGGACTGCTCATCTTTTTCATTTGGCATATCAAAGCAGATTTTTATGAAGATGCGTTGGAAGGAGCTGCAAAAAGAGAAGAGATGGTGACAGCAGCAGCCGAAGGAAGAAAGGTTGCAACGAAGGAACGATCCAAAAAGATTTCAAGGGAAGGAACACTTCGTGGAGAAGGTGCTAGCGTTTTCCTGCAAAAAGAAATTTATACGCGTAAGCGTCTTGCAAGATTTGGCTTTTTGACCAATACGATGTTACTCTATCTGGCGACAGCCGTATTAACGTCTTTATTCTGTATCAAAGTGGAAGCTCCGGGATATCCGGTGGTTGGGTTTATCCTGATGGGAATTGTATTTTTCCGCAATTATGGAAATCCAATTGCTGCAGAAACATCGATGAATTACTTATTTTTAGTACCGGAAAATCCATACAAAAAAGTATTCTATGCCATGGCAGCTGGAACTTATGCCTGTGTATTGGATTTATTGCCGGGAATTGTTATTGCGATGTTGCTTTTAAAAGAAAACCCGGGAATGGTCCTTTTGTGGCTGCTTGTACTTGTTTCGATGGATTTTATGTTATCGACGGTAGGAATGCTGATAGAGTTTTTGGTACCGAATCATGGATTGGATACCGTAAAAGCAATGGTCCAGATGATGTTGAAATTTTTCATGATTTTAATCATCGTATTGTTGTTTGTTGTTGGAATGGTGATTGGTGGAATGGTAGGCGGACTGCTTGTTACCTTTATTGGAAGCCTTGTCGTTGGTGGAATTATTTTCGTGATTTACCCGACAATGCTGCATGAGGGAACTGCATAAAAAAGGCAGTTTTTGACATCCTAATATTTAGAAGAAAAAGTTTCTGTAACGTAAGGTTACAGAAATTTTTTTTGAAAATTTTTAATTCCCACCTTGACAATAGGAAATAAAGATGTATAATACAGTTATCCTATTTGATTGGTAGGAATTAAAAACAGAGAAAAAACAGTACTTTACGATGAGCATCATCAGAGGAACTGTAATCGAAAATAAATAGATTGGGAAAGGAACTAGCGATGAGTAACGTAATTTATTTTGATAATGCAGCCACAACGCAGGTTTATCCGGAAGTGTTTGAGGAAATGAAGCCTTACTTCACAGAATATTATGGAAATCCTTCCAGCATTTATTCTTTTGCCGGAGAAAGCAAGAAAGCAGTAGATACAGCAAGAAGAAACATAGCTTCTTTAATCAATGCAAAACCGGATGAGATTTATTTCACAGGAGGAGGAAGTGAATCCGATAACTGGGCATTAAAAGCCACAGCAGATGCCTATGAAGGAAAAGGAAAACATATTATCACCACAACGATTGAACATCATGCCATCCTTCACACCTGTGCTTATCTGGAAAAGAAAGGATTTGAAATTACGTATGTCGGCGTAGATGAGAACGGCGTTGTGAAACTGGATGAATTAGAAGCAGCGATTCGTCCAGACACGATTTTAATTTCTGTCATGTCTGCAAACAATGAAATCGGGACGATTCAGCCAATCGCAGAAATCGGAAAGATAGCTCATGAACATGGTGTATTATTTCATACAGATGCCGTACAGGCATTTGGACATATCCCGCTGGATGTAGAGGAAATGAACATCGACATGTTAAGCGCCAGCGGTCACAAGATCAATGGACCAAAGGGGATTGGAGTCATGTACATCCGAAAAGGAGTAAAGATTTTATCCTTTATCCATGGTGGTGCGCAGGAGCGAAAACGTCGTGCCGGAACCCACAACGTTCCTGGTATTGTAGGAATTGGAAAAGCAGCCGAACTTGCAAAAGAACATATGGAAGAACGAATGCAAAAAGAAATTGAATTGCGTGATTACTTAATCAAACGTATTTCAGAAGAAATTCCATATGCAAAACTAAATGGTCATCCGGAAAAACGTTTACCGAACAACGTGAACTTCTGCTTCCGGTTTATCGAAGGCGAATCCATGTTGATTCTATTAGACCAGAAAGGAATCTGTGCATCCAGTGGATCGGCTTGTACCTCGGGTTCATTAGATCCATCTCACGTTTTACTGGCGATTGGATTGCCACATGAAATTGCACATGGTTCTCTTAGACTTACACTTTCTGAGAAGAATACAAAGGAAGAAGTTGACTTTACCGTAGATGAATTGAAAAAGATTATCGAGCGGTTACGTGGAATGTCACCTTTGTATGAAGACTTTTTAAAACATCAGAAATAAAAGTTCAACAATAGAAATATGGAGGAAGAAAAATGTATAGCGAAAAAGTAATGGATCATTTCAATAATCCGAGAAATATGGGAGAAATTGAAAATGCCAGTGGTGTCGGAACAGTAGGAAATGCAAAGTGCGGCGACATCATGCGAATGTACCTTGACATAGATGATAATGGAATTATTCAGGATGTAAAATTTAAAACATTTGGCTGCGGCGCTGCCGTCGCAACGAGCAGTATGGCAACCGAATTAGTCAAAGGAAAAACAGTGCAGGAAGCATTGGAAGTAACAAATAAAGCAGTTATGGAAGCCTTAGACGGACTTCCACCAGTAAAAGTACACTGCTCTCTTTTAGCAGAAGAAGCAATCCATGCAGCACTTTGGGATTATGCAGAAAAAAATGGTATCAAAATTGAAGGACTTGAAAAACCGGTCAATGATATCAGCGAAAAAGAAGAAGAGGAAGAAGAAGAATATTAAAAATCAGAATCAAGCCAAAGAAGAGGGAGGAGCTTGGTTCACAAAATAAAAGAAAATAAGAGGAGAAGATGAAAATGGCTAAGAAATCCTATGAAGAAAGAAATTTTAAATTTGAAACTTTACAGTTACACGTAGGACAGGAACAGGCAGACCCGGTTACCGATGCAAGAGCAGTACCGATTTATTTGACATCGTCCTATGTATTCCACAATAGTGAACATGCAGCAGATCGTTTTGCACTTCGTGATGCAGGAAATATTTACGGAAGACTTACCAACCCAACCGAGGATGTTTTTGAAAAAAGAATTGCAGCCTTAGAGGGAGGCGTGGCAGCAGTAGCAGTTGGTTCCGGTGCAGCAGCATTGACTTATGCATTTCAGACAGTCGCTCACGCAGGAGACCATATCGTAGCAGCAAAAAATATCTACGGAGGAACTTATAATTTATTGGCACACACACTTCCAGATTACGGAATTGATGCAACATTTGTAGATCCTTTTGATTATGAAGGAATCGAAGCAGCTATCAAAGAAAATACAAAGGCAATCGAAATTGAGACATTAGGTAATCCAAATTCAGAAGTAGTTGATATTGAAAGAATTGCAAAAATAGCCCATGCACACAATATTCCACTTCTTGTGGATAATACCTTTGCAACACCTTATTTGGTTCGCCCAATTGAGTATGGTGCAGATATTGTCATCCACTCAGCAACTAAATTCATCGGAGGACATGGAACAACTATCGGTGGAGTCATTATTGATAGTGGTAACTTCGATTGGGAAGCAAGTGGTAAATTCCCATGGTTAGTAGAACCGAACGTTTCTTATCATGGTGTAAGCTTTGCAAAGGATTGCGCACCGGCAGCATTTGCAACTTATGTCAGAGCAATTTTGCTTCGTGATACAGGTGCAACTATTTCACCAGTACATTCCTTCATCTTTTTACAGGGACTTGAGACATTATCACTTCGAGTAGAGCGTCATGTAGAAAATGCATTAAAGGTAGTGCAGTATTTGAAGAATCATCCATTAGTAGAAAAGGTGAACCATCCTTCTATTTCTGAAGATCCAGAGCAGCAGGCTCTTTATAAAAAATACTTCCCGAACGGTGGTGGTTCCATCTTTACCTTCGAGATTAAAGGAGATGCAAAGAAAGCACAGGAATTTATCGATAACTTAGAGCTGTTTTCACTTCTCGCAAATGTTGCAGATGTAAAATCTCTTGCTATTCATCCAGCATCTACAACACACTCTGAATGCAACGAAGCAGAATTGTTAGATCAGGGAATTAAACCAAATACAATTCGTCTTTCTATTGGAACAGAGAACATTGATGATATTATTGAAGATTTAGAGGAAGCATTTAAAGCAATTCAGTAATTTGAAAAGGCGCTTTTGCATACCATAAAAAATGGTTTTAGAATTACTAGAAAAGTAGTATGATAAATAGGAAAATAAAAAGCAGTTAGAATGATTCGCAGGAAGCGATATTCTACATAGGGGAAGGCGGAAGAGACCGCCATGAAAGGAGAAAAATCATGTCAAAAATTTATCAGGGAGCAGTGGAACTAATCGGAGGAACACCACTTGTAGAGTTTAAAAATATCGAGAAAAAATTCAACTTAGAAGCAAAAATCGTAGCAAAATTAGAGTACTTCAATCCAGCAGGAAGTGTCAAAGACCGTGCAGCATACTACATGGTAAAAGATGCAGAAGAAAAGGGCCTGTTAAAAGAAGGTTCTGTGATTATTGAGCCAACTTCCGGTAATACCGGAATCGGTCTTGCATCTATCGCAGCAGTCAAAGGTTACCGTATTATCTTAACGATGCCAGAAACCATGAGTGTAGAGCGTCGTAACATTTTAAAGGCATATGGTGCAGAAATCGTTTTGACAGAAGGTGCAAAAGGAATGAAAGGTGCGATTGCAAAAGCTGAGGAATTAGCAAAAGAGATTCCAAACAGCTTCATTCCTTCCCAGTTTACGAATCAGGCAAATGCACAGGCTCATCGTGAGACAACAGGACCTGAAATCTGGAATGATACAGATGGAAAAGTAGATATCTTTGTTGCCGGTGTTGGTACAGGTGGAACAGTTACAGGTGTAGGTGAATATTTGAAATCTCAGAATCCGGATGTAAAAGTTGTTGCAGTAGAACCAGAGACATCTCCTGTTTTATCAAAAGGCGTTAGTGGTGGACATAAGATTCAGGGAATTGGCGCAGGATTTGTACCGGAAGTTTTAAATACCAAAATCTATGATGAAGTATTCCCTGTTGCAAATGAAGCAGCATTCCAGATTGGAAAAGAAATTGCAAAAACAGAAGGTGTATTAGTCGGAATTTCTTCTGGTGCAGCTCTTTATGCAGCAATTGAACTTGCAAAACGTCCAACCAATAAAGGAAAAACAATTGTAGCATTACTTCCTGATAGTGGTGACAGATATTATTCTACCTCTTTATTCGTAGATTAATAAATGTGAGAAAATGTACGCATAGAGAAGAGTATAAAAGAAAAGGCAGTTTGTTAATACAAAATTTACAAACTGTCTTCTTTTTTTTGCTGGGAATACATGGTATAATAAAAAAGTTGTAAGACAGGATATTGGCCGGATGGCCATAGGTCGCGTAAGCGATATCATGTGCGAGATTAAGAAAATCAGGAGACTTGGGATGGACGAAAAAGAGTTGGAACAGGAAAAAACAGGTGTAGAAGAAAATGAGACCTCTCTAATGAAAGAAATTTTGGGATGGATAATTCCTTTTGTAACAGCACTCCTCATTGCCATTTTTATCAAAGATTATCTGATTATCAATGCCAATGTTCCATCGGGCTCCATGGAAAATACAATTATGACGGGAGATCGGTTGATTGGAAACCGTCTTGCTTATCTTAAGAATGATCCAAAACGTGGTGATATTATTATTTTTCACTATCCGGATAACGAAGAAGAGATTTATGTAAAAAGAGTAATCGGACTTCCGGGAGAAACCGTAGAAATAAGAGATGGACAGATTTATATTGATGGTTCGGATATACCGTTAGATGAGCCATATTTGAAAGAAGAATGGACAGTAGCAACAGGCCCATATACATTTGAGATACCGGAGGGGTGTTATCTTGTGATGGGAGATAACCGAAATGATTCATGGGATGCACGTTACTGGGCGAATAAATATGTAGCAGAAGATAAAATTTTAGGAAAAGCAGTATTTGCATATTGGCCATTTTCCAGTTTTGGTAAGTTGGAATAGTGACAATGGGACGTACCTTAAGAGGTACGTCTTTCTATATCATACGATAGCTGGCATTCTTAGAAGATAATGTTGGCGTAAGAGAGGAAAAAACATTCCGGAAGAGAAAGGAGATAGGGATATGGTAGGCGTTTTAGCAAAAATTTTTATTCGGGGAGAGAAAGAGGAAAGCAAGGTACGGCAGGCATATGGAATGCTTTGCGGTATTGTTGGGATATTGCTGAATATATTGCTTTTTGCAGGAAAATTTCTAGCAGGAACGATTAGTAATTCTATAGCAATTACAGCAGATGCTTTTAATAACTTATCGGATGCCGCATCTTCCGTGGTAACATTGCTTGGATTTCATTTCGCAGGGGCGAAGCCGGACCCGGATCATCCATTTGGACATGGAAGGATTGAATACATATCAGGACTTGGGGTGGCAGGATTAATTTTAATTATGGCATATGAATTGATTCGGGATTCAATCAAAAAGATTTTGCATCCGGAACAGACAGAATTCTCAGCTTTAATTGTTGCTATTTTACTTGCAGCCATTTTGGTGAAGCTTTACATGTTTTTTTATAATCATTCAATTGGGAAAAAAATCAATTCCGCTGCCATGAAGGCAACTGCGATTGACAGTCTGAGCGATACAGCTGCAACAACAGTAGTACTTGTTGCAACGCTGGTGGCTCATTTTACCGGTTTACAGATTGATGGCTACTGTGGAGTGGCAGTAGGATTATTTATCCTCTATGCGGGTGTTAACGCAGCGAAAGATACATTGAACCCGTTACTTGGCCAGGCACCTGACCCGGAGGAGGTGGAACAGATTAAAGAGATTGTAATGGCACATGAAAAAATATGTGGCATTCATGATTTAATCGTTCATGACTATGGTCCGGGCAGACAGATGATTTCTCTGCATGCAGAAGTATCGGCAGAAGATAATATATTAGAAATTCATGACGAGATTGATTTGATTGAAATGGAATTAAAAGAAAAGCTTCATTGTGATGCAACCATTCATATGGACCCGGTTGTTACGACGGATGAACATTTGAAAGAAATGAAAGCAAGAACAGTTGAAATTGTGACACAAATTGATGAAAGAATCAGCTTACATGATTTTCGGATGGTTGCAGGACCAAGTCATACGAATTTAATTTTTGACATTGTAGTACCATTTAAGTGTAAGATGGAAGATAACGAGTTGGTGGAAGAAATCCAAAGAAGAATTCAGAAAGAGATAGGAGAAAATTACTTTACGGTAATCCAGATAGATCGTTATTATGTATAAAGTAGAAAAGGATGTTCGTTCCTGTTTTTGAAACAGGAATGAACATCCTTTTTGCTGTGCGCCTAATGGCGGATATTTTGAATTCGTAGAGTAATTATTCTGCTTTATCTGTTGCGTTTCCAACGCTTTTTGTTTCTGCATTTCCATCTAATAAGCTATCTTCTGAAAAATCAGATCCTAAAGAATCATTAGATTCTGAGGACTCTATTTCCGTGGATTCTGTTTCAGTAGAATTTGTTGTTGTAGGCTCTTCTGTAGGTTCTTCTGTAGGTTCTTCTGTTTCATGAACCACATCAGGATCAACATAAACAATATCGTTAGAAGAGCGGAAGATAATGCTCTTAGAACCAACCACATTTACAGTAATGGTATCGCCATCAGATACATTATCCAGATTAACGGTCAACATACCGGATGTAATATAATTGGTTGGAATCTTTGTGCCATTTACGTATACCTTACTGTATTTGGTAAAGTTTGAACCGTAAACGGTTAAGAGATTATTTGCTGTATTCTTATGAAGACGATCTATCGTTACTTCTTTAATACCCATCTGAAGTTCTGTAGCAGGGTATAAATCTTCACCATTATATGCATAACGATCACCATAGAGGATATCATATTGGAGCATTTCAAGACCTGCCTGATAACTTTCAGTATCAGAATCACTCTGTGTCTGATGATAAGTAAAAATGGTTCCTTCATGAATGCCAACAGAATCTGTTGCATGCGCTAATAACTGATAAGCATAAAGGTCAGCATCTTCTTTTGCTAGACCGAAGTTATTCCAGGTAACATATTTTGTCTTATAGATATCACCCGATTTCATGTCGGAATCTTCCAATCCCATGGTTGGAAGGTGGTCACCGAAAAGAACAATCATGGTATCTTCTCCACGTCTGTCAGCGGCTGTAATCAGCTGTTTGATAAAGTCGTCTACATTGTGAATCATGTTAACATAATATTCCCACTGATTATTACTTTCTTCGGTATCAGCACCAGATACAGTAATCGCTGGGTTTTCAATGATTTTTTCAGTAGGATAATCACCGTGTCCTTCTACTGTAATGGTATATACAAAATCAGGACCCTCGGTAGAATTCATGGCATTCATGGTCGCACCTACTAAAACATCATCTGTTGACCAGTTTCCGTTTGGAGTCAATGCTGTAATATTCAAAAGTTCCTTACTTGTAAAAGTATCAAATCCCATCATGGAAAAAGCATTGTTTCTGCTATAGAAAGTAGCGGTATTATTATGTGTTACATGAGTGGAGTATCCGATTTTAGATAAATCAGATGCAATACTTTCACAATCAGTCTGTTTTAAAATTGTTTTATAAGGATATTCACCAGTACCGAAATACTGCATGCTCATACCAGTTAAAATTTCAAACTCTGTATTGGCTGTTCCGGCACCGACTACAGGAACTGTTAAGTAACCGCTAGAGAAGTTATCCTCTAAGTAGTGGAACGTTGGAACAGGGTCTTCTGACATTTCAAGGAAATTAATTTCAGTTGGATCACAGAAAGACTCTAATAATACACAGATAATATTTGGGTTGGAACTATTGGTTGTTTCTGCTTCAGAAGCAACGGTATCTTCGATTTCTGCGATAGCTTCCTCAGAGTAATCCTTTGGCTTATCCATACCACGTCCTACAACACTGCTGGAAAAACCATAAATAAATCCGTAATCGGAAAATCCCTCTGCAATATTTGCAAAATAGGATGCAAGAACATTAGTGCTCTGGGCAGCCTGTGTGGTAATTGGAAGACCAACTAATAATAAAGCTGCAACGCAGATTGGGGAACCTATTTTATATACTTTTCCTTCATATCTAGGTCCTAATAAAAACAGGTAAGCACAGAATGCTAAAAAGGCTCCGACTACAATTACAACAAGGGTTGCTTCTTCTGCTGTAAAATATTGAGTATTCTGCATAGCAAGTAAGTCAGAGATACATTTTAAATCGGTATACGTAAAAGGTGTTACTCGGTTAGAAAGAATCACACCATTTATGGTTCCGAGGAAAATCCAAACACCGGAAATAAGAATTCGGGCGAATACTCTTCTGCGAATTAAATATACCAATGATAACGATGCAAAAATAATAAATGCATTGTATAAGTAAGCTAAAGTATGACCACCTACAAAAGAGCAGGCAGAGAGAAAATCTCTTCTGGAAATAACCTCAATTATAAAAGTAAGCAAGCAAGAAAGCAGGAAATGAAATACAAGAGAGTATTTATTCATAAATGCAATCCGCTTATAGTATTTTTCAGAATGCGGTTTCCGCCAAGGCAGTTTGGAAAGAACCAATTGAAATCCTTTTTGAACTTTCTGGAAATTTTCATTTTCGGTAATCAGTTTCAGCTTTTGATAAGCTTTACTTTGCTTCAAACGATTTTTCAGTTTCATGTAAATCCTCCTAAATTATACTGTCATCAACGTTAAATTCTTCTATATGTAAATCGTGTAAATGTTTTGTAAAATCTAATTTTCGATTCTAAAAGAATATACATCTCATGAACTGAAAAATCAACAGTAAACATCCATAAAAAAGTCTTAAGTTTTATTTAATTTATGTCAATTATGAATAAAAGATGAACAAAGTGTGTACAAACAAGCCTTATTTCCCAGAAAATACCAATAATTCAGAGCGATTATTCATTTTTACAGGTACATCTGTATATAAAATACAATGTAATACAAAAATCTTATATATAATAAGGAAAGTATTACTTTACAAATTTTTTTATGGCCTCATTTAAATCTTTGATGACCTGTTCATCTCCGGTTTCAATAGCGTCTACGACACAGTGGTTGATATGATCTTCTAAAATAACTTTTCCAATGTTATTAATCGCAGAACGCACCGCTGCAATCTGGATTAGAACTTCACTGCAGTCACGTCCGTCTTCGATCATGCGTTTGACGGACTCCATATGACCAATTACACGGTTCATACGATTCAAAACAGCCTTTGTGTTTTCATGGTGGTGATTGTGTTCATGAGAGTGATTGTGCTCATGAGAGTGATTGTGTTCATTCATTTGTGTTCTCCATTTTAATAAATATATTGTTATCTGATTTTCATGTTACTTAAATTTGCAAAAACATTTTAGCATATGAAGTAAAAAATATCTATAATCGGTGGCTTAGACTTGCTTTTCTACACAAAAATGATATAATCTGTATAGATTTGAAAAAAAATAAGAAAATATAGGATAGACACCAAAGGAGGGATATTCAGAAGAATATGCCTCTTTTTCTCTATATATATTAATATTGAAAAAACGAAAAGGAGAATATGGTGTTTTTGATTTAAAAACATTAGACGGGAAAAATGTATCAGGACGAGAGAGAAAAAGAACAAAATGCACAAAAGGAATGGAAGAAAGCCGCAGTGGCTCAAAAAGTGATAGGACTATGCGGTGGGATAGTGGTGATAGGATTTCTTTTGTGTGGAATAATTGTAATGGGCATAAAAGAAGTGAGAGGAGAGTCAACAGGCGGTACGTTTACTTTTTTGTGCGAGATGTTAGTAGCCTTGATTGTGGGAATAGTAGCCGTCTGCGTTATTCCGAATAAAGTGCATGCGAATGGAATGAAAAAAGCTGCATTATGGGAACCTTTGCCGGTACAAGCGGTAAGGGGACAGGGATGGAATCTGGAAAAACTATTACGCAAAATGGATATAAATATTGGAATTTTTGTTTGGGATATGGCATGGGGACTTCTATTAGTTATTTTTATATTTCTCGAAATATTCTGTGGAGGGAATATGTATGGATATGTGTTCATAGCAGTAGAGGCAACGATATTGGTTGTAGGGCATTGTGTGATTAGAAGTGTCAGTAAGCGTGCCAAGTATAGTAAAAAGATTATCAAGTATACGGAAGAGACATGCGGACTTATTCATAATAAAGAACAATTTGTTCAGTGGTTAGATGCGGAGGTAAGAGACAGAATACTGTATCAGTCAAGCCAATTTACGTTGACCGAAAATTGTGTGATAGGAAGGTTAGTTTCAGATGTTTATTGTTACCCGGTTGCAATTCCGAAAGATATGATAAAAGAAATGTCTTTTAGTTTTAGTGTTAGTATAAACCGCTATGGGAACAGGAACCCAATCGGAATATTGACTTGTTTTTTACAAAATGGGAAGTTAGTAAAGCTGCATCTGGGCGGAAGCCAATATGCATACAAGGTGCTTAAAGTTTTGAAAAAATATAATGTTAACGTATCAGAGAATGAAGAACTGACTTATCGATATTAAGATTTATGTCAAAAGAAAGGAAATAGAGAAACAAATGAATTTATTGGATATTATAGGACCGATTATGGTAGGACCATCCAGTTCCCATACGGCTGGAGCAGTTAAAATAGGAAGGGTTTGCCGGAAATTGCTGGCAGAGGAAATTGCAGAAGCAAATATCTTTTTTCATGGTTCCTTTCTCGCAACGGGAAAAGGACATGGAACGGATAGGGCGCTGGTAGCAGGTCTATTAGGAATGGAAGTGGATAATCCAAAGATTCCATATAGTTTTGAGGTTGCAAAAGAGCGTAGAATGAAGTTTCAATTAGGGGGCATTGATTTAGGGGATGTGCACCCGAATTCGGTTAAAATAAATCTCACAGGAGTCAGTGGAAGAACATTGGAAATTATTGCAGCGTCCGTAGGTGGCGGACAGATTCAAATCTGCCAGATTGATGGATTAAGTGCAAACTTTAGTGGAGATTATCCAACCTTAATTGTCCACAACGTGGACCAGCCAGGTCATGTGACAGAGGTAACATCCATGCTGGCACATAAGTCAGTTAACATTGCAACGATGCAATTATACCGTGCAAGTCGTGGTGGAAACGCGGTTATGGTCATTGAATGTGATCAGGAAGTTCCACAGGAAGCCATTTCCTGGTTAGAACATTTAGAAGGAATTATTAAAGTCACTTATTTGAGTTTATTAGGATGAAAGGAATGAATCGTTAAAATGTATAAATCATTAGAAGAGATTTGTCTCGAAGAAGAAAAAACAGGAGTCCCTTTTTGGAAAATTGTTCAGAAGGATGATTGTAAAGAACAGGGAATTACAGAAGAAGCTGGATTTGAGCAGATGCGCACGATGTATCGCGCTATGAAATCAGCGGATGAAGACTATGACCCGGAGTTGAAATCAGCGAGTGGATTGGTTGGAAGCGAAGGAAAGAAAATGATGGAAGCACGATTGGCAGGTCAGCTTTTGTGTGGAGATTTCATTGGAAAGGTTATGGAGAAGGCTTTAAAGACAGGAGAATCCAATGCCTGCATGAAACGTATTGTAGCAGCACCAACCGCAGGTTCTTGCGGCGTAGTACCGGCTGTTTTTTTGAGTGTGCAGGAAGAACGTGATTTTTCAGAGGAAAAAATGGTGGAGGCTCTTTACGTGGCAGCCGGAATCGGTGGAGTGATTGCAAACAGAGCTTTCTTGGCAGGAGCAGCAGGAGGCTGTCAGGCTGAAATTGGTTCAGCTTCTTCAATGGCAGCAGGTGGAGTGGCCTATTTGTTAGGCGGAGATGCCAGAGCGATTTCAAACGCAGCAGCACTTGCTATGAAGAATCTTTTAGGACTTGCCTGTGATCCGGTAGCAGGTCTTGTAGAGGTTCCATGTGTGAAACGAAATGTTATGGGCGCGGTCAATGCGTTGACCTCCGCAGATCTAACAATGGCGGGAATTCTTAGCAAGATTCCACCGGATGAAGTATTTGATGCGATGCGTGCAATTGGACGCAGTATGAATGAAGATATTCGGGAGACCGGAAAAGGCGGACTTGCCGGAACACCGACAGGTGTGGAGATTCGGGACAGAATGTCACAGATGTAGTACGCTGGGGACGTACTTTCCCGTTCGTCGGGGACGTACTTCTCTGGTCGTCAGAGAAAAAGCACGGAAAATAGAGAAAATGGTCTAGATAGGCGAAAATGAAAATTGACTTGCTTTCTTGAGATGTTAGAATAAGGTATAGACGTTTGTTTGCAAGAAAGTGAGGAAATATATGAAGGAAAATAAGATAGATTTGAGTATCCCTTATGAGGCCGATAGAAAAAGGAATAAGATGGCTGTCATAGCGATTGATTTTATGAATATCATGATGGCCATTGTCTATGTTTTTGAAGTTTTAAAAGGAAATACGACATGGGGAGTCTATTTTACAATTGCGACACTATGTATCGTGCCGACAATTCTATCTATTGTTTGTTATAATCGAAAAAAGGATTCAAAGGCAATCCGATATATATTGGGAATCGGATTTCTATGCATGTATTCTGTTGCAATGTATACAAGAGAAACCAACATGGTTTTTTGCTATATTATTATGGTATATGTTGCGTTAGTGATTTATGCAGATGCGAAGCTTTCCCGTTGGATGGGAGCTGGTGCATTGGTAATTAATATTTTAGCTGTGATGCAGATGTTACTAAGAGGAGATACCGATGCGCAGGCAATTATGGAGATGGAAATAGCAATTTCCTGTGTGGTATTGTCCTGGATTTTCTCAGTGATAGCTGTTAATACAATTAATGTAATCAATCAGGCGAATATTAACAAGGCAATTGAGGAGAAGCAGCAGACAAAGAGTTTGTTAGATACCGTACTTGATGTATCGGATTCCGTAGCTGTTAATGTGAAGCATGCAGATGAGGAGATGGCGAGATTAAGGCAGTCTATTTATGTAACAAAGGATTCCATGGAAGGGCTTGCAAGGGAAGCAGGAGAATCTGCAAATGCTATTTTAGTGCAGCAGGAAAATACGAAAGAAATTACGCATCATGTTGATCGGGTTGGTGAAGTGGCCAATAATATCAGTACAGAAGTGGAAAAAGTAAAAGGTAGTATTTCTGTAGGACAGGAAGTAATGGAGAATCTTCTGAAACAGGTCAAAGATTCTGAGACAATCAGCGGTGAGGTGGCTGGAAAGCTGGATGGTCTGAAAGAATATACCAGCCGCATGAAAGAAATCTTAGATGTTATTCAAAATGTAACAGATGAGACGAGCTTATTGTCCTTAAATGCCAGCATTGAGGCTGCGCGGGCAGGAGAAGCAGGAAAAGGATTCGCGGTAGTGGCAACTGAAATATCAGGACTTGCAAGACAGACAGGAGATGCAACGGACGATATTAATACTTTGATTGAAAATATCGGGCAGTCCATGACAGAGGTGATTGCTTCTGTAGAAGAGTTGATTGAAAGCAATCGAAAACAGAATGAATTTATTAATGAAACGGCAGAATGTTTTGAACAAATCCAGCAAAATACGGATGAAGTATTGAAAGGATCTTCTGATTTAAATGGTGTTGTTTCGGAAGTTGCAAAAGCGAATGAAAGCATTGGACAGAGCATCCAGAACATTTCCATGCTTACGGAGGAAGTAACCTCAAGTGCCAAAGAAACCTTAAAAGGAAATAAAGCAGATTTGGAAAGTGTTGAGGGAGTCTCAGATATTATGGGACGACTTACAGAAACAGCAGAACAGCTTGGACAGATGCAGCGTATCACGGAATAAAAGAAAAAAGAAAACGATAGCAAAACTTCCCTGGAAATTGTCCGGGGAAGTTTTTTTGCTCTATAGTAAAAAAAGTTGACAAATAAAATAGTTGACAATGGCAACTATATTAATTATCATTAATTCAAGAAATAGATTTTTAAAATTATTTTATCGATACAGAAAGAGGGAGGAAAATTTCTATGGACAAGGTATCGGAATTTCGAGAATATACGAGACAGCTGGAATTTCAACTTGCTAATATGAATAAAAAAGATTGCTGCTGTTGCAACATTAGTACGACACAATGTTTTATGCTTGTTGAAATTGGTCGTCGACCAGGAATTTCACTGAAAGAACTTGCAGCAATTCTTAGGATGGATAAAGGTGGTGTCAGTCGTTCGATTGAAGATTTAGTTCGCAAAGAATATGTGGAACGGAAAACGTCAGAAGAAGACCGTCGTTGGGTTGCGCTTTTTTTACTGCAGAAAGGGCAGGAACATTTTGAAAAAATAGAGCGTGATATGAATTCGAAATTTCAAGATATCTTAAATGAAATACCGGAAGAAAAACAGAATCAGGTGATAGAGGCATTACAATTATACGTAGGGGCCTGTAGAAAAGTAGAGGAGCAAAAAAATGATTAGAGAAATGGTGCCAAATGATTGGAAAAGAGTTGCAGAGATTTATGAGCAGGGATTAGAGCGTGGAATATCGACCTTTAATACAGAATGTCCTTCCTATGAAGAATGGGATAAGAGCCATGTCAAAGAGTGCAGATATGTTTTTGTAGCAGATGAAAAAGTGGTTGGCTGGATTGCGATAAGTCCATCTTCAGGCAGATGTGTTTATAGAGGGTGTGTGGAAGTGAGTATATATATTGACGAAGCATATCAGGGAAGAGGAATAGGAACGAAACTTTTGGAAAAATTGTGTGAAGAAACGGAAAAAGCAGGCTACTGGAGTTTGTATTCGGCTATTTTTTCGATTAATAAAGCAAGTATTGCATTGCATAAAAAGTGTGGATTCCGAGAGATTGGATATCGAGAGAAAATTGCAAAAGACCGATTTGGAGTCTGGCAGAATACCACAATGATGGAGCGAAGGAATCAAATAGAATAAGCTGTTTTACATAACAAGAAAAAAGCAAGCCTAATGATAGACTCATTGTCAAGCAGACAAGGTGAATATCACGGACTTGCTTTTTTAATTATTTATTGGAGCGTCTCCAAATTTTTAATTTTTCTGCTTCTGCAATTAACTCATCGCGGAAATCAGGATGAGCAATAGAAATCAGGGCTTCTGCTCTTTGCCATGCAGATAAACCTTTTAAATTTACTTTTCCGTATTCGGTTACGACGTAGTGAACGTTAGTACGAGTATCGGTTACGATAGAACCAGGTGCTAAGGTTGGGCGGATGCGGGACTGAATCTGACCATCTTTTCCTTTAAAAGTAGAAGAAAGACAGATAAAGCTCTTACCACCGTTAGACAGATAAGCACCTAATACAAAGTCAAGCTGTCCACCGGCACCGCTGATATGTTTTACACCTGCAGATTCTGCATTGACCTGACCAAATAAGTCGATATCAACAGCATTGTTAATGGAAATGAAGTTGTCCAAAGCAGATACCTGACGGATATCGTTGGTATAGCTGACAGGTGCACTCATCATTTCAGGATTTTCATCCAGATAATCATACATTTTTTTCGTTCCTGCACCGAAACCGTATACCTGACGGTAGCGGTCGATATTTTTCTTAGAACCGTTGATTTTTCCTGCTTTTGCAATATCAACAAAAGCATCTACATACATTTCTGTATGAACACCTAAATCCTTTAAATCAGATTCTGCAATCAGGGAACCAACAGCATTTGGCATACCACCGATACCGAGCTGTAAGCAGGCACCATTTGGAATCTCATCTACGATTAATTTTGCAACGGCCTTGTCTACATCTGTAGCAGGACCACCGGCACCAAGTTCACCAATTGGAGGATTTGAGCCTTCTACAACATAAGTAACGTCAGAAATATGGACGCCACATTCGGTACCACCAAGGCAACGAGGCATATTTTCATTAACTTCTACGATAATGTGTTTTGCTCTTTCACAGATTGCGCCAAGATGGGATGCGCTTGGTCCAAAGTTAAAGTAACCATGCTTGTCCATTGGAGCAACCTGGAACATTGCTACATCACTCGGGCAATCTAAATCACGATAATAGCGTGGAAGCTCAGAGTAGCGGATTGGAGCATAATAAGCATATCCGCGAGCAATCATCTTACGTTCAATTCCTGACATATGCCAAGAGTTCCAGCAGAAATGTTCTCCGGCATCTTCTCTTTCAAAAACAGCAAGTGGTTTTAAAAGAATTCCACCACGGAGTTTCACATCCTTTAATTCATCAGTACGTTTTGCTAACGCTTTATCAAGTGCATCTGGAGTGGCAGTGCACCATGCATAATCAACCCAGTCTCCGGATTTGATGACTTTAACAGCTTCATCAGCGGAAACTAATTTCTGTTTATATTCTTCTGAAAAACTCATTCGAACATACCTCCCAAAAAAGATTGTTAAATTTTTACCATACTGCTATCGTATCACGATATCGAGGATTTTACAAGATTATCTATTGCGAAATTCAAAAGAAATGCTAAACTGTTTTTTATAGAGGAGGAGCTATATGAAATTTGAAATTCGTATTATAACAGATAAACTTCCGGAACAAGGAAGTTTTTTGATTCATAAAAGAAAAGCAGTGCGTGCGGTTATTCAAAAAGAGGGAAAAATTCTTTTGGTAAGTACGAATCAGGGAGATTACAAATTCCCAGGTGGTGGCGTAGAATCCGGAGAAGAGGATAAAGAAGCGTTATTGCGTGAAATCCAGGAAGAAACCGGGTATGTTGACATTGAAATCGGTGCATGTATTGGAACAACGTTCGAGCAGAACATTGATACCGAGGAAAAAGAGCAGGAAAACGTGTATTTCCAGATGGAATCCGACTACTATGAATGCTTTTTAAAAAGTGAAAAAAGAGCATCGGGTGTGTTGGATGACTATGAAGAAAAACTGGGATTTCACCCGGAATTTCTAAGCCTAGATGAGGTTTGTGCAAGCCAGGATGCTTTGATAGAAAAAGGAATGGAAAAAGAAATCCCTTGGCTTTTACGGGAAACAAAAGTTTTGCACACATTACAGAAAACACTTGTGGAAAAAATTGCAGACACCATGCGGGATTGTGGAAAAATTATGCTTGAGGCAGACCGCAGCGGAAATTTTATTGATGAAAAAGAGGGACATGCCAATTTTGTAACAACTTATGACAAGAAAGTTCAGGAAGAACTAAAAAAGAGACTTCTTGCAGTTTTACCGGAGGCTCGTTTTGTGGGAGAAGAAGAAATCAGTAGTTCGGGAAAAGAATCGCAAGAAAGCGACTTGGCAGTGGGATATGCCTTTATCGTGGACCCGATAGATGGAACTACAAATTTCATTAAGGACTATAAGAACAGTGCAATTTCAGTTGGGCTTTTAAAGGACGGAGAACCTTTTATCGGATGTGTTTATCAGCCATATTTAGATGAAATGTTTACGGCAGAGAAAGGAAAAGGTGCTTTTTGCAACGGAGTGCCGATTCATGTTTCGAATCAGCCACTTTCGAATGGAATTGTTTTGTTTGGAACAGCACCATATTATGAAGAATGGAACCGTATTTCGTTTGATAAAGCATATGATTATTTCAAGCAGGCATTGGATCTTAGAAGAAGTGGTTCGGCAGCCCTTGATTTGTGCAGTATTGCAGCAGGGCGCGCAGAACTTTATTTTGAAATGAAGCTATCGCCATGGGATTATGCCGCAGGTGCCTTGATTGTGACGGAAGCAGGTGGCGTTGTGACGACAATAGATGGAACACCGCTTTCGTTTGAAAAAGGGTGTTCCGTCCTTGCAAGTAATTCTGTCATAGCGAAAGCATAAAAGACAACTCCATTGGGAGTTGTCTTTTTACATAGTTGCTATAATTCATCTGGGAGTTCCCACTGGCCGGCAGCTTCGCTGTAAGCGGCTGCCTGCGCCAGACAATCTTCGTAAAGCATAGATTCTTGGTCACCTTCGGCAGCCATCGCATCAGCCAGAAGGTGATAACACGCAGAAAGCTTTCGAAGCGGCAAATCACCGCTACGGTGAATGTCTAAAACACTCTCTGTTTCTGAGGAAGCATTGAGAAACCAAAGGATTGCTTCCTCAATATCTCCGGCGTTCATAAAATATTCGCCCAATTCACAACAGATTTCAGCACATGGTGTAGTAACCATGTCTTTTAACGCCAGTTTGAAAAATTCATTGACATTATGTTCTAATCGATAAATGTGGCAGAGCACACAGGATGCCGTCTTGATGCAATCTTCTTTTTGGGAAGTATAAAGCGTCTGTAAAAAAGGTTCTTTTGCAGCGAGGAAATCTGCGTCTTCCCCGGAAACAAAAAGTTCCTTTGCATACATGTTAAGGATTTTATCCGAAAGCTGCCCTTCTTTTGAAAAAGACTTTTGAAAAATCGAAAAATCCCGTTTGCTGTGTAGGTTTTGCGGAAGATGTAAAATCTCAATATCACTGTCAAATACAACTGGTTGTAGTTGTATGGTTTCATGAATCGGGTCAACCCAAGTAAAAGTACGAAGCCGTTTGAAAAGCTTCGGCCGATATTCTTTTTTGGCATTCAAGACCGTATTATATTCTGCCGGTGTAACATATTTCATTTGCACAATATCAATTTCCGGAAGTAGTGTCTGTTTCATCCGGTGGAAACGCATTCGGTTTTCTTCATCTAATACTTCATCCGCATCCGGGGCATAAATATAATCCATGGAAGCCTTTGAAAATGAAAAGTTTCTTGCATCTGCAAAGTTGTCATTCCATTTATAATCATAGATTTTATTGGTGTAACGGGATGCAATTTCCTTTGTATTATCGGTAGAACTGGTGTCTACAATAATAATCTCATTCATAAGATCAGCGACTGAATCTAAACATCTCGCCAGAATTTCAGCCTCATTTTTTACAATCATACATAAACTGACAGTAATCATTTTTATACCGTGCCTTTCTTTCCGCTTGCAGGTGCAGATAAAATGTTATAAGTGTATGGAAAGCACCTGCGAAAAAATATCTATTTATAGAATCGGTAAAAAAGAAAAAATTCTATATGGGAAAATAGCTATAGCAAAGTAGAAATTTCATATAGAGTATGCTACAATGTGAGGACTTAAAGAAGAAAAATTGTTAAAAAAGGCATGGTTTATCATATGAAAAAAGAAACACGAACAGAGAATTTTATGCAAAAAACTTGGGTGGTATGGCTCGGAGCGCTGATTTGCTGCGCGCTTTGGGGAAGTGCATTTCCATGTATTAAGTTAGGATATCAGTATTTTGCAATTGATTCGTCCGAAACTGCAACGCAGATTTTATTTGCAGGATGTCGTTTTTTCTTAGCGGGAATTATGGCAATTTTATTAGGGAGCCTGTTGCAGAAAAAAATATTGATTCCAAGAAAAAGTGCCTGGGGAAAAATCTGTCACTTAAGCCTGTTACAGACCGTAGCGCAGTATTTTTTCTTTTATGTGGGACTAGCCCATACCAGTGGCGTAAAAGCTTCTATTATAGAAGGTGTGAATGTTTTTATTGCAATTCTGGTAGCTAGTCTTTTGTTCCGACAGGAACCATTTACATTGCGCAAAATCGTGGGTTGTGTCATAGGATTTGCCGGAGTTGTGTTAGTAAATATATCTGGTAGCGGATTGGAAGCAGGATTTGCGTGGAATGGAGAAGGATTTATCTTTTTGTCCACGATTGCATATGCATTTTCATCTGTTTATCTGAAACGCTATTCCAAAGAAGAAAATCCGGTTTTGTTAAGCGGCTATCAGTTTGTAATTGGTGGATTAATTATGATTATAGTTGGATTTTTGATGGGTGGAACTATTACAACGGTAACAGCAAAGGGAATTGCAATGCTTCTTTATCTTGCGTTTATCTCAGCCGCAGCCTATTCGCTCTGGGGAATTCTTTTAAAATATAATCCGGTTTCGCGGGTGGCGGTCTTTGGATTTATGAATCCTGTTTTTGGTGTGATTTTGTCAGCAGTTTTACTAAAAGAGTCGGGGACAATCGGAGTGATGTGTGTGGTTTCCCTTTTACTGGTTTGTGCCGGAATTTATATTGTAAATAAAGCAGAATCGAATATGAAAGAATAGAAAATAGAAAAATAGATTGATGTTAGAAAATGGAGGAAAATATGAGTGCAGTAGTAACATTAAAAAAAGGAGAAGGACGTACCATCAAAGCTGGTGGAATGTGGATTTTTGATAATGAAATTGATACGATTACCGGAAGTTTTGAAAATGGAGAGATTGTCATTGTGCATGATTTTGACGGATATCCAATGGGACGTGGATTTATCAATACAAATTCGAAGATTCGGATTCGTATGATGACAAGACATGTGGAGCAGGAAATTGACCGTACTTTTTTACAGATGAGGGTGCAGAATGCCTGGGATTATCGAAAGGTTGTATTGGGACAGACTAAGGAGGATATTTCTTCCTGCCGTGTGATTTTCGGGGAGGCAGATTTTCTTCCGGGGTTGGTTGTTGATAAATATGAGGATGTTCTTGTTGTGCAGTGTCTCGCTCTTGGAATGGAACAGTTCAAGGAGACGATTGTTTCTTTATTGAAAGAAACTCTTGCAAAGGATGGAATTCAGATTCGTGGAGTCTATGAGCGAAGTGATGCGAATGAACGCACCAAGGAAGGACTTCCGAAAGTAAAAGCATTTATCGGGGAAGAGTTTGACACCAACGTGGAAATCGTAGAAAACGGTGTTCATTACATGGTGGATGTGGTAAATGGTCAAAAGACCGGATTTTTCTTAGATCAAAAATACAATCGTTTGGCAATGCAGCGTATCTGCAAAGGCAAAAAAGTATTAGATTGTTTTACCCATATGGGAACCTTCGCGTTAAATGCCGGAATTGCAGGAGCAGCAGATGTAACCGGGCTTGACATTTCGGAATTTGCAGTGCAGCAGGCAATGGAAAATGCACGTCGCAATGGACTTGAGGAAACGGTGAAATTCCGTTGTGCTAACGTTTTGGATGAATTGCCTAAACTTGCCGAAGCAGGAGAAAAATATGATGTTGTTATCTTAGACCCGCCGGCTTTCACGAAGTCCCGCCAGGCGACAAAGAATGCCATTAAAGGTTATCGTGAAATTAACATGAAGGGCTTAAAACTTGTGAAGGATGGCGGTTATCTTGCTACTTGTTCCTGCTCTCACTTTATGACACAGGAGCTTTTTACCAAGACAATTCGCGAGGCAGCACGTTCTGCCCACAAACGACTTCGACAGGTCGAGTTCCGTACGCAGGCACCGGATCATCCAATCCTTTGGGCAGCAGATGAGAGTTATTATTTGAAATTCTATATTTTTCAGGTGGTGGATGAGAAGTAACCACCCTCAAATTTGAAAAGCTTTGATTTTGCAAAGGTATTGTAAAGATGCATCTTTTTGGATATAATAATTATATGGATAAAATTATGATAAAATTATGATAAGGAGGCATATATGATACAGATAAGACCGGTTTCAGATTTGAGAAATAAATTTTCGGATATCGAAAAAGCTGTGAGTGGTGGTGCGCCAGTATATTTAACGAAGAATGGTTATGGTTCTATGGTGGTTTTAAGTTTAGAAGCATATTCCAGATTAACGGATGGAGTGGAGGCTGCACTTGATGAAGCAGATAGGGCTGCACTAGAACATGACAGAAGATATACGCATGATGAAGTGTTTGGTAATCTTCGGGGGAAAATAAATGGCTGATGCAAAATACAAGTTGCGTTATTTACCGCTATTTTATGAAGAATTGGAGCAGAAAGTTCTTTATATTGCAGAAAAACTGTGTAATGTGCAAGCCGCAAATGAGTTACTTGATGCTGTGGAAAATGTAATATTGGAACGTGTTCCGGTGGCAGAAGCTTTTGAACCGTATCATTCCATGAAAGATAGAAGGTATCCTTATTATCGAATCTATGTGAAAAATTTTGTTATTTACTATGTTGTCATAGATGATGAAGGAGAGGATAAGATGATGGAAGTACGCCGTTTTTTGTATAATAAGCAAAATAAGGAAAGTCTTGTTTAAAGTTCTGATTACAAAAAATGTAGAGAACAAAAGAGAAGTATCCGTGAATTTGCTCCAATGAATGAGATTTAAGAGAATAAGGAGTCGAAATGGCAAAGCAATATAAGAAAAGAGACATCTGCCCTTATGCAAAAAAATGTGGTGGATGTGACTATCAGGGAATGTCTTATGAGCAGCAGTTAAAAGAGAAGCAGAGTTATGTAGAGAAACAGATTGGAAAACTTTGCAAGGTAAAGCCGATTATCGGAATGAAAGATCCTTATCATTATCGCAATAAAGTACACGCAGTTTTTGATATTGAAAAAAGAGGTGGACGCGGGAAAAACAAAGGACGCGGCGGTGTTGCGGCGGGAACGATTATTTCAGGCGTTTATCAGGCAGGAACCCATGATGTAATCAATGTCGATGAATGTATGATTGAAGATGAAAAATCGGATGCTATTATTCGCGATATCCGTGGTTTACTCCGTTCCTTTAAAATTAAGACTTATGATGAAGATACCGGATATGGCCTATTGCGTCATGTTCTGATTCGCCGTGGTTTTACGAGTGGCGAAATTATGGTGGTATTGGTGCTGGGTTCTCCAATTCTTCCTTCTAAAAATAATTTTGTAAAAGCATTGCGAAAACTTCATCCGGAGATTACAACGGTAGTTATAAATGTGAATGATAAAAAGACAAGTATGGTATTAGGAGAACGTGAAACAACCATCTATGGAAAAGGATATATTGAGGATACGCTCTGTGGTTGCATTTTCCGTATCTCTCCGAAATCTTTTTACCAAGTAAATCCGGTACAGACAGAAGTGCTTTATAAAAAAGCCATTGAGTATGCAGGTTTGACGGGAAAAGAGCGTGTTGTAGATGCTTATTGTGGAATCGGAACGATTGGTCTGATTGCGGCTTCGAAGGCAAAAGAAGTCATCAGTGTAGAATTGAATCAGGACGCAGTCCGGGATGCCATAATCAATGCAAAAAGAAATGGCATCAAAAATGTACGTTTTTATAATGCGGATGCGGGAAAATTCATGGTAGAAATGGCAGACCAGAATACGGAAGTGGACGTTGTGTTTATGGATCCGCCAAGAGCCGGAAGTGATGAAGCATTCTTATCTTCCGTAGTACGGCTCGCACCGAAGAAAGTTGTATATGTCTCCTGTAATCCGGAAACTTTGGCAAGGGATTTAAAATATCTTACGAAACATAATTATCAGATTGAAGAAACTACACCTGTAGACATGTTTCCATGGACAAAACATGTGGAAAGTGTGGTGTTACTGTCACGAAAAAATAAAATGCAGGCATAATATATTTTTTAGAAGATGATTGGCGGCAAATAAAAGAATTAAATCAATAAATTTTGAATTTGCTGAGATGGCAGATTCTGATTTTACAGTTTTAAGGTGGTAGAGATGAAAGAGAATAAATTATTGACTAAATATTTGTTTCCAGTGATGCTGCAAATAATAATCATAGCTTTGATTGCGGCTATTTTGAGTAATAATGGAATAAAGTTGGGCTATGGGTCCGCTATTGGCATTATATTGATTGTTCTGTCAGGTGTTTCGTCTGCATTATGGGGAGGATTATATCAGTGTCGATGTAATGGCAAACGTTTTTCAGAAATAATCAAAGATTTCATTAACATCAGACAATCAATAAAGTCATATTTGTTAGTGATTCTTTTTTTGGTGATTGATTTTGGTGGAGTAATCATAAGCAAGGGATTTCAATTGGATAGTATTTGGTTTCTGGTACTGTTATTTCTGAAGGCACTTGTATTTGGAGGGATAGAAGAGATTGGGTGGCGATATACCTTCCAACCTGCCATGGAGCAAAGGGTTACATATATTCCAGCGGTATTCATAACATTTATTTGTTGGGGAATATGGCATTTTCTGTTTTTCTATATTGATGGAAGTATAATGAGTGTAAATGTTCCATTTTTCTTGCTGGGATTGCTGACTAACTGTTTTATTTTATCAGCTTTGTACTCATATTCTGGAAGTTTGTGGATTTGTGTTATGACACATGCATTAATCAATGCACTCACGCAAAGTGCTGTAGATGATAATGTAAGTATTAGTATCATCTTAAAAATTGTATGTATGGTAATTGCGGTTGTCTTGTACAATAAGACTTCAAAGAAGAAAATGTAGTGAAATTTGTAAAGAGACTTTCTATATTTGAAGAATTCTTTTATTTTGAATGATAATGTATCGTGTAAAGATTTTAATATAAAATTCTTTACTTTTTTCCACGTGCGTGTCAAACTAAGAAAGAGGAAATCTGGAGAAGATTGAAAACACAGAGGGGGAAAAGGATGTTGAAAGTCTTTTTAGTTGAGGATGAAATCGTAATGCGGGAGGGCATTAAGAACAATGTAAACTGGGAAAAAGAAGGATTTGAATTTGTGGGAGATGCCAGTGATGGGGAACTTGCATATCCGATGATTCAAAAAGAAAAGCCGGATATTTTGATTACAGATATTAAGATGCCTTTTATGGATGGACTGGAACTGAGTCGTCTGGTAAAAAAGGAGTTGCCGGATACGAGAATTATTCTTCTAAGTGGTTATGATGAATTTCAGTATGCAAAGGAAGCAATTGAAATCGGGATTGCGGAGTATTTGGTAAAACCGGTTACAAGCGTGCAGTTGATGGAAGCCGTGAAGAAGGTAGAACGGAAAATTGAGGAAGACCTTCAGAAAAAAGAAAGTTTGCAGCACAATGAAAAATCAAAGCAGGAACAGAAGATTGCCGAGAGAAAAAAATTATTTTGCCGCATGGTATCTGGAAAAATTCCATTTTCTATCTTGTTACAGGAAAGCAGGGAAATTGGGGTCGAATTGACAGCGGATCGTTATAATATATTGTTACTGCAGCTTTTTCAGGAAGAAGAATCGGAGGCAGCAGCTTTTTGCAAGGGAAGCCTTTTAGAGGAATTGGAAGAAAAAGAGAAAAAAGAACAGAACATTAATGTTTTTGAGCAAGGGCATGATGAGATTGCAATTGTATTAAAGGAAAAAGAAAAGGATGCGCTGGAAAAGGTCGCAGAGGAAATAAAGACAACTATAGTCAAATATCTGCAAAATGGAAACTTTATTACTTTTTTTGGAGCATTTGGCAATCCGGTAGAACGTTTAAGTGAGCTGAAAAAATGCTATGAAGAGGCCAATCGGGAATTTTCGAACCGTTATGTAAAAGAAAGAAATCAGTTTGTAAGTTCAGAAAGAGAAAAGGAAGAAGCGGAAACAGACGAGTTAGATTTAAATACCTTAAATGTATCGCAATTAGACAGACGAAAAATAGAACAGTTTCTTTCTACCGGAACAAAGAGTGAAGTTTCAGAATACATCGAAGAATATTTTACCACCGTGGGAAAACAGAATATACAGTCGTTATTGTTCCGACAGTATGTGATTTTAGATTTTTATGTGATAACAGCGGGTTTTTTAGAGGAAATTGGGTATAAAAGTCAGGAACTTGTAGAACGCTGTGGTGATGCAAAAAAAATGACGGCCGTACTTGGAACAATAGAGCAGACGAAGGACTATTTGAAAAAGCTCTTCGAGGCGGCAATTGAAATGCGGGAAAGTGTAACGGAAAGCAAGTATAAGAGTATTTTAAAAAGAGCGAAAAGTTATATTGAAGAGAATTATGATAAGGATGAAATATCACTGAATACGGTTGCGGCAGAAGTGAATCTAAGTCCAAGCCATTTTAGTACCATATTTGCGCAGGAAATGGGCGTGACCTTTGTCGAATATCTTACCAGAGTAAGAATGGAGAAAGCAAAACAGCTTCTTCGTGCAACAAGTAAAAGAACAACGGATATTGCATTTGAAGTCGGTTATAGGGACGCACACTATTTTAGCAATTTGTTCAAAAAGACACAGGGCTGTACGCCGAGGGAGTATCGAAGTGGGGAGTAGAAAAATGAGAGTTTTAAATGGCAAAAGTTTTGCACAGAAAAAAGGATTCTCACTGAAAAAAAGATTATACCTGCTATTGCTGGTTTGTCTGTTTCCACTTACGATTTTGATTATGTATCTGCTTGTGATGACGAATCGGGTGTCTTCAGAATATGATGGAATTGTAGAAAAAATTACAAAAGCCAATGCTTATAATATCAACTTTAAAGAAGATATGGACTATGTCATGTATATCATAGTGGTAAATTCGGAACGTGCGGAGGAACTGGTAGACACAGAGCAACCACATAAGATGATAAAAGATGCGCGGGAAGTTTTTGCCGGGCTTTTCGAAGAGGCAGATTCCGAGTATGCAAAGAACCGGCTTTCTAGTATTTTAAAAAGTCTTGATACTTTAGAAGACCGTGTAGAGGAAATTGAGGCAGATGCACAGGTGACAGGTTCCTATGAAACGAATATGGAACGTTTGGACTTAAATATCCGCGTTTTAACAGAGTTGATTCAGGAACAGATTCAGTATTATATCTATTATGAAACAATGAATTTAGAGGATTTGCGCGGAGGAATTCGAAGCGATGTAGAACAGGCAATTACAATTACAAGTGTAATCCTTGTGCTAATTTTGGCAGGAGCATTTCTGATTAGCCAGAAAATTGTAAGTGGAATTACGGAGCCGATTCAAAAACTCTGTGAAGCAGCAGAAGCGGCGGGAAATGGTGATTTCAAAATACGAGCTCAGGGGGAAGGAATTGATGAAATATCTGTTTTGAATTCCAGTTTCAATCAGATGGTAGAGGAAATCGGAAACCTCATAGAGGATATCCGTGTGGAGGAACTAAAACTTCGGGCGGCAGAACTTCGTGTATTGCAAGAGCAAATTAATCCCCACTTTTTGTATAATACGCTGGATAACATCATCTGGCTGGCAGAGTCTCATGACACCGAACAGGTGGTAAAAATGGTGTCCTCTCTGTCTAGTTTTTTCCGAACTACGTTAAGCAAGGGAAGAGAGTTTATTACCGTGAAAGAGGAAGAAGAACATATCCGTAGTTATTTGGAGATCCAGCAATTCCGCTATCGGGATATTTTAGAATATGAAATTGCAATACCGGAGGAACTTTATGAATATCAGATTATCAAATTAACACTGCAGCCGCTAGTGGAGAATGCTCTTTATCATGGAATTAAGCAAAAAAGAGGTATGGGGCATATTAAGATAACCGGAGAAAAATATAAAGACGTCCTTATTTTTAAAGTAAAAGATGATGGAAGGGGAATGGAAGAAGAGCGCCTTGTAAAAGTACGTCGCATGTTAGAAGGAGAAGAGCCGGAAGAAAGAGAAAACGGTGGGTTTGGACTTTTTAATGTCAACCAGAGAATCCAGCTTCATTATGGAGTAGAATATGGATTAAAGATACAAAGTGCATATCAGCAGGGAACAGAAATCTGGGTAAGAATTCCGGCAGAGAAGAAGTAAAAATATCTAATTCGAAAAAATTCACCCATTTTTCAAAAGAAAGTACACCTTTCGAAGAGTTTCGCCTGAAAAAAGTGAATTTGTTCACAAATTAGTAAAAATTTATACTTATTTCCGAAGCAATTCGGTATTTTTTAAAACCTCTCAAAGATATAATTAGAGCATGGTTAAGGGAGTTAACCAAATCTAAAAAAATCTATGGGAGGTTTTTCAAATGAAAAGAAAGTTAGTGAGTGTTTTAGCATGTATGGCGTTGACAGCAACGATGTTTGCAGGATGCGGTTCTGATGATTCCGCAACAACGGATGCAGACAACACAAAGGAAGCCGGAGATGTCGCAGATGACAGCCAGGCAGAAGATAGTGGGGACGATGCTTCTGCAAGTGGAGATGTGATTACAATCGGTTTTGCACAGGTTGGTCATGAATCTGACTGGCGTACCGCATCTACGAATTCCTGTCAGGAAGTTTTCTCAGCTGCAAATGGATATGATTTACAGTTTGTTGATTGCGACAATGATTCTGCAGTACAGTTAGAGGCCGTTCGTGGATTTATTGAACAGGATGTTGATTATATCATTATCGATCCAATCGTATCTACTGGTTGGGACACTGTATTAACAGAATGTGAAGAAGCAGGAATTCCTGTTATCGTAATTGACCGTACAATTGATGATTCTGATAAATATGTATCATGGGTAGGATCTAACTTTAAAACAGAAGGTCTTGCAGCAGGTGAATGGTTAAAAGCTTATACAGATGAAAAAGGAATCAGCGATGTAAACGTTCTTGTTATTGAAGGATCTACAGGAGCTTCCGCAACAATCGGACGTACAGATGGTTTCAAAGAAATTGCAGATGCAAATGGATGGAATATTATTGATTCCCAGAGTGGTGACTTTACACAGGCTGGTGGACAGGAAGTTATGGAATCTTACATCAAGAGTTATGAAGGACAGTTTAACGTAGTTGTATGCCAGAATGATAATGAAGCATTTGGTGCTATGGATGCAATGAAAGCAGCTGGTATCTCTTATGGAGTAGACGGCGATGTTATCTTAATTTCTTTCGATGCTTGTACAGCAGGTCTTGAATACGTAATGTCAGGCGATATTACAGCAGACTTTGAATGTAACCCACTTGCAGCTCCTTTCGTAGAAGAAGTTATCAAACAGTTACAGGCAGGCGAAACACCTGAAAAAGAAGTATACATGGAAGAGCATTGGTATGTAAATGAAGATATCCTTTCTTCTATTACAGTAGACGGAACAGAGCAGCCACTTACAGTTGTAACACAGGACATCGTAGATGCACAGTACTAAGAGTTAAATTTATGTGGGGCAGTCAGATGGCTGCCCCTGAGTTTAGTAAGAAAGTGCAGCCGTGTAAATCATTTTAAGGAAAAGCACGAAGCGTTCTTGAAAATGATGCGCGGCATCATTTTGGAAAGGGTGGAGAAAAATGGACAATAATGTTGTGTTGACCATGCGGGGCATTACCATGACATTCCCTGGGGTAAAAGCGCTAGACAACGTTGACCTTACATTGCGCAAAGGCGAAATTATGGCATTAATGGGGGAGAATGGTGCAGGAAAATCTACATTAATCAAATGCCTGACCGGTATTAATGCCTTTGAAGCGGGTGAAATTCACGTAGATGGTATCGACGGACCGGTTGTAAATCATTCTACATTAGATGCACAGAAAAAAGGAATTTCTACCGTTTATCAGGAAGTAAACCTTTGCCCAAATCTAAGTGTTGCAGAAAATTTATTTATTGGCAGAGAGCCGAAAACAAAATTAGGAACGATTGATTGGAAAACGATGACTTCAAAATCTGAAAAGATTATGAAGGAATTAGATATTAACATTGATGTAACAAAGAATCTGGAAGAATATTCACTGGCATTGCAGCAGATGATAGCAATTGCAAGAGCAGTGGATATGGATTGTAAAGTATTGATATTAGATGAACCGACGTCCTCTCTGGATGATCATGAGGTAGAAAAATTATTTAACCTGATGAGACAGTTGAAGGCAAAGGGAGTTGGAATTATTTTCGTAACGCATTTCTTAGAGCAGGTATATGCAGTTTGTGACAGAATTACGGTATTAAGAAATGGTCAGTTAGTAGGAGAATATCCGATAGAAGAGCTGCCGCGTGTAAAACTGGTTGCAGCTATGATGGGAAAAGATTTTGATGACTTGGCAGCCATCAAAACGGAAAAAGAGCACGATTTCAGCAATGAACCGGTATTAATAGATGCAGAAGGACTAAGTCATAAAGGAAAAATTAAACCTTTTGATTTAAAGATACATAAAGGAGAAGTTGTCGGTCTGACAGGTCTTCTTGGTTCCGGACGAAGTGAGCTGGCACGTGTTATTTATGGAGCAGACAAAAATCAGACAGGTAAGTTGTTAGTGGATGGAAAAGAAGTCAAGATTGATGCACCGATTGATGCAATGAATCTTGGTATGGGACTTCTTCCGGATGACCGTAAGGCAGAAGGAATTATCGCCGATTTATCTGTCCGGGAAAATATAATTCTGGCATTACAGGCAAAACGTGGAATGTTTAAATTGCTCCCGATGAGCAAACAAAATGAAATTGCAGACAAATATATTCAATTACTGCAAATTAAAACGGCAAGCCGTGAAACATTAATAGGTCAGCTTTCCGGTGGTAATCAGCAGAAAGTAATTCTGGCACGTTGGCTGGCAACTGACCCTGAATTTTTAATTTTAGATGAACCGACCCGTGGTATTGATGTCGGAACAAAGACAGAAATCCAGAAACTGGTCGTACAACTAGCAGAGGAAGGAAAGAGCTTAATCTTTATTTCTTCTGAAATTGAAGAAATGCTTCGTACCTGTTCTAAGATGGTTGTATTAAGGGATGGAGAAGATGTCGGAGAGATTACGGAAGATTTGACACAAGAGCATGTGATGCAGGCAATCGCAGGAGGTGGCACAAATGAAAAAAATTAAAAGTCTAATCAGTAAGCCATTATTTCTGCCAATTTTTTGTATGTTATTGGTTATGGCAGTTAATATCATCTATGATGTTTCCTCTGGAAACTTTGCATTTAACTTTTTTACCATATCCATAAGAAATGGTGTTTTATACGGACGTATTATTGATATTTTAAACCGTGGAAGTGAAATTGCAATTTTAGCAATTGGTATGACATTGGTCGTATCCTCTTCTGCAGGAACGGATATTTCAGTTGGTTCTGTTATGTCACTCGCAGCATCTTTTTGCTGTATGCTATTAGCAGGATACGGAGTTTCTTCCACAAATGAACTTGCGATGCCATTAATCGTAGGCGTGTTAGGTGGAATTTTAATCGGATGTGTCTGTGGGGCATTTAATGGATTCTTAGTATCTTATATGAATGTACAGCCGATGGTAGCAACACTGATTCTATTTTCGGCAGCGAGAGCAATCGGTCTTCTGTTGTGTAATAACATGATTGTATATGTACGAGAAGATTCATTTAAAATTTTCGGTGGATATCTTGGATTTATTCCGACACCAATTGTAGTTGCAGCAGTTTGTATTTTGATTGTCTCTATTCTGTTGCGGAAAACAGCATTGGGATTATATGTACAGAGTGTTGGTATTAATAAAAAGGCTTCCCGTATTGCCGGAATCAAATCAGAACGTATCATTTTCCTTTGCTATGTAGTATGTGGACTTTGTGCAGGAATTGCAGGAATTGTAGCATCATCCCGTATCAGTTCTGCAGATTCTAATAACATTGGATTGAACTTTGAATTGGATGCAATCTTAGCAGTCGCATTAGGTGGAAACAGCTTAGGCGGCGGTAAGTTCCGTCTGGCAGGTTCTATTATCGGAGCATATACTATTCAGGCAATTACGACAACTTTATATGCATTGGGTGTTTCTACAGAGCAGGCTCCGGTTTATAAAGCGATTATTGTAATCATTATCGTTGCAATCCAGGCACCTCCATTTAAGGCATTTATGAAAAAAATGTCAGCAAAAAGAGAATTGGCAAAAGGAGGTAGTGCATCATGAAAACAAAGAAAATGAATGGAAATACCTTACTTTTAATTATCACAATTGTTTTATTCTTTGTGATGTACGCAGTTGGATGTGTGATTTATGCAGATAAAGGTTTTACACATTTACAGACCTTTTTAAATGTTTTGATTAATAACGCAGGTCTTCTTTGTGTTACTTGTGGAATGACGTGTGTAATGTTGACTGGCGGTATTGATATTTCCGTAGGTTCTTTAATTGCCATGGATTGTATGTTTTTGGCAGTCGGAATGGAACGCTGGCATATGAATGCAATTCTGCTTTGTGTGTTAGTCTTATTGATTGGAATTGTATTTGGACTGGTACAGGGATTCTGTGTGGGATATCTGAATATCCAGCCATTTATTGTGACGATGGCAGGAATGTTCTTTGCCAGAGGTATGACAGCCGTTATCTGTACGGATCAGGTGTCTATCAGCAGTAATGAGTTTTTTGTAAAGCTTGCAAATTTCAAAATCAATCTTCCGTTTGGTTCTTATACGAATGGAAAAGGAGTTGTGCAGGTACCATTTGTTCGAATTACTGTTGTAGTTGCGCTTATAGTATTACTGTTCGTATTTTTAATGTTACGTTATACAAAGTTCGGTAGAAGTCTTTATGCAGTTGGTGGAAATGAACAGTCCGCAACGATGATGGGACTTGATGTAAAGAAGACAAAATTAAAAGCATACGTGCTTTCTTCTTTCCTTTGTTCCATCGGTGGAATCTGTTACTGCTTAAATACCATGTCAGGAAATGTACAGCAGGCACTCGGATTGGAAATGGATGCAATCGCATCTTCTGTCATCGGTGGTACGTTGCTGACAGGTGGTGTTGGAAATGTAATTGGTTCTTTCTTTGGTGTATTAATCAATGGAACGATTTCCACTTTAGTAAAAACAAACGGAAAGCTGTTAAGCTCCTGGTCTAACATCGCTGTAGCTGCATTGCTTTGCTTCTTCATTGTATTACAGAGTATTTTTGCAAAAATTAAAGAGAAGAACAAATAGAAGACGAGGAGGGACACCCTCATTAAGAAAAGAAAAAGTTCTCTTTTCCGGCAAGTGTTGGAATGTTTGCCGGGGAAGAGACTTTTTTGCGCTATAGGATGCGGTATCCTTTGACGTTTAAATTGTGCAAAGCGAAGTGGTGTGATAGAATGAATTCTTAGAGAACTGACTGAAAATAAGGCGGTCATTGTGAAATGAGAAGTAGAGGGGATTGGGTATGAAAAAGAAGATGGAGAATGGGAGTTATATGCAGAAAAGGAAGCAGATACGAAAAAGAATCAGTGCCAGAATCTGTGTGGCATTGTTTGGGGTGATGTTTGCAGGATGTAGTCATAGTGCAGCAGAGAAAAGCGGATTGGATACAGAGCAGCGGGAATCCGGGCACGAAGGCTATATTGTAGTTGGATATGCACAGGTTGGTTCTGAATCGGATTGGCGGACAACGAATACAGAGTCTTTTAAAGAAGTGTTTACAGCGGAAAATGGGTATTATCTGATCTTTGAAGACGGACAACAGAAACAGGAAAATCAGGTGAAAGCAGTTCGCAATTTTATTTTGCAGGAAGTAGATTATATCGTGTTAGACCCGATTGTAGAGACCGGGTGGGAAGCTGTCCTTCAGGAAGCAAAAGAAGCAGGAATTCCCGTGATTCTTTCTGACCGAAAAGTTGAGGTGGAAGACGAAAGTCTTTATACCTGCTGGGTAGGAAGTGATTTTGAGGAAGAGGGAAGAAAAGCCGGAAAATGGTTAGAGAATTATTTGGCAAAGCTTGGAAAAGAGGATGAAACGATAAACATCGTTACACTTCAGGGAACGTTAAATTCATCCGCGCAGATTGGGCGAACAGAGGGATTTGATGAAATCCTAAGCCAGCATGAGAACTGGGTTATGCTAGACCAGCAGTCTGGGGATTTTACACAGGCAAAGGCACAGGAAGTCATGGAAGAATTTCTGGAAAATTATGAGCAGATTGATGTTGTGATTAGTGAGAATGATAACATGACATTTGGTGCAATTCAGGCAATCAAAGAAGCCGGAAAAGAAATTGGGCCGGACGGTGATATGATTATTTTATCTTTTGATGCAGTGGAGGATTCGTTTGATGCCATGGAGCGGGGAGAAATTGTTGCAGATTTTGAATGTAATCCATTACTTGCTCCGTTGGTAGAGGATGTAATCTGGCAATTAGAGCAGGGAAAAGAAGTAGAAAAAATTCAATATGTGGAAGAAACCTATTTTGATTACCAGATGGATTTAGAAGGAATAAGGAAGAGCCGGACTTACTAGCATGACAAGAAACTTTATATAAACTTTGAAAGTCAATATAAATTTATTGTAAAACGATAAATTTATATTGACTTTTTGCGTTTGAAGTATTATCCTATGGATAAATAAGGAAAAAGAAAAAGGGAGGCATCTTATGAGCCAGAAAAGTTTGAGCAAATGGTTAAAAGCAATTATTGGAGGAATGGCAGTTTGTGGAGCAGTCATTTATTTTTATATGATTCCGATATGGGGCAGGGATTTGACAAAAGCGAATCCCGAATTTGCGTCATGGTATTTACCATGGTTGATTGCAATTTTAATTTCAGGAATTCCATGCTACCTTGTTTTGTATTTTGGTTGGAAAATCTCTACGGAAATCGGAAGGGACAATTCCTTTTCGATGGAAAATGCAGAGCATTTGAAAAAAATTTCAATATTGGCAGCGATAGACAGCCTTTATTTCTTTGTGGTAAATGTTGTGTTTATGATCGTTGGAATCAATCATCTGGGTGTATTTCTGATTTCGATGTTAGCCATTTTTGCAGGAGTTGTAGTAACGGTGGCAGCAGCGGCACTTTCGCATTTGGTGCGAAAAGCAGCAGAAATTCAGGAAGAAAACGAATTTACCATATAGAAATAAAAAGAGGTGACGAACATGGCAATTATCATAAATATTGATGTGATGCTGGCAAAGCGAAAAATGAGTGTCACAGAATTATCAGAACGGGTGGGAATTACAATGGCGAATATTTCTATCCTGAAAAATGGAAAAGCAAAAGCGATTAAGGTAGACACACTGAACAAGATATGCAAAGCGCTGGAATGCCAGCCGGGAGATATTTTGGAATGGAGGGATGATGAAGATGACGGAGCAGGAGACTAGTCAGTGGGAAATGTTAAGTGGAGTGGCGAAAGAGCAGGAGAATCCGTATGAAGGAATGAATTCCGTTCTGGAGCAAAAGGAAAATCGGGAAAATACAGTATTGGCACAGAATACGGGATTCTTTTTAATGACAGCATTTCTTTATAGCATAGGTTTTGTCATTGCATTTTATAAGAATTACGCAGGACTGACATTTCCACTTATTACGATTGGAACACTGATTGTTTGTGGATTGTTTTTAAAGAAATCAGGAATTCAGTGGAAAACGAAAAATTTGTATTATATTGTTCCGATTGGGTTGCTGGGAATCAGTACCATGCTTACTGCGAATGTATTTACAATATTTTTTAATACGGTTGGAATTTTACTGTTAATCACTGTTTTTATGGTGCAGCAGGTATATCCGGAAAATAATTGGCATCCGGTACAGTATGTTTGTAATATTATCGTTTTATATTGTTACATGATACCGGAGATTGCAGCACCATTTTCGAATATAGGAACCTATATCCGAAAGAAGCGGCGTGCAGAGCAGAAGAATAGTAATTTAAAATATGTTATAATCGGAATTTTTATTGGAATACCAATGTTGATTTTTGTAGTTTTATTATTGAATAGTGCAGATGCTATTTTTTCAGAATACATTGGAAGTGGATTTCGATTTTTATGTAAAAATATCGTGTTTTCACCTAATATTATCTTGGTTGTATCGCTAATGTTACTCGGTTTTTTTGGAATCTATACATTTTTATCTGCTCTGAGCCTAAAACAGATGACAGATAGCCAGGAGAAAATAGAAAAGAAAAATCCAATTATTGCAATGACATTTACAGGAATGATAACGGTAATCTATTTGATTTTTTGCATCATTCAGATTGTATTTCTTTTTAGTGGCGGATTGATGTTGCCGGAAGGATATACGTATGCAGAGTATGCACATCAGGGATTCTTCCAGTTGTTGTTTTTGTGTATTTTTAATCTGGTTTTGGTACTTTGCTGTATGTCTTTATTTGAAATGAGCCGTTGGTTAAAGGCTATATTGCTGGTATTTTCCGCTTGTACCTATGTCATGATAGCATCGAGTGCTTATCGGATGATTTTGTATATTTCCTGTTATCATCTGACATTCCTTAGAATGCTGGTGCTTTGGTTTTTAGCACTTTTGGTAGTATTGATGGCGGGCGTTATGTGGAGTATTCAAAAGAAAAATTTCCCGTTGCTACGATTTGGCGTAGCAGTGGTGACAGTATTTTATTTAGTACTTTCTTTCAGCCATTTTGATTATTGGATTGCAAAGTACAATCTTTCTCAAATGGGGAATGAAATTGCGTATGAAGATATTTCTTATTTATGCAGTTTATCTATGGATGCAGTTCCTGCCCTTGCGGAGATTTCCCTGGGACATGCGCATGAATCTGAAAGTATGAATGAATATGGCGTAGACGATGGATACGATGTAGACAATGGATATGATGCAGACATCAGATATGAATATAGTGAGGAATATGACATATATTGGTCATGCCCGGCGTGCGAAGCAGAACGATATTTAGAATGGGTGGCAAAGAATCCGAAATTGAATATCAGAACGTTCAATTTGTCGAGATATCAGGCAGTAAAAGCAGCAGAGGAATATGTTGGTGAATAATGAGGTCTTTATAGCTCAATTCTAGTAAGAGTTATGTAAACCAAATGGGCGTAGGTAGAAAAAAGATTCTCCTACGCCCAATTTTTGAGATTTTTCTGCTAAGAAATATAAGTTATGTAAACTGATTGGGTGTATAAGAAAAAATGTTTCTCTTATCGCCACAAATTTCAAGATTTTTGGAATGCAAGAGCTTTATTTTTTTATATACATCCAATTAGTTTACATAACGCTGAAAATAATGAAGTTTTAGAGTAGATTTGGGAGGTGATGAGAAGAAAAATTTGTATACGCCCAAAATGCAAGTTTAACGAAAATTTGTATACGCCAAAAATGCAAGTTACGATGAAGAATAAAGGAAAATAAGAAATGTGCTATTTCTTTTTTATAAAAAGAGCCAGACGTTGACAAAAGAGATGTCCCCAAAACATTGACAATCATTTTACAAGTGTGGTATAACAAAATTAGTTTGAATGAGAAAGGATGTGTGGGTGGATGATAATTCGATAATTTCTTAATTTGAAATGAAAATGGTAGATGGAAAATAATTACCTTGTGATGTGGTTCGTGTAGGAAGGAACTGCAGGCAATGCTTATTTTGCGTATCATTTTTTAGAATGAGAGATTATCGAAAAGCGGGAGAAATCCGTGTCTTGATACCCATACGTTACATACGGAAGATGTTGAGACTTCTTTACTAGATGTTGAAGGCATTACAGAGCGAAAATGTGTGAGAGATTCTCATACGTCAAGATATGTAATGCGTGAGAAGTTTTTGAAATGTCAGCGTATGAGATAGTAAAGTGCGGCGGAATATGGAAGCGAAGATAATCTCTCTTTGAAAAAAGGAGGGATTTTTTTATGTCAGAAAGAATATTATTACAGGCAAAAAAGATAAAAGTATCATTTGGAGAACAGGAAGTATTAGATTTTGAGGAGTTCAGTGTCCATGAAGGAGAAAGAATTGGTTTAGTAGGAGCAAATGGGGCGGGAAAAACAACATTGCTTAGGATCTTATCAGGAGAATTAGAACCACAGAATGGCAGTGTGGAATTGTTTTGTGATCCATTTTTCTTTCATCAGTTTTCAGAAAGAGGGCAGGAAACAGAAATGATGGACTGGGAGATGGCACTCAATTATTCTTATGAGACAACGGGAAAAATGATGAAGATGATGAAGGTAAAAGATAAAATCTGGCAGCCACAGGTAAGTGGTGGGGAAGATACCCGAATTCGTCTGGCAGAAATGTTTGGGAGCGAGAAGCCGCTTGTTTTTCTGGATGAGCCGACTACCAACTTGGACCGTAAGGGGATTCAGATGCTAAAAGAAATGTTAGAGCAGGTTCCGACCATGATTATGGTAAGTCATGACAGGACAGTTTTGAACGAAACTTGTAATTGCATTGTAGAAGTGGAGGATGGAAAACTTACAAAATACGAAGGAAATTACGACACTTATGTAGCGTTAAAGCAGGCAGCGGTCGACCGACAGTGGACGGAATATGAAAATTACACAAAAGAGAAAAAACGTCTAGAGAAAGTGATGGTAGCAAAAAAAGAAAAGGCTCGTGCCATCGAGCGTCGCCCAAAAAGTTTATCAAACAGTGATATCAAAGATATTAATTTCGGGGGACAAAGGAAGATAGAAGATAAGGCAAGAGGAATGGAGCGTGCTGCCACCAATGTGCAAAAAAGAATCGCTCACATGGAAGTTAAGGAAAAACCAAAGGAATTTGCCAGAATTCGACCGGATTTTCGATTGACAGAGCCACCGGAAAATAGAATAGTGATTAGCGGAGAGCATTTGACATTTTCTTATGAAGATGGAAAAAATATTTTTACGGACGCTTCTTTTCAGATAAAAAATGGTGCAAAAGTTGCGATTGTAGGAGATAATGGAGCAGGGAAAACAACGTTGCTGCATTTGATTTTACAAGCTTACCGAGAGCAAAGAGAGGGAATTCATATTGTACCAAAAGCAACAATTGGACTTTTTGAACAGAATTTTGCCAATTTAGAGACTGATAAAACTGTGCTGGAAAATGTCATGGAAGTCAGTGTTCAGAAAGAGGAAGTGGCTCGTATGATACTGGCAAGACTTCTGCTTTCGGAACGTCATCTGAAAAAGAAAGTAGAAGTGCTTTCGGGAGGAGAGCGCATCAAGCTAGCATTTGCAAAGCTTTTTGTAGATAAAGTGAATCTTTTGATTTTAGATGAACCAACGAATTATCTGGATATCCCTTCTGTGGAAGCTTTGGAAGAAATGTTTGCCGAGTATGAAGGTACACTGGTGTTTGTGTCGCATGATGAGGCTTTTATCAAGGCAGTGGCAACAGAGATTCTGGTAGTAGAAGATGGGAAAATCACACCATTTTACGGAACACCGGAGGAGTATTTTGACGCGAATAGACGTTAAAAGAGAAGCGGTAAATAGTGATTGTATTTTTCATTGACAATCAGTTATTTCACGATTATAATCAAGAAAAAACGAATTTTAGGAGGATATTTTTTGTTAAGTGTTGATGTAATGGAGAAAGTTGCAAAATAAATATTGCAAGGGTAGTACTAGTATCAGTATCAGGCTAGGAGTCTGCCCATTTGTTGATAGCACAAGCTGTCGACATTTTCGCCTTACATTTGCTTAATATTGTGGATATGCTTCCGAAGTAATATAAGCATGGCTGTTTGGCCATGCTTTTTTTATCAAATAGGAATTTCTTATTTGATAAAAAGCCCTCCGGGCAGGATGTGACTTGAAATCATTCTGTATGGATGGAAGGACCATGGTATCAAATGCTTTTATGGCAGCCATGGTCTTTTCTTTTAGAGGATTCGGGTGTCAAAAGGTACTACTAGGAATTGGATTTCGCACATTGCGACATTTTTTGTGAGGCGGAAGTAAAGAAACGAAGAATAGAAAAACAGAAATGGAGCAAAAAAATGAATATTGAAAAACAAATTGAATTTGACAAAATAAAAGAACTTTGGAGTAATCTTTGTGTTACAGATGGGGCAAAGGAGAAAGTGAAGAATATTTCTTTTTATCTGTCTGAAAGTGAATTGAGAAAACAAATGAAAGATACCACGGATAGCAGAAATATGATAGAACAGTTAGGCACGCCACCTGTGCCAAACATGGAAGAAGTAAAAGAAATCATAATATATGCAGAAAAAGGAGACTGTCTTACACCGTTCCAATTGGAGCGGGTGGAAAAGGTTCTAGTGGCCGTGAAACGGTTGAGAGAGTATTTGAACCGTGGAAAACAATACGAAAATTCTCTTGCTTATTATGAGGAAAATTTAGATGCAGTAGAGGATTTAAAGGATGAGATTTGCAGGCAGATTCGCAGTGAAGCAGTAGATGACTATGCATCCAAAGAACTTCAACAGATTAGAACTCAAATTGCAAAATGTGAAGAGCAGATGAAGGAGAAAGCAGAACAGGTGATGCGTTCTCACAAAGAGTGCATGGCAGATCAGTACTGTACTTTTCGGAACGGCAGATTATGTGTTCCGGTCAAAAAAGAATACAAATTGAAAATAGCGGGAAGTGTGATTGATAAATCGGCAACCGGAAGCACATTTTTTATGGAACCGACAAGCGTTTCTAAATATTATGAAGAACTTCAGATTCTAAAGATTGGCGAGGAAAATGAGGTATACCGTATTTTGTATACATTGTCTGCAATGGTGGCGGACCAGGCAGAGGTGATGAAGCAGAATATTGCGATGATTGAAAAACTGGATTTTATTTTTTCCAAAGGGAAATTAAGTGTTGATCTGGATGCAGTGGAGCCTTCCCTGAATTTGAACCGGAGAATTGTTTTAAAAAATGCAAGACATCCGTTGATGGAAAAAGAAATCAACGTGCCATTGCAGTTTGAAATTGGAACAGGGGTAAGCGGAATTGTAATTACAGGTCCGAATACCGGTGGAAAAACAGTAGCAATAAAAACGGTAATGCTAAATTGTATCATGGCGCAGTGTGGTCTGCATGTTACATGCGAAGAGGCTGATATTTGCATGAATAGCTCATACCTTTGTGACATTGGCGACGGACAGAATCTTGCAGAAAACCTGTCTACTTTTTCAGCGCATATTAAAAATGTTCTGGAGGTTTTGCGGGAAGTCGACAGGGATAGTTTTGTTATCATGGATGAACTCGGTTCAGGAACAGACCCAGCGGAAGGTATGGGAATTGCGATTGCAATATTGGAGGAATTAAGGAAAAGCGGATGTTTATTTCTGGTTACGACTCATTACCCGGAGGTAAAAGAATATGCGGATAAAACGGACGGAATCTTAAATGCGCGAATGGCTTTTGACAGGGAAACGCTAAGACCGACCTACCAGATGATTATAGGAGAAGCGGGGGAAAGTTGCGCATTTTATATTGCAGACCGACTTGGAATGCCGAATGAAATGTTGAGGACAGCAGTCCGCCATGCCTATGGAGAAGATGCAGTTCATCATTATCAGTTTCAAAATAATGATAACGATATAGAACATAAGGTAAGCGGTAAAATTCGAAAAACCAAGAAGAAAAAGGAGACTGTGGAACTTAGAAATCAATACCGCAGAGGTGACAGCGTAATGGTTTTCCCGGATAAAAAAATTGGAATTGTATGTGAACCCATAAATGAAAAGGGAGTACTCCGGGTGCAGCTCCCAAACAAAAAAATCTGGATTAACCATAAGCGAGTAAAATTGCATGTGGCTGCCGATGAATTATATCCGGAGGACTATGATTTTTCCATCATTTTTGATACAGTGGAAAATAGGAAAAAACGTCACAACATGGAAAGAAAATATACAGAGGAAATCATAGAATACGAAGAAAATGAAAAAAATAATAGACTTTTGACTAGTTATTAGCATAAAGGAACAAAGCAACCTGTTACACATAAGATAAAGAAAAAATGGAGTTTGTTATGGAGTGTGAAAATTGCGCAAGACAGGCAGACCATGGACCAGAGCCATATGTAGCAAACATCGGACGAATGTCAGCACAGAATCAAAATTTCCGTACGGCTGTTTGGACAGGATGCCATTTGCAGATGACACTTATGTGTATTCCTCCGCGTGGAGAGATTGGATTGGAAATTCATCCGGACACGGATCAATTGATCCAAGTGGAACAAGGAAATGCGGTAGTAAAAATGGGAAAATGTGAAAATCAGTTGGATTTTCAGCAGAATGTCGGTATGGGAGCCTCTATTTTTGTGCCGGCAGGAACCTGGCATAATATCGTTAATATAGGAAGAGGTCCACTTAGATTAACTTCTGTTTATGCGCCGCCAAATCATGCAAGAGGAACTGTGCACCACACAAAAGAAGAGGCGGAAAGGGCGGAACACAATTCATATTAGTACAACACAAAAAGCGATATCGTGCATCATACGAAAAATGGAATGCAAAGTAACTGGTTTCAAAGTAACGAGCTTCATGGTATAATGTCTGACGACAGACATTATACCGGCCGGATGGCCATAGGTAGTTTGTAGATACCTAAAACAGGAGGATACAATGGAACAGCGAAAAATTGCATTTTTTGATATAGACGGAACCATAACTTCAGAAAAGGATGGTTCTATTCCGGATAGTGCGGTACTAGCAATCCGGGAGGCAAGGGAAAATGGACATCTGATGTTTATCAATACGGGAAGATGTTTTCAAAATGTGGAACCTTGTTTCCGTGAAATAGGATTTGATGGATATGTATGTGGATGCGGCACCAATATTTACTATCATGACGAAGAACTACTTTATGTAAATCAAACGCATGATGTAGTGTTGGAAATTTTAGAACAGGCGAGAAAAACAGATGTGGACATTTGCTTTGAATCCAGAGAAGAAGTTGTGTTTGATACGAGCAGACCAATTCATCATCCGAGTGCAAAACGTCAGTATTATGCGTTCAAGGAGCGCCATTATGATATGTCCCATGATCCGGAAGCAGATGATTTTACCTGTGATAAATTTGTCATTTGGTTTGAAAAAGAGGAGCAGTTGGTGGAGTTTCGAAAGGTCAGTGACAAACATTTTGACTGCATCGACCGTGGTGGAAATTTCCGGGAATTTGTGCCATATCATTATTCAAAGGCAACCGGAATCCAGTTTTTGGTAGAACATTTTGGACTGGATTTAGAAGATGCGTATGCGTTTGGTGACAGTAATAATGACTTGCCGATGCTTACGTTTGTGCCAAACAGCGTTGCAATGGGGAATGCCATGCCGGAAGCATTGAAAGATAAAGTATCCTACGTGACAGCAAAAGCAAGTGAAGACGGAATTCAGAAAGCATTGCTGCATCTTGGATTTCTACAGTAGGAAGATTGCAGCCGGTCTTGCGTCAATACATGGACAGGCTATCGGAATTAGAAAAGAAGAGAACATAAAAAAGTTTAAGGGAAAAGGGTTAAGATAAGAAATGGGATTAGATGAGAAAAGAAAATGCAGTCATTTGGACGGCCATTCTGAGAATGGAACTGCTTTTCGGGAAGGAATGAGGGATGGGCTGCCGATTGCACTAGGCTATCTGGCAGTTTCTTTTACACTTGGAATTGCAGCAAGAAATGCTGGATTAAATGCATTTCAAGGATTTTTGGCAAGTCTTTTGAATAATGCATCTGCCGGAGAATATGCCGGCTTTGTGACGATTGCAGCAGATGCGGCTTATTGGGAGGTTGCGTTGGTAACGTTGATTACGAATGCGAGATATCTCTTGATGAGTTGTGCGCTCAGCCAGAAATTTTCAGTAGAAACACCATGGTATCACCGGATGTTGGTGGGCTTTGATGTGACTGACGAGCTTTTTGGAATTTCCATTGCAAGAGAGGGAAAATTGAATCCTTTTTATAATTATGGAGCGATGTTTTTAGCAATTCCGGGTTGGTCACTTGGAACGGCAGCAGGTGTGCTTGCGGGAAATGTATTACCTGCCAAAGTAGTCAGTGCATTAAGCGTTGCCCTATATGCGATGTTCTTGGCAATTATTATTCCACCTGCGAAGAAAAGTAAAGTCGTAGCAGGTGTTGTTGTAATCAGTTTTTTCTGTAGTTATCTTGCGTCAAGGATTCCGTATATTGCTGATTTCTCAGATGGAACTAAGACCATTTTTTTGACTGTACTGATAGCAGGAGTAGCAGCATTACTGTTCCCGGTACCAGAAGAGGAGGCAGCACATGACGCATAATATTTATTTTTATTTACTAATTATGGCAGCAGTAAGCTATGCGATTCGTGTATTGCCGCTTACTTTGATTCGAAAACCGATAAAAAATCGTTTTATCCGTTCTTTTTTATATTATGTACCGTATGTGACACTTGCAGTTATGACATTTCCAGCTATTTTGTCAGCAACTCAAGTACCACTTGCAGGAGCGGCAGCGTTAGTGTTTGGAATTATTTTGGCATGGAAGGGGCTCAGTCTGTTTCAGGTAGCAGTGGCATGCTGCGGAGTGGTGTTTGTGCTAGAACTATTTTTATAAAGATGAGAGTGTAAAAAGATATCATCAGTCAGGGAGGAGTGCGTTTATGAAAAAGACGATTGTAATTGTATTATTGGGAGCATTATTTTTAACAGGATGTGGAACAACCATTGCAGATGAGATTGCGAAACAAGGAAAAGAAAATGGAACAGAGAAGGCACAAGAAGAAGTAACGGAAGAAGTCACCGAAGAAGTAGAGGAGACAGAAGCCGATACGAAAGATGATGCGGCTGCAAAGGAAAAAGAATTGCTAGAAGCCAAAAGGAAAAGCCGCTATGCGGATGCCTTGGTACAATTTATATATGCTGGTACCTGGCCGGATGGTTCTATGGTGGATGAATTTGATACAGAATTTGGTTCCATAGAGGAAAATCAATTTTCGATTTGTGATGTGGACGGAGATGGAGAAGAAGAGCTGATTATTTCCTATTCCACGGCAAGTATGGCAGGAATGCAGGAAAATGTTTATGGATATGATTCGGAAACGGATACGGTTTATCAGGAATTAGCGGAATTTCCGTCCATCACGTATTATGAAAATGGCTGGCTGGAGGCTGGAGCTTCTCACAATCACAGTATGGGAATGGATTTTTGGCCATATAGTTTATATCATTATGATTCAACTACAAAAGAATATGAATTAATTGGAACTGTGGATGCATGGGATAAGAGTTATTTCCCGGAAAGCTATAGTGGAGAGGTTTTTCCGGAGGAACTGGATAAAGATGGAGATGGAATTCTTTATTTTTTCCATGAGGGAGAGGATACTTCCTATGAAAATGGCATGGATGAGGCAGACTATGAAACGTGGTATGCGTCTATGTTAAAAGATGCGAAAAGTCTGGATGTTAGTTGGAAAACGTTGACGTATGATAATTTTTCGGATTATGCAAAAAAATATGTGGAGCTGCTTTGTGAAAAAGAGATGGAAAAAGGTCTTGTTTATGGCAAGGATTTAGGATTACAGATGATGCAGGGCGGCATGGGAATTTCAGATTTGGAAACAATTCTTTCCGAACGATGTGGAGTTGAGATAACCGATGTAGATGAATATGGAGATCAAAGAATTGGAACTTATGAGGGACAGGAAGTATTTACTTTCGATTATCTGAATGCAGGTTTTATCGGTTATGAAAATGAACAGGTACAGGATTTTACGATTCTGGGAATTTATCCGGGTATGGAAGCTACAAAAGCACAGGAGCTGCTAGAAGAGTTCGGAATGATACCTATGGAAATAGAAGATGGAGAAAATGTATTCTATTTTACAGGAAAAGGATTTGGAAATTTTGGAATCTGGTTAGCAGTAACAAATGGGAAAGTTACATGTATTCAGTTAGGCGAATATTGCGCTTATGCAGGATAAAAGTAAAAATAAAATAATTTAGAAAAACATAAAATAAATAATTGCCTTTTTCCTTTCTGTTTGATATAGTGATGATAAGAAACAAAAGGAGAAGAAAGGCTATGAAGAAAAAAGCAAAAATAGCAATTGGTGTGGGTGCAGCAGTTGTGGTGCTTGCAGGTGTCGGTGCAGGGATTTATTTCAATGCGGATACACTTTTTGCAGAAAAAATTGATACGGATTTTACCGTTAGTTATGATGGGATTGAGACGGCCAGTATCACCGCAGGGGTGTCGGTGCATGACCCATCCATACTGCAGGTGGACGGAACCTATTATATTTTTGGTTCCCATATGACAGCGGCTTCGAGCACGGATTTAAGAACATGGACTTCCGTAGGAAATGGCTATACGCCAAAGAATCCAACGTATGGTCTGATTTATGAAGATGATATTGCAGCGTTTGATTATGCAGGGAATGGGGACAGTCTGATTCAAACAGATGATGGAGGATGTCATGTCTGGGCGCCGGATGTCATCTATAACGAAGCACAGGGACTTTATTATATGTATGGATGTACTTCCTCTACTTGGAATGCATCGAATCTTTATTATGCAACTTCGGAGAATCCGGAAGGAACGTATGAATGGCAGGGCACATTGATTTATTCAGGATTTACGTCCGAAACAATCGGAGAAACGGATGTGCTTGATTATGTCAGTGAAGATTATGCTTTGGAAAACTATGTGACAATTGGAGATGGATATAATTACGAGGACTATCCCAATGCGATTGATCCAACTGTTTTTTATGATGAAGACGGAAGAATGTGGATGGTTTACGGTTCCTGGTCCGGCGGAATCTTTTTATTGGAAATTGATGAGTCTACGGGTGAAGTGATTCATCCGGAAGCAGATCCGGAGAACAATGTAGATGCTTACTTTGGAAAGCGTTTAATTGGAGGCGGACATAAGTCCATTGAGGGACCGTACATTTTGTATGATGAAGCAAGTGGATATTATTATCTTTTTGTATCTTATGGTGCGTTGAACAGGGATGGCGGTTATCAGATTCGCGTTTTCCGCTCGGAAACAGTGGATGGAGAATATGTCGATATGAATGGCCAGTATCCAACGGCAGACAATGGTAATCATGCTTACACCGGTTTGAAATTATCGGGGAATTATTATCTTCCAAGTTTAAAGATGGCTTATATGGCAACCGGTCATAATTCTGCGTTTGTAGATTCTAAGGATGGAAAAAGATACATTGTTTACCATACCAGATTCGACAATGGAAGTGAGAATCATGAGCCACGCGTACATCAGTTTTTCTTAAATGAAGAGGGCTGGCCTTGTATGCTTCCATATGCAACAGACGGGGAGATGATTTCGGAAACCGGATACGATAAAGATGCAGTTATAGGCGAATATTATATGATTAACCAGGGAAAAGACATTAGTGCAGAGATTGCAGAACCAATCAAAATCGTGCTTTCTGAAAAAGGAAAAGTTTACGATGAGACAGGTGAGGTCGGTACTTGGAAAATGACAAAGGATAGTTCTTACGTCCATATTACCTATGGCGAAAAAGAGTACAGTGGTGTATTCTGTGAGATGAATGATGAAGCTGGAACGGCTGTGATGACATTTAGCGCTGTTGGTTCTAATGAAAGTATTTGGGGTGTAAAATATTGAATCACGAAGGAAGTAAAAAAGAAATAGCATTAGATATTGTAAAAGAATTTTTGATTTGGATTGTAGTGACAGGACTTGCATTTGTCTGGTGGATTGCAGTTCTTATGATTGCGTCGCTAATTTTATTGAATGTCTGGATGGTGACTTTTCAAGAAATTTTAAAAATTACAGCTGTACTGACCGTTATTACATCCGTCTTATATTTAATTCGTATATTTTATAAGAAATTTCATGAATGAAAATAAGCCCGCGAATTTGATATGTCCTGTGTATGACAGGTAAGGAGATATCAAAATTGCGGGCTTGTTTTCTGGAAAATAGATTTCCGTAGGAATCAACATAGTATACAATTTTACTGAAATTAATCCATGGAATTTGTGAAATATTTTCAAAAACCTTAAATTATCGGGCTTTTACTTGGGTAAACTCTCATTATAAACTTTGCTCATAGCATTGACTTTTGGGTATTATCATAGTATTATATAAAAAACTAAAGTAATTTAAAAAATATTAAATAATAGAAACGGAAATCAAGATATGAGATTCTATTATTAAGATGGCAGCGGGTGGGTAGTAAAGCTGCAAAGCACAAATTAAGAACTTGAAGGTATGTGGTTAAGGAGGAAGCTATGGGGCGCAAGGTTTTTCGGAAAAGAGTTTCTAGAGCGGTGGCTTTAGGACTGACAGCAACACTCTGCGTAGCAAGCACGGGTGTCAGCGAGGTTCTGGCAGATGAGCAGACAGATGAAGAGGAAGAAAGCTCATCCGGCACCTACACTTATGATGCAGAATATGTCAGTGAGCGAATTGCAAATAACTATACGAAGGTAAGTGCAGGATATACTTTACCAGAGTACGCAGGAGAGGAAGTTGTTTGCAAGATGAGTGAGGCAGGGGAAGATACAGAATACCTCACATCAGATACAAGGGATTATGAAGGGGATGAAGAAGTTCTTAATCTTACAACAGGAGATACCGTGACCTTGAAGGTAGAAGTGCCGGAGAGTGGACAGTACTTTATGTTGTTCGATTACTTATCTTATGATGAATCCATTCTTCCAATTTCAATGGATATGCAGATAGATGGAGAATATCCATTTTATGAATGTAGAAACTTAGAGTTTGAGACAACATGGCTTGCAAAGGAAGAACCGGCCTATGACCGTTACGATAACGAAGTTGTTACAGTTCCTGATAAAGTAATCCAGTGGGAAGAAAAATATTTAATGGATTCCTCTTATCGTCATGAAAAACCGCTTGCAGTGGAATTAGAAGCAGGGGAACATGAATTAACGTTAAACGTTGGAGAAGGAACTTTCCTGTTAGGAAACATTACATTTACAGCACCTTATGAAGTAGAGACATATACAGGAAGCGAAACAGCTTCCGGAGATCGCCTGATTGAGATTCAGGGAGAAGATTATGTATACACGAATGACTCTTCCATTCATGGCGTTGCCGAGTACGATACAAGCTTAGATCCTTATGAGGTATCCGATACGGTATTAAATACATTAGATTCCGATTCTTTTGATGCAGCAGGTCAGAAGATTACCTATGAATTTGAAGTAGAAGAAGACGGTTATTATTATTTGGCAATGAATTACAGACAGTCAGATAAAACAGACTTCAATGTATTTTTAAATGTAGAAATTGATGGAGAAATTCCAAATACGGCATTTGAAAACTATGGTATTCACTACACGACAAAATATAAAACTGCTTCTTTTACAGATGAAGAGGGGAACTTGTTGAGTGTTTATCTGGAAAAAGGAACCCATACACTTTCTTACCAGATCAGCATGGACCCGATTTGTGAGGTATTAGAGGAAATTGAAGAGATTATGTCAGGTGTAAATGATCTGGCATTGGAGATAACCAAGGTTGCAGGTACGAACTCTGATAAGTATCGTGATTTAAAACTTTCCAAATATATTCCTGATTTAGAGGAAACACTTTACGGATATGCAGAAGATCTTTATGCATTAGAGGAAAGCTGCTTACAGTATAGTGAGAGTGATAAGACGGTTGCAGTGATGTCATCTATGTTGATTGCAGCAGAACAGTTAATCAGTCTTGCAGATAATCCGGATGAAATTCCTTATCGAATTGGTGAGTTGTCAACGAGTACGAACTCTGTTAACCATTATCTTGCAACAACAATTGACGAGTTGATAAAAAATAATCTTGCAATTGACCGGATTTATCTGTATCAGGAAGATGCAAAATTACCGACAAAACCGGGAGCTTTTAAATCCGCATGGATGAACGTAAAACGATTTGTAGCATCTTTTACGGAGCAGGCATATTCCACAAGTAATACAGATCCGGAACATTTACAGGTATGGGTAAACCGTTCCAGCCAGTATGTACAGATTATGCAGAAGATGATAGATGAGTCTTTTACACCGGAAACAGGAATTGAAGTTGATATCAGTATTATGCCGGATCAGTACAAATTGGTATTATCTAATTCTTCCGGCAATGCACCGGATGTTGCAACAGGTATTAACTACACAATCCCATATGAACTTGCAGTTCGAGGTGCACTTGTTGATATGACACAGTTTGAGGATTTTCAGGAAGTGGCAGAGCCGTACGAAAGCGGATTCTTTATGACGGGAACAATTGGAGACAGCATTTATTCCATGCCGGAGACCATGAACTTCTGGGTACTTTACTATAGAAGTGATGTATTGGAAAAATTAGGACTTGAAGTTCCTGAAACGATGGATGATGTGATTGATATGCTTCCGGAACTTCAGATGAGAGGATTGAACTTCTATTATCCGACAGCCGGAATGTTACAGATGCGTAATTTCCATGGAACGACACCATTGATTATGCAAAATGGTGGTTCTCTTTATTACGATACGGCATCTCTTGGAACAGCGTTAGGAAGTGAAGAATCTGTAGCAGGATTCACAGAATTAACAGATTTATTTACGATTTATGATTTGGATGTAAACGTTGATAATTTTTATCAGCATTTTAGAAATGGTGATTTGCCAATCGGTATTGCAGATTATGCAACCTACAATCTTTTGACAAATGCCGCACCGGAACTTTCAAGCTCCTGGGAAATTGCATTGATTCCGGGAACTGTCCAGGAGGATGGAAGTATTGACCGTTCTACTTGTGGATGTGCAGAGAGTACTGTTATTTTCCAAAGTGATTCTGAAAGAGAGCAGAAGGCATGGGAATTTGTAAAATGGTGGTCTTCCACAGAAGTACAGGCAGAATTTGGACAGACAATTCAGATTACATATGGGGATGAATATATGTGGTCAACTGCTAATATGGAAGCATTTGCACAGCTTCCATGGGATTCTGGTGACCGTGAGGTTATCATGGAAACGGCAGAAAATGTAGTCGACATTGCACGTGTTCCGGGAACTTATTTATTGGAACGTGAAATGAGTAATACATTTAATGATATCGTTGTAAATGGTGACAATGAACAGACGCGAATTGATGAGGCGGTGAAGACAATCAACCGTGAATTCGCAAGAAAATTGGAAGAATTCGGTTATACAGATGACGAGGGGAATGTCATCGAAGAATATGAGATACCAACAATTGATTCGGTTCGCAAACTGTTAGGGCGAACGGATGAAGAGTAAGGAGCGGGGGTGAAAAAAGAAAATGAGTAAAAAGCCAAAGAACAAAATTGCAAAAAGAGAGAACAACCGGAATGGCTATTTCTTCATGGCTCCTTATGCATTGACATTTATCGTGTTTATTTTAGTGCCGGTTTTGCTGGCGGTTGTATTGTCATTCACAAACTTTAATGCAATTGAATGGCCATCCTGGGTAGGATTTTTAAATTACATTACGTTGTTAACAAGCGATGAAGTGTTTATGCAATATGTATTGCCAAATACAGTTGTATATGCGGTTGTAGTTGGAATTGGAGGATATCTCCTTTCCTTCCTGCTGGCATGGGCACTCTGTAACTTGACAAAAGTACCAAGAACCATATTTGCATTGATTCTCTATTCGCCAAGTATGACAACCGGTGTAGCGATGACGGTATTATGGAAAGTTATTTTCTCCGGGGACCAGACGGGACTTTTAAATAGCTGGTTAATGAATCTTGGAATTATCAATGAACCGATTATCTGGCTGGTAAGTATGAAATATTTATTGCCGATTGTTATTATCATTGGACTCTGGTCTTCGATGGGTATCGGATTCCTTTCCATGATAGCCGGTATTTTGAATTCAGATGAGTCATTATATGAAGCGGCAGCAATTGATGGGGTTAAGAACCGCTTCCAGGAAATGATTTATGTAACGATTCCACAAATGAAACCACAGATGTTATTTGCAGCGGTTATGGCAATTGTCGGTGCTTTCCAGAATGGTCTGGTATCTACCTTGTTAACAGGAAATCCATCACCGGGATATGCAGCACAGTTGATAGTAAACCACATTGAAGACTACGGTTTCATCCGTTATGAAATGGGATATGCAGCAGCAGTATCCGTTGTATTACTGTTGATTGTACAGTTATTCTCAAAAGCAGCAAATACATTATTGACAGAGAAGGATTAGAAAGGGGGAAGTACAAATGGCATATAGAGGAAAAAGAATTAATCCACAGAAATTTGAACGTAGTCAGTTGAAAATAATGATTATCATCTTACCGCTGGTAATCTTTATGGCATTGCCATTGGTTTTCATTGCCAACCATGCATTTAAACCAATGGATGAATTGTTTGCATTCCCACCAACATTCTTTGTTCGAAATGCGACATTGGATAACTTTACAAAATTGATTAAGTTCAGCCGGACGGCAGGGGTTCCACTAAGCCGTTACGTATTTAACAGTATTGTTGTTACGATTCTTACGGTTGGATTATCCCTTTTATTTACGACATGCGCAGCATTTGCACTGGCAAAATTAAAATTCAAGGGAAGAAACTTAATGTTACAGATTAACCAGTTAGCAATTATGTTCGTTGCAACAGCGGTATTGATTCCAAGATATTTGGTAATCTGCAAAATGGGATTGATTGATACGGTTTGGGCACACGTACTTCCGTTAGTGGCAATGCCGGTAGCTTTATTCCTCGTAAAACAGTTCGTGGAACAGATACCGGACTCCTTAATTGAAGCAGCTTATATGGATGGAGCAACCGATTTTCAGGTATACCGCAAGGTTATTATTCCAATGATGAAACCGGCGATTGCGACAGCAGCAATCCTTGTATTCCAACAGGTATGGACCAATATGGAGACGTCGAACTACTTTATCAATGATGATAGTATGAAGACCTTAACGTTTTACATGAACTCTTTGGTTAATGTGAACAATACAGTATCCGGTCAGGGTATTGCAGCAGCGGCAACACTCATTATGTTTGTACCGAACTTAATTTTCTTTATCATTGTTCAGAACAGCGTAATGAACACCATGGCAAATTCAGGTATTAAGTAAACGGGAGAAGGAAACAGCAATGATGAAAAAAGGAAAAATAGGGTTAAGATTTGCAGCCGTGTTCCTGATTGCACTTGTTCTCGTAACTGGAATGGGTCAGGTTGTCAATGCAGAAACACCATATAAAACCTATACCATAGATGGTTATGGTTCTATTTTGGAAACACAGACGGCTTATCTGGCATATGAAACAATCACAAAATTTGGGGAAGAAGCATTGAACGGTCCAAGTGATCTTTGCGTCACAGATGATGGAGAGATTTATGTGGCGGATACAGGAAATGCCAGAATTGTAGTAGGAAATATGGAAGGGGAACTCGTCAAAACAATTGGAGAGGGAACCTTAGTAACACCAATGGGGGTTTTTGTTACAGAGGAAAAACATGTATATGTAGCAGACAGAGATGCACAGGCAGTGTTTGAATTTGATAAGAACGGAACGGTATTGAATACCTATACAAAACCGGATAGCCCTCTTTATGGAGATTCCTTAAGCTTCCTGCCAATTAAGATTGTAGTAAATGATGCAGGAATCATGTATATCATTTGTGAATCGAATACAAATGGTATTGTAGAAATCTCGCCGACAGACGGAGGAACATTTTTAGGATACTTTGGCACGAACTATGCTTCTACCAGCATCAAAACTATTATCTATCGTGCTATTTTAACAGATGCGCAGAGAGCAAAAATGGTAAGTAATATTCCATCTACGCCATCAAACTTAGCAATTGATGAAAAAGGTCTGATTTACACCGTAACACGTGGTGATGAAGAAAAAACATTAAAGAGACTGAATATTGCAGGTGTCAACTTGATTGATGATTGTGATTATGCAGATATTCCGGCGGCTGTTTGTGCAGGAAATCATGATAACGTGTTTGTGGTAGATCAGCAGGGATATATTTATGAATATAACAATGAAGGCGAACTTTTATATGTATTTGGTGGTCTTGATGATGGAACACAGCGTGTAGGTCTTTCGACATTAGCAGCAGCAATTTCGATTGATACGGAAGACAGAATCTACATTTTAGATTCGGATAAGAATCAGATTCAGGTATATGAGCCGACAGAATTTACAGATCTTTTGCATGAAGCATTGAATCTTTATGCGAAAGGACGTTATACAGAAAGTAAAGAGCCTTTAACCAAAGTTTTGGAAATGAACAGCATGTTTGATTATGCGAATAAAGCCATGGGAAGAGCTTATTTCCAGGAAGAAAATTATGAGATGGCTTTAAAATATGCCAAACTTGCAAAAGATTATGAAGGCTATTCCGACGCATTCTGGGAAATCCGTAATACATGGATTAAGCGAAATATCGTACCGGCAATGTTTATTGTTGTAGCAATTTATGCAGCAATTAAGGTAATTAAGAAATTAGATCAGAAGAAAAATATTTTGGCAGTACCAAGAGCCAAAATAGAGAAGATGAAACAGAATAAGATCATTTCTAATCTGCTTTATGCAAAATATTATATGAAACATCCAATAGATGGTTCTTATGGAATTGCAAGAGAGGGAAGAGCTTCCTGGATTGTACCGACGATTCTGATGGTAATTTTTGCAGCAGAATTTATTATCAATAAATATTTGTGTGGTTTCCTTCAGAAAACAATTCGGGAAGGTCGATATGAGATTTTTTCTGATATAGGTACAATTGTAATTGTTATTGTAGCAGTTACTGTTTGTAATTATCTGGTATGTACAATTAATGAAGGTGAAGGAACGGTGAAAAAAATCTTTACCTACTTTACATACAGCCTGACACCTTACCTTTACATTACTCCACTGATTTTTATTTTGTCCCACGTTATTACAAACAATGAACAGTTTTTAATTACATTAGCAAAAGTAGTTATGTTTGGCTGGATTCTTGTTTTAGGGGTATTGGGAATTAAGGAAGTCAATAATTATACAGCAGCAGAAACCTTTAAAGTAATTTGCTTAACATTATTTACAATTTTAATTATGGCATTGTTAATCTTTATTATTTATGTATTGTGGGCTCAGGTATTTGAGTTCATCAGCGCAATCGCAGGAGAGGTGGTGTATCGAATTGGCGGCTAGAATGAAAAGAGTTTTATGCCTGATAACGGCAGCAGCATTGGTGGTAATGTCAGTTTCGGACACAACTGCTCTTGCAACTAACAATCAAACAGAGACAACGGAAACTTCAGAAGAAGCTGGAACAGTTCAAGAAGAAGGCGAAGCAGAAGCTTCTGAGACAGATGGAGAAGAGACCGGAGAGACAGAAAATGGTGGCGAAGTTACAGAAGATGGTGAAGTAGTCATGGAGGGAGCTGTCGGTACTATTGATGAATCTGAATGGATTACGATTGATGATTATGAAGTGGTAGCTGAGAGTGATACCTATAAAATGTATCTCTATGAGCCAAGACTTTCCGTTATCCTGGAAAACAAAGAAACTGGCGAACTGTTGGAATCTACGTTAAGTGATGAAAAAGATGACGGTGACAGTAATACTTCCTGGAATGCTTATATGAAATCAGGAATTGTCTTATCCGCGATTATCGGAACAACAAATACCTATCAGGTAGATTTAATCACTTGCGATAACACAATGAATGTTACCAAATTAGACAATGGATTTTCAGCAGAAATCTTTTTCACACAGTATCAGTTTGGCTTGACTGTTGAAGTTACATTAGAAGATGATGAACTCGTCGTAAAAGTTCCGGACGAATCCATTGTAGAGAAAAAAGCAGGAACTTATATTTCTACCGTCAGCCTTTTCCCATTCATGGGATATACCCACATGGATGAGCAGAATGGTTATATGTTAATCCCGGATGGAAATGGAGCATTGATTTATTTGGATAATAAAGAAGGTAGATATACAACCGGATTTTCCCAGATGATTTATGGAAAAGACAGTGGATTTTCTGATAGCAGTACAGAAACCCTCCTGTGGGATAAATATGAAACTGTCATTGATGCTAATCAGGTCATTGCACCGATTTTTGGTATGACACATTTAGATGACGAACTTGGTTATCTGGCAGTGGTAGAGTCAGGAGAGGAACGTGCCAGTGTCGAAGCGCATCCAAATGGAGTAATGGTTAACTACAATCGTTGTTTTGCAAAATTCCTATTGCGAGATATTTATGTACAGCCATTAAATAATTCTAATTCCGGTACTGTAACAAATGTAGAAAGTGATCGTCTGCATGATGACTTACAGGTACGCTATCTGTTGTTAGATGGAGAGGATGCAGATTATTCCGGAATGGCAGTCAACTATCGGAACTATTTGCTGGAGAATGGACTTGTTACTGTGAAAGATACCTCTTATAACACAAGAGTGGATTTTCTTGGTACAGACCGCGAAGAATTTCTTTTTTCCACAAAAGCAGTTACGATGACAACGACAGATAATATTGAAGAAATGTACGGAGATCTGCAGAGTGCAGGAGTAGAAAGTCTGCTGACCGTTTACAAAGGCTGGCAGAAAGGTGGAATCTATAATGTACCAATTACGAAATACAAGGCAGACAGCCATATTGGTGGTACTTCTTCCTTGACAGATTTGATTACTTCTTCTGCAGAATCAAATTATAATATTTACCTTTATAATGATGCACTTCGTGCAAATCAGGATACGTCGAATACAACTTTTAATGTTGTAAAAAAAGTAAATAAGCGTACGTTTAAAGAAGAATTGCATGAGCAGGTATATGATACATTTTTATATCTGACACCATCAAGAACCACAAACGTACTTGATAAGTTTGTGGATTCTTATACGGATGAAGGAGTTTCTAATTTAGCACTTTCCGGTATTACAGACAGCCTTTACTCCTATAGTTATAAAGGGGAATATTATTCCAGATCTGATTGTCTGGAAAGTTATCTTGATACGGTAGCAGCTGTAGATGAAGATACCAATTTGGTGTTAGAACAGCCATTTGCTTATCTTTGGGATTATACAGATGCATTTTTGGATATGCCGTTAGGCTCTTCTGATTATATGTATATTGACGAAGAAGTTCCATTCCTTTCCATGGTATTAAAAGGAATTCTTCCAATGTATTCTGATTATGTAAACTTTGAAGCAAACAAAACAGAATTCTTTTTGCAGATGGTAGAATCTGGTGTTTATCCATCTTTCTACATCACATATGAGAATTCATCAGCATTGATTTATACAAATTCATCTGATTTATATAGCACAGAATACAGCACTTACCGCGATACCATTGTAGAATATGATGAGGAATTGCGTGAAGTAGCAGCAGCCGTAGATGGCGCATTCATTAGTAATCATGAAAAAATGGACAATGGGGTGACTGCCGTTACTTATGACAATGGAGTAGTGATTTATGTAAACTACTCTGAACAGGATGTTACAGTAGATGGAATCACAGTGGAAGCAATGTCCTATAAGGTAGGTGAAGCAAATGAGTAAACTGACAAAGGAAGAAAAGAAAAACCGTAAGCGCGTCAAACCGGGGCGTCTTGCAAAAAGAGAAGCGATTACCGGATTACTGTTTGTTTCACCATGGATTGTAGGAGCGTGTTTATTCCTGTTTTATCCGCTGATTACCTCCTTCTGGTATGCATTACATAACATCAGAATTACACCATTAGGAAAATCCTTCCGCTTTGTCGGATATGGAAACTTTACTCAGATTTTATTATCAGATGCAGATTTTCCAACGCAGTTAATTGACTATCTGACATCGACTATTATTTCGGTTCCAATTATTGTTGTATTTGCATTATTAATTGCAATGATGATTAACCAGAACATTAAATGCAGAGGATTTTTCCGACTGATATTCTTCCTTCCGGTTATCATCGTGAGTGGACCGGTTATGGGAATGTTGACAGAGCAGGGCGCAGCAACGATTTCCTCCATTGATACACAGGCAATTTCAGCAGCGATTGAGGGATTTTTGCCACATAGTCTTGCAAATCCGATTTCAGAAGTGTTTGAAAATATGATTACGGTACTTTGGTATTCCGGTGTACAGATTTTGATTTTCTTATCCGGATTACAAAAAATTGACCGCTCCATGTATGAGGCAGCAAAAATCGATGGTGGTTCCGGATGGGAATGCTTCTGGAAAATTACATTGCCAACGATTAAACCAATGATTTTACTGAACTGCGTTTACACGGTAGTATTTATTTCTGGAAATGAACAGAATGAAATTATTACACTGATTCAGAATGCAATGTTCTCAGGAACGCAGGAAAAAGGATATGGCTACGCATCGGCGATGGCATGGTTATATTCAATTGTAGTTGTATTAATCGTCGCACTCTTTGCAGGACTTTTAATGGCACGAAAAGATGTTTATGAGCGTCAGGTTAAGAAAGTCAAAAAAGCCATGAAGAAGGAAAAGAGAATAGAAAAGAAGATAGAAAGGAGAAGTGTAAGAAATGCCAAGAAGATTGAGAAAGCAAGAACAAAACGGAAATACTCAACCTATGACGGCAGCGGCGACTATTAATCGCAGAAGCGCAGTCAAAGTAAAAGAGCCTTGGACCAAAGAAAAAGTGCGTAAGTTCCTGTTGGGCTCAAAGGAAAAAGAAGGCTTTATCAAAATGTTCTTTATTTATGCACTTTTAATTTGTATCGGATTTATTTATCTCTATCCGGTTATTTACATGATTAGTAACAGTTTTATGTCATTGGATGATTTGCTGGATTCTTCTATTAACTGGATTCCAAGTAGCCTGACATTATCCAATTATGTGCAGGCTGCTAAGAGTATGGATTTCTGGAAATCATTAGGACAGAGCATTATTATTGCAGGTGTTCCAACACTTTGTAATGTGGTTTCTTGTTCCGTAGTAGGATATGGACTGGCACGTTTTGAATTTCCGGGAAAGAAGCTGATTCTTGGAATTATCATTTTTTCCTTTATTCTTCCAAGTCAGATTACTATGATTCCAACATATGTGCTGTATTCTAACATGGGAATTCTAGGAACTCTTTGGTCTTTCATTCTTCCAGCGATTACAGCATTGGGAATTAATGGACCGATTTATATCCTGATTTTTTATCAGTTCTTTAAGCAGGTACCAAAAGTTCTGATTGAAGCTGCACAGATTGATGGTGCGGGATATTTGAAATCTTTTGTTATGATAGCACTTCCTTCTGCTGTACCGGCGATTATTACAGTAACCCTGTTTTCTTTTGTATGGTACTGGAATGAATCCTACCTGACAGAACTTTATGTACACGGTGTATTAACGACATCCGGATGGACATCACTTGTTATCCAGCTCGATAACTTTGCATCCAACTATTCTGCGTATGCGACCACAGCTTCGACAGCAACAAGCATTAATGAATCCATTAACATGGCGGGTACGATGCTCAGTATCCTTCCATTGTTACTGATGTATCTGGTAATGCAGCGTTATTTCGTAGAAAGCGTTGACCGTACCGGTATTACAGGTGAATAAAAAGTATTATTGTACGCAAAAGCGTCACTGAAAAAATGCCCTTGTCTATTTGACAAGGGCATTTTTGCTTGATATGGTATCAAACATTTTCACTTTTATATTCTAGGATGTCACCAGGTTGGCAGTCTAAAGCTTCGCAAAGAGCGTTTAGTGTTTCAAAACGGATGCCTTTCATTTTCCCAGTTTTCAAATTAGATAAATTTACGTTTGTCATTTCAATTTTTTCGGCCAAATCATTCAAAGAGATTTTTCGATCTGCCATAATGCGGTCGAGGCGGATAATAATTGCCATAATTGTAACCATGTCCTTTCAAAAATTGTAATTATCATACAGGTATTTATGCAATAGAGTCAACATCTTCTTGTAAATTGCATCCATAGTGGAAGATTTCGGCAATCATGGCAATGACTCCGGCGAGCACCAGCAAAAAGAAATCTTTCATGGTAAAGTGCAGTTCTACGTAGAAACAAAGTAAAAAATGTGACCATAAATAGAAAACGCCGGGAACTAATTCTAACATCACAATCAGTGCAGCAACGGAACGAAGAGACTTAACGGTAGAAGTCTGAAACGGAGATGCACCATCTTTTATTCCTTTGAAAATCTGATATAAGAGAAACAAAATCGCAAAAACAAACAGACATTGTAGGATTTTGGAGCCTTCTTCAAAAAGTAATGTCATCTTGATATTATGTGATAGGTTTTGTTCAGAAAAATTATTGTAATCGTTATAGTTAGCAGCAGAGTATTCTTCTCCATCGACAAAAATGGCATAATATTGTATTTGGGGAAAATTGGGATCTGTCACCAGTTCTAATTGAAAATTTTCTGCCGGTTCTGTAACAAGTGAAAAAAACTGAACAGATAAAATAACTAGAAGTGTAATCATGGCAAAAGTAAAAATCTGCAATGCTGTTGTATCGCTTTTTAAGCGTTTTCTTGTGCTTTCAAGTATATCTTTCATAAAAATCCTCCTAACAAAATGTTTATTATTATTGTTGTTGTTAAGCTCACTATAACGGAATAAAATTAATATGTCAATATAAAAAATTAAAGTAATACTTTAAATCCTATCATGCGTTACAGGAAGAGATGTAACCTAGATATATATAGGAAAAGTGAATCCCTACATCTTGAAAAGTTTGATAAAAATTAAACAAATTCAAAATATTTAACGAAAATATGTCAAAATGCACAAAAAAACAAAAATAGAATCTTGATTTTATAGCGTAATCATTGTGAAAAACAGATATATTTTACAAAATGCTTTAATATTTTATAAAAACCTATACAAATAAAAAGAAAAGTGTGTTATAATAAATGCACATGAAAAAAGAGAAGATTCTTTTCAAAGAAATATTTTAAATGGGGTTATAGTAAGAACATCCCGAATGTAATAAGGAGGCAAACGCTATGAAAAAGAGAATCGTTTCAGGTATGCTCGTTTTATCTATGGTTTTAGGATTGACAGCATGTGGTAGTTCCGGTAACGGAGCATCCAGTGCAAGTGCAACTTCTGTATCAGGGGAAACAGAAGAAGTTGAGATTGATGGCATTACCTACAACAAGGCAACAGATTTAACAACAGATGAAATTACACTGACTTATTTCCACTTTGATCAGGATGAGACAGTGCAGTATCTGGCAGACAGATTTATGGAGTTATATCCAAATATTACTGTAAATGCTGTCTATGAAAATGTATCAACTTATGATGATACATTATTGACACTGGTAAATAACGGTGAGACACCAGATGTTATCATGTATTCTGATGCCGACTTTGCATTGAGCAATTTCCTGTTATCTGACATTACCTCTTATTGGGATTCTGATCCGGAAACCAAGAATGTTGCAGATACTGTAAACAGTGCAGGACTTGGTACATTTAACACAAGCTCAAGATTTGCAGTACCGGTAAAATTTTTCCCAGGTGTTATGTATATTGATTTAAATGTATTGGAGACATTGAACGTAGAAGCACCTGGCATGGACTGGACATGGGATGAAATGATTCAGTTAATCAAAGATTGTACGGTATTGGATTCTCCAGATGGAATGGCTTATTACGGATGTGGTTATTACAACAGATTAGATTCTTATTATGGAATTGCTGCAAGCCAGGACATTGTTGGTGAATTTGGATTTGACGGAACAGATTTTGATTTGAGTGTATGGGCTGTTGGGGAACAGCAATTCTCAGATTTAAAACTTGGCGGTTATATTGCACCTGTAACAGAAACACAGGAAATGGAAGACTGGTATGGTGACTGGGAAGGCTGGTGCGGTTCTTCCGGACATGTGGCATTGTTTACAGAAGCATATTGGACCTATCAGGGAACATGGGCAACAGAAGCATTTGATCAGTATGATTTAGATATTGTGCCTTATGTTGTACCTGCAGTTAGTGCAGAAGATGCATCTGCTGATCATCATTCTATTGCAACGATTGACTACGGCGGAATTACAACATCCTGTCAGTATCCAAGAGAAGCATATGAATTATTGAAATTTATGAGTTTTGGTGTAGATGGATGGAAAACAAGAATTCAGGCATACAATGATGAAACTATCACAAACGCATCAGGACTTGCATTGAAATATGATGTAATGCCAGCACCTATCACAAAAGATGAAGAAGTTTGGGATGCTTATATTGATATGTACTGTGCAGATATGGATGAGACTCACAGAGGATATTGGGAAAAATATTTCGCAAGCTGTATGCAGCCAATTTCTTATGGTTGGACATCAATTGCAGGATATTGGAACTTCTGTGATGAATATTTCAACAGTATCGGTATTCACGACCTTTGCGACAAAGGAACTGCACAGGCTGCTGACTATGCAACAGAGGCAACTGAAAAAGCAAATTACTATCATGCAACAGCAATGTTAAATTACTTCGGACCAGATGGATATAACGTATTGTCAGAAGAGGAAATTGCAACCTATGAGCAGATGGTAGCAGATAATCAGTAGACCAGATGGAAAGCGTATTGGGGATATTGGCAGAAATGCTATATCATAAATTCAGACTTATTTTTAAGGAGGAAAAAGGATGAAAAAGAAGGTTTTATCCGCACTTTTGTGTGCAACTATGGCAGCTACCATGATGACTGGTTGTGGCAGCGATAAGGAGACAACTGAGACTGATGTACCGGAAACAGAGGAAGCAGTAGTAGAAGATACAGAAGAAGTCGCAGAAGCTCCAGTAGCAGAAATGGCAGAGCCGGAAGATTTGCCAGAAGAAGCATTTGCACATCTTACGTTTGATGGGGAAGAGGATGAAGGATATGTTGCTGTAACTCAGACAGAGGATGTTGGAGATAATGATGGTGCAACCTATGGTCTTACAGAAGCAACAGATGCAGCTCTTACATATTCTGCAGGTCCTGTTGGAAATGCATTATATTTGGATGGAACATTCGGACTTGACTTAGGCTTAGAAGCAACGAATACTGATACTTATACCGTATCTTTCTGGGTAAATGCTGACAGACTTTCTACTTTTGGACCAACATTACAGATGGGATATGATATGGGAAAAGCAGCAGATGCTGACAATGATGTTACATGGTTAAATGTAACACAGTCAGAGTGGGGTGCAGATTCTGCTAAAATCTTCCCAATCGTATGGAGCCGTAACGAAGCAAGTGATGCAGCAGATGGAACAGACTGCTGGCCATGGATGTATTCATTTGACAATGAAATTCATGGAAAACAGGAATGGTGCATGGTAACAATCGTATGTACTGGAGAAGAACAGACAGGTCCTGTTGGTTCTACAACTGTAGGAGCACAGTTCTATGTCAATGGTGTGAAGATGTATGATTCTCAGGATAACTACGAAAATGGAAGTTATTTCGAGTATACATGGGATGCTACTTTAGCTCCAAACATCATGAAACCAGGGGATAAAGAATTCGAATCCTTATTTGGTATTAATTACTGGGATACAATCTTTAAAGGTTATGTAGATGACTTATATGTATATGACAGTGCTTTGACACCAGGTCAGGTAGCTTCTCTTTATTTATTAGGAGATGCATCTGCTGAAACAGCAACAGCTGGTGAAGAAGAGGAAGAAGTGGTAGCAAATACGCATGATGATGTTACAACAACAGGTACTGTTGTTGGGGCAACAGATTGTTCTGCTGCATTCTGGTCAGAATTCAGTGATGTTGTAGAAGTTCCAGAAGGAAAATCTGTAACAGTAAATTTCAAAAACTACACAGATGGAATTAATAATTGGGATAACTTCCTTGTTATTTTACAGAATGTAGCAGATGCACATTCTGCAGATGACAATGCAGATTACGCAGAATATGCAGTACTCCGTGCAGATAACTTTGGATGGGGAGCTGGTTATGATGGAATCGTAGAACCAACTTGTGATTGGAACTGGGATACATTTACAACTGTAATGGATGGGGCAGACGTTACACTTACCATCACAAACAATGGTGATACAGCAGATGTAGTTGCAGAAGTAGTAGGATCTGATGGAAATACTTACAATCAGTCCTATACAGGTATTGAAATCACAGGCGACTTATATTACTGCTTATCTGTAGAAGCAGCTTTCTTAGATATCCAGTAAGAGATTACATGTGGTGTGAAATAACTTAGAAACTGACATTCATTTAGAAAAAGAGGAAGGGAGCTGTCATAGTGGCAGTTTCCCTATTCCTCATAAAGAAAAGGTACAAGTGAATTGTATCTTTTCCTTATGGGAAATAGTTTAGATAAAAGTAAAATATTTTATGATATAAACGATAAAAGGGGAGGCAAACCGAAATGCAGCAAGAGAAGAAGTTGAAATACAATGAACCATGGATTTTACAGAGAGCAGATCCGTATGTATATAAACATAAAGATGGAACCTATTATTTTACGGCATCCATTCCTGCATATGATTGTATTGCACTTCGATGTGCGGACTCTTTAGCAGAACTTCCGGAAGCAGAGGAAAAAATTATCTGGAGAAAACATGAAAGTGGACCAATGAGCGAACATATTTGGGCGCCAGAGCTCCATTATGTATTTGGGAAATGGTACATTTATTTTGCAGGTGGAGAAAAAGAAGATGTCTGGAATATTCGTCCCTATGTGTTGGAATGCCAGGGACAGGACCCAATGAAAGACGAATGGAAAGAAATCGGAAAGATGAGACGGGCAGAAGGAGATGAATTTTCCTTCGAGGCTTTTTCTTTGGATGCAACTATTTTTGAAAATAAGGGTGAATATTATTATGTCTGGGCTGAAAAAGTAGGAGTAGGTTCTCAGATTTCCAATTTATATATTGCAAAAATGAAATCGGGTTACGAATTAAGTACGGTACAGGTACTTTTGACTACACCGGATTATGACTGGGAAAGAATTGGATTCTGGGTCAATGAAGGACCGGCAGCCATTCATCATGATGGAAAAATATTTTTAACCTATTCTGCGAGTGAGACAGGAACATGTTATTGTATGGGGATGCTGACAGCAGAGGAAGATTCCGATTTACTAGATCCGTTATCCTGGAAAAAAGAGCGTTATCCGGTCTTAAAAACCTGTGAGGAAAAAGGAATTTATGGACCAGGTCATAATTCATTTACAAAAGATGAAGAAGGAAATGATATTTTAGTATATCACGCAAGAACGGAAGCTGAAATTGTTGGAAATCCGTTGTATAACCCAAATCGTCATGCAATGCTGATGAAATTAAAATGGGATGAGCAAGGACGTCCGGTTTTTTCTTATGAGGAATAAACAGAATTGGTAAAAAGGGAAGAGGATGTATTTGAGGAGAAGGGAGTATCATGGCAAAATTATATATCAATGAGAAAAAGAAGGAAGGTACCATCAATCCGGAGATTTATGGACATTTTTCGGAACATTTAGGTCGATGTATTTATGGTGGCATTTATGTTGGGGAAAACTCAGAAATTCCAAACATAAATGGCATGCGTACAGATGTAGTAGATGCGTTAAAAGAATTAAAAGTTCCGGTACTTCGCTGGCCGGGCGGTTGCTTTGCGGATGAATATCACTGGAAAGATGGAATCGGACCAAAAGAGACACGAAAAAAAATGATTAACACACACTGGGGCGGTGTCGTAGAAGATAATAGTTTTGGAACACATGAATATTTTGAACTCTGCCGTCAGTTAGGATGTAAGACATATGTAAATGGAAATTTAGGAAGCGGAACTGTGCAGGAGATGTCGGAATGGGTAGAATACATGACTTTTAAGGGTGTATCTCCAATGGCAGACATGCGAAAAGAGAATGGGCATGAAGAGCCGTGGACGGTGGATTATTTTGGTGTTGGAAATGAAAACTGGGGTTGTGGTGGTAATATGCGACCACAGCATTATGCAGATGAATACCGTCGTTATCAGACTTATGTGAGAAATTATAATCCGGAAAAACCGATTCAGAAAATTTGTTGCGGCGCGAATGTAGACGACTATCACTGGACAGAAGGGGTATTAGAAACTGCTTTTGACCATGCAGAATGGGCGCATGGATTTATGGATGGGCTTTCCCTGCATTACTATGTGCATCCGGAAGGATGGGAAATCAAAGGAAGTGCAACGGATTTTGATGAAGAAGTCTGGTATAAGACATTAAAGAAAGCACTTTACATGGATACTTTAATTGAGCGCCATGGTGCGATTATGGACCAATATGACCCGGAGAAAAAAGTCGGAATGATTGTGGATGAGTGGGGAACCTGGTACACCTGTGAACCGGGAACGAATCCGGGATTTTTGTATCAGCAGAATACAGTCCGAGATGCTCTAGTTGCCGGAATTACATTAAATATTTTTAATAAGCACTGTGATCGTGTGAAAATGGCAGCATTAGCACAGATGGTCAATGTATTGCAGGCAGTTCTTTTAACAGAAGGCGCCCAAATGATAAAAACACCGACTTATCACGTCATGCATATGTATCGCCATCATCAGGGAGCAGAGCTTGTAAACAGTCAGATGACAGAGGTGGAAGAAATCGGAATAGGAGAATGGAAGGTTCCGAAAGTAACAGAATCTGTATCAGTGGATAAAGATGGAATTGTGACCATTACAATCAATAACCTTTCTGCTTCCGAATCGGAAAAGGTGGAAGCGCAGTTTGTTGAAAAGGGATATCAGGTTGTAGAAGCAAAGATTGTGACAAACAGTGATATGCATGCGCATAATACCTTTGAAGAACCGGAAGCTGTAATTGAAACAGAATTTCAGGAGTATCATGCAACTGCAGAAGGAATCGAATTCACCATGCCGGCAAACAGTGTGGTAGAGATTCGTTTGAAAAAATAAGATGGCAAATATCTGTAAGAGATGTCTGCTTCGGGAAATGGCAGAAGCAGATCAGAAAATGATTGAAACTTATAAAGAAGCCATAAAACAGGCCAATCAGGTGACAACGGAAGTTTATGAGAAACGTCTGGCAGTCTGCAAAGAATGTGATTCCTTAAATGCAGGAACCTGCTTGGAATGTGGTTGTTATGTAGAACTGCGGGCGGCTGCAAAAGCAGGCCATTGCCCTTACAAAAAGTGGTAGCGGGTACTATTAGAGGTTGGAATTAGTGAGCTGTATAATTATTATACAGCTCACAATTTCAGCTTCTAATAGTACCCTTTTAATATTAAAAGTTTGTCGGCAATGTGAAAAAGTACCTGCGATGGCTTTGCGAAAACGACACAACCTTTAATAACTTATCTATGCGTTTCACAATTGCTGTCACAATAATGCGTTACACTTCCTCCATCGGGGCGTAATTGAGGCTGACTTTAATATCCTGTCCGTAATTTCCGAAGGATTTTCCGAAAATGGTAAGTCCTCCTACGTGCTGGGCGTTGTCGTCAACTGCCATCTTAAAACGGATTCCACTACGGTAATCCAAATCGAAGTCATCAATCGTCACATCTGAAATTTGTAATCCGTCAATGTAGGTTCCTTTTTTATTGATAACAAGAAGCTTTAAAAGTCCATACTGATTCCAGTTCTGTGGCCACCAATCCGGTGTGAAAAGTCCCTTTACATCTCCGAAATCGCCAGGAGATGTCCAAGTACCAATACAAACATCGTTTAAATAGAAGCTGATATCGCTTGGCCAGACATTATTGACACCAGGTGCCTCTGAACTTAGTTCAGCGGAAATGGTAATTTGCGTAATACGCTGAGAACTTGGAATAAAGTTTGGAATGACATATTCCACATAGCCCTTTGTAAACCAGAGAATATCGGCATTATAGCGCTCCGGATGTTCAAAATAACGAGGATCGTCTACGGAACCAATAATATTTTGATTGGAAGCAATGCCGCAGGTTGGACAAATTTCGTAGTCAGAGTAGTGACCAACGCGAAGTTCTGTATTATAAACATTCTGAAAATCTTCCTGCTTTTCAAGGTCAATTAAAATCTTGTCCAAGTGCACGGAACAGATTTTCTGATTGCCATGTCCGGCAGATTCACTTGCGGTTGTAATCAGACCGCTACTTTCTAACTTTTTAATATGGCTGGTCAAAGCGCCATTTGTAATATTTAAGCGGGAAGCCAGTTCATTCATGCTCATGTTATTATTTTCTAACAAAATATTTAAAATTTCGATTCTGACATCAGAACCTAGGGCTTTGAAAATTTCAAGACCATCATTTAAGGATGTAATGTGTAACAAGAATTTATCCTCCCATTCTATATTTGTAATCCCATATTTACTATAAATTATAGCTATAAAAAGGTTTTCAGTCAATCAAATGTAAAAAAATTTATGTTTCTTTAAAAAGTATTATAAATAGTTGATTTTTCTGGAAAAAGAAGATATAATTTAGAAAAGAATAAAATAGTTTATAAAATAATAAAACATATACAAAGAAGTTGAAAAAAAGAAACAATATTTGTATAGGAGAAGGAGAATGGTATGACAGCAGAACAGGGAGAAAATATGCTGCCGGAAGAACTTAGGGGAAGAATTAAAGTGGGCGGATTTTGTGCCAATGTAGCAGTGCATGATCCGGCTGTTTTTGCAGAAACGGAAGACATCAGCTATATTTTTGGAACGCATATGACGGCGGCAAAGTCAACAGATTTAAAACATTGGGAGTATTTTGCGGAAGGGGTGACCGCAGAAAATCCATTATTTGAAAATCTATTCGGGGGAGAAGAACGGGCATTTTCTTTTTGTGGAAAATTTCAGAATCAATATTATGCGGTATGGGCACCGGATGTTTCCTACAATCCGAAAATGGGAAAATATGTGATGTATTTTTGTACGTCGGGATCCTACGTAAAGTCGAGTCTTTGTTTTGCCACAGCAGATCAGGTGGAAGGACCTTATACTTTTGTGGATTGCATCCTGCATTCCGGCTTTGATATGGAAAACGTAAATAAGACAAATTTTTACGAGGTTATGGGGAAAAATGCAGATGCTTCGTATTATCTGAAAAAGAATGGCAATTACAATAACTTGAGCTGGCCAAACTGTATCGACCCGAACTTATTTCATGATGCTGAAGGCAGGCTGTGGATGGTTTACGGTTCCTGGTCAGGCGGTATTTTTTTGTTGGAAATCGATGAAAAAACAGGATATCCGATTCATCCAAAGGAAGATAAAAAGAATCATGTAGACCCGTATTTTGGGAAAAAATTAATTGGTGGAGGTCATAAATCCATTGAAGGACCGTATATCCTATATGATGCAAAAACAAGATATTATTATCTGTTTGTATCCTTTGGATGGTTAGGACGTGACGGTGGTTATCAGATTCGTCTGTTTCGTTCGAAAAAGCCGGACGGACCTTATACCGATATGGAAGGCAAGACGTTTACCCGTGTTCCAAAGCATGAAAAATATGGTTTGAAATTAATGGGAAGCTATACTTTTCCAAGCTTAGAGCGGGGCTATAAAGCGCCGGGACACAACTCTGCGTTTATCGATGCAGAAGGAAAAATCTATATGGTATATCATCAGCGTTTCGATACGGGGACAGAAGAACACGAACCACGTGTGCACCAGCTTTTTCGGACAGAAAGTGGATGGCTTACAGCGGCACCGTTTGCAACGAATCGGGAAATGATTTGTCTGAAGAATTATCATGAAGCCGAGTTTTGTGGGACTTATTATATCATTGAGCATGAACAGGACATTTCCGGCGAAGTACATAAGCCGCTTGAGGTGGAGTTCACCAGAGACAACCGGATTTTAGGAAAAGAGACAGGAACGGATGGGGAACGACAGTTATTAGGAGACTATCGTTTAGAGGGGGATGCACGCATCAAGATGAACTATCAGGAAGCAGCGTATGAAGGCGTCATTTTACAAATGAAAGATGAAGCGGATAACCCGACGATGTGTATTTCGGTTGTTGGAGATAACAAAAGTATTTGGGCAGTAAAATATTTATAAGGCAGGGGTTTTTATGAATAAAAATAAACTACAATTGATTTCATTAAATGATATTACGATTGACGATGCATTTTGGAATAAATATACAAAGCTTGTCACAAAAGAAATTATTCCTTATCAGTGGAAAGCATTAAACGATGAAGTAAAAGATGCGGAGCCGAGTTTTTGTATTTCCAATTTTAAAGTGGCGGCTGGATTACAGGAAGGAACCTTTCACGGGTGGGTATTTCAGGACACTGATTTGGCAAAATGGATTGAGGCAGTTGCTTATTCGTTATCCTATGAACCGAATCCTGAGTTGGAAAAGCTGGCGGATGAGGCAATTGATTTAATTGGCAAGGCACAGGAGGAAAATGGTTATCTCAACACCCATTTTTCTATTCTGACACCGGGAAAACAGTTTTGTAATTTGAAAGAGGGACATGAGCTTTATACGTCAGGTCACATGATAGAAGCAGCAGTAGCTTACTATAAAGTGACCGGAAAAGATAAGTTTTTAAAAATCATGCAGAAAAATGCAGATTTGATTTGTGAAGTTTTTCATACCAACCGTTACCAGAATGCGGTACCGGGACATGAAGAAATAGAACTTGCACTGGTAAAACTCTATGAAGTGACGGGCGAAGAAAAATATCTGAATATGGCAAAAGATTTTGTAGACCGCCGGGGAACGGAGCCGAATTATCTGGTGGACGAACACACGAAAGAATGGTTCGTGGATGTTTGGCATGATCCAAATCCCTATCATACGCCATATGGTCAGGCACACAAACCCGTCCGGGAACAGGATACGGCGGAAGGGCATGCAGTCCGTGCAACTTATTTATACTGCGCAATGGCAGATTTGGCATATGCTTATTCAGATGAAAGTTTATTCAAAGCTTGTGAAAAATTATATGAAAATATGACAGAAAAAAGGATGTATCTGACCGGAGGAATCGGAAGTTCGGGTACGCTAGAACGTTTTACGACAGATTATGATTTGCCAAATGATACGAATTATTCGGAAAGCTGCGCTTCGATTGGGCTGGCACTTTTCTGCCGCCGGATGGCACAGATTACAGGAGATGCCAAATACATTGATACAATGGAACTTGCGCTGATGAATACAGTTTTATCTGGAATTGCGATGGATGGGAAAAGCTTTTTCTACGTCAATCCGTTAGAGGTATGGCCGGAAAACTGTATGCCTGCAACGGATAAAAATCATATCAAGCCGGTTAGACAGAAATGGTTCGGCTGTGCCTGCTGTCCACCCAATATCGCAAGAACACTGGCATCCTTAGGGGAATATGTTTGCTTTCTGGAAAAAGAATCCATCTGGCTAAATCTTTTTACAGGAGGGACAATTCATGCTACAATAAAAGAAAAAAGCGTGGATTTACATTTGACGACCAATTTTCCGTGGGAAGGAAAGATTGAGATTGCGGTAGATGCAAAAGAAGAAGTGAATGGTACGATTTGCATTCGGATTCCATCTTATGCAAAGAATGTAGCTTTGACGGTGGATGGAGCAGCAGCCGTAATGAAGATAGAAAAAGGTTATGCTCATTTAAAAGCAGACTGGAAATCACAAAAGATAGTTCTGACCTTTGATATGCCGGCACAGTTTGTTTATACAAACCCGCAGGTACGTGCAGATGCCGGGAAAACAGCAGTTGTAAAAGGACCGATTGTGTATTGCCTAGAGCAGGAAGACAATGGAGAAAACTTAAGCAATCTTTTTGTAGATGTGAGGAAACCAATTCGGGAAACAAAAGATGGGATGTTAGGCGGTACCTTAAAGCTAACCGCACAGGGAAAACGGATGAAAGCAAAGGAATGGCAGGGAAACCGCCTTTATGGAACAGTTCCGGTAGGGTTTGAGGAAACGGAACTGACACTGGTGCCATATTGCTATTGGGGAAACCGTAAACCTGGAGAAATGGCCGTTTGGATGAAAATGCTCCACGCATAAAGGAGCCTTTGAGAAAGTGAATATTTATTTAGCACCAATGGAAGGCATTACCGGATATTTGTTTCGGAATGCCTTCTTTTCCTGTTTTGGAGACGTGGACAAGTATTTTACACCATTTATTGCCACACATACCAAAAAAGATATGAATTCCAGAGAAAAAAATGATATTCTGCCGGAGCACAACGAAGGGAAAAAAGTCGTTCCTCAGATGATATCCAAAGAAGCGGAAGACAGTATTCGTCTGATTTGTGCCCTGCATGATGAATATGGGTATGAGGAAGTGAATCTGAATCTGGGCTGTCCTTCCGGGACCGTTGTGGCAAAAGGGCGAGGAGCAGGTTTTCTTGCTCATCCAAAAGAGTTGCAGGAATATTTGGATAAAGTTTACAATGCCATCACTCCGGCAGGAATCCGGATGTCCATCAAGACGAGAATCGGAATTGAGAAGCCGGAAGAATTTAATGAATTGTTAGAAATATATAACCAATTCCCGGTGTCAGAATTAATCATCCATCCCCGCGTTCAGAAGGACTTTTATAAAAATACACCGAACCTTGCGGTGTTTGAGATGGCACTGCAGAAAAGCAAATGTCCGGTCATTTACAATGGAGATATTTTTCAAAAAGAAGATGAGAAAAGCAGGTATGGAGACATCATGCTCGGAAGAGGGCTGATTTCTAACCCGGCATTGGCGCGGGAGTTAAAAGGTGGAAGCCCTTTGGAAAAAGAGGAGTTAGAGAAGTTTCATGCTGTGCTTTACCGAGGATACCGGGAAGACTTTGGGGGAGATACGAATGCCCTGTTTAAATTGAAAGAATTGTGGTTCTATTGGGGAAAACAATTCGCAGAACCGGAGAAACACTTAAAAAAGATAAAGAAAGCCCGTGATTTTATAGATTATGAAATTGCAGTAAAACAGTTTTTTGGAGAATTGGAATTGAAAAAAATGGAAACCCTAGTTTACAGAGAAAAGTAGAAAGGGTATGATGTAGGGTAACGTTAGATGCAACAGGTGCTTTCAAAGGATCAGATTGATTGCTATGAAATGTTTTTAAATAAAAATGTGATTGCGTATATCAAGGAAAATCAGACAACTGCGTTCGAGGGATTTGCGGATTACAATCTGCTGGCGTTCGATTGGTATGATGTCGAACAGAAAGGAGTCTGGGCGGCACCAATTATGATTTATATCGATAAAGACAATCTCTTTTTTCTATGTGAGCATGAAAGAACCAAACAGAAAGTGGAGGAATTGTTTTCGGAAATTTCAAAGCGGAACGAAGAAAAAACATTGGAAAATGAACAGGTGTTGTATTTGTTTTTTGCAGGTTTGCTTCGCAATGATATGGATTTGTTAGCCGCGATGGAAGATGAAATTACCGAAGCAGAAGATGAAACGCTGTTGGCATCCCGGAAAGAGTATTTGAAAAACATTGTGATGTATCGGAAGGAACTCTTACGACTTAAGCGCTATTATGAGCAGGTGGATGCTGTATTGGACCATTTAACTGCAAATGCAAATGGATTACTTTCGGAAGAATCTGTCCGCCGCTTTGTGATTTTGGCAAACCGTACGGAGCGTTTTCGAAACAGTGTGCTCAATCTACGGGATTATGTAACACAGATGCGAGAAGCATACCAGGCGCAGATTGATATCGAACAGAATAACCTGATGAAGGTATTTACAGTTATTACAGCCGTTTTTTTGCCGTTAACACTGATGGTAGGCTGGTACGGCATGAACTTTGAGACCATGCCGGAGTTTTCCTGGAAATACGGTTATATCGCATTTATAGGTGTAAGTGTATTGGTGTGCGTTGGTATGCTGATTTTTTTCAAAAAGAAGAAGTGGTTTTAAAGGAGAGGAGACATATTATGATACAAGACATCGCGCCACTGCGGTTAGCAAATGAATATCAGAAAAAAGAGGTAGGAAAAAAGAGCAGGGTCATTGGATTTCGGGAAAAGCAGATTTTTTTTAGTAATGAGGGAGGACAGCTTACATATCCATATTACGAAGAACTGGAAGAAATCTGTAAAGAGAAAAAAATAGAAGTTCCGGCGTGTCAGTTTCTTTTTTCCATCGGGAGTGAAGATTTTTTCCTGGCAGATGTGAAAGACATCGGAAGTTTTAAAACTTATGAGTATCACGATATGTTTGAAATACGTTCAATGAAGCCAAAAGAAATGGTTTTAGCAGGAGCAACGGCGTGGCATTTGTATGTGTGGTATCGGGATAACCAATATTGTGGGCGTTGTGGAAAAGCCTTACAGCACGAAGAGAAGATGCGGGCATTGAAGTGTCCGGTCTGCGGAAATATTGTTTTCCCGAAAATTGCTCCGGCAGTCATTGTGGCAGTTACGAATGGCGAATATATTCTGATGACGAAGTATGCAAACCGTCAGTATAAACGTTATGCATTGATTGCAGGATTTACGGAAATTGGTGAAACGGCAGAGGAGACTGTGGCAAGAGAAGTCATGGAGGAAGCCGGTGTTAAAGTAAAAAATATCCGCTACTATAAAAGCCAACCATGGGGATTTGACAGTAATCTTTTGCTGGGATATTTTTGCGAATTAGATGGAGACGGCGCCATTACAATGGATGAGGAAGAATTGTCCGTAGCGGAATGGGTGCATTATTCCGAGGTGCCGGAGGACCAGGAGAAATTAAGCCTGACGAGAGAAATGATGACGTACTTTCGAGAGTCGTTTGAAGCAGAAAA
>JBJELY010000069.1:0-8209 GCA_051879395.1 Roseburia sp. | reverse complement strand
AAATATGCTGATGAAGTTATTAGACGTAAAGTTGGTAAGACTGGTAAGAAATAATTAAAGGAGTGACAAGAAATGGTTAGTAAGAAATCAAGAACAGTAGTTCGTGAAAATAAACATAGAAGAATGCGTAATCATCTTGCAGGTACAGCCGAAAGACCACGTTTAGCTGTGTTTAGAAGCAATAATCATATGTACGCTCAGATTATTGACGATACAGTTGGAAATACACTTGTTTCTGCGTCTACTCTTGACAAAGATGTAAAAGCAGAAGTTGAAAAGACTAATAACGTAGATGCAGCATCCAAACTTGGTACTGTAATTGCTAAAAAGGCATTAGATAAGGGTATTACAACTGTTGTCTTTGATAGAGGCGGATTCATATATCAGGGTAAAGTAAAAGCATTAGCAGAAGCAGCAAGAGAAGCTGGATTAGAATTCTAGTAGGAGGAAATAACATGAAACGTGAAATTATTGATGCTAGTCAATTAGAATTAACAGAAAAAGTAGTATCAATCAAACGTGTAACAAAAGTTGTTAAAGGTGGACGTAACATGCGTTTTACAGCTTTGGTTGTTGTTGGTGACGGCAATGGTCATGTTGGTGCTGGTTTAGGAAAAGCAGCTGAAATTCCAGAAGCTATCCGCAAAGGAAAAGAAGATGCTATGAAAAAACTCATCAATGTTAAGTTAGACGATGTTGATAGTATTACACATGATGTACAGGGAAAACATACAGGTGCATCCGTATTATTAAAGAAATCTCCAGAAGGTACTGGTATCATCGCTGGAGGTCCTGCTCGTAACGTATGTGAATTAGCAGGAATCAGAAACATCCGTACAAAATCTTTAGGATCTAACAATAAGCAGAACGTTGTACTTGCTACAATCGATGCTTTAAGTCAGTTAAAATCTCCTGAAGAAGTAGCAAGACTTCGCGGTAAATCCGTAGAAGAGATTGTAGGTTAAGGAGGAATTTTAAGATGGCAGATAAGAAACTTAAAGTAACACTTGTAAAATCTACAATTGGTGCTGTTCCAAAGAACAAAAAAACAATCGAGGCTCTTGGTTTAACAAAGTTAAACAAAACTGTTGAGTTACCAGATAACGCAGCAACAGCAGGTGCTCTTCGTAAAGTTGCACCATACGTAAAAGTAGAAGAAGTTTAAAAAAGATAAAAAGAAGGAGGTGCCGGTATGGATTTATCAAATTTACAGAAAGCAGAAGGATCCACTCATAACGATAACTTCAGAAGAGGTCGTGGACATGGATCAGGAAACGGAAAAACTGCTGGTAAGGGACATAAAGGCCAGAAAGCTCGTTCAGGAGCACCTAGACCAGGTTTTGAAGGTGGTCAGATGCCATTATACAGAAGATTGCCAAAGAGAGGTTTCAAATGCAGAAACTCTAAGACAATCGTTGGAATTAATCTTTCCGCATTAGAAGGCTTTGAAAATGATTCAGTAGTATCTGTTGAAACATTAGTAGAAGCAGGTATCGTTAAGAACCCAAGAGATGGCGTAAAGATTCTTGGAAATGGCGAACTTACTAAGAAGCTTACAGTACAGGCAAATGCTTTTAGCGCAAGCGCAAAGGAAAAGATTGAAGCTCTTGGCGGAAAAACAGAGGTGATCTAATGCTAGAGACACTCCGCAATGCATTTAAAATTAAAGATATTCGAAAAAGAATTATTTTTACTTTTTTTATGCTTGTTGTCATCAGAATAGGAAGTCAGCTTCCTATTCCTGGTGTCGACGGCAGTGTATTCGCAAACTGGTTTGATAGTCAGACTGCAGATGGAATGGGATTTTTCGATGCAGTAACAGGTGGTTCATTCTATAACATGTCAATTTTTGCATTGAATATTACACCGTATATTACTTCATCCATCATTATGCAGCTTCTTACAATTGCAATACCAAAATTGGAAGAAATGCAGCGTGACGGAGAAGAGGGTCGTAAAAAGATTGCAGAAATCACTAGATATTTGACAGTCGCATTAGCATTAATCGAATCAGTTGCCATGGCAATCGGATTTGGCAGGGGCGGATACTTGGAAGAGTTTAATGCCTTAAATGTTATCATGGTAATTGCAACTTTAACAGCAGGTTCAGCAGTTCTTATGTGGATTGGTGAACGTATTACGGAAAAAGGCGTTGGAAATGGTATTTCCATTGTACTTACCATTAACATCATTTCTCGTATGCCGGATGATCTTGGATCCTTATATGAACAGTTCATGCAGGGAAAAACAGTTCCATATGCAGTACTTTCAGCAGTTATTATTCTTGCAATCATCGTAGCAATGGTACTCTTTGTCGTATTGCTTCAGGGTGGTGAAAGAAGAATTCCTGTTCAGTATTCCAAGAAAATTCAGGGAAGAAAACAGGTTGGCGGTCAGTCAACTCATATTCCACTGAAAGTTAACACTAGTGGTGTTATCCCGGTTATCTTTGCACAGTCTCTGATGCAGACACCGGTTATTATTGCCAGTGTATTAGGTAAGGGAAATGGAAATGGAATTGGAAGTAAGATTTTAAGAGGATTATCTCAGTCTAATTGGTGTGATCCAAATAATATGGTATATTCAATTGGTTTAGTTGTATATATTATTTTAATTATTGCATTTGCTTACTTCTATACATCAATTACCTTTAATCCATTAGAGATTGCTAACAATATGAAAAAAGCCGGTGGCTTTATTCCTGGTATCAGACCGGGAAAACCAACCAGCGATTATCTGAATAAGATATTGAATTACATTGTCTTTATAGGAGCAGTTGGTTTATCAATCGTTGCATTTGTTCCAATCTTCTTTAACGGTGTATTTGGTGCAGATGTATCCTTCGGTGGAACATCTATCATCATTATCGTCGGAGTTGTCATTGAAACATTGAAACAGATTGAATCTCAGATGTTAGTACGTTACTATAAAGGATTCTTAAATGATTAAAGCATAGTTTTGGAGATACTGGCAGATGCACTCATAGGTGTATTAGCCGTATCTCCAAAAATGCGTTGAGAAAGGGCATAAAAATGAAAATTATCATGTTAGGGGCTCCAGGAGCCGGAAAAGGAACACAGGCAAAACAGATTGCAGATAGATATCAGATTCCACATATTTCAACAGGAGATATCTTCCGTGCAAATATCAAGAACGGAACAGAATTAGGACAGAAGGCAAAACAGTACATGGATCAGGGGTTATTAGTGCCAGATGAATTAACATGTGACTTAGTAATGGATAGAATACAGCAAGATGACTGCAAAAACGGATTCGTATTAGACGGATTCCCAAGAACCATTCCTCAGGCAGAGGCATTGGATGCAGCACTTGATAAAATAAATGAAAAGATGGACTTCGCAATTGATGTTGATGTTCCAGATGAAAATATCGTAAATAGAATGGGTGGAAGACGTGCCTGCTTAAATTGTGGTGCAACTTACCATATTGTAACAATTCCAACAAAAGTAGAAGGAATCTGTGACAGATGTGGAAGTCCGGTTGTATTGCGTGATGATGATAAACCAGAAACTGTTCAGAAACGTTTGACAGTTTATCATGAACAGACACAGCCTTTGATTGATTATTATAAGAAACAAAACATTTTAAAATCAGTTGACGGTACACAGCCAATGGAAAAAGTATTTGCTGATATTACCGCTATTTTAGGAGTTTAAAAATGCCTGTAACAATAAAATCTTCCCAGGAAATTGAGTTAATGAGGGCAGCTGGAAAAATTCTTGCCAAGGTTCATGAAGAGCTGGGAAAAGAATTAAAACCGGGAATGTCAACATTGGATATCGACAAACTGGGAGAAGATATGATTCGTAGTTATGGTTGTGAACCATCTTTTTTAGGTTACTACGGTTATCCGGCTTCTGTATGTGTTTCTGTGAATGAGGAAGTTGTTCATGGAATTCCAAGAGCCAGTAAAATAATAAAAGAGGGCGATATTGTAAGTTTAGACATTGGGCTGATTTATAAAGGATATCATTCCGATGCAGCAAGAACTCATGCAATTGGAGAAATCTCAGAGGAAGCACGTCTTTTAATAGAAAGAACTAGGCAGAGTTTTTTTGAAGGCATTAAATATGCTGAGGCAGGCAGACATCTTCATGAGATTTCAAAAGCAATTGGTGATTATGCGGAAAGTTTTGGGTATGGTGTCGTTCGTGACTTGTGTGGACATGGAATTGGAACCCATATGCACGAAGAACCGGAGATTCCGAACTTTAAACAATTCCGAAGAGGAATTAAACTTCGACCGGGTATGACACTTGCGATTGAACCGATGGTTAATTTAGGAACTGCCGATGTGGTATGGATGGATGATGAGTGGACTGTTATTTCAGAAGATATGTCTTTGTCTGCTCACTATGAAAATACCATTGTAATTACCGATGGAAAACCGGAGATTCTTACTTTAACAGAATCTGAAATTGCAGCTGGAATCGGCGTGCAATAAGATGCTAGAATGTATCAAAGAAATAATACAGTCAGGCGGTGACAAGAATGAAACTCGAATTTGCAACGTCCAAATCCGGGCATGATAAGAATCACGTATATTTGATTCTGGAACAGGAAAAAGATTTTGTTTATCTGGTCAATGGAACCACTAAGCCGTTGGAGCATCCGAAAAAAAAGAACAGAAAGCATGTTCAGATTATCAAAAAACTTCCGATAGAAGTAGAGGAGGTTTTAAAAACCGGAATGTCAGATATTACAATAAAAAAAGCAATCAATGAATATTTACGAATAAGTAAGCAGGAGGCAAATCCTCCCCTCACCCAAGGGGGTTCGGATTTTTGCTCCGCAAAAATGAAGGAGGATTGAAAATGTCAAAAGCAGATGTGATTGAAGTAGAAGGAGTTGTAGTAGAAAAATTGCCAAACGCATTCTTCAAAGTAGAACTCGAAAACGGACACCAGATCTTAGCAACTATCAGTGGTAAATTACGTATGAATTTTATTCGTATTTTACCGGGTGACAAAGTAACTATCGAAATGTCCCCATATGATTTGACAAAAGGAAGAATCATATGGAGAGATAAATAAAATAATCAAAGAAAATGATTGACTTCCAAAGAAAGTTCAGATATAATATTATCCGGACACTTTTGGAAAGCTCTCGAAGTGCGCTTTTTTACGTGCTCGAGCGTTTCATGAGAAAGGAGGATTTGCTGTGAAGGTAAGATCATCAGTTAAACCTATTTGCGAAAAATGCAAAGTCATTAAAAGAAAAGGAAGCATCAGAATTATCTGTGAGAATCCGAAACACAAACAGAGACAGGGTTAATTATCCTGAACGTTTGTTAGTAATAGTACCATAACTATTACGAAATCATTATGTGCGGCTGCAGTGGAACACCTGGATAGGTTGACACTGTTATCATAATAACAGCAATGGATAGCTGCTCTGCTATGTTAATACCGAGACATAACAGGGGAAACATCAAAAAATGATGACTCAGCGCGGGCACACATTTCAGGCCGGATGACAACGGAGCTGCCTAGCTGTGATTCGACAGCAAAGATATCATGCCGTTATGGGTTGGAAGTTTTTTCCAAAAGGCGTGGGGAAGAAGAGCTTTGTAGGAAGTCATGACGTCAAAATGACTTTACGTTGATACTATAAAATTTAGATGCAAAAGCATCGAGAATTAATGGAGGTTAAAAAACACATGGCTCGTATTGCAGGTGTAGATTTACCAAGAGAAAAACGTGTAGAAATCGGATTAACTTATATCTACGGAATCGGTAGAGTAAGTGCAGACCGTATCTTAGCAGAAGCTAATGTAAACCCAGATACTCGTTGTAAAGATTTAACAGACGACGAAGTAAAAAGAATCAGTGCAGTTATTGATGAAACTCAGACTGTAGAAGGTGATTTAAGAAGAGAAATCGCTCTTAACATCAAGAGATTACAGGAAATTGGATGCTATCGTGGTATCCGTCATAGAAAAGGTCTTCCAGTTCGTGGACAGAAGACAAAGACAAACGCTAGAACTCGTAAGGGTCCAAAGAGAACTGTTGCTAACAAGAAGAAATAAGTAACAACGCATGGCGTTTGAAAGAAACAATTGTAAATTATCAATTATTATTAGAGAAAGTAGGTTAGTTTAGATATGGCTAAAGTTACAAAAAAAGTGACAAAGAAGCGTGTAAAGAAAAACGTTGAACGCGGACAGGCACATATTCAGTCATCTTTTAACAATACAATTGTAACACTTACAGATGCTGAAGGTAACGCATTATCATGGGCAAGTGCTGGTGGTCTTGGATTTAGAGGTTCAAAGAAATCTACTCCATATGCTGCACAGATGGCTGCAGAGACAGCAACAAAGGCAGCTTTAATTCACGGATTAAAAACAGTTGACGTTATGGTTAAAGGACCAGGTTCAGGAAGAGAAGCAGCTATTCGTGCGCTTTCTGCTTGTGGACTTGAAGTTACAAGTATCAAAGATGTAACTCCAGTGCCTCACAATGGATGTCGTCCACCAAAACGTAGAAGAGTTTAATTAGGAGGTAGAGACTAAGATGGCAGTAAATAAAGTACCTGTTCTGAAAAGATGTAGATCCCTTGGTTTAGAACCAAGTTACTTAGGATATGATAAGAAATCCAATAGAGAATTAAAAAGAGCTAACAAGAAGATGTCTGAGTACGGTCTTCAGTTAAGAGAAAAACAGAAAGCTAAATTCATCTATGGTGTATTAGAGAAGCCTTTCCATAACTATTATGAAAGAGCTGATAAGATGAAGGGTATGACTGGTCAGAACTTAATGACTATGTTAGAATCCAGATTAGATAACGTAGTATTCCGTTTAGGATTTGCTAGAACAAGAAGAGAAGCTAGACAGATCGTTGATCACAAATTTGTATTAGTAAACGGAAAACAGGTTAATATCCCATCTTACTTAGTAAAAGCTGGTGATGTAATCGAAATCAGAGAAAAGAGCAAAGGTCTTCAGAGAATGAAAGACATCGTTGAAGTAACTGGTGGAAGATTAGTTCCAGATTGGTTAGATTGCGATATTGAAAAATTACAGGGAACTGTAAAAGAATTACCTTCCAGAGAGCAGATCGACGTTCCAGTCGATGAAATGCTTATCGTCGAGTTATATTCTAAATAAATAATAGTTGTGTTATGTAGAACCGAACAACAGCAGGAGTATTTTTTGTATTTTTACTTAAAATACTTTTGCTGTCTTTGTCGGTTCTTGATAAGCTATAAATAGTTAAGCAATGAAACCCGAGAAGGAGGGACTTTGTAGTGTTCGATTTTGAAAAACCAAAAATTGAGATTGCTGAAATTTCAGAAGACAAAAAGTACGGTAAATTTGTTGTAGAACCATTGGAAAGAGGCTATGGTACAACTCTTGGAAATTCTTTAAGAAGAATTATGCTTTCTTCTTTACCAGGTGCAGCTGTAAGCCAGGTAAAAATCGATGGTGTATTACATGAGTTCAGCTCCATTCCTGGAGTAAAAGAAGATGTGACTGAAATCATCATGAACATCAAGAACCTTGCAATCAGAAATAATAGTACTACGAATGAACCAAAAGTTGCTTATATCGAATTCGAAGGTGAAGGCGTTGTAACTGCTGCTGATATCCAGGTAGATTCTGATATTCAGATTATGAACCCTGATTTAGTTATTGCGAACTTAAATGGTGGTGCAGATTCCAAGTTATATATGGAACTTACAATCACAAAAGGTCGTGGATACATCAGTGCGGACAAGAACAAGACAGAAGATGTACCAATTGGAGTAATCGCAATTGATTCTATCTATACACCAGTAGAAAGAGTAAATCTTTCTATTGAGAACACTCGTGTAGGTCAGGTTACAGATTATGACAAACTTACATTAGATGTATACACAAATGGAACCTTAGAGCCAGACGAAGCTGTTAGCTTAGCTGCCAAGGTTTTAAGTGAGCATTTAAGCCTTTTCATCGATTTATCAGAAGCTGCTCAGCAGGCTGATGTTATGATTGAAAAAGAAGACAATGCGAAAGAAAAAGTTCTTGAAATGAACATTGATGAACTTGAATTATCTGTTCGTTCTTACAATTGCTTAAAGAGAGCAGGAATTAACACGGTAGAAGAGTTAACAAACAGAACACCGGAAGATATGATGAAAGTTCGTAACCTTGGACGTAAGTCTTTAGAAGAAGTATTAGCAAAATTAAAAGAATTAGGTTTACAG
>JBJELY010000068.1:0-2144 GCA_051879395.1 Roseburia sp. | reverse complement strand
GGGGTCTAGCTTATCTGATACAAATGAGAAGACGAAAATATTTGAATTTGTAAATAAAACAATGAATGCGGATTATGAAAACAGTACTTTTGAGTATCAGGCATTGCTGAGCGTTGGGGAAAATGATATTCTCGAACGATCAGATGATAATGAAGGGGATGATGCTCTGGAGGCTGTGAGCGGAACTTCTGGTGGCTATATTTTACCCGAAAGTAATTCCAGGTATCTTTCAAAATCTGAGCTGGAGGGACTTTCCGCAGAGGAGTGCAGACTGGCAAGAAATGAAATCTATGCCCGTTATGGAAGAAAATTTGATGATGAGGTTTTGCAATCTTATTTCAATTCTTGTGACTGGTATATTCCGACCATTGAAGCTGGGGATTTCCAGGAGAGTATGTTGAATGATTATGAGGTGGCTAACAGGGATCTCATAGTGGAATATGAGCAGGAACAGAGCTATCGCTGACACAATGGAAAATCCGTCTGCACTTGATAATTTTAAATTTTTTGAATATAATAATACCAAATCACGATTTACTAAATCTTGATTAGATAGAAAGCGGGGTGAATTATGTTCATAGGAAGAGAAGCAGAATTGCATTTTCTAAATGAAAAATACAAAGAAAAACAAGGGCAGCTTGTTGTGTTGTATGGGAGACGGCGTGTGGGAAAGACTGAAACGCTCCGTGAGTTTTGTAAAGATAAGCAGCATGTATTCTTTTCATGTACACAGACTACGGATCGGGTGCAACTCCAAAAGTTTTCAAAACAGCTTTTGAAAGAAGATATTCCGGCAAAGCAGTATATATCGGAGTTCCCTGACTGGGAAAAGGCTTTCCGCTCGATTCTGGATCTGCCCTTCGGTGAAGATAAGAAACTTATTGTTATTGATGAGTTTCCGTATATGTGCAGGGGAAATAAAAGTATTCCTTCTATTCTGCAAAATCTGTGGGATGACGAATTTAAGGACAGCAATGTGATGATTATTCTTTGTGGAAGTGCAATGAGTTTTATGGAAAAAGAGTTGCTTGCTGAAAAAAATCCTTTATATGGCAGAGCTACAGGTATATATAAAATGAAGGCGATGGGATTTTATGACGCCATAAAATTTTTTCCCAATTATTCTGACCGGGATAAAGTGCTATCCTATGCAGTCCTGGGCGGGATTCCACATTATTTGAGACAATGGGATCCGGAATTGCCAGTGGATGAGAACATCAAACGTAATATTCTCACAAAGGGTTCTATTCTCTATAGTGAGGTGGAGTTCCTGCTTCATCAGGAACTGCGGGAAACCCCTATCTACAACTCCATTATAGAGGCTGTGGCATTAGGCAATACAAAGTTAAATGATATTAGTCAGAAATCTCTCGTGGAGGACACCTCCAAAACCAGTGTTTATTTGAAAAATCTCATTGAACTTGGCATAGTGGAACGGGAATTTTCGGTGGATTTGAGTATAAAGGAGAAGGCCAATACAAGCAGAGGAACCTATCGGTTGATGGACAATTTTTTTCGATTCTGGTATGCATTTGTATTTGCAAACTATTCTCAGCTTGAGGATGGTGATGTGGAGGGTGTATATGAATATATTGTGGAACCAATGCTTCATGAATTTGCTGCCCTTACATTTGAGGACATTTGTCGGGAGTTTGTAAGGGAAATGCAGAAAAAGAACGCATTGCCATTCCGGTGTGTAAAGATGGGACGATGGATAGGAAAAACAACGGTTCGGGATGAGAAGTCAGAGGGAGGTCTTCGAATTGCTGAAACAGAAATTGACCTGCTTGGTATCAGCAGAGATATGAAGGCGTATCTGGTGGGAGAGTGTAAGTTTAAAGGAAGACCATTCACATATTCGGAATACTTGGATGTGGCCGCGAAGCTTACTCCGTCAAAGCAAAATGCAAAATTTTACTATGCACTTTTTTCCGAGAGTGACTTTGATGAAACGTTGAAAACAAATGTACCTAAGGACACTGTGCAGCTATATTCGCTGGAGCAGATTGTAAATTATCAGAATGAATATTAATTGGGTAATGCTGGATTGACAGTTACAGTTGTAGGCAACTGGTGGTAGCAGAATCCGCCGTTAATTGCAACTGTAACTTCCTTGCTTTTTCTTAGGGGTATCCCTATAATAA
>JBJELY010000067.1:5716-8269 GCA_051879395.1 Roseburia sp. | reverse complement strand
ACAAGTCCCTCTATTCCTATGCTGGTAAGAAAGGATTTAGTTAAAATCGATTCTTTCATCGGGCGTGGTTTTTCTTTCATAACTTCTGCGGTATGAGGTTCCAGCCCAAGGGCAATTGCCGGAAGGCTATCGGTCAGTAGATTGATAAATAACAGATGTACTGCTTCAAATGGAACTGGAAGTCCTGTAATAGATGCAAATAGTACTACCAGAATTGCACCAAAGTTACCGGATAACAGAAACTGAATGGAATTTTTGATATTCTGATATACATTTCTTCCATTTTCGACAGCTTTTACAATAGTTGCAAAATTATCGTCCGTTAACACCATATCTGCAGCATCTTTTGCTACTTCACTTCCTGTAATACCCATGGCAACGCCAATATTTGCCTGTTTCAGTGCCGGGGCATCATTGACTCCGTCTCCGGTCATCGCAACAATGTTACCTCTTTCCTGCCATGCACGCACAATTCGGATCTTATGCTCCGGTGAAACTCGTGCATATACAGAGATTCCTTTTACGAATTCCTGCAGCTCTTCATCAGACATTCCTTCAATATCTGCACCTTCACATGCTTCAGACTCATCTTTTAAAATTCCAATTCTCTTTGCGATCGCAGATGCTGTAATCTTGTGATCCCCTGTGATCATAATTGGTTTAATGCCAGCTCTAATGCATTCCTCTACTGCATCCTTTGATTCTTCTCTTGGCGGATCCATCATGGCAATCAGACCAAGGAAAGTAAGATCCTGTTCATCTTGAATAGAAATCTCTATCTCCCTTTCAATTTCCTTATAAGCAAATGCAAGAACCCTCAGACCGTTTTTGGAAAATTCGAGATTTTGCCTGGAGATTCGTTCTTTATCTTCCTGTTTTAATTCTCTTACAGTATCCCCAATCCTGATGCAGCTCATTCTTTCCATCAACACATCGACTGCACCCTTAACGATCATCAGAGATCCTTCTTTCATATCATGCGCCGTTGACATCAGTTTCCGGTCACTATCGAATGGTACTTCCGAAATTCTCGGATATTTTTCACGAATCTGTGATACTTCTATCCCAAGATTGCTTCCCAGATTAATTAATGCAGTTTCTGTCGGATCTCCAATTTCCTGCCCATTTGTATTCGTAGAATCATTACAGAGCATACTGAACTTTAAAAGCAACCGCTGATTTTCACAGTCCAGATTCAGCTTTTCCACCGGAATTCGTTTTTCATCTACATAATAATCTTCTACTGTCATGCGATTCTGTGTCAATGTTCCCGTCTTATCAGAACAGATAATGGATACACTTCCAAGTCCCTCTACCGCCTGGAGTTTTCGAATAATTGCATGTTCCTTTGCCATTTTCTGAGTTCCAAATGATAATACAATCGTTACAATAGAGCTTAAAGCTTCCGGTATTGCTGCAACGGCCAGCGCAATCGCAAAGAGAAATGCATCTCCTATAGATCCGCCTTTCCACACATTAACTCCGAAAATAATTCCACAGAAAATGAGAATAATGATGGATAACTTCTTTCCGAATTCATCCAGATTGATCTGAAGCGGTGTTCTTTTCTCAGATGCCGTTTTCAAAAGTCCGGCAATCTTTCCTACTTCTGTTTCCATACCGATCTTTGTTACTTCATAAGTTCCACGTCCATAGGTCACAAAACTTCCGGAAAATACTCTGTTTACCTGATCGCCAAGTGCTGCTCCCTCTTCTACTTCATCCAGAGATTTCTCTACCGAAACACTTTCCCCAGTCAGCGCACTTTCATCTACTTTCAGGCTTGCACATTCCAGTAATCTTCCATCTGCCGGAATACAGTCTCCTGCTTCCACGATTACCTCATCACCGATTGTTACTTCTCTGGAAGGAATCTGAATTAACCTGCCATCACGCATGACTTTTGCTTCGGGTGCAGACAGCTGCTTCAGGCTATTTAGCGATTGTTCTGCTTTCACCGTCTGTATTGTTCCCAGAATTGCATTCATGGTAATGACTACAAAAATAACTACCGCACTCTCTGCATCTCCCATCGCTCCTGAAATAATTGCTGAGATGATCAATATGATTACGAGAAAATCTTTGAACTGTTCAAAAAATATCTGAAAGGTACTCTTCTTTTTTCCTTCCACCAGTTCATTTAGTCCATATGTTTCCTGATTTTTTCTTGCTTGCTCACTTGTCAGCATTTGAAACACTCCTTTCCGCAACAGGAACATTTTTTAGAATAAAAAAAGACTCCTATTGCACATAAAATTTACATGCAATAAAAGTCTCACCATTTCATTACGATACGGATGAATCATCATCGTATTGACGACATCGTAAACATCTGCAAAAACAAATGCCAGTTACTCCCTCTTATCATTACCTAATATACTGAAAAATATTCATTTTGTCAATTTTATTTTTTCTAAAAATTTTCTAAAAAGAATATGCTTTTCCGCCGGCTATCGGAAAAGCATATTCTTTCTGAAGGGTATTATGTCAATTTAATAAAAGAAAAAATCTATTTATAATATTAGATAGCTCTTGTGTATTTTTTCAGCCATT
>JBJELY010000067.1:0-5616 GCA_051879395.1 Roseburia sp. | reverse complement strand
AAAGAAAAAATCTATTTATAATATTAGATAGCTCTTGTGTATTTTTTCAGCCATTCTTTTTCTTCTTCCTCAAGATATGGAGCTGTTTTTTCATATACCAATGCATGATATTCATTCAGAAGACGTTTCTCTTCTTCTGACATCATCTCCGGCAAAACAGCATCCAGATCCATTGGAACGTAGGTAATCGGCTCAAAGCAGAGGAAATCTCCGTATTCATTCTTCTGCCACTCTGTAACCAGGAGTTCATTCTCCAGACGTACGCCATGAGATCCCTCAATATAGATTCCAGGCTCGTCAGTAATAACAATTCCTTCTTCAAATGGATGTGTATCATTACGGCGATACTGCCAGCGGAAATTTGTCGGTCCTTCATGAATATTCAGAAGATATCCTACTCCATGCCCCGTTCCATGGTTAAAATTGATTCCTCTGTCCCAGAAAGGCTTTCTTGCAAGGATATCTACGTTCATACCATTGCATCCTCTCAGGAATTTTGCACTTGCAAGCTGAAGATTACTGATTGCAACCAAAGTAAAATGCTCTTTCATAATTTCCGGAATTTCACCCAGTGCATACGTTCTCGTAATATCCGTAGAACCTTCATAGAACCCTGCTCCTGTATCTGTCAGGAAAACACTTCCTTCTTTTAATTCCACATCTGACTCTTCGGAAGATGTATAATGGCAAAGAGCTGCATGTTCCCCATATGCAGAGATCGGCTCAAAGCTTGGACGAATAAAATTCCCCATCTGTACACGGAATTCATCTAGCTTATCGGATGCACTCATTTCCGTAATCTGAATCTTTCCTACGTTTTCTTTCAGCCATTTCATAAATCTGATATGCGCTACGCTGTCTTTGATCTGAGCTTTTCGGATATTTTCTATCTCCACAGGATTTTTTACTGCTTTAAAGAGAATCTCCGGATTCCGTTTTTCTACTTTCTGGATTCCTTCCGGAATATTTTTATAAATCGCATAATTAATCTTTGATTCATCCAAAAGAACGGTTTCTTCTTTTTTCAGCTTTTTGATATCCTCATAAATATCATTATATGGATGTATTGTAATTCCATCTTTTGCAAAACTTTCTTTTATTTCAGAATCTAACTTTCTTTCATCAATATAAAGAGCCATTTCATCCATAGTAATGATTGCATAAGATAATACCATTGGGAAGAAATCAATATCATTTCCACGAAGATTCAATGTCCAGCAAATATCATCCAACGTAGTAAGTACATGTGCAGATGCATCATTCTCACTCATAAATTTACGGATTCTTACCAGCTTATCAGCAGTAGATTCTCCAGCATATTTTACATCAAGCGCAAATGCCGGCTCTTCTGATAATTTCGGACGATCCTCCCAGAACATATCAACCAGATCATATGCATATACAACACTTCCCTGCTTCTCTTCTGCGATTTTCTCGTATCCAATTCCTTCTCCCATGGACACAACTCGTCCATCAAATCCAATCGTTCCATTTTCAGGAAGATTTTCCTTAAGAAATTCTTCGATTGTCGGAACACCCGGCTCTCTCATCTTCATCAGCTCTACAGTTGTTCCCTCAATCTGCTTTGCTGCCTGAATGAAATATCTTCCATCTGTCCATAAATATGCTTTTTCTTTTGTCACAACAGCAGTTCCCGCTGAACCAGAAAATCCGGTCATGAATTTTCTCGCTTTAAAATACTCACCTACATATTCACTCTGATGAAAATCAGCTGTTGGAATAATATAAATATCAATTTCTTTTTCGTCCATCAGCTCACGAAGCTTTGAAAGTCTTTCACGAATGTTCATTTTATCTCACTCCAATTCATTCATTAAAAAGGATGTACAGGAACATTCCTGCATCCTGTACATCTGTTTTATTAGTCTACCAATGCAGATAATTTCTTATCCAGAGCAACCATGATGACTGCAGAAACTAATGCAATCACTGCAACGATTCCACATCCAACTCTGAATTCCAGATTTCCGCCAAATAACAAGCCGTATACGTATCCATATGATTTTGCAGCGATAAATGTTGCAAATCCCCATACTGACATCATAACTGCCAGGTAACGGCTTGGAGAATATTTACTGATAAATGCATGTCCCAGTGGTGAGAAGAACATTTCACCAAGTGTCAGAAGGAATGCAAATCCAAGAAGCCAGATTACACTGACTTTTCCATCTCCACGAACAATATCCATAAGAATATAGAAAAGGTAACCTAAACCGATTGTTGTGATACCCAGAGCTGTTTTACGGAAAATACTCATATCACCCTGTGGTCTTGCTGCAAGTTTCTTCCATAATGAAGCAACAACTGGACCTAATATTACACAGAACATGGAGTTTGCTGCATCAAACCATGTTGCCGGTACTTCGTATCCTGCAATAGACCAGTTTGCATTTTCTGCCCAGTAGTAGTATACCGGCAGATATCCAAGATACCAGAAAATCCAGAAAATAATTGAGAAGATAGATGCGATAATGATTGCACCAATTCTCTTCTTTTCTACTGTTGTCATTGGCTGTTTTGCTTCTTTTTCAGAAGCTTTCTTTGCTTTTTCTGCTTCGATTTCTTCAGCAGTCATTGTCTTCTTGAATGGAAGTGCTGCTGTATCGCCTAAGAATCTCCAACATACAAATACATACCAGAGTGCACCTAATACCATGATCAATGCTGCAAGTCTGAAACATGGAACGAAACCTAATACACCGTCTTTTGCAAATACGTCTTTATATAGGATACCTACTGCAAATGTTCCAATAAATGCGCCGACATTTACCAGAGAATAACGGATAGAAAATGCAGAGTCCATCTGTGCTTTATCTGTGATAACACGTCCGATGATAGGTCCATTTTTGAAAAGGGCAAGTCCTGCACTGACAAAGAAGATCATCAGATATACACCTGTTGTACTGCTTGCGATAGATCCCATAAAATAACCAAAACCTGCGATTACCATACCAACTGGTGTCGTATATTTTGCACCAATATATTTGTCTACGACAACTCCTCCCAAAAGTGGAAGCAGGTAAGAAAATGCTGTCAGGTTTGACTGCATATTCGCTGCTACTGTATCAGAAAGTCCCAGACCTCCTGTTGCTACACTAGCAGTTACAAAAATCAAAATCAGTGAACGTCCCAGATAATATGACAGACGTTCAAATATTTCCGTACAGGCACATGGCCAAAACGCTTTCGGATAACCTTTTTTCTTTGTTTCCATTTTCCTATAACCTCTCTTTTCTTACTTCATATCCTTTAAAAATGCTTTATATCCTTTGTATGCTTCATAAATATCCGCTTTACTCGTTACCTCATGCGGTGCATGCATACATAATAACGGCACACCACTGTCAATGACATTCATTCCATAATTCGCCATAATATAAGCAATGGTTCCGCTTCCTCCAAGATCAACCTTCCCCATTTCAGCTGTCTGGAATCCAATTTCTCCATTGTCAAATACATTTCGAAGCTTTGCAAGATACTCTGCATTCGCATCATTTGTATTATTTTTTCCTCTGCTTCCAGTGTATTTATTAATTACCATTCCTCTTCCAAAATGTGCAACATTCTTCTTTTCAAAAGAATCTCCATACAATGGATCGTATGCTGAACTGACATCTGAGGACAGCATATAAGAATTACGAATAGCCCGTCTTACCGTTAACCCCTCGACACCTCCAGAAAGAGCCACTAATTCTGCTACTGTATCTTCAAAGAATCTGGAATGCATACCTGTTGCCCCAACGCTTCCGATTTCTTCCTTATCAACTAAAATGCAGCAGCTTGTTCGTTTTGGACATTCAGTCTCAAGCATTGCAAATAATGATGTAAATGCACATACCCTGTCATCTTGTCCATATCCCATAATCAAACTTCTGTCCAGACCACAATCTCTTGCTTTTCCTGCCGGAACCACTTCAAATTCTGCAGAAAGAAAATCTTCTTCCTCCATTCCATATGTCTCCTTCAGGTAGCGAAGTATTTTCGCCTTTACCAGATCTTTTTCATCCTTGTCCTCGCAATCAGTAAGAGGCATCGTTCCAACCAGTACATCCAGATTTTCACCTTCAATAACCACACTGGCCTTTTTTTCCATCTGGTCTTGTGCAATGTGAATCAACAGATCAGAAACTACCAGAACAGGATCTTCTTGCCATCTCACTGTCTTCATACAATGGATTCTGTTTGATATCCAGTCTTGGAGAATCCACATGTGCTCCAAGAATATTCATTCCTTTTTCTAATGGCTCGCTTCCCAGCTGAAATAATATAAGAGCTTTCCCCATACACTCTGCATATACTTTATCTCCAGCTTTTAATGTTTTTCCTTCCCGAATACATTCTCCAATTTCACGGTATCCGCTATTCTTTGCCATTTCGATTCCAAGAACGATACATTCTCTTTCTGTTTTACCTGCATTCAGACATTTTTTGTATCTGTTGCTTAACTGCTCCAGCTCCTGGCGCTGGGAAGATGTGTACTGCTTCCACCTATTTTTTCTTTCCATCATCATACCCTCCTTTCTTTGTCAGCAGTCTCTATAGGAAATTCTATCTCTATATTTCGACAATTTCAAACAAGAAAATCTAATATCGGAATAAGAAAATATTATAAGCCAATATACTGATAAATTAAAAAAAGAACCAGCCAATATCTGACTGATTCGTAAATTTTTTCTAAATTATACTCTGAAGCTGAGTTAAAAATCTTTCTATTTTCTTCTTATTTTTTTCCTTTTTATAAAAAAGTTTTAATGTACAAGGTTTGTTAAAATCTGATAACAATCTGATTTCTCCATCTTCATAAGAGAAAAAACGACTATCTGCAAATGCATATCCATCATTAAATTCCACTTTTAACTTCATAGTATCAATATTATCATCCATTTTTACATCTGTCTGAGAAATATGATCTTCCTCATCCATTTCAGTTTCCTGAATACTGCAGGGATATACCTTAGACTCGAAACGTGTATGTCCTTTTAAATCCTCCAATGTAAGTTCTTTTTTTCTTTTAATACTCGTATTCCTTCCCAAAAACACACCAATACGATTTTCACACAGATCTACTTCTTCAAATACATTCTCTTTTCCAATTTTCTGAAGATCATATCCTATAAAAATATCCAGATTATTATCTTCCAGCATCTTACACCCAATCCTTGGATCGATTTTCGTAAATCCAAACCGATCTTTTGCTCCAGAATAATAATCATTCATCATCTCCTGAATTTTTTCCCAAAACAAACGATTTATCGAACAATCTACCCCTATATCGAACGTTGGGTTCTCTTTAAACTGCTGGATTTCCTCCGCCATCTCTTCATTAAGACGAAGCATTTCCTTTGCTTTGTCATAAACAATCTGCCCCAGTTCCGTTACTACAATTTCTCCATTTCCTCTGTCAATAAGTTTCCCTCCGATGGCTTTTTCTAAAGAGGAAATTTGCTGACTAATCGCAGTCTGTGATACAAAATTCTTCTTTCCTGCTTTTGTAAAACTCTTACTATCAATCACATCTACAAAATACTTATATTTCCAAAGAACCATAACTTACTTGCCTTCCTTTAATACTCGATCTATGGTTAGCATATAATG
>JBJELY010000066.1:0-2147 GCA_051879395.1 Roseburia sp. | reverse complement strand
GGCTGACAGATGCTTTCAAAAATGCCAAAACATCGAACCTTCTCAGTGCTAATGACTTTGTTGCTTATGCAAAAAAGAACCACTTAAACTCGTTTTCTTGTTGGCGAATAAATAGATACCGTCAAACCTCGGGAAAGATTTGACGGTGTATAATTATGCTGTTCCTGTAAGTGTATTATAAAAAGAACTTTATCTTATCATCTTTTCTTTCTGTATTTTTGGTTGCTTGCGGTGGGATTCTCAGGATTTGTCAATTCAAGATAACCAGCCTCTACAAGTGGGGTAATATGTGCGGCTCGATTCCTTGATTGATTTGATATAGCCAGTCTTTCCATTATTTCGGCGGCAGTGCGTGGAACAGAGCAAAAATTCAGAATGTCCTTCTGTTTATTAGTGAGTTGGAGTTGACGGTTAGTAACTAAGTCGGCTTCGACTTGGTTACTTTTCCATCCGACTTGGTTACTTTTTCCACAGACTTGGTTGCTTTTTAACATCTGTTCAGAGTCTGAGTAACTAAGTTTGGTAACTAAGTCACAGCTGTTGTTACCGTCTCTTGATATTGTTATCACGAACTCACGGGTGTTTTCATCATTATCAAATATTGCACTTAGACCGTCCTCCAATGCTCGTCTCACTCCACTTCCTGCTCCTGTATATGGAAGCAAATATATGGCATTGTTGAACAGAAAACTATTTCGGGGCATTGAAGTTCCATTGGTAATGTCTTCTACCTTCAGACCATTGGGCAAAGTTCCTGGGCTATGAATCTCCACACGGTTATCGAATATAAAAATCCGTACTGGTGATTTCAAATTAAGCGAACGGTGTACCAAAGCGTTGACCGTGAACTCAAGAAGGCTTTTGTAAGGTATCTCCAATCTGCCCATGGAATTAAATTCCTCACCATCCTGAACATTGTGAAGGTTGCGTGTGAAGAAATCCATGATGGTTTTAAACTGATGCAGAAGATTACCCTCCATATCAGCGTCATTCACCTTGTCACGGAAAACTGTACCACCTACAGAATTGCCGGCAAAACAAATACATTTGGCTGTCATCATTGGAAGCCAACGTTGGGTGTATTTCCCGAAAAGCAAAATGGCTGCCACGGTAAGTTTACCGTCAGGACGTATCAAACGAAGATTGCGGAGCAGTTTCTCCGTGTCGTGTCCATTGGCTATTGCAGAGCAAACGGTGTCAAGAGGAGCCTCGCGTAATGTGTCGCCTACAATTCCTTTGCGTTGAAGGACTTTGTCAAAACGTGAAGCGAGGAACGTCTTTATAGTGTTTCCATCAAGGTCAGTGAGGGTAGCATTACGAACAGCTGCTTCGTCAGGAGCGAAGCTTCCGCAGTCTGTCATCATCTCTGCTAACTCTACATTGTCAAACACCTTTCGTTTATCTGCCCCATTTTTTACCCATACGATACCTTTGTTGTCATGGTATGGTTTATTCATACCTTCTTTTATATACGCAACGACTAAACTTCCACCCTCAACACCAACAGTTTTGGTTTCAATAAGTATGGACGGAACTACATTCTCTGACGCGATATTGCTCAGAAGATTTGTTGTCTCCTGAGTTTCTGTGTAAGACAGAGGATTGATGTCGCCACTCTTGTCATTTACACCTATTACAAGCACACCTCCGTGAGTGTTGCTAAATGCCACCATTTCGCATCCAATGTCATACCTGTCTAAAGTGCGTTCCTTAAATTGGACTTGGCTATCTTCGCCAAGTTTGATTTTTTCTATTATCTCATCTTTTTTCATTGTCATTCCTCTTTGATAGGTTTATTATCAGTTACTGCAAGTATTATTTTCTGTCTGTTCAAATCATTTTCTGCCACGATAAGAATCATTAATTTTGATGCAAAGATAGAAAAAATCCAGTAGTTTGAGTTAAATTACATGCTACTTTTATGATTATTTTACTTAATTAATGAGGAAATCATAATAATATTTTATCCAATTGCCTGTTATTTTCTGGTGCATTCCCTTGATTTCTTGCTGGAGAATAGTGTTACTTTGAACAATGAGAATCTCTTATTTCTCATACATCATCTCCCTAAATTGGAAAAAATAAAAGTTTGAAAACATCTGTCACTGTCAGCCTTTTCTGCAAAGTATTGAATAACAGACACTTAA
>JBJELY010000065.1:0-35419 GCA_051879395.1 Roseburia sp. | reverse complement strand
CAAGGTACAAATATATATCAAAGGTCAGTAACCTTTTGACACCCTAATCCTATAGTGTAAAAAAGGAGGCTGGTAACGTTACCAGTCTCCTCTATTTTAACATAATTTTGCAATACCGTATAGCCTAATTTCCTGTCAGCGCACATTCTGCCAATGCCTCATAAGAAGGCTCTATTGCCTGTCTGATTTGTTCTTTTTCTATCCCACATTCCAGCAATGCCTTTGTCGTCTTCTCACCGATACTATAACACAATATAGTACTCTCTCCTTTTTCACCCAAAAAACGTTTTACCGAAGAAGCACAAGTAAAGAAAATTCCATCATAGGCATCCTTCACTATATCCCGGCTTTCTGCTTCTATAGTCGCTACATTTTCATAAAATATGGCTTCTCTGTAATTACATTTATCTTTCAAATGTTTTCTTAAACTATCGTCCGTCTCTTGTGCTTTCACATACCAAAGATTCTCTTTCCCGGTTAATTCCTTTTCCAATGTTTCTGCTAACGAATCTGCATACGCTTTTTCTGCTTCTAAATCCCGATATATGCCATAGCTTTCTAAAACAAGGGAAGTTTTCTTTCCAACAGAAGCAATCTTCGTATGCCAAAGACTTCTGCTGTCTAATCCACTTTTTTTCAGATTTTCAAAAAATGCTGTTACACCGTTTCCACTTGTAAATACCAGCCAGTCAACCTGCTCTAATTCTTCTTTCCGTAACGGATAATCTTTTTTTTGAATTACTCCTGTCGTAACCTCAGTGACGATAGCCCCCTTTTCTTGCAAGATTTTTGTCAATCGGCTCTGTTCTTCTCCGACTTTTGTAACAAGGTAACGTCTTCTAAAGAGTTCTTTTTCTTCAAAAAAATTTAACTGTTCACGTAGTTTTACCACTTCTCCAACTACGATTAGTGCCGGAGATGGAAGGGCCGCTTTTTCCACTTCTCCTGCAATTGTCAAAAGTGAAGCGACACAAGTCTGCTGCTCCGGTGTCGTAGCTTTTGAAATCACAGCCACTCCTGTTTCTGGCGACATTCCCGCTTCCATTAATTTATCTGCAATCTCTTTTACCTTGCTTAATCCCATTAAGAAAATACACGTGTCATTTCCACGGGCCATTGCTTTAAAATCAATATCTGCTAATTCATCCTTTTTATTATGTGCTGTTACAACATGAAATCCCATTGCTACGCCACGATGCGTTACCGGAATTCCGGCATAAGCCGGACCTGCTATGGAAGAACTGATTCCAGGAACCATCTCAAACGGAATTCCCTGTTCTTTTAATACAAGTGCTTCCTCTCCTCCTCTTCCAAACACATATGGATCTCCTCCTTTTAAACGGACTACTCTTTCATATTGTTTCGCTTTTTCCACCAACAGAAGGTTCATGTCCTCCTGCTTCATCGTATGGTTATGGCTTTCTTTTCCGACATAAATCAGTTCACAGCCTGCTTTTGCTTCTTCTAATAATTCCGGTGATGACAGACGGTCATAAATGATGCAATCCGCTTCCTGAATCCGCTGTAAACCTTTTACCGTAATCAAATCGACTGCACCCGGTCCTCCACCTATTAATGATACCATTTTGTTCTCCTTATTCTTAATCTAGTCGATTATAAAATTCTTTTTCATTTCAAGTACTGCCTCTTTTGCCATCTGTTCCGGGACAGCTCCGGTCACTTTTGCAAACGTAACTTTTTCACCCGTTTCATCTCCAAACATTGTGCGAAGGCAAAGTGTTCCATCTTCCAGTTCCTTACAGACTGCCCCAATTGGGACATGGCAGTCTCCACCCATTCCTTCTAAATAGCCACGCTCTGCTCTAGCAGCTTTTTCTGAAGCTTCTTCCGAAAGTGTATTTAGCATCTCTGCCAGCTCTGTTTTCTCCTTTGCAATCTCTAATGCTAAAATTCCCTGCGCTGGAGCCGGTATCATTTCCTCCGTTTCAAAATACTGTGTAATCAAATGTTCCAGTCCAAGGCGGTGCAAGCCTGCAGCAGCAAGTACAATACCATCCAACTTCTGTTCTTCCATTTTTCGAAGGCGTGTATCTACATTTCCACGAATATCCACTACCTGCAAATCACTCCGAAGCCGCTGTAACTGCACCCGGCGTCTGATACTTCCGGTTCCGATGACAGCTCCTTCCGGTAATTCTTCTAAGGACTTCTTTTCCCGCAGAATCAGGACATCCCGCGGGTCTTCTCTTTTCCATGCTTTTGTAAAAATTAGCCCTTTCGCCGGTTCTGCCGGCATATCTTTCATACTGTGCACGCCAATCTGCACTTCATCTGCTAAAATCTGTTCTTCAATTTCTTTTACAAAAAGACCTTTCTCCCCGATTTGGTTCAATGGTTTATTCTGAATCAAATCTCCCTTGGTCTTAATAATTTTTATTTCGAATTCATGCTGGGGGTATGTTTCCTGCAATCGTTTACAAACATAGCTTGCCTGTACTAATGCAAGTTTTGACCCTCTGGTTCCAATTTTGTATTTCACACTGTGCTCCTATTCTGACTCAATTTGAAAAAGCTGTTGTACCAGCCTGCGGTATTGTTCCTGCTCTTCTTTGGTATCTAACTGCTTTAATTCCTGAATCGGTTCATGTAAAAGTCTTTGTAAAGATGCATGCAACACCTTGCGCAACAGTTTTTGTTCCCGATGGCTCAATTCCATTTTCCGATTCAAATATTCATAACTATCTTCCACAATCTCACTGCAACGCTGCTGAAGGGATTCAATCGTTGCATCCATTCTGCTTTGCAACAGCCATTCTTTTGTTTCCTCTAACGCCTCTGCTATCATGGTTTTACTTTGCTCTACTAAACGTTCCCGTTCTCTCTGATTTTCTTTTGCAATCTCTAAAAGAGTATCTAAATTAATCAATTGCACCAATTCTTCTTTTTCAAATGCCGTATCAATATCCCTTGGTGCCGCAAGATCCAAAAAGGTAACAGGACGTTCCGGCGTAAACTGTTCTCGTTTTACCACAACATGAGGGGAAGCGGTTGCAGAAATTACGATATCACACTGCTTCATCAATTCATAACGTTTCTCATAACGTACAATACGAATGGAATCAAACTCTTCTTTTAGTTCTTCCGCATGCTCTAAGTTTCTGCTACATGCATAAACTTCTCCTGCCTCATATTCATACAAATACTTTAATGCAAGAACTGCCGTTTTCCCACTTCCAATTACAAGTGCACGTTTCCCCTTGATACCACACGTTTCATTTAATTTCTGGATTCCAATATAGCTGACAGAAAGCGGTTTTTCACTTATTTTTAACTCTGTTTTTATCTTTTTAGCGCAAGTAACCGCCTCACGCACCACTTTATTTAACTCCTTTTTACTATGCCCCATTGCTCTGGAAAAATCCAAAGCTTCGCGTACCTGTCCTAAAATCTGATCTTCTCCAAGCACTAAAGATTCCAGTCCTGCTGCAATCCGAAATAAATACGCAAGTGCTTCTTCTCCTACAAACCGGGTCAGATAATCTTCTAACTCCACTTCCGGAAACATTTCCCGATAAATTTGCTCAATTTGTTCTAATTGTTCATTTTTTTCAAAAAAGAAATACACTTCGCTCCTGTTACAGGTAGACAGAACCATACACTGATCTATTCCGATTGTTTCCGCTTTTTGAAAAAATTCTATCTTCATACCATCTGTAAAAGATGTCTTATCACGAATCTCTAACTGGGCTTTTTTATAGTTAATTCCTATAAAACCAAACTGCATGTAGCCTTTTCCTCTCATTTCCTACTGTTATACTAGCCTATTGTACCACTTTTTATCATAGTTTCCAGCTAATATTTTAAGAAATCCCAAATTTTATCTTTTTTCCTTCCTATTTTATGACTTGTATACATGTTTTCTGAATTTTATGTGAAGAGTCTTGACACTTTTCTATTACTATAGTACTATGTTCCCGTTCAATTTCGAAAAAACTTTTCTTTTTTCGTATGTTTATTGTTGGTTTGAGGGATACGCCCTCTAATGAAAGGATAAAATCATGGAAGCAAACAAAAAAATGAATGCAAAAGAGCGGTACACTGTTAAACTTGAAAATCGCTCTCTGAAAAAAACATTAACTATGACATTTGGTGGACTGATTGTCGCTGCACTAGTAGTTCTTCTTCTTTCTTATTCCGGAATGCAATTGACCAATTATATGTTCCAGCGACTGACAAATGGTCCGCTTACCTTAAATACACAGGCAAATAGAATTCAGTCACAAATTAATGACCTGGAAGACTTAGCCTATGACGCAGTTCTTGGTAATTTAGATGCTGCTTCTTATCAGGAAACCTCTTCTTCCCTAATTACTGAAATCCAATCCGATTTATCTGATTTCGAAAATGCAGTCAATGATTTGAATGATGCAACAACTTCTTCCGGCATTCTTCCATGCATCAGCAAAATGCAGTCAGCCATCACTGACTACAGCGATTATGCCGAATATCTTGGTTCCCTCATTGCGGATGGTGATTTTGAAAAAGCCTCTGATACCTTTCGCGACTATAATGAACAAGCCTCTTCTGTTATTGACGATTCTATGTCCGAAATTAAATCTGTTTTAGAATATAAACAGGAACTATATGTAGCACGTACCAATGGCATAGTCTTATTTAGCAGCATCCTAACGATTGTTGCTGCAATCTCTGCTGTTGTAATGGGTACTTTAATTGTAAAAGCTGTTTCACGTTTCATTCTTTCTTCCGTGAATCAGATTGTAGATGGGCTGACCAGTGTTGCTCAGGGAAATTTACAGACACATATTGAGTTAAAAGGTGATAACGAATTTGTTCTCTTAAGTAATGCATTAAATGAGACAATTTCTAATATCCATTTATACATCGCAAAAGAAAATGAGGCACTTGCCCAAATGGCAGAACGTGATATGACCGCAAAAATTGATACTGAATTTGTCGGTGATTTTGCACCAATGAAGGATGCGGTAAATGATATTACTTCCAAATATAATGACTTCCTGTTGTCAAGCCAGAATGCGGCAGATGACGTATCCGGTGCCGCAGATAGTATGGCTTCTATTTCTCAAACACTTGCAACTTCCTCTACGGAGCAGGCTGCTTCTGTAGAAGAACTGTTAGCTACAATAGAAACTCTCAATGATTCTGTCAAAAAGGTTGCTGACTCCGCTGTTGATATGTCAAATGCAAGTAAGCAGAATAATGAACAGGTACATACAGGTAATGAAAAAATGCAGGAACTTCTTACTGCTATGAATCATATCGAAGAAACTTCCCGCGAGATTTCAGGCATTATCGGTATGATTGATCAGATTGCAAATCAGACAAATCTGCTGTCTCTCAATGCCTCTATCGAGGCTGCAAGAGCAGGAGAACATGGTCGTGGCTTTGCAGTCGTTGCGGAAGAAATCCGTACATTATCGGAAGCTTCTTCTGACGCAGCTCATAAAATTTCTGCTTTAATTGATACTAGTCTTTCCGCTGTTGATAATGGTGCTGCAATTACCCGTAATACAGCAGAACTCTTTGAAAACATTGTCAAAAACGGAGAAACTCATGTTGCTATGACAGAAGCAATTTCCCATGATTGTGCTTCTCAATCTATGACTTTACAAAACGTTTTATCCGGTGTACAGGAAATTTCCGCTACTGTAGAAAATAATTCCCAATTAGCGGAAGAAGCCTCTGCTACCAGCCAGGAACTGCTTGCAAGTGCAGAATCTATGGCAAGTGAATTACAGTTATTTAAATTAAGATAGAAAAAGCAGCCCTTCATCTATGACGAAGGGCTGCTTTTTCTATTCTAGTCTTGTCGCAATTCTATCCACAATTTCTTCTATAGAAGTACCTTCTTTGAAATCACATTCTTGTTCCTCAAGACTTTCTAAAATCGTCACCATGGAAGTAAGCGGAACATGGCGTTGGCAGAACAACTCACTTAAAATCTCTTTTACCGTCAGGAGGGAATATTTTTCCGGTACCAATCCTTCGACAACCTTTGGATAACGTTTTTCTACCAGAGAAATATAGTCTGCAGCAATCTGTTTATTCAAAATCAAATCATAATGTTCTAGTATCATCTTCTGCAAATCATCCACAATCTGAAGCATCTCTTTTTCTGTTGCTTCCTCTTCCCCTAAAGATAATTTTTTACTTAAAACTTTTCTCGTTCCTATCAAAATCTCATAAGAATCCTTTTCCAACTCCTCATCATCACGGATACGAATTGCCGGAACTAAAAGTCCATATTCTTTCCCCAGAGAAACACGCATTTTGTGTATTTCTTCAAAATGATTCTGATTCGCTTTCATGAACAATGTTACAATTCCCGTTCCAACCTGTAAAGTGATATCATCTCCGATAATAGCATCCTCTATTTCAGCTCTTCTGCGAAGATTCCCCTGTTCCCAAAAATCCTTTCGGTTTTCCTGATGGCAAAACAAGTAATCCAAAGAACAGTCTAATATAGTGGAAATCGCATCCAGCATCTCAATGTCCGGATAGCTTCCCCCGCGCTCCCATTTTGAAACCGCCTGCGGTGTTACCCCAATTTTTTTTGCCAGCTCTCCCTGCGTCATTCCCTTTTCGTTCCTTGCTTCTGCCAATCGTTCCTGAAATCTTTCTAAACTCATTTTCCTTCTCCTTTCGCAGTTACACTCTCTTTCTATGCTTTGATTCTAAACTTTCCGCTATTTAAAATCAAACAATTGGTTGTATCACATTTGTAACAACCTAGAGTTGTATTTGCCTTGCTTAGCCCCCCAAATCTTGCTCAGAAAAATTTCTTCACTTCCCTGTTACTGGATTTCACCTGCTATCTCAAATCCTTTTTTAGCTGCCACAACAGCAATAATCTCGTTGATAACCGCTGCTGCTGCGATTGTTCCTTTTACGACAACAGCAAGTTCTGATTCCCCTCCAGTTTCTAATGTAGAACAAATAATTCCGGTAAATACAAGAGACACGCCGGAATGTGGCAGTAATGTAAAACCAAGATATTTTTGTACCGTCTTTGGCATTTGGGTAAGCTTTGCCCCAAATCTCGCCCCAAAATATTTTCCACACGCTCTGGCTGCAATGTAAAGAAACGTATATAATCCTGCTCCAAGAATCAGATGGTAATCCAGCGGCGCTCCAAGATCTACAATCGCACCAAGCAGGCAAATTCCTAAAATCGGCTGAAAAGATTCTGTCACTTCCTTTAATTTCTCTTCGGAAATCATGTTGGAAAATGCAGCAGAAAAAGAAACGCCAAGTAACATATAATTTAATGTGATATTAGTAAATACTTTTGTGTTCAACAAATACCCAACCGTTGCTGTTACTGTAATTCCCAAAATAAGAATTGCAAGGATACTTCCTTTCCCCTTTGCCTTTTTCAACATTACACCAGCAATAAGACCTATCACTACGCCCACAACAACCGGTAAGAATATCATGACAGGAATTAGCAACAATGATACCCCACCACCAGATACCGTTCTGGCAACAAATGCATTCACTGTAAAAAATACTGCAATTCCGACTATGTCATCTAACACTGCCATAGGAAGCAAGGTATCCGTAACTGGACCTTTGGTGTGAAATTCACTGACAATTGACAATGCAGGCGCCGGTGCAGTTGCCAGTGCAATTCCTCCAAATGCAAAAGCCAGATACCCCGGGATTCCGATAAACTGAAAAACAATCCAAAATACCAATGATACAAAAGCAAATGTGCCAAGCGACTGCATTAATGTTGTACCAACTAAAGCCTTTCCATAAGTCTTGATTTTGCTCCACACAAGTTCTGTTCCAAGCATTAGTCCAAAGGCACATTGCATCCACATAATGATTGTCCTATACCAGGACATATCCAAAAGTTCCTGCGGCAAAAGCTTAATTGCATTAGGTCCAAGCAACATTCCTGCAATAAGCCATCCAAGAATCGCCGGCAGCTTCATTTTACTAACTGCTTTTCCTGCCAAAAAAGCAATAAAAAGTGTAACAATCCAAAAACATATCTTTAATATCATGCTTCCTTACCTCCTTTTGCAATTCCATAAAGCATCAAATCAAACATCTTATAGATATTCATTTCATGTAATTCAAGCTGATCATGAGGAGATACTTTCCCCTGTACTCCGTTTACAAAGTTAAGATTATACAATTTCTGTATTTCAAAAAAATAGTCCAAAGCATCTTCTTTCGATACGCCGCCTCTAAGTTCATGATGGGAAAGTTCTTTTTCAAATATCCGCATATTCAACTGATCAAAGTCAGAATAGATTTCCTGAATACGAGATTTTAACTGATACGGCGGATTGGTTCGTGCTTCCAGAAAAATATATGCCTCCAGCTCATGCTCCTCAAAAAATTTTGTTCGTGCACTCATATATGCCACAAAGCCGTCCTCTGCCTTGTGCTCAATTACATAACGAATTAATGCTTCACAGCTTTTTGCCACACACTCTAAATATAATTCATCTTTATTTTTGAAATTATGATAAATCAATCCCTTATTTATTCCTGTCTTACAAATATTATTAAGCGATCCAGCCGCATACCCATTTGTTCCAAATTCTTTCATCGCTGCATCAAAAATTTTAGATTTCGTACGTTCCGTTTTTTCTTCTTTTTTCATCTGCCGCCTCCTTACTAAAACTATGCTCCATGCCTCTTCCTTCCATGCGAAATACACTTTCCTCTAACAAAAATTGACCACATGGTTAATAATACAACTAATTAACCATGTGGTCAATAATGAACCCTTTACCACTATCTAAATATTTCCAAAATATTCTGCAATCACCTTACAAGTCTGTTCAATATCTTCTTCTGTATGAGCATCGGATACGAACATCGCCTCAAACTGTGCCGGTGCTACATAGATACCGCGATCCAACAAATAACTGAAATAATCTGCATAACGTGTCGTATCGGAAGAAACCGCACTTTCGTAATCTTTTACCACCTTGTCCGTAAAAAATACACTAAGCAGAGAGCCAATCTGGTTCACGCAGACTTGTTTTCCAGCTACTGCTCTTACAGCGTCCGCTAATCTTTTACCTTTCTGCTCTAAGCGCTCATAAATACTCTTATCTTCCTTTAATATTTTCAAGGTCTCGATTCCTGCTGTGGTTGCAATCGGATTACCGGAAAGCGTTCCTGCCTGATAGACCGGACCATCCGGTGAGATAACCTGCATAATCTCTCTTTTTCCACCGTAGGCTCCGATTGGCATTCCTCCACCTACAATTTTTCCAAGTGTCGTTAAATCCGGTGTAATTCCAAAGTACTCCTGCGCTCCACCTAGGGCAAGACGAAATCCGGTAATGACTTCATCAAAAATAAGCAGTGCCCCATAATGCTTTGTAATTTCCCGTAAAAACTCTAAAAATCCCGGTTCCGGTAACACAACTCCCATATTTGCTGCTACCGGTTCTACAATGACTGCGGCAATCGAATCCGGATTTGCTGCAAAAAGTTCTTCAACCGAATTCCTATCGTTATACAATGCAACCAATGTATTTTTCGTATAGTCTGCCGGAACTCCTGCACTATCCGGTACGGAAGTCGTCAGTGCTGCAGACCCTGCTTTTACTAAAAGTCCATCTGAATGGCCATGATAACAGCCTTTGAATTTCATGATTTTATCTCTTCCGGTATAACCTCTTGCTGCACGAATTGCACTCATAACAGCTTCTGTTCCGGAACTTACAAGACGACTTACCTCCATAGACGGTATCAATTCTGCTATCAGTTCTGCCAGCTCGACTTCTTTTTCCGTCGGTGCTCCATAAGTCAATCCTGCTTCACAAGCCTCTTGTACCTTCTTGATAACCTGTGGATGCGCATGTCCTAAAATCCCAGGTCCCCAGGAGCAAATAAAATCAATCATTTCATTTCCATCTACATCAGTAATTCTATCTCCTTTTGCAGAGGCAATAAAACGTGGTGTTCTTCCGACAGAGCCAAAGGCACGAACCGGACTGTTTACACCCCCAGGAATATGTTTTTTTGCTGCTTCAAATAATTCTATTGACCGTTGTTCTGACATCGTTCTCTTCCTTTCATTCCCGAATCCATTTTGCTACATCTAAAGCATGGTAAGTAATAATCATTTTTGCGCCGGCACGTTTCAGCCCTGTCATAACTTCCATAACAATTTTCTTTTCATCAATCCAGCCATTCGCTGCAGCGGCTTTTACCATAGAATATTCACCACTCACATTATAAGCAACAATCGGAATATTGAATTGATTCGTAATATCTTTAATGATGTCCATATATGCCATAGCAGGTTTTGCAATAATCAAATCTGCTCCTTCTAATATATCTTCTTCGACTTCCCGCATAGCTTCTCTTCCATTCGCCGGGTCCATCTGATATGTTTTTCGATCACCAAATCCCGGTGCTGAATGAGCAGCATCACGAAATGGTCCGTAGAAAGCGGACGCAAATTTGGCACTGTATGCCATAATCGGAATATTTGTGAAACCATTTTCATCTAATGCTTTTCGAATTGCTTCTACTCGTTTGTCCATCATATCGCTTGGTGCAATAATATCAGCACCTGCCTTGGCGTAGCTGACCGATGCCTTTGCCAAAAGAGGAAGGGTTTCATCATTCAAAATCACACCATCCTGAATCAATCCGCAGTGCCCATGAGACGTATACTCACAGAGACATACATCTGCTACCACAACGAGATCCTGATATTTCTCCTGCGATTTGATAAAACGAATTGCCTCCGGCACAATCCCATGTTCATCATAAGCTCCGCTTCCGACTTCATCCTTATGTTTTGGAATTCCAAACAACAAAATTGATTTGATTCCATTCTCGATAACCCGGTCTAGTTCTTCTGACAGTCGGTCAATGGAATACTGATTGATTCCCGGCATAGAATCCACCGGATTACAGATATTTTCTCCTTCTATCACAAAAATCGGATAAATCAATTCATCCACTCTGACATGATTTTCCCGCACCATGCTACGCAATGCCTCACTGGCTCTCAAACGTCTTGTACGATCCATCTTACTTTCACTTCTTTCTTTCCATTTTTCTACTTGAATGTCTCATTAAAAAGTATCAATCTGCTCTATTTTTGATACTTTTTCAAAATTACAGCAACTTCTTTTTCTGTTGGTACTTCGTCTTTTTCCAATCCAAGTTGCAGCAATTCCTCGTAGCAATGCTTCCGCTCTGCTTCTGTTGCAACCGTCTCTTTCACTTCCTGACGCAACATCCCGAGACATTTTGCAATTTTCCCAAGATTTTCCGTCAAAACCGGCTTCATTTCTTTTTTCAAATACTGTGTGATAACCGGGCTTTGTCCGCCACTTGAAAAAGCAGCGATGACTTCGCCCTCCTTTACATATGCCGGAAAGATAAAACTACAATCTTCAATCTGATCCACTGCATTGCAAGGAATTCTTCTCTCCTGACACATTTGGGATATGCAGTGATTGAGCTCTTTTTCATCTGTCGCTGCAACCACAAGTTCCATTCTTTCCAAATCCGTTTCTTCGAACGCTTTCTGACAAAGCATAAGTTTTCCCGATGCCTTCCCTTTTCCATCCCAATCTGATTCCTGCACAATCTGTTTTTTTCCCGAAGAAACCGTCTCAGACATTCCCCGGATTTCTTCGATAAAATCAGGGGCAACCACTGTAACATTCGCTCCAAATTCCTGCAATACCCGTATTTTCCGTAGGGCGACTTTTCCACCTCCGACAATCAGACAATTTTTGCCTGATAACTCTATAAACATTGGGAAGTACGACATGTTCCAACTCCTTACTTCTTTTTGAATTTTTTCCAGAATGCTTCCTTTTGTGGAACCGGTTTCGGCAATGGTTCTCCCGGCACCTCATCCTCATCAAATACTAACGCTTCCACATCCGTTCTTCCTTCTACTGCTATCAGCAGATATTTCAGGCAATCCATCATCGCAATCATCATCTTTTTGACATTCAAATAAAGTTTATCATCCTGTGCATCCCGATGGTCTGGATTCGCATCTAAAAAAACACATTCCTCGCCTAAAGCCCGAATTAAGTTCAGCTGATTTCTCTGATCATCGCTGACCGCACATAAAAATTTACTTACTTTTCCGTCATGAATATCATTTCCATTGTAACAAAGCAGTTCCGACAAACCGGCATTTTCCGGAAATTCTAATTCAAAAAAGTGATTATAAATCTGGCAAATATCTTTTGCCGCTCCCTGCAACAACATAGAACATTCTACCGGTTTTGCCCAATAGCAATTTTCTGCATCAATCAGAATCTTTGCCATTTTCTGATAATATTGCTGGATTTTTTCATCCTGACTTTTACATTCTTTCCAAAATTCAAAATTCATTTTTCTTTTCCCCATTTGCTGCCTTTCCATTCCATAACAGCAGCTTCTTCTATCGTCCTCTTAACCTATAACTACCTCAATTATTTTTCATAAATGCTTCAATCTCTTCCGGCGTACGAATAATTGCCTCAGATAAGCATTCACATCCATCTTCTGTAATCAACAAATCATCCTCGATACGAATTCCAATTTCCCATTCATCAATATAAAGTCCAGGTTCATCGGTAATGACAGCTCCCGGCCGCAGTTTTTTATTGGAATCCACTGTAACATCATGCACATCAATTCCTAAATGATGTGATACGCCATGCATATAATACTTGCTGATTTCTTCTTCTTTTTCAATTAATCCAAGTCGAATACATCCTTCTGCTAATACCTTTTTACAAATATTGTTGAGTTCTACAGTGGTCATACCAGGTTTTGCTTCTGCTGCCACTTTACGATTTGCTGCAAGTACAATGTTATAGACTTCTTTCTGACGTTCTGTAAAAGTTCCATTTACCGGATATGTTCTGGTTATGTCAGCACAATATCCTTTCCATTTTGCTCCCAAATCTAGTAAAAGAAGTGTTCCATCTTTACAGGTATCCTGGTTTGTCTCATAATGAAGCATGGTTCCATTGATCCCGCTTCCTGCAATCGTTGCAAAAGACACACCATCTGCGCCATTTCGCTTAATGCTATATTCAAAATCGGCCTGTGCCTGATATTCTTTCATTTCCGGTTTTAAATTGCTCATCACAAGTTGCAATCCCTGATCTGTCAAATGAATCGCATCCTTGATTAATGCCACTTCGTCTGCATCTTTTTGCATTCTCATTTCTGCAATAATCGGGAAGCAATTCTTAATTCTCACTCCCGGATACTTCACTGCAAATTCATTTGCTTTTACCAAATTGTAATCCTGCATATCTTCTAACTGATGACGATATGTGTCAAAATAAATCGTATCCACGTCTTCTCTCGTCATAATAAAATCAATGCGTGCTTCCAAATCATCAATAAAATAAACATCTTCAATTCCGGTAATTTCTTTTGCTTCCTCTACCGTTACTTTTCTTCCATACCAGCGCTCCATTGTTGGATCCGCCTCTTCTATAAAAAGCTTTACATTTGGTTTTTCTGCCGCTTTATCCATAACCAATGCCATTTTATCCCTGCGCAATCCGGTCAGGTAAAAGAAATTACGGTTTGCCTCAAATGGCGCATATTCGTCCGCGCTCACGTGAACCTCTATTCCAGAATATAAAATCAAAATGGAATTTGACTCCATTTTTGCAAATACTTCTTCTCTACGTTTCTTAAAATCCATTTTATTCTCATTCCTTTCACTAAAAAAACGATATCATTTTGGAAAAATATTTCACAAAGCATATTTTAGCACAAAATGATATCGTTATGGTATAGTTTTCTATTTTTCTTCTTTTAAAATATAGCGGTTACGTCCTTTTCGCTTTGCCTCATAAACCGCCTCATCTGCTAATTTAAATAATGTCGGGTAATCCGCCTTCTCTTTCTGACAGTAAACAGCTCCGATACTTGCTGTTACTTTTACATGATCCTCGGTATTTTCGTATACTTCGGTTAACTTATCAACCGCCCATCCTAATTTATCGTGGAAGGTTTCAATTGGAATATCTTTCACAAAAATACAGAACTCGTCTCCACCAAATCGCGATACCAAATCATAATTTGCAAAAATGACCTGAAGTTTCTGACCTGATTTCTGAATCGCATAATCTCCCATTGCATGACCTAAGGTATCATTGACATCTTTAAAGTGATCTAAATCTACAAAAATCAATCCCGTAGCAACAGCAGAATGTTCTTCTAAATAATGTGTCGTTTCTTCAATGAATGTCTTTTTATTCAGCAATCCTGTCAATCCATCCGTTCTAGATTGTATCTCCAATTTTTCCTTTTCTCTGACTTCATGATCAACATCTTCTATCTTACCAATGATAGATACCAATCGATTCTCCTCATCTAAAAATGGCAGACAAGTTACCTCACACCAAATATAATCTCCCTCTTGTGTCTGAATCCTTAATCGCTTCTCCCCTGATTTTTTTTCTTCTATCACATGGTGAAAAGCATTTTTTACAATCGGTTCATCTTCCGGATGAACATGCAAAATCTTCATAATATTTTCCACATTTAACGCTTCAATCTTTTTAGGAATTTCCCATCCAAATTTTTCTTTAATGCGCATCGAAGAAATCCATGACTCTTCTTTTAAGCTTATTTCATAAATCATATCATCAGAATGATCCATCACCAGCTGATACCGCTTCTGTTGCAATAAAAGCCGGCTTTCTTCCTCCTTCTGTAACAGATTCGTTCGTTCTTTTAAGGTGAGAATATAAAGAACCGCACCAAATGCAGAAACTAAAAAAACAACACTGATTCCTACTGCAAAACGGTAACGATAGCAGAAATCTGCTAATGTATATTGATATCGGTGCTGCATGGTTTCTGTCACAATCATGCTGTCCATTTCTTCCTGTGAAATCTGAGATAATGCCTTATTGATAATCGTGATAATCCGTACATTCTCCTCCGTATTTTCTTCTTCAAATAAAAGGGCAGAAAAGCAAAGATCATCCTCCATTCCCTCTGCCTGGACCATTGCCAGCCCTTCATATTTTGGTCTGTCGAGCCAGTCTTCTACCACATATTGATTCTGTAACAATAAATCCGTTTTCCCTTTCCTGACTGCCTCAAAACATTCCTCCACTGTTTCATACTCTACGATTTCAAAATTAGGATATTCCTGCCGAATCATTTTCAAAAAGGTTGTAGACCCCGTGGAAACTGCCAATTTCAGATTCTTTGTTTTGGAAAAATCCACGTCTTTTTTGCCAACGAATACTTTTCGTGAAGTCAGATAAGCATTACTCATTACCATACCGCCTGTATTCCGGTTCGCAGCATTAAATTCTACACCCGTAATTAAATCTATCTCATTTTCTTTCAAGTAGGAAAAATCAATAAGTCCTGTGTCGATTGGAACATATTCGAATTGAAGTCCACTGATTTCCTGAATCTTATCAAAAATTGCTCTTGATATTCCTTCAAATTCTCCTGTTTCTTCATCTCGAAACGAAAGTGGGCTTCTTCCTTGAATATAACCAACCTTCAACGTATCCTGCGATGCAATAAACGCCCGTTCCTCTGCTGAAAAGAATCGATATCCATAGACCGGATAATAGGTTTCCTGCAAATCATTTTCCAGATTTGGATATGCATTCTTAATATTCTGCATTGCATCGTCCAACTCTGAAAGTAGTTCTGTATTTCCTTTCCATGTTGCAAAATAAAATGGATAAGAAGAAAAACGAGCAAGTATCTTATAATTTTCCCCACATCGCATCATAGTGGTTACTGCTCCATCCACCTTTCCTTCATCTAACGCCTTTAAAGCCTCTTCCGGTGTATCGTAATATTCAAACTGAACAGAAAAATGATTTTCCTTCATATAATCAAGATACTTTGACATCGCATAACCGGTCACCAATGCAACCTTCATTCTCTCAAAGCTCTCAAAATCTTCATACTCATATGCATCATTTTCTTTTCTTGTCACAAGTGTGATATACTCTGTTCCAAATGAATATGCACTGTAATCATAATTTTCCAAATCTTCTTTATCCATCTGACAAGGTGCCATCAAATCAATCTCCTGATTTTTTAGCTTCTCCATGCCATTCTGAAAATTCTCTACTTTCACATATTCATAATTCCACCCGGTCACATTTGCAATAGCATTCAAATAGTCCTGTCCATACCCCGTCACATTGCCATCTTCATCATAAGCCATGAACCCTTCAATCTCATTCACTCCTACCCGCACTGTCTTTCCGGCTGATTTCATCACAATGGCAGAATTCTGTGCTTCCATCGGAATCATATCACAGAAACTGTATAAACATATAACTACGCATAGCAATACTTTTATCGAAAGTTTTCTCCCTCTTATTTTCATTTCTTTTCACTCTTTCCTCTGATGCTCTCTAAGAAATCTGTTCTATTTTCTCCATTGCTTCCGCTAGTTCATAATGCTCTAGCATCTGGTTTAACTCTTCTACAAATGTTGCATCTTCCTCCGACATTTTCATTTCCTGCATTTCTTCCAGAATCTGCATTGTCTTTTCTAGTTCAAATTCTTTCAACAACTTTCCAAGGTTTTTCAGTAATGCCTTTATCTCTGTAGTAGAAACAACTTCTGCGTCTGCAACCACATTTTCTGCTGTCTCCTCTTCACGTTCAAAAGCTCCGATTGCCTGTCCAATTTCAAAAATACATACCTGATACATTGCAAACAAATATTCTTTTGTCTTTTCTATAAATTCATAGTTGCCTGCTTTTCCTGCCATTTCCTGTTTTCTTGCTAATTCGGACAATTCCATTGCACCAACGCCGGCAAACGTACTTTTCAAAGAATGAACTTCAATTGTATATCGTTCATAATTTTTCTCCTGCAAAAATTGTTTCATTTCACGTTGCTTTTTCTCGTTTCCATTGTAAATAATCTGAAGAATTTTTTTATATCCTTCCACATCCATACCGCAAGCATTGACTCCTGCCTTTGTATCAAAATGTTTCAATACATCCTGAAGGTCATAGAATTCATTTACGAATGCCTCACTATGTGCATCTGATCGAACGGTTTTTTCAATCAGTTCTTCCGGCAGAATGTGAAGCAGTAATTTTTCTAGTTCTACAATATCAATCGGTTTACTTAAGTAACCGTCAAATCCTTCTTCCAACATTTGCTCTTTTACACCAATAATCGCATTTGCAGTGAGCGAAATAACTTTTAATTTCCGGTATTTTCCACCAAGACCCCGTATCCGATGCAATGTTTCTGTTCCATCCAAATCCGGCATCATATGATCCATGAATACCAAATCATAGTGCTTCTTTTGTACCATTTCAATAGCTTCTCTTCCACTAGATGCCAAATCTGCTTCGATTGCATATTTTTTCAATAATCCAGCCGTTACCTGTAGGTTGGTCTCACTATCATCTACTACCAGCACACTCGCCTTTATAAAAAAATCAAACTCCTTGGAAAAAGTTTCTTCCTCATGAAGTCCCTTTTCTTGTAGGCAGATATTTTTTTCACCGACACGTTTTTGCGGAATAACAACCGTAACTTTTGTTCCCTTGCCATAGGTACTTTCAATCTGAATATCTCCACCCATTTTATCAATCAGTGCTTTTACAATCGACATCCCAAGCCCGGAACCTTCAATCCCATTATTTTTTTCTTCATCAAATTTCTGGAATTTCTCATAAATCCTTTTCAGATTTTCTTCCGTCATTCCAATTCCTGTATCTTCCACTTGAATCACAAGAAGCAGTTTCTCTCCATCATCTTCTTTTGAGCCGACCCGAAGTACGACTTCTCCTTCCCTTGTGTATTTAACTGCATTGGTAAGTACGTTAATCAAAATCTCACGAATACTACCACAGTCACCTTCCATCTCATATGGAAGTTCAGGACTGATTTCTGTGTAGAATGCAATCTTTTTTTCTATAAAACGATTTTCTAACAAAATAACAGAGTCTACTATCATTTCATGTGTGTCATACCGTTCTATATGAATCTCTCTTTTCCCGGATTCTATTCGCGAAATATCTAATACGTCGTTGATAATATTTAATAAATTCTTGGTGGAATGTTTAATATTATCGGCATATTCCATCGTAAGACGTTCTCTGCTGTTTCGAAGAATTAATTCTGCAAATCCCAAAATGGCATTCATTGGCGTTCTGATTTCATGAGACATATTGGCAAGAAATACAGATTTCGCCTGATTTGCTTCCTCTGCCTGCTCTTTTAAACGAAGGATTTCATCTGTATACTCATTTATAAAAGCCATGTTAAAAATCCATGCCATATAACCACGAAGTTTTTTATCATCATAAAGCTCTGAGATACGAATTTCAAAGTTTCCATCACTAAACTTCTGCACACTTTCAGGTTTCTGAAACATTTCCAAAAGTGCTTTTCTTTTCTGCTCGTCATGATTGACAAGATAGATATTCGGATAGCGATTGATGATCGACATATTGGCATAAACAATATGATAGCTGGTATCTACTACAATTAATCCTTCCTGCGTACTCTCTACAATGCTCTCACGCGCCAATTCCAACTCACTTAACAACCCATATTTCTTAATTAATATCACTAAATTAATATCTGATATAAAATAAGCAAATGGTACAAAATCCAGACTCTTCGTATGACCAAACGCTTGTATGCAGGCACCGATGATAGGAATTAACCCTGCTATAATCAACATTCCAAGTTTGTCCCTTTTCTCTTTTTCTTCTTTTGCAGTCCGGTAGTGGAGATTGTAAAAGAGAGTTCCACAAAAACATAACATAATAATTACCATATAGGTAATCAATACATAGTAAAGTGGTCCCGGTTGTGTCTTCAGATATGGAAATAATCCGTCCATTCCAACTTCCATCTCTTTATAAAAGATAGTATGGTAGTTGCAGGTTGATATCACGATGATTTCAATGCTATTAACTATAAACATTGCCACAGTTCCCCACATTGGCATCCTAAGTCCACAATAACTGACAATGAACATTAAAAATGCTACCAGGGAATAAATTTTGAAAAGATAGCCAATCTTTATTGCCAATAACATTGCCGCAAAATCTTTTGCATTGATTTCATAAAAATAAGTCAAAATAGTTCCAAAAATTAATAATGTTGTCAGCATTAAGTACTTTGCATTCTCAGAGGCTTTTGCACGTACAACCATGACGACAACACCAAAACTAAATGTCAGACATCCCGCTACTATAATCCGAACTGCAAGCTCCATTTCCGCTACCACCTTTCTCCTATTTTCCGAGCATTTCTGCAATCTTTTCGAGTAGCTTTTCTTTTTCGACCGGTTTTAAAATAATTCCTACCGGTTGCAGCTTCGTGCATTCCAGTAATATTTCATTGTCTGTACACCCCGTAATAAATCCAATCGGGACGTCTTTTACCTGTTCTAACTTCCTCACCATATTAAAAACAGAAATTCCGTTAAATGGAACCATGTAATAATCTAATAAAATCAAATCCGGCTTGTGTTTTAATAAATAATCCAGTGCCAGTTTGCTAGAGTTCAGCGCTATTACATTGTAATCATTTTTTAGCATTGTCTGATGTGTTCGAAGACTTTCAAAGTCATCATCCACAAGCAGAATATTTTTCTTATCTTCTTTTACTCTTTCCTGGCGCAAAAATTTTTCAATATTTTCAATCAAGTTCTCTTTTGTAACCGGTTTTACCAGATAGCCATCTGCTCCTTTGCTTAAAAAGGTAAGAACTACACTTTTTTCGTTTCGTCCCGTCAATCCAATCACCGGCAAATTGTAACACCCATCCAAAGCCCGAATTCTCTCAAGTACTTCAAATCCATTCATAAAAGGCATTTCAATATCAAGAAGAATCAGAGATGGTTTATTGTTTTCTAAATATTCCAACGCTTCCATCCCTGATTCAAAACATATGACCTGATGATATTTATCTTCCAGATATTGTTTATAAATATCAAGCTGTTCTCTTGAGTCATCAATTAATAAAATTGTATCGCCCATATTTTGAACTCCTTATGCCATGATTTCTATATAGAACCTTTTATCCCGTTGTTCTGACAGGCAAACTACCCCCATCTTGACCGTATGTATCTATCAATATTATAGCATGGTTTCAGAAGCTCCTAATGGACTATTCATGTAGGTTTTCGTTTTATTTCACCATATTAAAAGTTCTTATATTCTGTTCTAAGTGTTCGACACAACTTGTTGTTACGAGCGCAATGCTTCCACCATACTGCTTTGTAATATACTTTAAAACAAAATCTACTGGATGCATCCCACTTTCTTTTATTACTTTCAATCTGTTATGGTTCATGAATGTATCGTATTGTTCATCTTCTATTTTATCTTTCCAATAAGCTCCATACAAAAGAGGAGTATGTGACACCATTGTCATATCTTGATAATAATCGATATAACTTTCCAATTCCTTATCTGCATTGATCTGTACCCCAAAATCTGCATCCATTACCGGCTGTAAATAGGAATATCTCTGTTGTACGGCAGAAAAAAAAGGAAAACCATGTTTTTTACAAATTTCTCTTGCCCTTTCTATTCTCCAGGTTCTGAAATTACTGCAGCCAATTGTTTTTACATAGCCCTTTTGTATGACTTCTGCAAGTGCCTCCATTGTTTCCTCCTGCGGTGTTTTCCAATCATCCACATGAAGATACAGCATATCCAGATAATCCGTCTGTAATGCTTCTAGGGATTTCTCAACTTCAGACAAAATTACCTTCCGGCTCGTTCCCTGCATCGATTCAAATTCTCCACTGCTCCCCTCTTCTTTTGCGCCAAGTTTCGTACATAAAAAAATTTCTGGGCGAATCGCCGGATGGTTCCTAATCCAATTTCCAATGACCCGTTCACTATCTCTTCCATCTCCACCATTCCAAACCGCATAATTATTTGCTGTATCGAATAAATTTCCCCCCAGTTCCACATACTTATCCATTAGCTGAAACGCCTTTGTTTCTTCGATCTTAGTTCCAAAATCAATACATCCTAGACCTAATACAGAAACTTCATAATCTGTTGCTCCCAATTTCATTTTTTTCATATCACGCAATCCCTTCCTACTCCTGTATCTTTTTCATTACATTTAAACTATAGTCATATAAAAATGTAGTTTCTTGTAATTTCTTGATATTTTTATTAAATTGATGATACAATATCATTGATAAAATTCGGAGGTCATTTGAAAAAATGAAAATTGAAAACAAACTTTTATACCGCGAATTTCTTAATAGAGAAAATCATGTTGTCCGTGCTCCATACCAGATAGAACTTGATTTCTATACAAGTGTTAAAATGGGGGAACTTGAAAAGGTCAAAAAACTATGTCCAGATGATTTATCTACCAAAGAGGGGCTTGGCATTCTCTCTGATGACCCTTTACAAAGTTTAAAGTATCACGTTGTCATTGGCATCTCCATGATTACCCGCTATTGCATTGATGGTGGAATGGATTACCATGCAGCCTATACCTTAAGTGACTACTATATCCAAATCGCTGATAAATGTACCTCTATCAACGAACTTTCCAGTCTACACAAAACAATGTGCCTTGACTATGCCGCAAAAATGAAAGATTTGCGTTCCACCTTACACCCATATTCTAAGCATGTATCCACATGCATTGACTACATATATGATAATTTGCATACAAGAATCACCTTAGAGAGCCTTGCTGCACACGTGGGGTTATCCACCGCCCATCTGTCACGTCTTTTTAAGCAAGAAACAAGTATGTCCGTTAGTAAATATATTCAATGTCAAAAAATAGCTGTTGCCAAGCGCATGCTTGAACACTCGGATTATTCCATCTCAAGCATTGCAGAAACCTTAGCTTTTTCCAGCCAGAGTCATTTTTCTAATGTGTTTTTCAAGTATACAAAAGAAACTCCCTTGCAGTATCGTAACATACATACAAGAGAGTTCAAATTTTAAAGTTCTTACTAACAACTATTCTCTACCTTTGACTCAGTTTTTTATTCCTCTGCTGGCAAAACAATGCCATCAGATGTTATTTCAATCTGGTCAGAAATCCCTTCCATTTTTTCAAAAAAAGCTTTTTTTTCTACTTCATCTGTTATGATTGTTGTAGTTGCATTTTTCTGTAATGCGGGCACAATCTGTGCCTCCAACTGTTGCTCATTTTCATTCCCATAGAAATGCAATTTTACCAACATGGTATCTACGGTTTTACCATTGAACCAATAATTTCCTAAACTGTAAAAAATCGGCTTCCCCTCATAATATTCAACTTCCTGAAGGCAGTGGCTGTGTGCTCCAATAATAACATCTGCCCCAGCATCTAAATACTCTTTTCCTGTACTTAACTGAACTTCTTCTAAAACAGTACTGTACTCCGTTCCCCAGTGAACAAATGCAATGACAAAATCTGCCTGCTCCTTTGCTTCAGCTATTTCCTGCAAAAATAATTCGGTATCATAACAACGTAAAATCCCCGGTTCTGTTTCTGTTGCCTGTGGTGTCATCTTATTTTTCTCTGCTCTAGATGCAGCTACGATTGCAATTGTTTTTCCATCAATTTCTGTATAATAAGGCTCCATCGCCTCTTCTAAATTGCGCCCTGCTCCCACATACGGAATTCCCGCTTCTTCTAATGTAACAAAGGTATCTAGCAATGCCTGCTTTCCATAATCATAGACATGATTATTTGCAAGCCCTACCACATCACCCCCCAATTCCTCTAAGACTTCCACACGATTAGGATTTGCACGGAAGGTATAGGCTTTTCCTTCCAGTGGACTCCCATTCGTACTATATGTAAATTCATTATTCAGACACATCAAATCCGCCTGCTGCATTTCGCGAATTAATTCTTCTGAGATACATTTTGAAATATCACCATCGTTGGCATCCAAATTTGCTGTCGTCACAGCTTTTTCGTCAAGACTGATATCCCCTGCAAAACAGATTGTGAAATCATATTTCTCCTGCGTACTTTCATTATCTGATTCGCTTGCTTTAACGTGTCTGGCTTTGTTTTCTACCTCAGTGCCTTGGATTGTTTCATTTAACTCAGTTTGTCCGTTTTCGCTCTCTTCCTCGGTGCTTTGGGCGGCTTCGCTTAGCTTGGTTTCGCCCTGCCTGCATCCTGCCAGCAAAAAAAAGAAAAAACAATCCAAAAGTCATCTGTTTTCCTATCCACTTTCTTTTCATATTTCTCCTCTTCCCATTGTTCCAGCCCCTTTCCATATTTCGTCTCTTCCTGTTGTTCCAGCCTCTTTTCACTTTTAAACTATCCCCCGGCCGACTTCATCTCTATCTCCAATATTAGATTTCTATTTGTAACAATACTCCAAAAACATCATACCTTTTTTCCATCTCTAGTACAATGTTTTTCATGAGACTATCTTCTTGACAAACGTCGTTAAGTAATATAAATTTATTTCAAACTCGTATTTCATTCTATCAATTTTACACAAGGGGGTATGTTCCACGATTTACAATCAAATGTTAAAAGAACGGCAACATCTCGATGAACAAATTCAATCTTTACAAGCTCAATTAAAAGATTTTCCAGACGGCGACCTGCTTTGTGCCAAAAATGGTGTCTACACAAAATGGTACCTAAGCAATGGTGCCAATCCTATCTATCTTAGCAAACGCAACCGAAAGACTGCCGAAATTCTCGCCACTAAAAAGTACAAATCGCTTTTATTGCAAGAACTTCTTCAAGAACGGGATGCCATAGACCAATATCTGAATGCTCACAACAAAAATGAATCAAAATCTACTTCCTTGCTTGCTGATTCTTCTGGTTACAAAGAACTTCTTACTTCTTATTTTCATTCTTTTTCCACTGAACTACAACAATGGTGTACCGCTCCATATGAGTACAACACAAATCATCCCGAACATCTCATCCACAATTCCATTTCTGGGCATAAGGTACGTTCAAAATCAGAATCTTTGATTGCAAATCTCCTCTATACCAATAAAATTCCCTACCGTTACGAATGTGCTCTCCATTTTGAAAACTATACGCTTTTTCCAGATTTTACAATCCGCCACCCCAAAACGTTAAAAACTTTCTACTGGGAACATTTTGGAATGATGGATCAGCCATCTTATTGTGAGCACACATATAACAAGCTAAAACTTTACAGTAGCCACGGTATCATACCTTCTATCCATCTCATAACTACTTATGAAACCTCAAATCATCCTCTTGACTCTGAGAAAATCCAGCAAATCATTCAAGAATATTTTCTCTGCGATAATTTTTTCTAAAAAGAATTATTCTGATTTTCTCTTACCCAAAATGCAGTCATTTTCCTTGTAGATTTGAAACGTTTTTGGCAAAACCTTTGCATCACTCATACACTTACCCATGATTTAAGTAAAAATGCGGGTAAATAAATTCTAACAAAACGAAATTTATCCAAAAAGCGCTTTTGAAAGCTGAAAAAGAAAACGGTTGTCACATTATGTGTGAACAGCCGCCTTCTTCTTACTAACTGATATTCATTTTTACTGGGTTATGCTCTCCGGAATATTAACATCTCCTGCATTATTATAATTAGAAAATTCTATTACCACATCAAACTTTCGGATTCCGCTTAGCAACTCAGCAAAGTCGTACTCCATTTTTGTGATATAGCCATCTTTTACATAAACAAGCGCGGTTACCTCACCGGAACCTAATTTATAACTGTTATCGCTTCCTGCTGTGTTTAAACTTCCTTTTAAGTCTTCTGCTGAAAACGTCATCCGATAACAATTCTCTGATACTTTTTCCAATTCATCTTCATTTTTTATTTTATCTAGAATTGTAGTTATATCTACTGTCTGTGCTCCGCTGTCATCCTGTTCCCAAGTACCTGTAAATGGTATTTCTGTATAAGAAATTCCTTTCGCATAATCGGTATAGATTTCATAATCTACATCCATTCCCATAACACTTGTAGTCGATGATAGGTACTCTTTTTGATGTAACTGATCTACCACACCAGTTGATACCGTTGTTGTCTCTAGCTCCTCATCTTCCAAAAGAGCTAAAGTCGTCGTAATGGTTACATTATAATTATCAATTCCTGTTTCAAATTCCACATCATTTGGCACATAAGTCACTTCTACTTCCTGCTCTGTGATGTTCAAGCTATAGTCATAGGACTCTGTCCAGCTTCCATTTGCAATCGCCAGATAAAGTTTATCATAATCTCCAAATTCTTTCGTTTCAAAAACGACGCCCTCATTGGTCAACTGTCCTTTTTCGACAAGTTCATAATTCCCATTTGTTTCTGCAATAAAATAGGCATACAGATACTCCGTATCCGAATCGGCTGTAGCTTCTATTTCCCATAGATTTGCCGCTTCTCCCAGGTCATAATAAGAATAGGTAAGTTTCGCCTGACTCTCTCCCTGATAAGATGTTGTCTTTTCTATTATCGTCATCGGTACTCGGTCCGATTGCGTATGCGCTGCAATCAAATTCTGATTTTCATAATCCTGCGCCAAAATTTTATACGCGAGATATTCTGTAATTGCATTTAATTCTTCTTCTGTTGCCTGTTCCATCAGATAAGCATAAGCGTCTTCTTCATAAATAGAATCTCTGATTTTAACACCACCATCATTTACACAATTCCGGTAAGCATCCAAAATAACAAAATGAGCATAAGAGGCTGTCGTTTTTCCGTAGGTATCCTCCAACACAGAGGTCAAATCGTTACAATGTCGGATATACGTTTCTGCCCATCTATTCAAAAAACTTTCGGTTGCCATATTAGATGCAAGCGCACTCGCCAAGTTTGCTGTTGCCTCAATAATATATGGATCTTCTATTTTTTTATTTTCTTTCATTACCTGATATTGATAATGATGAAATAATTCGTGGTTATAAATCTGTTGGAGACTTTCCATATCAGAAAAAGCATTAGCCCCCATCAAAATGTATGGCATCATTACTGCACCATTACTATCTCCGCCAGCCCAAGAATTCAATAATTCCCGAAGCGCACCCGAGCCACCAAAATACGTTGCAAATATCTCGCTATCTCCTGTATCAAGAACATACACCTGCATTGCATTTTCCAACAAGCTACTATCATATGAGTTATTCTCTAACATTGTTTTTTGACTTTGATATGTACTTCCTTTGCAAGTCCAATTTGTTTCAAAAGAATACTCATATCCCCAAATAGAATCGTAGGCTGCTATTGTCTCCTCCAATCCCTCTGCTACTGCCTTGGCCTTCTCTTCATCAATAGCACTTTCTCCGGTTGTGGTATACCATACAACAAATTTCTGTCCCGATGACACCAGAACATGATCTAGATTTACAACCTTCTCTTTTGCAAAAACAGTCTCGCAAAAAGGATCGTTCCAATCACTGACAGAAGCATTTTCTTTTCCTTCTATAAAAGTTACATTGCTTAATGTTGCATGTTCAATAAAGTATTCTTTTGTCTCCTCTGACAACTCGTCCAGATGTTCCTCAACAAGACTTTCTATTTCACAACAATTTGCTTTTTCCGAATTGGAAAAATATTTTTCATCCAGCATAGAATCATCATATACCAGATATAACATTTGTTTTACATAGGTATCCGCATCAATTTCTCCTGCATAATATGCTTTTGCAAGTTTTTCAGACGAAGCTTCTTCCACATCCGTATTTACATCATTATCACTCTCATCCTCATCCAATAACTCTCCCATATACTCTAAAAACGGCATAGCTTCCTTTGCGCCTGCAATCGCATTGCTAATCTTATTTTTGATACTATTCACAACAAAAAAAGCTACACCTGTAAACAATGCAAATACAAGCAATATGATCAGTACAGGTATCCACCAACGACTTTTCTTCTTTTTCGGCTTTTGTACAGCGCCTTCCGCCATAACCTGTGGATTACTTGGAAACACATTCTGCTGTGGAAGCATTGCTCCACAATTATGGCAATACTGCTTATCATTTGTACAGTCTGCCCCACATTTCATACAAAACACTTACTTTTTCCTCCTTCTTTCTTTCCCTCAGCTAATACTTTGCCATTTTAGTAAGAAAAAGTAAAGTGTTTTTTCTATTCTACAATTCCTTTTGCAACGAAATCAAAATGAACAGGGCATACATTTTTTCCTCCAAAAAGATGATTCATGCCGATTGCAATATGGAACGTTCCAATCATGTTTTCATCTAAAGTAGAATCCCCCAGAATTCCTGTTACATTCGGATTCATCCCAATTCCAAGTTCTGCAACAACATCACCGTTTTCCGGAAGTTCTTTTAAAAATGCATTGAATTCTTCATTGGTGGAAGAAACCAAATGTCCATTTTCAATCGTAACTGTAACATCATGAAAAACGCCAACATCTTCAACCGCTAATGTCTCAAAATAAACGTTTCCATTGCTCTCTTCTTCCACAGGTGCAATATAGACCTCTCCGCATGGAAGTGCTCCATCTCCGGCATCTGCTATCCATTCACGACCAGTGGTATCTAAAGTCAAAACACAATCTGTTCCGGTTCGCACTGTCCGCACATTTCCAGTGAAACTGTTAATTTTTTTCTGGCAATCAGCTTTCAACATTACATAATCAATATCAAGGGCCTTCTTGATTCTCTCCTTATAAGCTTCCGCCTCCATTCCTGCAAATTTTGCATTTGTGTCAGAAGGCATTGTAACCTGAATCATTTTTTTCTTCTGGCTAAATACGCCAAATAACTTTTGTAAATATGCACCAAATACCGGATATTTCTCTTTGGATAGACCTGTTGGCGGAGCTCCTGCCGGCTTTTCCATAATATCAATGATCACATCTGCTACTGCAAATTGCTCCAGCCATTTTTCAGGAACTTCTTCGTCCATATTCTCGATTAATTCCTTCTCATATTGATTAGTATGAAGGAGTGTCATTGGCATCGCACCTTCTGCTGCCACAGCTCCCACAAAATCATATAAATCCTGGATTTCAGTATCATCTCCCCAGAAGTTTAATAATACGACTTCTCCTTTTTGCAACTCCATTGCCTTTACCATTTTACATACTAAATTTTTTTCCATAATTCCTATTCTCCTTTTATATTGATGATTATCTAATTAGATTTCATAATCATATATAACACGTGTACTTTTCATTGTCAATATTTATTTTTATATTCATCTAATTATTTTACAAATATTCTAATTGATATTCGTCTTGCATTCCTTTGATATCCAAATTTTCTAATAGAACAAAGAACGCTCTTTGCCGTTGGTGCGTGCAACGAACAAAAACCCCTTGAAAGTCTTGTTTCTTTCAAGGGGTTCACTCTTGCTATTTTCTTATATACTTTGCTGTAATCGTCGTTCCTGCCTGTTTCATTTCGAGCGGTGTTCCTGTAAATACAACTTCTCCGCCGGCAGTTCCTCCATCCGGGCCAATGTCAATCAGATAATCTGCCATCTTCATCACATCCGTATTATGTTCAATCACAATCACGGTATTCCCTCTCTCAATGATATGATTGAGAAGCTCCATAATGTTTTTGATATCAGAAGCATGAAGCCCTGTCGTTGGTTCATCCAATACGTAGATGTTTCCTTTTTTATAAAGCTCCTTTGCAAGTTTTACACGCTGTCTTTCTCCACCGCTTAATGTCGAAAGTGGCTGTCCTAGAGACAAATATGGCAATCCTGTTTCCATCAGTGCATCCAGATGCTTTTTTATTTTTCTGTTGTCCTGAAAAAACACAGCCGCATCTTCTACACTCATATCTAAAACATCTACAATATTTTTTCCCTGATACTTGTAAGACAAAGCCTCCTCGCTGTATCTACTACCGCCACAGTATTCACATTCTGTTGTAACCGGGTCCATAAAAACAAGCTCTGTTGTGATAAATCCTCTTCCCTTACAGGCCTGGCATGCTCCTTTGCTGTTAAAGGAAAAAAGTGCCGCTTCTTTTCCGGTGGCCTTTGCAAATACCTTACGAATTTCATCAAAAAATCCTAAATATGTACATGCAGTAGAACGCCCGGTAGCTGTAATAGCACTTTGATCTACCAACACCACCCTATCTTCATACTGCTTTGCAAATACGTCACGAATCAAAGAAGACTTACCTGATCCTGCCACACCTGTTACAACAGTCAAAACACCAAGTGGAATATCCACATCCACGTTTTTCAGATTGTGAAGGTTTGCCCCTCTGATTGAAAGCCAGTCTGTCGGTTTTCTTGGATTTTCCTTAAAAGGAATGACCTCCTTCATTGCCTCACCCGTTAACGTATTACTAAGCAGCAATGCCTCATAACTTCCCTGAAAAAGAATCTGACCACCATTTTTCCCCGCCAATGGTCCTACATCTATCACTTCATCCGCAATGCTGATAATATCCTTATCATGTTCTACAACAAGGACTGTGTTACCTTTATCTCTTAAACTTTTCAATAGCCTTGTCATTCGGTGAACATCCCGCGGATGCATCCCTGTACTAGGCTCATCAAATATATAAATCATCCCAGTAAGTGAACTGCCCATGTATCGGACAAGTTTTAGTCTTTGCGCTTCGCCTCCCGATAACGTAGATGACTCCCGGTTCATACTAAGATAAGGGAGCCCGATATCTATCATTCGATCTAATGATGCCGTAAGCGATGCTATGATGGTCTCTGCTCTTGCATCTGTAATCTTAGAAAGTTCTTCCCGAAGCTGTGAAAATTCCATCTCACACATATCTACAATACTGTAACCATTCACTTTACAGGATAACGCCTCTGGATTCAGTCTTTTTCCTTTACAATCCGGACAAACAGTTTCTTCCATGAACATATTAATTTTCTTTAAAGTATAATCACTCTGTTCCTCAGGACTTTTCATCAGACACAGCCTTTTGAACTGGTTATAGACACCTTCTATTTTTTTATCAATTCGTTCCCCATCTTTTGTCCAACTTCCATATAACAAAATATTCTGCTCCTCTTCTGATAAATCTGCCCATTTTTTATTTACATCGAACAAATCCGGTCTTCGGTACAATTTCCAGTAATATTTTCCCGGTCCAAACGCCGGTAAGTTAAAAATCCCCTCTTCATAGGACTTATCTTTGTCAATCAACTTATGAATATCGAGATCCATCACCTTTCCAATTCCCGCACATGTTTTACACATTCCATTGGGATTGTTAAAAGAAAAATAAGAAGCCGGCCCAATTTTCGGTGTACCAATTCTGGAAAATAAAAGCCGTAGCGCCGAATACATATCACTTATAGTTCCTACGGTAGATCTGGCATTTCCTCCTAACCTGCTCTGATCAATTACAACGGAAGGATTCAGATGGTCAATATATTCTACCCGCGGTCTTTCATATTTGGGAAGTCTTCCTCTAATCCAGGCCGAATAGGTCTCATTCATCTGTCTCTGACTCTCTGCTGCAATCGTATCAAAAACAATACTTGATTTACCAGAACCGGAAACACCTGTAAATACCACAATCTTATTTTTCGGAATCTCCAACGAAACATTTTTTAAGTTATTCTGTTTTAATCCCTTTATAACAATTTTCTTATGCTCCACACGATTCTCCCCGCTTTCTTACCGGAATCTGTATTTCCGAAAGCCATTCAGCTTCGCTTTCTTTATTCCAAACGCCATCGATATAATTTTCCCGGATGTTTCCACAAATTTCATATCCATTTTCCTCAATGAATTTTAAGATAACTTCGTATGTACACGGAAAGTCACCATACGAACCCTTATGGTAAATACATGCAGCCTGAATCTCCGGAAATTCTTTAAATTTTACCAGATCAGAGTCCTCTTTTTTCTCTGTTACTACCTCACAAGTTTCAACAAGAACCTGTTCTTCCTTGTATCCCGGCTCTAAATAATGGGTAAAACAATATTCCGGTATTGCACATGTACAACCAAGCCGTTCCATCTCTGCTCCCATTGCAGGCATCAGTTCAAAAAGCTTATCATAAGATTCAATCCGTTTCTGCATAGATGCCACTGTGACAGCCGGTATTGTTTTAATCAAAACAGGAGTTTCTAATGAATTTTTCTTATCTGCCATATAGCCATCGATTACTGCAAGCTGGTTTGTCAGTTCCGCAATTTTTGCCATAATCTCCGCTTTTTTTCTGGTAAGAAAAGCTGCTTCATCTGCTCCATTTTTCAAATTTTTAATATCTTCCAGCATAAATCCTGCCTGTTTTAGTGCCGAAATCTGATGTAGTTCTGCCATCTGACTCATGACATAATACCGGTATCCATTTTCTTCATCCACATATGCCGGTACTAAAATCCCCTGCTCTTCATAAAAGCGTAACGTTTTTACCGTGATATGATTCATCTGCGCAAACATGCCTATTTTGTATAAATGACTGCTTTCTTTCTCTTTGCCATAGTAATGTTTTTCCAACATTTTCATAAAACTGTTCTCCTTTCCACTTACTGTAAGGAAATTTTACATTCTCCCCTTAGGGGGAGAGTCAAGTGGGATGTTTGTGATTTTTATCTACTCGTCAATTCTTATACTCACACTTCCTGTAGAAACTGCATACTCTTCTGCCACCGGGAAATTTCCTTTATCCTCTTTATTTGCTTCTTCCATCGCCTCATCGTATTGCATTTTGGTATTATCATCTAACAGACTCATCGTAATATCAAACTTACATCCTTGTTCTAAATAACCTATATACAAAAGACGATCTGATATTTCCCCAATCGTCTCCGTTGCAAAAACTTCTGTCTCTTCTGTAATCTCCCCAAATGCCGCCTTTGCACAACACTCATATTTTGCATCATCTGCACCTGAAAACTCAACAAAGCATAGAAAATCCGGATGAAAACTATCTGCCGGAGCAGTTCTTAAAAACACAGTAAAAATGTAATTTCCAGACTCTACTACTTCTTTGCGATATCCCTCATTCGCATCTTTTTTATATACTTTTGCAAATGACGCATCCTCTAGTCCCGTATTCCCAAAATAAGAATGATACCTGTAATTTTCCTCATCCGAAATATCAATCACTGCATAATTATTTCTCGAAATACTATAATCTCGATTTTCATAGTCGTGAATGATATACATAAGCAACACAGAAAAAATTGCCAATCCCACAATAATAGCTCCCATTACCATCTTATGGAGATCTACAAGCTTTCTTCCTTTCACTTCTCCGGCTTGTATCATTTTGTTAATCTTGTAAGTATAGATTAATTTATAAACAAAGATTGCCACTATTATCAAAGCAGTTACTAATATAAAAAAGTTTACGATTCTTACCATAATTTTTCCTCCTAAATTCCGTAAAATTCCTTAAATTGGTAATAGTAAGTTCTTGTTACATCAACAAAATCCCCATTTGTCAAAGTAAGATAAAATTTGCAACTTAATGCCGGTTTTATATGCCGAATGGAATTCTTTTGGATAATTACTGAATTACTAATTCTTATAAAACAATCTGTCGGAAGGATTTTTTCTAATTGATAGATACGATACCTGGTTTTATACCTCTTCTCATTTGTATGAATAAAAACATCATGTCCCATAGATTCTATATAGCATATGGAATTGGTATTTACAAACGTAATTCCATTCTCATCCCTGCATTCCAAACTATCGCCTGTATAATCTTCCTCTGTCAAAATAAGTTTCGCTTCTTCTGATATTTCTATCTTTTTTTCTATCAATTCATCTATAATTGTTTCTTTCGTCTTTTTGTTAAGTCTTAACTTTATTTGCATCCTAACTACCTCCCAGAAATATCATAACAGACCCTTAACTATAAAAACAAGGTCGTTGGCATGAATTGCACAATAGTAGAATAACTTGCACAAAAAAAATCGACCACCCAAAGATGATCGATTTCTTTGTACAAACATATAACTTTCAACTACCTATACATCGCTAATTCAATACTATCCATATACTGGCCTAATGACATATTGAACTTTTGATAATCTGCGCTTTTAAACTCTTCTGTTGCGCAAGCCACATTAACATCTACCAAATTTGTCTGATTTACAAAGGTTATCATAATCGGAACTTTTACAATGGTTGATATACCGCGAATGGTGAGCGTGGATGACTCCTCTATACTAAAAATACTATCTTTTCCTGTTATTTTTACCACCTTGTTATTTACTAAAATCTCAACACCGTTGTAATAATCATAGACAGAATGCGCTGCCTTACATATTGTGTCCCATCCAACCTTATAAGTCAGATTCCATCTAGACAATAACCATCCATTCTCTTCTTTTACTCCAATTAATAACATCTTCTACTCCTTCCTAACCATAAAATAAATTAGGGTTACATGTCGTATACAAATTGTTCTTTTCAACAGCTCCTAATAAATCTTTCGAGCCAAGACAAATTCCTGTTTCTTTGTTGATTTCATGTTCTTCATCATTGTGAATCATTTTTCTCAAATAAACCAGGTTCTTCAACTGATATCCTAACGCTTCTTCCTTGGAGATATATTCTCCATTATGGGAAGCTTCCTGACTTACCTGAATCTCTTCTACCCTTCCTGCCACACAAGCATCACGTAATTCCTGTGCTGAAAGCGGCTTCTCATCCAAATAGTAAATCAAATTATTTGAGACATCGAACATGACGTATTTTTCCAAATCCGGCACAAAGGCTTCACATACCACATGAATCTCTGCAGATTCTACGTCAATCGGCCAACACTCTACATAACTTGCTCGAAAACCATATGCCCGGAAAACACCTGCTAAAATAATTGCAATTCCTCTGCAGTTTGTGAAGTTATTCTGTTTTATCGCATGTTCAAATTGCGCTATTGTCCCTATTTTTTCACTATGTTTATAGTTCACTCCGTCATGATGGATTACTTCCGATGTCCGCTTCATCAATGCACACATCGTAGCAAAATCATGGTGGTTCTCCACATCAATTCCGTGCTCTTTCACATAAGATAAAACCTTCGGATTCTCAAGGTCATAGGTTATAATACTTTCTGTCTCTTCCGTCTCAAACAGATTGTGTTCTTTTAATCTGTCAATATTCTCCTGCGGAATCATCACATATGGATCAGCAAATTCATACGTGTTGCTCTTTTTTTCCAATTTCAACGGAACATGCATATCCACCGTATCCAAATGAAAAGCTCCTTTTAAATTTTCTTCTTGCTGCTCTAACTCTATTTTGGCGTAAAAATCATTTATCTTTACTTGAAAATTCAAATGATTTCCCTGTAATTCCAATTCATATGTTTCCTGATGCATCTCTCCAATTGAAGTGTAAGACACCTCTACATGCGGGACTCCATCTTTCTCTCCCACATATATTTCTCCGTCTGCTACTGCAAAAAATCCTTGATAGGTTCCATAAATACTCATATTCTTCTCTCCATCTTGCCATTTCTCTGTTCTGTCTGACAACAGTATACCATAATTATTTCTTCTCCATCAATTAGAATAGAAAAAGACCACAACTTTTGCTATATCAGAAAGGAGCTGCCGCATAAATGCAACAGCTCCCTTCTGTTCTTATTCATTTCTCATCAGATATATTTTTCTACCAGGTACGTGAATTCATTTCCCGGAATTGAGCAACTGTAGAAACATGAGAATTCAATCCACCATCTACATTGATAATCTGTCCGCTCACATAACTGCTCTCGTCTGAAGCAAGGTATACGCACATATGGCCAATATCTTCCGGACATCCATAACGATTGACCATAATATTACTTAAAAAGACATCCTTTAATTCCTGTGGAACATACGCTTCATTCTGCGGTGTCACAATCAGCCCTGGACGCACACAATTACATCGAATGTTTTGTTTTCCATACTGCAAAGCAGTGGACTGCGTCAGCATATCCACTCCTGCTTTCGCACAGGCATAAGCAGTAGAGCCGAGATCTCCTCCACATGAAGCCATGGAGCCAATATTGATAATAGAACCACCTGTTTCATTTTTCTGCATATATGGAAGTACACATTTCGTTGCATAAAAAGTTCCCCGTACATCACTCTGAAATACATGATCCCACATTTCTAGCGTTAATTCATCTACTCGACCATCTTTTAACCCTACATTCGCAGCATTATTAACTAAAACATCAATTTTCCCGTATTTCTCAGCAGTATCTGCAAAAAGCTTTTCAATGCTTTCCGGAGCAGTAATATCCATAAAGTGATAAGAGGCCTCTCCTCCCTCTTTACGGATTTCATCCACAACGGCCTGTCCTTTTTCCTCACGCCGTCCACAAATTACTACCTTTGCTCCTTCTTGTGCGTAAAGTCTGGCAATCCCTACCCCAATTCCGCTGGTTGAACCAGTAACAACAGCAACTTTGTCTTTTAATCTGTCCATACCAAAAATCCTCCTTTACTATGCAAAAACCCTGTTACATTCAATATAATGCATTTGTAAAAATTAATCAATATATTTTCTGTTGTGGTCAAGCATTTTTGTAACACCACTGCCTAAACTATCCCAATGCTA
>JBJELY010000064.1:0-2158 GCA_051879395.1 Roseburia sp. | reverse complement strand
TGGATTTGTCCACCCAGGACGTTCACCGGCACACCGTTTTTATTTATACATTTCCCCTGTCATTTTGGTAGGGCACGATTGCTTTACTATGCGTAAAAATGTATCTTATAAAATCTTCCTGCAATATAACGCAGATTTTGGCATTGTGAGATGAAGATGGCCTCCATCCTCTTCAACATGAAATGGTGGCTTGTCGAGTATTGTATTTCTTCCATTAGAGGTGTTTGTCGGCATACCGCTTTTGTTTATACTGTTGTACAGAAAAGCCGCTCTGCAGATCTAAAAATGAAGTTCATTGCACCTTCCGCGTAGGTGTTTAAATGCAATAGTTCACCTTTTCTTACTTGTCCGCTTTGTTGTACATCGATTGCAGTAGAATATTTATGAAAGCAAATTTGAGTAATGACCATGAAGATAGCTTTTTATTGCAGGATCGGAGGAAAGGGTTATGGTTTCCTCCTTCCCGAAGATGCAGAAAAGCTCCGCCATTTTTTCGCAGAGCATCAAACACGGTGATGAAAGCCTTTCCCAACGGATAAGGGTAACGGAAAAACGGTCTGTTTCGGCAGGCCGTTTTGCTGTTTGAAAGCATCAAGAAAATTTTTTCAAAAACTTTCAGAAATTTTGCGACCAACTGTGTTAAAATCGTACTTATAGAATTAAGGAGGTTCAACATCGTACAGCACAATCAATCTTTCATTCTATGTTCACAGGAGGAACAAACATGAGCAAATTATTCAAAAAAATTAGTTGTGTTGCAATGGCTTTAATTATGCTTTTTAGTGTAAATGTTGTCGCCTTTGCAGCAGAATCATCTGTTGAGGCAGAGGAAGGAACTTCGCTCCGTTGCTTTGATGTCGCAGAGCAAAAGGAAACCATTATCAATCTGGAATCCGCTTCAACATGGGATATGACCCCCAGAAATTCTTATGCTTCCCACACCATGAGTACATACACTTTTGTTGATGGTGAGGACAACAGAACGCAAATTACTAACACTACTTCTTCGCCCTATTACGCTATCGTGTATATTAGAACAGAGTTCAATAATGGAACATGGAAACCTGGTACTGGATTTATGATTTCCGAAAATGTCCTCCTTACTGCTGGTCATTGTGTATATACTGCCGGGACAACTGTTAAAAGTGTTACCGTTTATCCTGGAAGAAACGGTAATTCTTATACCATCAGTTCTACGGCAGCGCAGATTTACACGGACACAAAGTATACTGGTTCGGAAGAAAACTGGGATTACGGAATTGTAACATTGAACGATGATCTGGGTGATACCTGTGGTTGGCTTGGCCTGCACGCAACATCGTCTGCAAGTTCTTTAGATGGCATGAATATTAAGACCGCCGGTTATCCAAGCGATAAGGCAAGTGGCGATAATCGTACTATGTGGTACTCGACTGGAGAAATCTCCAATGTTACGACTTACAGATTCCAGCATGACGCAGACACTGCTTCTGGTCAAAGCGGTTCTCCGATTTATTTTTATAGCAGTACCTATGGCAATCAGGCCGTAGGCATTCATACACATGGTGGAAATTACGCAAGAAAAATCACAAACACCTTATTTGATTGGCTTGAAGAAGAAGGCTATATTACAGCCTCTAAATGATATGATGAAAAATAAATCATTTATTTTGCTTCCCGTTTTATTATTGGTTTTCGTTTTGGCTGGTTGCGAGAAAACCGAATTAAAAGCGGTAAATGAAGCTGTAATTTCAACTCAATACGCAGCTATGGTTGTTGATACCATCCCGGATGCATTGAACGCAGATAGCATTTCGTTTGTTATACAGAATGTTTCAGATGTTGATCTTTCTTATGACGAAATTGTTTTTCTTAACAGGATGGATGATGGGGTATGGTATGATGTTCCAAGCCAAATTACAGACATCCCAGAAGTATCATATGGCATTTCTCCCGGTAAAGAATCTACTTATAAACTAATGTTAGAAGAACACTTTGGAGAACTGGATGCAGGACATTATCGAATTATCAAACCAGTGTATGGAGTTGGTTCGGAAGAAGTTGTAGTTGCAGAGTTTGACCTAAAATAAAGTACATCCTTTGAGATATTCTAAACCTAAAGTCCCAAAACAGTCTGCTTCGGTAGGCTGTTTTGCTTTTAGGAGGTCAACACGCATTA
>JBJELY010000063.1:0-2160 GCA_051879395.1 Roseburia sp. | reverse complement strand
GGATTCATCTCAGGCGTATAGGGCGGGATTCGTAAAAGAATCATGTTTTTCGGGACTTCGAGTTTTCCAGATTGGTGCCATGCAGCTCCATCACAGATGATGACCAAGATATCATCCGGATATGTTGCTTCAAGCCGATTCAGGAAGACTTGCATACATTCTGTATTGCAGTACGGCATAATGAGAAAAAAGCTTTCTCCATCTATAGGATCAACCGCACCATATACATAACGATATTCTCGAATGTGATGACATGGCACTGCGGGGCGAACACCCTGTGGACACCAGCAGTTTTTCGGTTTATTGATTCTTCCAAATCCAGCTTCATCCTGGAAGAAAATCCTCACCTTATTCTTCGGATTTTGGGCTGCCAAAATCCTTATGTTGTCTTTAATTTTTTTGAGGCTTCGATTGCCTCGTCATCTGCTTTTTTCGGATGTCTGGCTCTGGGCATGACTTTGCGCCATCCATGTCTCTTGAGCAACATATAAATGTACCCACGGCCGGTATCTTTACCAATTCGCTCATCAAAGACTCTTTTGATATCCTGTACCGTAATGACCTGACCCGCATCTGCCTTTTTCTCAAAAGAGGACAGGATTGCATTTTCTTCTTCAACGCTGAGGCTCCGATGGTTTCCTGCATACTTTGACCGCATGTATTCTACAAGTCCATCCCTGTGATACTCCGCTATTGACCGTCTAACCGTTGATACTGAACAGTTCATTTGCTCGGCTGTTTCAGCTATACTTTTCCCGCTAAATCGCAAAAGCAGTATTCTGAGTTTCTTTGATACTCGTTTGTCCTTCGTTCTCTTTTCTGCCTCAACGATTTCCTGATACTCTTGTTCGCTTATTGCGTTGCCTCTCATCTCTATCACCCAAGATTATTATAACATATATTCCTAAAATATTCAATTCAATTTGAGAATAGTATTAGATCCCGCAGAAAAAGAAGGTCATCACAAATCTGCAGTTCCCAAAAGAGGAGAAGGCCAAATCAGTGGAAACTACGCTATTGCAAAGTGGCTGATGAAAGAAAAAGACATCGACAAGTTGCTAGATTGTCCAGAAGCTAAAAAGGAAATTCCTTTTGCTTCCCCATATCAATTTTCTATTCGTATTGGCTATCAAACTCCTGTAAAAGTAGATTTTGAAGGAGAAGAAAAAGAGGCTATACCTGGAACTTTTGAAGATTGTCTCATATACACAAATTATGATCTTTTCAAAAAGATAAAAGTCACTGATCCTGGGAACTTGGTTGAACAAACGCATGATTTACTTAACTCTAATGACACATTCGAAGCAGTCCATGAAAAAATTTATAAAATGCTACGTGAAGGAAAATCAGAGCAGAAGGCAGAATTCGCATTAGATGTAATTTTTGAAATTAGTCCAGACGAGCTTTCGGTTCCACCATATATTGACCAAGGTTTAATGTGGCTACAGGACTATTTACATCCGGAGGATTAACGATGGATAAAATAAAAGCGGTAACCGAAGAATTATTAGATGATCATGTAGATGACCATGTAGATGAAGAAATTCAGAGATCCTTTTCAAAAGAAGATCCAAAATGTTTCTTTGTTTTTGCGGGAGCTGGATCAGGGAAAACTCGAAGCCTAATAAAAACCTTAACTTTTCTGGATGAAACACTAGGTGACTGGCTTCTAACGAATAGAAAACAGATAGCCGTAATTACTTACACCAATGCAGCTTGCGATGAAATATCCAGGCGATTACATTACAAGTCGATCTTCTCAGTATCAACTATACATAGTTTTTTGTGGGAGCTTATTAAGAACTATCAGTCCGATATCAAAGAGTGGGTAATCAATGCGATAAACCTTGAAATCGCAGAACTTGAAGAAAAGCAGAGAAAAAGCAAAGCAGGAAAAACTTCAGAAAAGCGAGCGGAAGATATAAGAAAAAAGCAAGAGCGATTGGCTAAAATCAGTACAGTAAGAAGATTTACTTATAATCCAAACGGAGATAATGTAGGATATGATTCTCTTAACCATAGCGAAGTAGTAAAAATGGGGTCAGAATTTATCTGTACAGAAGACACTATGCAGAATATTTTGATTTCTAGATATCCTATCCTCCTTATTGATGAAAGCCAAGATACCAAAAAAGAACTAGTAGATGCCCTTTTTACCGT
>JBJELY010000062.1:0-2172 GCA_051879395.1 Roseburia sp. | reverse complement strand
CTAAGTATTCGTCCATGAGGGCAACTGTCGCAGGTTCCTCATCAAATGGACCCGTGTGCATAATTTGAACGCACAGCCCCTCGTCAACCGTCAGAAATTCCGCTGAGGAGCAGTCGATCTTTTTCTTCTTTGCTGCGGTTTTGACTGCCCACTCAAAGTCTTCTTTGGAAACAAAATCGGGCAAGCGAATGACGGAAATCCAATGAAAGGTTGACTTGTCGGAGTAGTCAATACCGCAGATGCCGTCTTGCCACCAAAAGCCCTCAAGAGGAGGCACAACATATTCAAAAAAGCCCTCTATTTTGTAATCCGTCTTATAACTCATTTTCAGGGTGTATGCCACGGCGTATAAAACGCCGATTGCCTGCTGATAAGCCCCGCCATCTTCATTGGGGTTGCCCACACCTCTAACTGCTATATAGTTTGCTGACGGAACATTTACAATTTCCGGTTTGTTTTTCGGGCTGTAAAATTCTTTATATTCCTTCTTAAAATCAAATGCCATAATTACCTCCACAGTTTACAGAATACCGGTTATCATCATGGTTGAAATGATTTCTGCTGCTTCATTTTCGTTCATTTCATCACGGTTATCTTGCGGCATTTCATACAGTTTAGCACCACAATTCGGGCAGAGTTCATCTTCTGTATCAAATTGCTTTTTGCAATTTAGACAGTATTTCATATTCTTCCTCCTTAAATTACTTTATCCGCATATTTGTACGAATAGACCTTCTTGTCTATGGAAAAAACGAGTATTCATTGAAAAACCGAAAACGGATCTCAGCCTTTCTTACGCTCGTATGTTACCACAATTCCGAATCCCATTGCCTGATTCGGGGTGACGGCAATGACCCTCCACCCGTCACTGGCCAATTGATTCATTTCTTTTTCAGCCGCATTGACTTTGTAAGTCTCAATCTTGTATTCGTACATATGTATTTCCTCCTAATGTTGTTCGAATTGATTTATCCATTTTCCATTCCTGCAAACCGAAATTTGTTAGGTCCTTTTGTGTGTTATCTACACATAGAGTAGCTTTATTTTCCATGTTTTTCTTTTCTGTCCAGCAGAAAAAGCATTGCGATTCCTGCAATCACTACAAAAATAGAAATAAATTGAGAGGTAGACAAAACACCTACACTACCACGTTCCAAATCGCCGCGGAAGAATTCAATGATAAAGCGGCCTATGCTGTAAAAGATAAGATAGAAAGCACCGATTTTTCCCGGTGTTTTATTGCGTTTGAAGAGGGCACATAATACAAAAAAGTGCACATAATCAAAGGCACTTGAAACAAGCTGAGAGGGAAATAACGGCACATTATTTGGTGCATAGGCAGAATGAGTGAAAGTGATGGAAAATGGGCCATCCGTTTCCATTCCATAGCAGCAGCCTGCGAGAAAACAGCCGATGCGTCCAAATCCCTGTGCGAGTGCAACAGAAGGTACTGCGGCGTCCAAATAATTTAAAAATGGAAGCTTTTATAGCGGCAGTAAGTCCCTGCGCCAAGAATACCGGCAATGATACCTCCGTATACCACAAAACCATCAGTCAGATTCAGCAAGGTCTTTGGGTTGGCAATAATCTCATCCAAAACGGTGATGTAGTACATCAATTTTGCACCGATGATGCCGGAACCAACGCCGATAATCAATAAATGAAAAACCGGTTCCGGACTTTGCCCAGCCTTCTTTGTAAGCCGCTCGGTATTCAAATAGGCTGCGAGAATTCCGATGGCAATCATGAGACCATAGCCGTATATCGTAACAGACCCAATTGTAAAAAGTTCGTTGTGCATAATCATCTCCATTCCGTCGCCTTTGGCTGGCGGCACAAATAGTCCTCCACAAATGCCGTTTTTTTATCACAACTTCGTATTTCAGCACCAAATGTAAGGCACGTTTGCATCTGTCTATTCGTCGGTTCTGTTGTCCTTCCTGTTTTTCCTTATTTGAGCTAAATTCAGGAAAAGCGCAATGCAGGTCAGTGTCTGCGCCAGGGGCAGATACCCGTTGGCATGCCCATCGGGGAACAGCCCCAAAATAGATTGCATCAGGAAGAAAACCGCTCCAAGCAGAAAAATGATCGATAAAATGTTTAGCAGGGTCACTTTTTTGCAGAACGCAAGGATAAACAGCAGCACCACAGCATCCGCATACAAACCGTAAA
>JBJELY010000061.1:0-2173 GCA_051879395.1 Roseburia sp. | reverse complement strand
ACTTCTCTATCATAAGACAGAAAGATATTTTTTTCAAGTTCTATCCAGATCCGGCAGCGGTGAGGAATAAATTTAATTGTTCCTATCACACCAAATGCTATTCCTCGTCTTTTAAGAGTTATCCACATTTTTCTTGTTTTTCTGGTCGTTATACACATCCGATGGGGATGTGGAACCAATTTTTGAAATTTGTGGATAAATATTCTGTTATTGCATCTTCCATTTAACCACCACCTGTGCTAAAATAATATTGTTATTCCAGATACACTGTTGTGTATCTGAAAATATAGGATACATCTTCTTCCGTTACCGTCAGTCTGCGAAAACTTTCCAGTAACCCAGAAGATGTATTTTTTATTGTCTGCTTCAGTTCTTTTATATATGGATTCCATGCCAGATAAAGCTGCATGAGGATATCAGAAATCTGTGTCAACAGATAGTGATTCTTCATCGCATTGCTGTTTTTACTGTTAAGGTGTTCAATACGGTAGATTCCATTTTTTTGGTTATTAAATCCTTCATTTTCTATTTTCCACCGGTCTCTTCCTGCCTCTATCATTTCCTTCAAATTTCGCCCTGTCAGTTCCAGACTGCTCACCCACCGGAATTGCGTTTTGTGCTTTTTCCCCTCTTTATCTTCCGTCTCATATTCATATTCAAATACATTCATGTTCTCTTTTTTTCCCGCCACTTCCTCTACGTGATTCGCATAGCAGGCATTCCCTTTTTCTTCACACAATCCGCTTTTCTTTTTTGCGCCATCACCACTTTTTATCCATTCATAACCTTCACCCAGCAGTTTCTGACGGGTATCTTTCTGCGTAAAAATATACTCCCAATGGCATTCCTCTCTGCACAGCCTCATCATTGGTTCTGTTGCGTACAGAGCATCTCCCTGAATACAGATGGGTAATCTTGGATAGTCCTTTTTCATCTTCTCCATCAGGCGTTTGGCTGCATTTATTTCACAATCTTGTTTGCCCACATCTTCCTTTTCGTTTTCAATAAACTCTGTTCCCAGACTGATTACTATTCTGTCGCTTAACACGATTTTTGCTTCTAAAACTTTGTGGTAATAAAGCTTTACCTTTTTTCCGTCATCCATCTGCTTTTCCGTACAAAGACAGTTATCGCAATGTTTCTCTTTAAAATAGAACAGACCTGTTCCATCCAGTATCACTCTCCAGTATTTCCCGAGAAGCCGGTTCCTGTTAAATTGTTTCCCCCTTATCAGGCTTACGACCATCTTTTTTCTTAACTCTGAAAGACATTCCGGTGAAAGTTTTTCCAGATAATAATTCAGTGTATCGTAATGAGGCATTTCGCTAAGTCTCCGGTTCCCCGACATAAAGCGGAGCGTACGGATACAATTCTCTTCATTAAAGTTTTCCTCCATTTCTCTCATGGAGTGCTGGCCACATACATTTTTCAGAATCGCCATATAATTTAGATCTGTCTGGTGATAGATTATATAGCTTGGATTTCTTGGATCGTCCATTTCTGTAATCCAATCCCTTAATTTCCGAAAAAAATGGTTTGTAACCATCATAAAGTCTACAATTCCTTTGTCCTGCTTCTTTCGATCTCTCTTTTCTTTTTTAGTCATGGCATATCCCTCCTGTGCGAAAAATTTCTTACTCTTATTTTATCGCACAAAAGGTTATCCTGCATAGAATCAGGCTATTTTATTGCGAAAAGTTTTTATTCCTCACCGCTGTTATATAACAGTTCATGACTTTTTCAAAAAACTGTTGCTAAATTCTGGATTTGTGTTATAATAGGTGAAACGCTTCGTATTATTAATATAAAACAGAAGATGCGTTGAAGCACACGAAGCATTGTATAATAAATACATATCTTTGTTGGGTGGTGCACATAGGACGATGGTGTCTTGGGGCACCATTTTGTGTTTTTACCTCTCAAGGTGACCATCCCATGATAAGGATGAAAACATTTTGAAGATAAAATAAATACTATTAAACGAGGAGGTTTTTATGAAAAAGAAATTCGTTGCCAGAAAGCTTACATCTGTTTTGCTTGCCACTGCGCTGACAGTATCCATGACTGCATGCGGAAGCAGCCCATCTGTAGGCTCCTCGTCTGAAAACAACACAGGCGAGAATATTACAGAGGAAAGCCAAATCAGTGAAGTATCTTCAGAGGCTGTTCCTTC
>JBJELY010000060.1:0-104928 GCA_051879395.1 Roseburia sp. | reverse complement strand
TACAAACAAAATCATATATTAATTAACGTGTCTTTTGACACCCTAATCCTATAGAATAAAAAAATCCCGGAAACAATTAGAAAACTGCTTCCGGGCTTCTTATCTTTATTCATATGGGAGTTATGCTGTCTGATACTCTTCTTTCTTGCTGGTTAATACCATATAGACACCTATAAGAAGAATTCCCAGACATAAGATGTATTTCGGGTTCAACTCCGGTCCTGTTGTCGGAGTTTCGTCTTTAATATGTTCTGCTGTGGTAGTTGTTCCACCTGCACTTGTCGTTGTGGTTCCACTTGCACTTGTCGCTGTAGTTCCATCTGTGCTTGTCGTCGTTGTTCCACTTGTATCAGTCGTCGTTCCGCTAGTACCGGAATTACTTCCTACCCCATTATTTTCGGAACTGCTGCCACCATTGCCTGAACCATTGCTGTCAGAACCGTTATCTGTACTTCCGGTGCCACCACTTCCGGAGCCGTTATCTCCAGATCCTGAACCGTTATCCCCGGAACCGTTATCTCCACTTCCCGAACCATTACCTCCAGACGCTGCCGTTGTAGAAATAATATCTGCATATCCATCTGCCTGCAGGCTTGCAAGAACAGGAGAATCAGCTGCTATTTCTATGGAATTCACTGTCCATCCTGCCTGGTCACCAAAACTGGTAACACCTCTTCCTAATTTCAAAGTACTAATATCGCTTCCCTCAAATGCATTTACTGCAACATCTGTCACACTATCCGGAATGGTTACAGTTCCTATTGTACATCCATAAAACGCATTGGATTCCACCTTTTTTGTTCCATCATAGATATTGACCGATGTTTTTCCTTCCGGACAACGGTAAAGTGTTACCTTTGTTTTGCTGTAAAGACAACCATCATAGGTTGCATACTGAGAGCCATCCGCCTTGATTGCCAAAAGTTCCGTACATCCATCAAATGCATCCGAAGAAATATAGGACACTCCTGCCGGAATGGTAATGCTTGTCAATGAACCACAGTTTTTAAATGCTTCTGCTCCAATACTAGTTACTCCTGTCGAAAGTTCTACACTACTTAAACTCTCACAGTCTGTAAATGCATTGTTCGGAATTGGTACACTTGCCAAAAATGATACACTTGTCAAACTGGTACAGGAAATAAATGCTGCAGTACCAATTGAAGTTACACTTGTTGGAACCGTTACTGACGTCAATGACTCACACCCTGCAAACGCTAAATCTCCAATACTTGTCACTGATGTCGGAATCGTCACTGACGTAATACTAGTACTCTGAAAAGCACTTTCTCCTATAGTGGTTACCGTATCCGGAATCGTCACCGCATTCTCCACACCGTTATATTGCACCAACGTTCCATCCGATATCACGAATCCATCTGCTTCATTGGCCGCCGAACTAGGATCGCCCGGATAGATCATTACTAAGACCATGGCGAAAACTAGCGCAAATCCGATTTTTCTCTTGATTTTGTTCCACATCCTACATCTCTCCCATCATCCTTAATTTCTCTGAATAGATTGCTCTATTCCGCATCCTTGCATTTTTTTGCCACTAAAAATAACCGTCCATCTTCGATGTAATTATTACATGTCGATAATGTCAGCAACTCGTCCCCGTAACTTGCCAGTTCCGGATTTGCAAATACCGACATTTGACTGATATTCCAGATAAACTCATTAAATTCTTCTTCTGTACCAGCCTGTATAAAATCATAATATTTAAATACATCTTCGTCCTGATATTCCACCTGGGCGAGACATACTGCTATGATTTCGTAAGTACTCTTTTCATAGAGCGTATCAAACTGTATCTGCTTATGCTCCTGCCAGTAACTCTGGTCTTGATATTTTTTTAAGTCACCAAACATCTGACCGCTCTTCATATTGTGTCCATAAATAATAAAATTGGTACTCCGGTTCACAATATCATCTCTTGCATCCAAAAACAGGGTTCCATTTGTATCTTCTTCTCCGTTAAAATTACGGTTAAGATAGTAAGTATTATCTTCTGGTGTCTGCATAACCGGATAATCAATATTGGTTCCTTCTATGGTAATCCATCCGACAAAATCCTGATTCTGTGCATAAATAGCTTCATACTCCGGAAGCATCGGCAGGTTTTGTATTGTGCCTTCTGCCACTGCTGCTTCCTGTTCTTCCGCTTCCGCATCTTCCGCGTGGAAAAATTTATTTGTCACCGTTGATACCACACTGTTTTCTCTTAATGATTTCAGATATTCATTTTGTTCATTTCCACGATGATTCGTGTAATCAGACCAAAAATACCAAATAAAACAAACAATGGCAGAAGCCAGACAGAGAAGACCAATTCGGTTTTTGGTCTTGTCCGTCTTACTTCTTTTCTCACCTTTTCCTGATGCATTGTTCTTCTGCTTTTCTTCTTCCTGTTTTTTCGAATTTTCAGCTACAATGTCTACAATTTGCAGGAAAAATTTTTTCCCGATTTTTGTGTAGAACTGAATTTTTCCTTCTTTTATCAGGTTGTAGAGTCGCAATGCCGCATCCGGGTCATGAATATCAACTTCCTGCGTAATGTATTTTATTTTTTTTACATCATGAATGCCTTTTTGGTATTCTTCGTAGGTATCAAACTCAAATTTCCCAATCTTGTACTTTTCTGCCATCGTTCAAGCCACTCTTCTTTCTTATCTTGTTGTTCCCTGTACAACATCAGAGAAAGAACTGTAATAGGTCTCTCCATCTGTTACTAAATATGCCCGTACCTTATAGGAATAAGTTTTTCCTGACGTCAGTCCTGTATCTGTATATGTCTTACTTCTTGTTCTTGCAATACGTGTATAACTTCCGGAATCTGTCTTACGGTATATTTCGTAACCAGTTACCGCTCCAGATTCGCTCCAGGAAATTCCTATGCTGGACTGCGAAACGGATGTATTTGCAATCTGTGTGATTGGACCTGCTTTGATTTTAAAACGAATTGTCTTCGTTACTGTATAATTACCTTTTCCGGCAATGATAACAGATGCCACACCTGCTTTCCGGTTGTTTGAATACATTAATGTATAATCAGTTCCTTTTTTCAACGTTGTTGCACCATCTGATACACTTACCTCCGGCGTAATATCTTTTCCGGTATAAATCTGATCTGCAACTGTACTGAACGTACAACGCATAATGCTCTTTCTTAAAATATTGAAAACAATTTCCTTGCTTCCACTGTAATTGCCTTTTCCGGTAATTGTCAGTTTTGCAACTCCTGCGCTCAAGTTGTTTTCATAAGTAACGGTATAATCCGTTCCCTCTGTCAAAACAATACCATTTAACGCTACGGTCGGAACCGGCTCAATTGCGCTTCCACTATAAGTATAAGTCGAGGATACATTTGTTACAACAATATCTTCATCAAAAATAACTTTTTCAATAATCAGGAACTTCTTTGCTATGGTTCCGGTATAATTTCCTTTTCCGGTAATCACCATTTCTGCCTCCTCGCCAACTTCTGTATTGTTGGTATAGCTTACGGTATAATCCGTTCCTTCCTGAAGAATCTGTTCCCCATAGGTAAGTGTAATCTTCTGTGTTACTTCCTCACCTGTGTATGCCTGATCCTCTACAAAACCATCTAACAGAACATCCTCATCTTCAATGCTCTTAGCTGTGATTTTGAATGTAAATTCTTTTGTTCCACCATAGTTTTCTGCACCGTTTAAAATTACCTTTGCAGTTCCTACGTCTGTATTATCCTCATAAGAAATTGTGTAATCTGTTCCTTCTGTTAAAACAGTTGCTCCAATTTGAACAACGAAACCAGACGGCGTGATTGGTGTTCCCGTATAAGTGTAAGAACTTTCTAATCCACTGACAATCACTGCGTTTTCCATGCCACTGGCAATCTTAAAGGTTACACTTCTTTCTCCCGCAAAGTTACCTTTTCCGGTAATTGTTGCAGTTGCAATTCCAATTTCTTCGTTATTACTATAAGTTACTGTATAGTCTGTTCCTTTTACAAGGGTGTAGTCTCCACAAGTAATCGTTACCGCCGGAGTTACTGCACTTCCTGTATACGCCTGATTTGGAATTGCCTCTATCAGAACATCTTCTGAGTTAATATCATGTCCTGAAATCGTAAAGGATGCCATTTTTGTACCGGTATAATTTCCTGCTCCGGTTATAATTACTTTTGCAGCTGTACCAGCTTCAATATTGTTACTATAACTTACGGTATAGTCTGTCTCTGGTGTTAAGGTATGTACCTGAGCATCTGCATCCGTATATGTAACGGTTACTGCCGGCGTTACTTCACTTCCTGTATATGCTTGTGCCGGAATCTCTGCAATCGAAACGCCACTTGAAGCCAAGCTCATTGGTGAAATTGCAAACAAGACATCTTTTGTTCCGGTGTAATTTCCGACACCGATAATATGCGCTGTTGCTGTTCCAACTCCAACGTTATCTAAATAAGATACTTCATAATCTGTTCCAAGGCTCAAAACACGAATTCCATTTTTGATGGTAAGACTTGGTGTAATTGCCTTGCCGGTATAAGTCTGATTACTAATCTGTGAAATATTCGTATTCGCAATGTCCTTCTGTGTAATTTGGAATGTTTCCGTTCTGGTTCCGGTACAGTTTGTTCCCGAACCGGTAATTACCATCGTTGCAATACCAACTTCCACATTATCACGATATGCAACGGAATAATCAGAGCTCTTCAACGTATAAACCGTTGTATCGCCTTCCATATATGCCAATGTAAATCCAGGGGTTATTGCGTTTCCGGTATATTCTCTTGGTGCAATCGTATAACCTACTGCCGGATTCGCATCCGTCAATGTCATATCCGCAACATCCAACGGTAAAATATCAAATTCTTTTGTTGCTGTTGTAATAGCGCTGTAGTTATCCATACCAGTAATGGTAAGTGTTGCCGTTCCTGCATTTGTATTATTTGCCCAAGAAACTGTATAGTCTGTATCTTCTGTCAGTGTTTTTCCATTATAGGTAACTGTAAATTCCGGTGTAATTGGACTTCCACAATAATACTGGTCTATAATCTCTGAAATCACAAAGTATCCATCTGTCGGTACAATCTCAAACGTTGTGGTCAACTTGGAGGTTGTCTTAAAGTTTCCTTTTCCGGTAATCACAACAGTTGCTGTTCCGACATTTACATTGTTCTCATAAGACAAAGTGTAATCGGTATCTTTTACCAGTGTTTTTCCATTCCATTCAACTACTACCGAAGGTGTAATTGCTGTTCCGGTAAATGGCTGGTTTGCTATGGTAGAAACTGTAGCATCTGCCATATCTCCCATAATGCGATATGTTTTTGTAATGCTTCCACCATAATTGCCAATTCCTGCAATCGTTAATGTAGCTTCTCCTAAATTAATATTATTCAAATAGGACAAGGTATAATCGGTATCTTTTGTTAAAATAACACCATCAATGGATACCTGTGTCGGCACCGGTGTGATAGCACTTCCAGTATAATCATACTCTGACTCTAAACCTGATACCACGGCGCCTTCAATACTTCCTTTAATGGCAAAGTTCTGTGTTACAGATCCCTGATAATTGCCAATACCGGTTATTGTAATATTGGCCGTTCCGATTTCAATGTTATTTGCATAACTTAATGTATAGTCCGTTCCAAGTACAAGCGCTATCGTTTCTGAGCTTGACTTTTTATAACGAACTGCCGGTGTCGGTGTTACCGGACTTCCGGTATATCCCTGTGTTGCAATGGCATCCATCGTAAATCCGGTTGCAAAGCTGCTACCAGAGCCAATGCTTTTTGCCACAATATCAAAGTACAAGGTCTTTACTCCCGTAAAGTTAGAACTGTCTGTTGCATCGATAGTCACAAATCCAACTCCTATTCCAACCGCCGTATTTGCACCGTACACAACCTTGTAATCATTTCCATAAGTTCCTGTTTTTAAAACATAAGTTCCATAAACAACGCTACTTACTTCTGGTGTAATCTGACTGCCTGTGTATTCATAACTTGTCTTTTCCAGGGTCGCAACAACATCCGCAGCTGATATATCTTTCTTTGCAATCGTAAATGTAAATGTCTTTGTTCCTGCATAATTATTGATACCGGTTACTTCTACGATCGCAGTTCCTGCATTCACATTTTCCTTATAAGTTACTTCATAATCAGTACCTTCTACTAATGTGGTTGCAAGAGAAGTTCTCGTCACTGTCACAACAGGTGTAATCTCCGCGCCTGTGTATGTGTAAGTCTTTCCACTTCCCTCACAGTAAATCGCGAAATCACTGTCAAGGATTGAAGTTGCAATTCGGAATGTAGGAGAAGGCGAAATAGTTCCAGTAAAATTACCAATTCCTGTAACATCTACTGTTGCAACTCCATTTAAAATGTTATCCCTATACTCTGCTGAATAATCAATTCCAGCTTTCAGTGTATAATCTCCATAGGTAATGGTAAGATCCGGGCATACTTTTACTCCAGTATAAGCCTGTGCCGGAATCTCATCTACAATAACATCTGCTTCCGAAATATCTTTTTGAATAATTTCAAATGTTTTTTGAATTGTTCCGGTATAGTTTCCGATACCGGTAACCTTCATGGTTGCAGTTCCTACGTTTTCATTATTTTCATAGGTTACTTCGTAGTTCGCTGCATCTAAGGTATATGTATTACTATTTTTTGTATACGTAATTACCGGCTTCGGCGCAATGGCAGAGCCTGTATACGTCTTATCTGTAACTGCAGCCATTGTAAATTCTGTTCCGGTAATATCCACTGCCTCAATCGTAAAATGAAGTACTCTTGTTCCTGAGTAGTTTCCTTTTCCGGTAATCGTTACTGTTGCCTGACCTGCATTCACATTATCACTATAACTAACTGTGTAGTCTGTGTTTAAAATTAAGGTATAGGTATCATCGACCAGTGTTACCGTCGGTGTATTGGCACTTCCGGAATATGTATAGGTATCCACATCTAAGCTTGCCGTAATGGAATCATCTGCAACGGATTTTCCTACAATTTCAAAGTTTACCTCTCTTGTTCCTTTGAAATTACCCAATCCTTCCAATAATACAGTTGCGGTTCCGACACCTTCATTATCAGAATAAAGTTCCTCGTCGTATTTATTTTTACTAATTTTAAAATCAGTTCCTTCTTCTAATTCCTTTACTGCTGATGATGGCATCTTGTAACTTCCAGAAATATCAGTAGCTGGATTCTTCAAAGTTACAGGTTCCCCTTTGTACTGCTGTTCTTCAATTGTAAAAGATACATTTTCATCACCAAGATTTCTTGGAACAATTTTAAAGTCCTTTGATGTCGTACCATAATAACAGCCATTCGTAGTTGGAAGCGCAGAACCTGTAATGATGACCTTTGCTCCTGCCACTACTTCATCATTTGTATCATAAACGACTTCAATATTATTCTCGTAGGATACCGTATAATCTTCATCCTGAATTAGTTCTTTAAACCAACTCTTGTTAACACCAATATCGGATATCTCAATTTCTTCACCTGTATAAGTCTGCTGTTCGATATCGTCTATTGTCAGCGTTGCAATATCTCGTGCAATCAGAAAATATAGTGTAACACTTCCGGCATAGTTTCCCATACCTGTAATCGTCACGGATGCCGTTTTTCCAAGTGTAGAAATCCTATCGTTATTTTCGTAAGAAAGTGTATAATCGGTACCTCTTACCAATGCTGTTCCTGCAGCATATGATGTTTCATCCAAATATAAAGAAATATTATCTTCCAATGTAATTTCATCATCTTCATAGGTCTTCATAGTCAGATAGACACCATCATAATCTACTACATCATTACTTGTTTTATTGTAAACAATTTTTAAACTCTCAACCGGAATCTTTACAATTGAAAATGTAATTTTCTTATAACCAGTATAATTGCTACATCCGGTAATCGTAATGGACGCACTATCGGACGCTTCGATATTATTGTTATATTCGATTGTATAATCATAGTTCTCTGTCAACAACTCCGTTGTTCCATCCGACAACACATAACTTACTACCGGTACCGGCTTAATTTCCTCACCTGTATAGGTATAAGTATTTTTAATTCCTGTAATACTGATATTCGCATGAGAAATCGGACATCTATTGATATTAAATTTCAGCACTTTCGTTCCTGTAAAGTTTCCACCACTGATAGCGGTCACTGTAATCGTTGGTGCTGCTGATGCAGTGGCAGTAGCAATCGCTCTATTATTGGTATAGCCAAGCGTATAATCCACATCTTCCTCTAACGTATATCCACCTACTGTTACTGTTACTTCCGGGCAGACTCCGGCCGGCGAATAGACATGCGAACTTTCATAACTAAAACAGCTATCATCTAAAGTTGCAAAATCAACCGGATTAATGTTAAAAGTTGCTGTTAAAGTTCCACCATAACTATTAATACCACGTACAATAACTGTTGCCGTTCCCGCATTGATATTATTTTCATAGGTTACTTCGTAATCCGTTCCTTCTTTCAAATCATCCTTTTTAGAACCGGAAAACGTAACCGTTGGTGTCTGTGCCGTTCCATTGTAGGTCACATCTGCAATTGCATTGATACTTCCTAGTACATCACTCTTACTGATATCTTCACCAATTTTATAGTCTAAGGTTCGTGTACCAGTAAAATTACCTGTACCTGTAATTGTCAAGGTAGCGGTTGTTGCATCCGACCAATCTGTTCCATCTGCAATAGCGACACTTATGGTGTAATCTGTGCTTTCGACCAATGTAGTTCCATTGTATTTTAATGTAAAGTCCGGTTTTACCTCATTCGTTCCATTCCTTGGAGCTATTGGCAACGGATCCGGATCTATCATAACGGTAGAACTCGTATGGTCACTATTGGAAATATTTTTCGGAACAATTTCAAATGTCTCAACTGTGGTTCCTTTATAGGCAGAACTGTCTTCGATTCCTTCAATTGTAATTGTTGCCGTACCGATACCAAGGTTATTCGCATATGTTACAGTATAATCAATATCCTTCGTTAATGCCTGTCCTTTATACGATACAACAAGTGCAGGCTGAATCTCTTTTCCTGTGTATACATAAGATTCTGAACCAAGCGTAACCACCACATTATCATTGGCTGTCATGTCCACCTGTACAAGGTAGTTAAAGGAAATGGTTCCGCTGTAATTTCCTAATCCTTCTAACGTTGCAGTATGGCTTCCCTCCGTATAGCGGTCTGCTTCTGGCTCGCTGAATACGATTTTATAATCACCTTCGCCCGTGCTTTCATCATACAATTTTAGGGTTGTGCCCAATGACAAATCTTTTACCTCTGGATTAGTTTCTGATAATTCATTTGGCGTCGTTTCATTATATTCTAAAATACTAACTGCTACATCAACATTTTCCATGCTAAAAGCCTTTGCTACAATGTTGAATTTCAGAGACTGGTTTCCACCATAATTTCCCTGTCCATTTACCGTAACAGTTGCCGTGCCAGCCTCGACTGCTTTTGTTTCATTGACTCCGTCAGAATATACAAGCGTATAATCTACTCCCTGTGTCAAAACAGTTGTCCCATCCGTTACAACTACTTCTGGTGTTTTTTCAGAGCCATCATAGATAACAGTATCCGAACTGGCAAATGTAACCTTTGCATTTGCAATGTTTTTTGTTACTTTTACCGCACAAGTTGCATTGAAGGCATCTCCGTCACTGACACAAACAGTACATGCACCTACTGCATTTGCCGTTACGGTAACATCGGTTCCTGTTGCCTCAACGGATGCACAATCCGGATCTGAACTTATCCATGTATAAGTTTTATCATTTTCTGCATTGTTAATTTTTAATGTTGTTGTCGTTCCTACCGGAATCTCAATGCTGGCACGGTCTAATGCCGGATTCAATCCTGGATCTGCCAACAGTGAAATTCCTGCATCTGTCGCGTCTTCCTCATCCGCAGTAAAATAAGAAGCAACCCGCGCGAGCAGCCCCTCTTCTTCGACATCTTCTTCCTCTTCTTCCTCTTCTACATCAGAGGTTTTTGCACGGATATTGACATAGAGATTCTGTTCTCCTAAATCACTCCAGCTTCCATCCTCATTTGCTAAAAAGTTCTTTCCGTTTTCTGCTCCCTGATCTGCATAAAACAGGAATGCATTTCCCTCTAGTGTTACAATAACTGCAAATGTCTCTCCTGCAGCTAATGTTCTGGCACTGGTATCTAAGGTTGCCACATTCGTTCCCTCTGACAATCCATATACCTCTGTCGAACACACAAATTCACCACTGTCTGGTTTTGACACATCCGGATTCACATACAGAGAAACTGTCGCCTTGGCATTGGCCGCATCAGTTCCTTCTATTGCCTGTAAATCAAAAGAGACATTCTCAACCTGTTCTTCTCCCTGGTTTTCATTCTGGTTCACTGTAAATAAAGCTGCTGCTCTATTTCCTGCTATTGTAGCAGCTTCTCCGTTTCCCACATGTTGATAATCGTGGTATGTTTTTCCACCACTTTCCTCTGCCTGTGTTGTAATGTTCGGCAACTGTACTAATCCTAAAATTAAGCACACTGAAAGCACTACAGCCAGGACTCTTTTCCAGGTAATCCCACTTTTTACATCCATGTACATAAACATATCTCCTTTGCACCGTTTTCTGCCGTGAAAACACTCTGTTTTTTTATCGTATTCGACAATAACTCTTATCAATTTTATCGACCGATTTTCGCAAAGACTTAATCCTTTTTGCCTATTTTTTTGTTTTTGGAAAAATCAGTAAATTTTTTCTATTTTCTGTTATTTTCTTTATGCATTTCTCCAGACAAAAAGACACTGTCTTTTGGACAGTGTCTCTTAAAAAACTTATTCTTCTACTTTTTCTGTAGTATCTGCACCATCAAAATCAAAGTCATCGAAATCATCAAATGCAATGTCATCATCCTGATTTACATCGGAATCTAACTTGATATCGCGGTATCTCTTCATACCTGTTCCGGCAGGAATCAATTTACCAATGATTACATTTTCTTTCATACCAATCAATGGATCGACTTTTCCTTTAATTGCAGCCTCTGTCAATACCTTTGTTGTCTCCTGGAAAGATGCGGCAGATAAGAAGGAGTTTGTTGCAAGAGATGCTTTTGTGATACCAAGTAATACTTGAGATCCTACTGCCTGCTCTTTTCCTTCCTCTTCCAATTTTTCATTCAATTCCAAGAAATCAAGTGCATCTACCATGCTTCCTGGTAGCAAATCAGAATCTCCTGGTTCTTCTACACGAATCTTCTGCAGCATCTGACGTACTAATACTTCAATATGCTTATCGCTGATATCTACACCCTGTAAGCGGTATACACGCTGAACCTCACGAAGCATATAGTCCTGAACAGCCCGAACACCTTTAATCTTCAAGATATCATGTGGATTTACAGAACCTTCTGTCAGTTCATCACCGGCTTCAAGCACTGCTCCGTCCATAATCTTGATTCGGGAACCATAAGGGATAAGGTATGCCTTTGTCTCTCCTGTTTCCTGATTTGTAACAATAACTTCACGTTTCTTCTTTGTATCTTTAATGGTTGCTACGCCGCCGAATTCTGTGATAATTGCAAGACCTTTTGGCTTTCTTGCTTCAAAGATTTCCTCGACACGAGGAAGACCTTGTGTAATATCGTTTCCGGCAACACCACCGGTATGGAAGGTACGCATGGTAAGCTGTGTACCAGGTTCACCGATAGACTGTGCAGCGATAATACCGATTGCTTCACCAACCTGTACTGCCTGACCGGTTGCCATGTTGGCACCATAACATTTTGCACAAACACCCATATGAGAACGGCAAGTTAAAACCGTACGAATCTTAACTGCTGTAATTGGTTCACCATTCTCATCCACACCTTTACTCATAACCTCTGCTGCTCTCTTTGGTGTAATCATGTGGTTTGCTTTTACAATCACATTGCCATCTTTATCACAGATTGTCTCGCAGGCAAAACGTCCTGTGATACGTTCCTGCAAGCTCTCAATTTCTTCTTTTCCATCCATGAACGCTTTTACAACCATTCCTGGAATCTCGCGGTTTTTATCAGCGCAACAATCCGGCTCACGAACGATCATATGCTGTGATACGTCAACCATTCGTCTTGTTAAGTAACCGGAATCGGCTGTACGAAGAGCAGTATCGGAAAGTCCTTTACGAGCACCATGCGCAGACATGAAGTACTCCAATACGTCAAGACCTTCACGGAAGTTAGACTTGATAGGCAACTCGATGGTACGACCAGTTGTATCAGCCATCAAACCACGCATACCTGCCAACTGTTTGATCTGTTTATCAGAACCACGGGCACCGGAATCAGCCATCATGAAGATGTTGTTGTATTTATCAAGTCCGGAAAGAAGTGCATGTGTCAATTCATCGTCAGTCTCTTTCCATGTTTCAACAACTTCTTTATAACGTTCTTCTTCTGTAATAAGACCACGTTTGTACTGTTTTGTAATTCTATCTACGGTATCCTGTGCATCCTGAATCATCTGAGGTTTCTGTGGAGGCACTGTCATATCGGAAATGGATACGGTCATCGCTGCTCTTGTAGAGTATCCGTAACCCATTGCTTTTACATCATCTAATACTTCTGCAGTCTTTGTTGCTCCATGAATATTGATAACTTTCTCTAAAATCTGTTTAATCTGCTTTTTACCAACATGGAAATCTACTTCTAACTTCAATGCATTCTCTGGATTAGAACGATCTACAAATCCTAAATCCTGTGGAATAATTTCGTTAAAAATTAATAATCCAAGTGTTGTTTCAATGAAACCAGCTTTTTCTGTTCCATCCGGCAAAGTAGCCTTACGGTAAACATAAATTTTCTGATGTAAGCTGATTTCATGGTTCTCATATGCTAACAGAGCCTGATTGGTTCCACCAAAATGAGGTCCAAATAAATCCACTGGTGTACATAATACACGACGATTTCCATCTGTCACATCTTCGAACCAAATCATATCATAAAGACCAAGTTCTGCTGGTTCATCTTTTGATTTTGGAGTTGTTAATTTTCTTAACTCTTCAATATCTGTATATACATGATCTGAAACAGCTTTTGCGTCTTTATCATTCTGATGATCTGCTAATTTTCTCATAGTCAGATAGTAAATACCAAGGACCATATCCTGTGAAGGAACGGCTACAGGACCACCATCAGATGGTTTTAACAGGTTGTTTGGAGATAATAACATAAATCTACATTCAGCCTGTGCTTCTACGGACAATGGAAGGTGAACCGCCATCTGGTCACCATCGAAGTCGGCGTTGAAAGCAGTACATACCAATGGGTGAAGCTTAATTGCTTTACCTTCTACTAAGATTGGCTCGAATGCCTGAATACCTAATCTATGAAGTGTAGGAGCACGGTTCAACATAACCGGATGCTCTTTAATGACTTCTTCAAGAACGTCCCAAACCTCTGTCTGAAGTCTTTCTACCATTTTTTTAGCTGATTTGATATTGTGTGCTGTTCCGTTGGCAACTAACTCTTTCATTACGAAAGGTTTGAATAATTCGATTGCCATTTCTTTTGGAAGACCACACTGATAAATCTTTAATTTTGGTTCTACACAGATAACAGAACGTCCTGAGTAGTCAACACGTTTACCAAGCAAGTTCTGACGGAAACGTCCTGATTTACCTTTTAACATATCAGATAAAGATTTTAATGCTCTGTTACCAGGACCTGTTACTGGACGTCCACGACGACCGTTATCGATCAAAGCATCAACAGCTTCCTGTAACATACGTTTCTCATTACGAACGATGATATCAGGTGCACCTAATTCAAGAAGTCTTCTTAAACGGTTATTTCTATTGATAATTCTTCTATATAAATCATTTAAGTCAGATGTTGCAAAACGTCCACCGTCTAACTGAACCATAGGACGTAAATCTGGTGGAATAACTGGGATTACAGTCATAATCATCCATTCCGGTTTATTTCCAGATTCACGGAATGCTTCTACAACTTCTAATCTTTTGATAATTCTTGCACGTTTCTGGCCTGTTGCATCGACTAATTCAGCTTTTAATTCTGCAGAATCTTTTTCCAAGTCAATTGCCTGCAATAATTCCTGAATAGCCTCTGCACCCATTCCTACACGGAAAGAACTGCCGTACTGTTCTCTTGCTTCCTGATATTCTCCTTCTGAAAGAACCTGTTTGTAAGAAAGTCCTGTATTTCCAGCATCTAATACAATGTAAGATGCAAAATACAATACTTTTTCCAAAGTTCTTGGAGATAAATCAAGGATTAATCCCATACGGGATGGGATACCCTTGAAATACCAGATATGGGAAACAGGAGCTGCAAGCTCGATGTGTCCCATACGTTCTCTACGAACGCTGGCTTTTGTAATTTCTACACCACAACGGTCACAAACAACACCCTTGTAGCGGATTTTTTTATATTTTCCACAGTGACATTCCCAGTCTTTGGAAGGTCCGAAAATCTTCTCACAGAATAAACCGTCTTTTTCTGGTTTTAAAGTTCTGTAGTTGATGGTTTCCGGTTTTTTGACCTCGCCTCTGGACCATTCTCTGATTTTTTCTGGTGAAGCCAAGCCAATCTGAATTGCATCAAACGAAACAGATTGATTTGCCACTTCTTTATTCATCATTTCTGGCATTTATGACACTCCTTTTCTACTCACTTTAATCGTTTACGCAGTAGTACCTTATTCATCGAAAACTTCTTCTGCTATATCATCAGAAAAATCAAAATCGGAATCGTCCTCTTCTTCTTCTTCTGCCTCTGAATCTACCAGTTCTCCGTTTTCGGAGTCAAATTCTTTCTTGGAGAATCCCATTTTTGCAAAAGATTCACTGTCTTCAAATGCAAAATCTTTATCTCCGGAAATAATAGAGTTCAAATCTGTATTTCCGTATTCACTGGTCTCCATAAGTTCTACTTCATTTCTGTTCTCGTCTAAGACTTTGACATCAAGACCTAATGACTGAAGTTCTTTTAAAAGTACCTTAAAGGATTCAGGAATACCAGGTTCAGGGATATTATCGCCTTTGATGATTGCTTCATATGTCTTAACACGTCCAACAACGTCATCGGATTTTACAGTTAAGATTTCCTGTAAGGTATAAGCTGCACCATAAGCTTCCAGTGCCCAAACTTCCATTTCTCCGAAACGCTGTCCACCGAACTGCGCTTTACCACCTAATGGCTGCTGAGTTACTAAAGAGTAAGGACCTGTAGAACGTGCATGAATCTTATCGTCTACCAAGTGATGTAATTTCAGGTAGTGCATGTGTCCAATGGTTACAGGTGAATCAAATGGCTCACCGGTACGTCCATCGCGTAACTGTACCTTTCCATCACGGGAAATTGGAACACCTTTCCACAACTCTCTATGATCTCTATTATCATAGAGATATTGCATAACATCTTCTCTTAAGACATCTTTATATTTTGCTTCGAAGTCTTCCCACTCGAAGTTTACATAATCATTCGCTAATTCCAGTGTATCCTGGATATCAATTTCCTTTGCACCATCGAATACTGGAGTTTCAATATTAAATCCTAATGCTTTTGCAGCAAGACTTAAATGAATCTCTAAGACCTGACCGATGTTCATTCGGGAAGGTACACCCAATGGGTTCAATACGATATCAAGAGGACGTCCATTTGGAAGGAATGGCATATCTTCTACAGGTAATACACGGGAAACGACACCCTTGTTACCATGACGTCCGGCCATTTTATCACCGACAGAAATTTTTCTCTTCTGCGCAATATAAATACGAACTGCCTGGTTAACACCTGGGGATAATTCATCACCATTTTCTCTTGTAAATACTTTTGCATCTACAACGATACCGTATTCACCGTGAGGTACTTTTAAGGATGTATCACGTACTTCTCTTGCTTTTTCACCGAAAATCGCACGAAGAAGTCTTTCTTCTGCTGTCAGTTCTGTCTCTCCCTTAGGAGTTACTTTACCAACCAGAATATCTCCGGCACGAACCTCTGCACCAATACGAATAATTCCTCTTTCATCAAGGTCTTTTAATGCATCATCACCAACACCCGGTACGTCTCTTGTGATTTCCTCAGATCCTAACTTGGTGTCACGTGCTTCTGCTTCGTATTCTTCAATATGAATGGATGTATAAACATCATCCTGTACTAATCTTTCGCTAAGTAATACCGCATCCTCGTAGTTATAACCTTCCCATGTCATAAATCCGATTAACGGGTTCTTTCCAAGTGCTAACTCACCCTGAGAAGTAGATGGTCCGTCTGCAATAACTTCCCCTGCTTCTACATGGTCGCCCTTGAATACGATTGGTCTCTGGTTGTAACAGTTAGACTGGTTACTTCTGGAGAATTTTGTTAATTTATATACGTCTCTTGTTCCGTCATCATTTTTTACTGTAATCTTATTTGATTCCGCACTTTCAATGATACCGGCTTTCTTTGCGACAACGCAGACACCTGAGTCAACGGCTGCCTTTGGTTCCATACCAGTTCCAACTACAGGAGCTTCTGTTGTCAAAAGTGGAACTGCCTGACGCTGCATGTTAGATCCCATCAGCGCACGGTTCGCATCATCATTCTGTAAGAATGGAATTAATGCCGTAGCAACTGAGAATACCATCTTTGGAGATACGTCCATGTAATCAAACATTGTCTTTTCGTATTCCTGTGTCTCGTCTAAGTAACGACCAGATACAGAATTACGTACGAAATGTCCTTCTTCATCTAAGGCTTCGTTCGCCTGTGCTACATGGTAATTATCTTCTTCATCTGCTGTCATGTAAACAACTTCGTCAGTTACACGAGGATTCTTAGGATCTGATTTATCAATTTTACGATATGGTGCCTCAATGAAACCATATTCGTTAATTCTTGCATAACTTGCAAGAGAGTTAATCAAACCGATGTTAGGACCTTCAGGCGTTTCAATAGGACACATTCTTCCATAGTGAGAATAGTGTACGTCTCGAACCTCGAATCCGGCACGGTCTCTGGAAAGACCACCAGGTCCTAATGCAGATAAACGTCTCTTATGAGTCAACTCACCAAGTGGGTTGTTCTGATCCATAAACTGAGACAACTGGGAAGAACCGAAGAATTCTTTTACCGCAGCTGTTACTGGTTTGATGTTGATTAAGCTCTGTGGAGAAATACTCTCTAAATCTAAGGTTGTCATTCTCTCACGAACTACTCTTTCCAATCTGGAAAGACCGATTCTATACTGATTCTGTAATAACTCACCAACTGCACGGATACGTCTGTTTCCTAAGTGGTCGATATCATCATCATGACCAATTGCATATTCCAAATGCATATTGTAGTTAATAGATGCAAAAATATCATCTTTTGTAATATGTTTCGGAACCAAATCAGCAACGTTTTTACGGATAGCTTCTTTTAATTCTTCTACTTCCGGATATTCTTCCATTAACTGAGCAAGAATTGGATAGTATACTAATTCTGTAATACCAAGTTCCTTTGGATCACAGTCTACATAATGTCTTAAATCTACCATCATGGAAGACAATACTTTGACATTTCTTGTCTCTGTCTGAATCCATACAAATGGTACTGCTGCATTCTGGATTTCGTCTGCCAATTCTCTGGTTACTTCTGTTCCAGCTTCTGCAATAATTTCACCTGTAGTTGTATCTACAACATCTTCTGCAAGAACATGTCCGTTGATACGGTTACGAAGTGCTAATTTCTTATTGAACTTATAACGTCCAACTTTTGCGAGGTCATATCTTCTTGGATCGAAGAACATTGCAGAAATCAAGCTTTCTGCACTTTCTACAGTAAGAGGTTCACCTGGACGAATCTTTTTGTATAATTCCAAAAGACCCTCTTCGTAATTTGTTGCAACGTCTTTTCCAAAACTTGCAAGAATTTTCGGTTCTTCTCCGAACAAATCAATAATTTCCTGATTAGTACCAACACCAAGTGCACGAATTAACACAGTGATTGGCACCTTTCTTGTTCTATCTACACGAACATAGAAAACGTCATTGGAGTCTGTTTCATACTCTAACCAAGCACCACGGTTTGGAATTACAGTACAGGAATACAGTGTTTTACCTACTTTATCATGAGCGATTCCGTAGTAAATACCTGGAGAACGTACTAACTGGCTTACGATAACACGCTCTGCACCATTGATAACGAATGTACCTGTTTCTGTCATCAGAGGAAGGTCGCCCATGAAAATTTCATGTTCGCTGATTTCATCAGTCTCTTTGTTATAAAGTCTTACCTTCACTTTTAAAGGCGCTGCATATGTTGCATCTCGTTCTTTACACTCTGGAATTGTATATTTTACATCATCCTCGCATAATGTAAAATCAACAAACTCCAGGCTTAAATGTCCGCTGTAATCAGCGATTGGAGAGATATCTGCAAATACTTCTTTCAGACCTTCGTCCAAAAACCACTGATAGGAGTCTTTCTGAACTTCTATCAGGTTTGGCATTTCCAATACCTCTTTTTGTCTCGAGTAACTCATACGCATGCTTTTTCCAGCTTTCACTGGACGTATTCTGTTTTTCTCCATTGACGTTTCACCTCTCGTTTTTATTTTAAATCTACCAGATATCAACTAAGCAATATACGGTATGTGAATACACAATTACATACTACATCTTGTAGAATTCACGATGCACCATTGAAAAAAGCTCAAATGCCCATGACTTCTGGGTTTTCTTAAGAAGCCCATCCTAAAAAAGGACATAAAAAAGCCACTGCACCACAATAGTGCAACGTATATTATACGACAAGTCCGCTCCGTTCGTCAATACCTATTTGTAATTTTTAGCAAGTTTTTTTGAAAGATTTTTTCAAAAAAGCGGAAGTAAATTTGAAGTGCAATTTTTTATCTGCACTTCAAATTTACTTCCACCTGTTTTTCCTTATTCTTTTTTCCAAAAACTCTTCTTATTTACATAAAAAGATTTAATGCTCTCTTTTCTTCCTCTTCCTGCTGTTTCTTTTGCATCATAAGTGAATACTCATTTAGCAATTGCTCTTTCTTTACGTCTGAAATAGCCTTCGGATAATCCAAATCCTCTAACCTGCTTTCTGCACCTGTCATATTGTAGGACGCGTTCGAATTATAACCACTTGCATAGTCAAGTGTATTGCTCTGCGCGCCCATACTACTTCTATTCTCATTCACTTTTGCAATTGCATCATCAAGTGTCTGCAAATCAAAATTTCCCGTCACATCATAGTCTGCTATTCCCAGAGCTTGCAACTTCGCATTTGCTGTTGTAATTGCTTTGCTACTTCCGTTGGCATCTGTTGCAATTTGGAAAGAACTATTCGTTCCGTCTAACAGGTTTTTGGTATTGTACTGTGTATTACTCGCCACATCTTCCATCCCCTGTTTCAACTGCTCCACTTCTTTTTGAATGTTTTCTCTGTCCGCATCCGTCACAGTCGCTGTATTCATTGCCTGCAAAGAGAGTTCCCGTATTCTCTGCAAGTAATCATTAATGCTACCCAATGCCTGATCCGAAATATCCAATACATTTTTCGCCGACTGAATATTCCTATTTCCAACTTCATAGCCAGTTATTTGTGTTTTTTCTTGTTCTGCAATGGTCAGTTCTGCTGCACCATCTGCTGCCGATTGCAGCTTACTTCCACTCGCAAATTTTCCATAGCTAGTATACGAATTACTACTTACGCTCGAAATACCATTCATAAAAACACTTCCTTTCCACAAAAACCAACGGCTTCTTCAAAAATCATCCTGTTTCTTCTATATAAATAGTTTCTTTTTATCTTTTATAGTTCCTTGGTACTATTATAATACAAAAAAATTTTGACTTTTGCAATAGTTTCGTTTGTAGAGTAGTTCATGAAGCTATGCTTCACGAACACACGACTGGCGCCGAATGAATATAAAAAGAGAACCAGGCGTGGAAATAAATTTCTAAATGCAATTCAGCGGATTTCTGCTTGGCAAGCCAAGCAGCACGCGTTGCGCTTTCAAAAAGAAAGAAGGAGAGGCTATCTCGTGCAAGCACGATTGCCTCTCCTTCTTTCTTTTCTCAATCCGCTGAATCGCGATTATTTTAAAGTAACTTTTGCACCTTCAGCTTCTAATTTAGCTTTGATGTCATCAGCTGTAGCTTTATCAGCTGCTTCTTTGATGATCTTAGGAGCTCCGTCTACAACGTCTTTAGCTTCTTTTAATCCTAAACCAGTTGCTTCACGAACTACTTTGATAACTTTAACTTTGTTTGGTCCAACTTCTGTTAATTCTACGTCGAACTCTGTTTTTTCTTCGCCAGCTGCTGCACCATCACCAGCTGCTGCTGCAACTACAACACCTGCTGCTGCAGAAACACCAAATTCTTCTTCACAAGCTTTTACTAAATCGTTTAATTCTAATACGCTTAACTCTTTGATAGCATCAATAAATTCTGCTGTTGTTAATTTTGCCATTTTTATATCCTCCATAAAAATTTAAATATTACCCGGTCATACACCGGACTCTTGTTCTTGTTTTCTTAGCCTACATCAGTAGACATCCTGCCTGTTTCACAGGCAACTTCCTATTAAGATAGGATTATTCTGCTGGAGTTTCAGCAGCTTCCTCTGCAGGAGCTTCTTCAACTGGAGCAGCTTCTTCTGCTGGAGCAGCAACTTCTGCGTCTGCTGCGCCACCTTTCTCAGCGATCTGATTAAGAACGCGAGCAAAGTTTGTAACAGGGGACTGCATAGAGCCAAGTAATCTGGAAAGAAGTTCTTCTCTTCCTGGGATACTTGCGATAGCAGCCATTCCTTTTGCATCATAGAATGTTCCTTCAACGACACCAGCTTTAATCTCTAAAGCAGGAGCTGTCTTAGCGAATTTAGCTAATACTCTTGCTGGAGCTGTTGCGTCTGTTGTAGAAATAGCGAATGCGCTTGGTCCTTCTAAAACTTCTGAGAGACCTGCGAACTCAGTTCCTTCGATAGCACGGTTAACTAATGTATTCTTATAAACTTTATAAGTAACACCAGCTTCTCTTAACTGTTTACGTAACTGAGTATCTTCTGCTACTGTAAGTCCGCGGTAGTCAACAACTACTACTGACTGAGCTTCTTTGATGTTTTCAGAAATTTCCTGTACGATAGGCTGTTTAAGTTCTACTTTTGCCACGAATCGTGCACCTCCTTATATTATTTTGCAATGGAATTCTCCATTGATGTGCAGTTTGTAAAATTCACAAACTGCTTACTGCATAAAGACATTTAGAGGTATCGCAAACTTTTCGTTTACATAAAAACCTCTCTGCCACAGACAGAGAGGTACTCATTCATTCTCAATGATGATAATCATCAAAAAGATTCCCTCGGTAGGTCATTCTCGTTACGCCTTACGGCACCTACTGTCTTCGGCAATATGCAAAGATTTGGACTTTCCGCCACAAACCTTTGCAATTATATCATTTTATATTCTGGATGTCAACAAATAATTACTGAGCAATCTTTGTTACGTTTAATTTAACACCAGGTCCCATTGTAGAAGCAAGTGTTGCACTCTTAATGTACTGACCTTTTAAGCTTGCTGGTTTTGCTTTGTTGATAGCACCCATAAGGGTCTGGAAGTTGTCGCTTAACTGTTCTTCTGTGAAAGAAGCTTTTCCAACTGGCACGTGGATAATATTTGTTTTATCTAATCTGTATTCAATCTTACCAGCTTTGATGTCGTTAACAGCTTTTGTTACGTCCATAGTAACTGTTCCAGCTTTTGGGTTTGGCATTAAACCTTTAGGTCCGAGTACACGTCCTAAACGTCCAACAACACCCATCATATCTGGTGTAGCAACAACAACGTCGAAGTCTAACCATCCTTCGTTCTGGATCTTTGGAATTAATTCCTCACCACCAACGAAGTCAGCTCCTGCTGCCTGTGCTTCATCAACTTTAGTACCTTTTGCAAATACTAAAACTTTAACAGTTTTACCTGTTCCGTGTGGTAATACAACCGCACCACGGATCTGCTGTTCTGCATGACGACCATCACAACCGGTTCTGATGTGAAGTTCGATTGTTTCATCAAATTTAGCTGTTGCATTTTTCTTTACTAAATCAATAGCTTCTGCAACATCATACTGAGCTGCTCTGTCGAAAGATTTTGCAGCTTCAAGATATTTCTTTCCTCTTTTCATTTCAAATAAACCTCCTGGTGGTATTATCGGGAGAGGGCCCTCCCACTTTCTTAGTTACAATTAGTAGTCGAAGAATTCCGTCTCTGCGTTCTATTCTTCTACTGTTACACCCATACTTCTAGCAGTACCAGCAATCATGCTCATAGCTGCTTCTAAGGATGCTGCGTTTAAGTCAGGCATTTTTAATTCTGCAATTTCCTGAATTTTTGCTTTGGAAATTGTAGCTACTTTTGTTTTATTTGGCACTGCTGAACCAGATTTGATGTTACATGCTTTCTTAATCAATACTGGTGCAGGTGGTGTCTTTGTTACGAAGCTGAAGCTTCTGTCTGCGTATACTGTAATAACTACAGGGATGATTAAGTCACCCTGATCAGCTGTTTTAGCGTTGAACTGTTTTGTAAACTCTACAATGTTAACGCCGTGCTGTCCAAGAGCAGGTCCAACTGGAGGAGCAGGTGTAGCCTTGCCCGCAGGAATCTGCAATTTGATATATCCTTCTACTTTCTTTGCCATTGGAATTGCCTCCTTAATTCTTTCTTTTCAGTAACTGTAAAGTAGTTACTTTGCTTTAGTTCAAAAGCTTTACATCTGTGAAACTTATTTCTACTGGTGTTTCGCGACCAAATAATTCTACGTTGATTGTTACAATCTGCTTGCTATGATTCATTGTCTGAATCACTCCTATTGTGTCTTTCCAAACACCACCGATAACAACAACTGTGTCACCCTCTGCAAAATCAACCTCAACGTTTTCTGCCTTGATTCCTAATGGTAACATTTCAGCCTCGGTGAGTGGTACTGGCTTGGATCCCGGGCCAACAAATCCGGTAACTCCACGGGTATTTCTGACAACATACCATGTATCATCATTCATAACCATATTAATCAGTACGTATCCCGGAAACATCTTCTTTGATACTTGTTTTTTCGCACCATTCTTCATCTCAACAACGTCCTGCATTGGGACCTGAACTTCCAGAATCTGGTCTTCCAGGTGTCTGTTTTCAATTGTTTTATCGATGTTTGCTTTGACTTTGTTTTCATAACCTGAATAGGTATGAACTACATACCAGTGTGCCTCTGCCATAAATCACCTATGCCTCCATTAATACTATAAACTCACTAGGAAATCCACACCATACTGAACTAATGTGTCCAGTAAAGCAATGATAAGACCTAATACTACTGACACAGCGATAACTGCTGTTGTCTGTCTTGCAAGTGATTTCTTGTCCGGCCAAATTATTTTCTGAAATTCAGCCTTGAGACCGGTAAACCAGCTCGTCTTTGGAGCTTTTTCAAGATTTTCGGTTTCTCCCATTTTCTCACTCCTTTGCTCAGCCTATTTTGTTTCCTTGTGTAATGTATGAGTCTTGCAGAATCTACAATACTTTTTCGTTTCCATTCTGTCTGGATGAGCTTTCTTGTCTTTTGTCATGTTGTAATTACGTCTCTGACATTCTGTACATGCCAATGTAATCTTTGTGCGCACAACTTCCACCTCCATTAATTTCTTTGTGTTTTCCTTTATGCCTAAAAAAAGGCATAAAAAAAAGACCTAACTTCCATCGCTAGTCTAATATATCACAAACGCCCAAACGCGTCAACCACTTTTTTTTGCTGACAACAAATCTATTTTATCATTTCATAAAAATCCTCGCAAGTCCTTTTTTTCCAAAAAATTCATATTTCTTTCCACTTTCACTAATCTTCTTACTATTTCTGCCGAAATAAATAGTAAGGATTATTTTAAAATCTTCGTGACAAACTGATAATTTCATATTATAATGTCATACGTTAAACGGATTTAAAAAAAATGTCTCTATAAGTTTTACAGCTTTTCAAGGAAGAAAGGAGGAGACAATATATGGCAAAGATAGATAGTGCCTACAATTACTATCTGTCCACTTATGGCAGCTCTAGCATGTCCCGCTATGACACACATAAGAAAAGTCAGCTGCGTGACATCTACAATCGTATCATAAAACTAAATAAGGAGTCTCCTCTGTATAAGATTTCTAACACAGAAGATGTCAAAAAAGTTGCTATTAATATTAAGGAAAGCGCACGTAGCATTCAAAATATTGTTGCGTCTTTATCCTCAGATTCCGAGGATGGCATTGACAGCATTTTTCAAAAAAAGGTCGCAACAACAACCGATGAATCTATCGTTTCGGCAGAATATACAGGCAACACCACTACAGAAGAAGATGCTACAAGCTTTATAATAGAAGTAAAACAATTGGCATCACCTCAAGTTAATACGGGGAACTTTTTAGATAGTCATAAATCGGATTTATCTCCGGGATCCTATTCTTTTGATTTAAATACTGCAACCACCGCCTATGAATTCCAATTTAATGTAGGAAAAGGCGATAATAATCAAGAAGTTTTAGATAAACTTTCCAAATTAATTTCAAATGCAGATATTGGATTACATTCGGATGTCATCACAAATTCTGCCGGAAAAATAGCATTACGTATTGAATCAAACCAAACAGGACTAGCAGAAGGTGCAACTTCTATTTTTCAGATTATGCCTCAGGCGGATAATACCTCTATTCAAGCAATGGATGTTCTCGGCATTGACCGCATTACAGTTGAACCACACAATTCACAATTCCTTTTGAATGGAAATGACTGTAGCTCTCTTGGTAATACCTTTACGGTAAACGAAGTATTCCGCATAACTTTAAACGATATTTGTAAAGATAATCAAGCAATCGAAGTTGGATTTAAACCAAATGCCGAGGCTGTTGCAGACAATATCGAAAAGCTGACAGATGCTTACAACCATGTTCTATCTATCGGAGAAGAACAGGCAACAGAACAGAATAACACCAAATTTCTAAAGGAAATGATGAGTGTTTCTTTTTCTCAGAAAAGTTTATTGGAATCGATTGGACTCGAAGTAGATTCTCTTGGAAATATCCATGTGAACCGCGCAACTCTCTCAGATGCCGTTACTTCTGATCGATCTTCTGAATGTTTTGATATTTTGAATCATTTCAAGGAAAATTTAAGTTCGAAGGCTTCAAGTGCTTCTTTGGATCCTATGAACTATGTCAATAAAGTAATTGTTATCTATAAGAATCCTGGCAAAAATTTTGCCGCACCTTATATTACTTCGATTTATTCCGGCATGATGATTGACCGGTATTGTTAATTTTAAATCCATGCAAAAGAATTTCTTCTCTTGCATGGATTTATTTTTTTACAATATCTAAAATCTGTTGCAGACGATTCCAGTAAGTGTGATTTGCTTTTACTTTTTCATAACCATTCCGAGCGATTTTTTTTCGTTCCTCTTCATGTTCCAGATAATATCCCGCTTTTTCTTTTAAATCTTCAGGACCATCAAAACAAACCAGATCTTTTCCTTCTTCAAAATAAAGTGGTATCTCTGCCTGATAGTTCGTCATCAAGAAACCTCCAGAGCCTAAAATATCCCATGCCCGCAGTGGAATTCCACTTTTTATATTTGGAATCGTGAAATTCAAATTGATTTTTGACATATGGAAAACCCTTGGCATTTCTGACCAATAATCCACCGAACCGCAATACTGTACCCGAAACAGACTACTAACATCACTATTACTGTAGACATTTACCTTATAAAACTTTGATAATTCCGTCAGAGCGCGACGTCGTTGCAATTCTGCTATTTTAAATCCCAATACTGTTGTCTGAAAAATCAGTCCCAAATCAGAAAAAGATCCTTCTGATTTTTCTAATTTAAAATAGCTTTGGAGTTGCTCTAAAATCTCAGTTGTCAGCATGGGTTCTATAATATTCGCTCCACTCAGATTCATCTGCGCTTCCATAGTCGCATCAAAATATCCCCTGAGATATTCCGGAAGCGAATGTTTTATTTTATCGTAGGAATTACGTTCATAAAGGCTTCCAACAAATGCAATATCCCCCTGATATTTAAAAAGATCTTTCGATTCCTTCAAAATCATATCCAGCCTGTCTGTATCTACTGCGAGCGGCAAATACCAGATATGTTCGACTCCCATCTGCTTAAATTCCAGATAATTTGTTTTATCAAATGTAAAAATATAATTACAATCATGAAAAACAGATTCATGATACATACTAATCAATGGATTATCACAGGTCCAGGAAACATAAGGGATTCCCTCTCGTTCGCAAACATTTGAAATGACTGCGAAATAATTGACCGTAAACACCATGTCATAGTGATTATTCTGAATCTGAGCAGCCAGCTTTTTTTCAAATTCCGGCTCAATATCGTAATTACCCAACTCCTGCTGAATATTATCAACCGTATGTCCCATTGCAAGCAGGGTCTGCTCAATATCTTTATAGTTATAGGCTTTCCAGCGATACATTAAAATGTGCATATTAATCTCTTCCTTTTACAAATAACATTCCACGAGATATTCCGCCCGACTTTTCCACGTATGATTTTCCAAAGCCGCATGATATCCACAATCTGCAATTTCCTGCATGTGGGTAATGTGTCCAAACAAATCAAAAACACGCTCCGGCAGGCTTGCTAAATCCTTTAGGGAAAACATGACTAATTCTTTTCCATCCGTAAACTCCCTCTGCAGATAAGTAGAATCATCTGTTACAACTGCTGCCCCCGCCAACATTCCATTAAAAATACGGTCATGCGCACCGGCTTTAAACCATGTCATCGTGTTTAAAACAATTTTGGAATTGTTCATCAGCGGGAGAATCTGCGGTGCAAGCACTTTTCCACCATAAATCAAATGTGGATCGCTACTCCAGTCACACTGATCCCAGCCTGTTCCATATGTTGTTACCTGGATACCACTTTCCACCAGAATCCGCACTGCCTGTTCCCGAAAAAAGGACGTTGCATACGAATCTACAAATCGCATTTTTACAATGATTTCCTGCAAGCGTTCCTCTGACACATCATTTCGTTTACTTTTTACATATTCTTCGATTGCCTGTTCTGTTGTTTTCTCCGGATGGTGTACTAGTTCCGATAGTACACTTTGCATCATATCTTCTCCATCCACTTCCTGAATCGAGGACAAATCCGGTATCATCCGCCCCACCGTATAAATCGGTAACGCGCCGGCATAAAGCACATCAATCCCGCGTTCTTCCATTGGTTTGTGTTTACAATGAAGTTCCACTCCTGCATGCGGTAGAAAATCCACTAGCCGAATATTCTTATAGAAACGGCGGATATATTTGACATGATTGCGGTCGGTACAGAGTACAATCGAAGTCGTCGGTGCATTCCGCAATGGCTTTTCATAATGAAAAGGATGATCCATGAGGATATTAAGATATGGTATATTGAAAAATTCCCAAATATTTTCAATCGCCGCTTCCTCTCGAAGACTGGCAGCACTGCTTTCCCCGGCACGATATGGTATCTCCAGATTATATCCCAAATTATTAAATGTTATCACTGCAAATTCCTGTGATAAATCACATCCTTGCAACTGATGTAATTCTTCTTCCGATAGTTCTGTAAAACTTTTGTTTCTACCCGCTGCCTTTTGCACCAGCAAATCCAGAAGGGCCACCTTGCTCACTTCCTGCTGGGCCGTGTGGTAAACAAAAGTCCCATATCCCATCGATTCAAAGGCTGTTATTAAGTTGTCCGTAAATAAGTCTAAGGTGTCGTAGACGCCCTTAATATATATAATGGATTTCAATCATATCCTCCCTCTTATTGAAATTCCTCATAAATTCAAAAATGGTTTAATCGTTTTTTTGCCAAATCATAATTTCCACATTTCATATAATACAATTTTGCCTCGTTCATCCTGCCAAGACATTCATTGATAATACCGATATTATAATTAGCCAAATATGAGTTTACCCCTTTACAACGGCATTCACTATGTCCGGTTGCTTTCTCAAATTCTTCAATTGCTTGATCAAAAAGCTCATTATTCATGTAAATCAATCCCATCAGGAACTGAAAATCTGCACTATATTTAAACTCTTCATAGATGTTTTCAAAAAAAAGAGCTTCGGATGCTCTATTACTATTCAGTAATGCATAGCCATAAGTTTCAACCATATCATTGACATATTCTAGCTTTGGGTTTAAGTCATATGACAAGCCTCTTGAAAAAAAGTCGCAGGCTTTTTTATAATCTTTTGCCATATAGTAACTCTTACCTAACTGATAAAGAATATAAGGTTGTTGCTCTTGTATTTTCTCATGTGAAGCCCCGTCTGCAAGCTCTTTCTCAAGCGCTTTCCATTCTCTTTCCAACATCACAATGTTGCGCTGTGTCTTCTCTCTCCGTTGTTCTTCCGTCAGCCTATAGCCCACATGTTCAAATGATAAACAGGTGCGATATGTCTCATAAGCTTGTTCCTCTTTTGCAACTACCTGTTCGTGAATTCTTCCTTCGTATGCAAAATACTTTTTCGAAAAAATACGATTAATCCACTCATCACTCTCTTGCTCAATCCCATCTTTTTCCAGAAGATTTCGACGATAGACCCGCCCTACCAAAAGTGAATTTTCCTGTATAGACTTATTCAATTCTTCTCGTTGTTCTGACGTAATCGGCTCCAAAAATTCATCCGCATCCACAACCAAAACCATGTCATTTAAAGCTTTTTCCATCGCAAAATTTTTCGCTGCTGCAAAATCGTCACACCAGGCAAACTCATAAATACTGGAAGTATATTTTGATGCTATCTCAACCGTCCTGTCTGTTGATCCTGTATCTACCACAACAATCTCTGCCTCTAAACACTGCAAGGATTTCAAACATTTTTCTATATTCTGTTCCTCATTTTTTACAATCATACAAACGGAAAATTTCATTTTCTGCCTTTCCCAACTTTATTCTACTTTTGCTAATTCCATTATTTTCTTTAATTGCGTTTCATAGGAAAATTCTCTTTGCACTTTCCTCCAACCATTGTATGCAATTCTCTTTCGTTCCTGTTCATGTTCTAAATAATACTTTATTTTCCAAAGCATATCCTCTTCGCTTTCAAACAAAACCATTTCTTCTCCATCTATAAAATATTCTGCCAACTCAGGTTGGTAATTTGACAATAGAAATCCTCCCGCCCCCATTATGTCCAATGCTCGAAGCGGAATTCCACTCGTAATAGAGCGCAGAGATATATTTAAGTTAATCTTAGAGGTCCGAAAAATTCGAGGCATTTCTTTAAAATAATCTACAATTCCTGCCTGACTAAGATTTTCTACTTCTTCTATTTTTGTTCCTGAGTACAACGTAACTTTTCCCACCTTTGTTGCCGCCAATAGCAACTCCAATCGATCTCTTGCAGTCACCTCTGCATTAATCATATCAGCATACAAAGAAGCCAATGGAATCTCATAACTTTCATCCATCTCCATTTTAACATACTTTTTCAATTCAGCCTCTAATCCCTCACGCAAAAGCTCCTCAATAAAATTGTAGCCATAAACTTTTTGTTGCGCTCTTATCATTGCTTCTACATATCCTCTTAAATATTCTGGTAAATACTGAATCTGACGATATTTGTTTTTTTCATACATACCGCCCACAAAACTGATATCATGTTGATAGAACTGCTCCGCTTCTAATGTTCCAAGCTGTTGTTCCAGCCGAACCGCATTTACCGCCAAAGGCATATGAAAGCAACCTTCTGGCTTTCTTTCCCGTACAGTATGATATTGCACACGATCAAATAGAAACACTTTTACAAATTCACTCTTCGCTGCCGGAGAAAACACCGTGGAATGTGGAGCATCATATACCCATGATATGTATACTCTTTTTAATTTTTCCGCACTCTTTGCAATCAAAGGAAAAAAATCAAACGAGAAAAAAATGTCGCATTCTTGCTCTATAAAAACTCTTTCTAAATTCGCTGTAAAGCGGCTATCCTCTTCATAATCAGAAATTGGCATATGACATCTCACTACGCCATATCCCATACGTAACAAGCTCTCAACCAAATCGTTTTCTGAATTTTCGTGCCATGCATAATATAATATTTTCATATTTTATTTCCTATTGCTCCAAAACCTGTCTTTTGCTATATGCAATTAGTGGACTTCTCCTTTTTATCATCTGATATATTTGTTTCATCTTTTGTTCCTTCTCAACTAATCCCGCTTCCGAATACCAGTCTAATATTTTTTTACAGACAACTTCTTGATTCCAAACAGAGTGTATCATAATTTGAATCAATACCTCGCATGAAATCCGTTCTGTTTGAACTTCTTTCTTAAAATCTTCAACACAGTTTTCCGGCATTTGCTGTTCTATTCTGCGAAGATTAAATCGGACCCTCATATATTTTTCATAAACCTCGGAATATGATTCAAGCCCTGCCCAAAAATCACTTCTTCCTTTTTCCTGTTTTTCTGCGCTCGTAATATCCGACATAATTCCATACATCTCCAACAAAGAATTTTTCATCTTGCCCTGTCGATATGCACGCATTACTGTCTCGATTTCATCCCAGTCTCCCGCTTCTATCATTTTTCTTATTTCATTTGCTAATGCATCACTCAACTCTTCTGATTCCTGCTGATAAACAAATTCAAACCCATTATCCTCTGTTAGAAACTCTGCATACTCTTTCTGAAAAATTTTGCGATTCCTATCGTATTTATCTAATTTTGCAAATCCACAATCATGAATAACCCATGGTGTTTCCTGATACGGAACTACCACTTTATAACCTGCGCGCTTCATTTCAAAAGACTGAGATGCATCATAAAAATCAAAATCCTGAAACAAATCTTCTCTCCACGGTATATCATACTGAGTTGCCATCAAGATACCATCAATGGTATCCACTTCTTTCTGTTCCCTACCATCCGGGTCACATATCATCCGATATGCAATATCCGGTTCTCTACAATCTACCATTCCTACATTCTCGGCCAGATAAATTACTGCTGTCTTCGGCATTCCAATTCCTCCAACCACTCCAACCATTCCAATTTGTCTATCCGCCTTAAAAATCTTTAGTAGTTCAAACAAAAAATCTGTATTTTGAATCTGAACATCCTGATGCATATAAATTTTATATTTTGCCGCGCTTTCTCGCATCGCATAATTATAAGCAGCACACATCGAGTCAGCTTCCCTGATTTCGATAACATCAATCTCATATCCTTCCGGAACACGGAGTCTGGAGATATAGTATTGGCACTCCTCGAAGTAAATCTCATTATTCACGCATACAATAAATGCTATCTGATTCTCTTTTTGCCACATACCGTTCCTCCTGCCACCTATATTTACATATTAATCCGAATAATTTCTTTTGCAACATCACTGACTTTTGCGTCCCTCAAATACTGCTCCTCTTCTTCGCTTAACTTGATTTCCTGCTGCTGTTTTTGGAAAATCATACGAAGCTTCCGAATGTGTACGATCAAATCTCCAAGCTGATGTGAAATCGCGTAAAAACTTTCTGCTCCGCATATCTTTTCCTGCTCTAATATATATAATATCAGCTCAATATCCGGAATTTCACGCTTTATGTCTGAGAATTCCAATTTCACATCCGGTCTGATTTTCAAATATTCATAAAACATCTCTCTCGCCTGTGTAAATTCACCCATTTTCACAAGCTGTGTCATCGCAAGCTTCACTTCAATTGTCTCAGCTTTCTCACTCGTCAGTCCAATATATCCTTCTTTTACTTTCAATTTTCTTGCCGTAATATATACAAGTAATAATTCTTCTGACAAAAACCCAAACAATCTTTTATGATAATCATCATAGCTGCTTAAATCAACACATTTTTGCAGTTCAAAAAATATTTGAAACAACCATTCACAATACTCGTCAAATATTTTCTTTGATGTAACACACAAATTTCCATAATAAAATTTGCTCTGCCCGATGACCTCACAAAATGCATCGTAATCATTTGGATAAAGTTCCTTGATTACTTCTCCCGCCTTTAATAAATCCTCTACATTATGAGCCTGTCCATAGTAATCGCGATAAGGACCATCGGCCCACTGTGCATTCGAGACCATAATATCCGCATCTTCTAACGCGCTCTCATAATCCGCCTGATTCATCAAACGCTTATCCTCTGTCAAAAAATAGCGACGATAGTGGCAGATTCCTATAATGTCGACATCATGATAATTTTTCCAGAGCCAATACATTCCGGTCAATTCACCAAAATATTGGTTCTGTTCTGAAATATTATCTCCTGTATCATCACCTAAATATCCCAAATCTTCTTTTCCTGCTCGTCCTACCTGAAGGGGAATATATGTTGCATCTTGCGGTACTTCAAATTTTTTATGTGTCATTACAAAAATCTGTGTTTTCATTTTTCGCCTTCTCTCACCCTTCCATCTTATAATGTTTTCATCAAATATTCGATTACTTCTCTCACAGCCCCACTTCCTCCTGGCCGCTTCGTTACATAATCCACAACTTCTTTTACTTCTTCCATTGCATTTGGTACGCTTGCACTAAAACCTACTGCTTGCAATAGTTCTATATCATTGACATCATCTCCGATATATGCCACTTCATCCAATGAAATCTGATATTCCTCACAAAGCTGTTTTACTGTTGTAAGTTTATCGTGAATTCCCATTTTTAAAATTTCTAATTTTAGTTTTTCTGCCCGACGTTTCACCAGCTTCGTGTTTTCGCCTGTGACAATTCCACAGATAATTCCTTTTTCCCGGATTAAGCGGAACCCAAGACCATCCTGTGTTGAAAATTTCTTTAATTCATCTCCATTTTCCGAGTAATACATTCCTCCATCCGTTAAACATCCATCACAATCGGTCAACAGCATCTTTATCTTTTTTGCCGGTATCTGTGACTTTGCAATTCTTTTCTGCAATAATTTTTCAATGATTGCCCAATCAGAAGGCTCATCAATTTCAAAAAAAGTATCTTCGCTCATTTCACACGCTTTGACATTTCCGGAAATACGATTTCCAGTTTCCATCAAACGTTCTTTTGAGGTAATGTAAAATGCTCCATTTTCCACGCAATACCCATCAAACTCCTGGCGTCTTGGGCGATAAAAATAATCATAATTTATTGCTTTTGCATTTCCATCTTCATCTACTTCCCAGTTAAAACGTTTTTGTCTTACAACCGATAAAACGCTATCGCAATCTTCCTGACGATATAGCGAAAATCCTCTGTTCAAATCCTCTGCGTCAAGCAATGGCGACGTCGCCTGTATCAAAACGATATGATCAAATTCATAGTTTCCTGCAAATTCCAGCATAGCAAATTCCGTAGATGCCGTATCAGATGCTGATTCCGCACTTCGTCCAATCACTTCTAGCTTCTGGAAAACAGAATCCTTTTCATTCTCTTTTATCTCCTGTAAAACGTGCTTAATCTTTTCACTGTCTGTCGCAACATATACCTTATCAATTTCCTTACATTTACATGCTGCTGCCACAGTCCAGTAAACCAGCGGCTTTCCACACATATTTTTGATATTTTTCAGTGGAATAGACTTACTCCCGCCTCTCACCGGAATAAATGCTACATTCATAATCTGCCTCCAAATCCGTCTTCTATTTAATCGCTAAATGGGAAATAATCAATAGACTATTTCCCACTTCTATTATCGCTCTCTGTACTTTAATTTTTCTCTTTGCACTGCTTCAATTGGAAGAACTTCCTGCTCTTTATATGATAGAGCATCATGCACAGCATTCAAGTTTCTTACCAGTTTACGCACTCCATCTGGTTCTAAGGATGCCGCATGGTCTGTTCCTTTCCATGTTCTATCCAACGTATAGTGTCGTTCAATCACTTCTGCTCCTAATGTATAGGCAGCTACATCTACTGCAATTCCCAAGTGATGACCTGAAAATCCGATTTTCTTTACCTTATCACCATATGCCTCTTTGATTCTTTTTACTTCCATCAGGCATACATCTTCAAATGGTACCGGATAACCTGAAGTACAGCTAAAAATAACCAAATCTTTATTTCTTCCATTCTTCTCAAATAATTCAACAAGCGCCTCTTCTTCCTTATGTGTCGTCATTCCAAGAGATACCTGAATTTCTCCACCATAATTGTCGCACAACCACTGCAACATTGGAATATGATTATTGCAGGCAGATGGAATTTTAATGAATTTCGGATTCAAGGATGCAATCTCTTTTGCAGAAGTCATATCCCATACAGATGTTGCATATGTAATTCCAGCTTCCTCACACCATTCTTTTAACTGTTTATGCTGTTCAACTGTAAATTCCAAAAACTCGCGATGTTCTCCATAAGTAGCACCATAGGAATTCGCTGGATTCGGATGTGGTGCATTATATTGTTCCGGTGTCAATAGCTCTCTGTTACAACGTTTTTGAAATTTAATAGCATCCGCCTTACAGAAAGTTGCTGCAACCTGAATCAATTCCTTTGCGATTTTCATTTCCCCTTTATGATTGCATCCCGCCTCTGCAATCACATATGGCCGATTATATACACTACTCATACTCTTGCCTCACTTCTCCGTTTTTTCTATGCCATCACTTCTTTTGCTGCTGCCCCGACTGTCTCTAGTATCGGCAACATTCCCTCGAAAGCTTCTGCCATTTTTGCATCTTCTTTGGAATTAATTGCATCGCTTAATGCTATAATCTTTTCATTTACCTTTTCTTTTAAAATGCGTTCTTTTCCATCATTAAGCACATCCATGGTAAGATTAATGACTTCCATCTCCCAGTTAATTGCTTTAATAATACTATCTAAAAACTTATCCGTATCGTCTAAACGTTCACCCGAAAGTTCCTTTACTAAAATCGGAATATTTTTTAAGATTCTATCGTTATATTCCATCATTGTTTCAATTGCTTCTAATTGTTCTGTTCTGTTATCTTCCATGATTTTCACCTCTGGCATGTCCCGCCACCCTTTCGCGTTTTGTCATATATATGTTATCGGTCTTTTCCTAAAATAGCTTATACTTTTAGTACTTATTGCCTACTATATTTCTTTTCTCCCAACATACTTCACTAGATTTCACATTTTTTTGGAAAATTTCTTTCCTACATACCCTCAAACTGTTAAAATAACAGTATCACATATTTGGGAGAACAATCACATGAAATTACTTTTTTTAGACAGTCCCTCTTTCGGAAAATTGGACATGATAGAAGCCTTTGAGAAAAAAGGCTTTGAAGTACAACTTTTTTATCACGAGAATCTATTTGACTATAACCGTAAAACTTTTGATGATTATTTTGATGAACTCGTATCCGCTCAGAATTTTTCTTTTGTTTTTTCTTTGAATTATTATCCTTCCATATCAAACGGATGCAATCGGAACCATATCAAATATCTTGCCTTTACATATGACAGTCCACTGGTTTCACTCTATTCTTATACCTTAATCAATCCGTATAATTATGTCTTTCTTTTTGACAAGGCAACTTACTTAGAATTTGCAAATGCAGGAATTGAAACGGTCTATTATCTGCCACTTTGTGCTAATACTGACCGCCTTTCCAAAATAACTCTACCTACCGAAAAAAAAGAAATTGTTTCTAGCGATGTTTCTTTTGTGGGTTCCCTTTATAACGAGGAACATAACTTTTTAGACCGCATGACCGATTTAGACGACTATACAAAAGGATATCTTGATGCCATTATGAATTCTCAGTTAAAGGTAAACGGCTACTTTTTTATTGAAGAATTATTAACCCCTGATATCTTAAACGCAATGAAAAAATCTTTGGAATACAAAACTCAGCCGGGCGGTACTGAATCGGATGCATTCGTCTATGCGAACTATTTTCTTGCCAGAAAAATAACTGCCATGGAGCGCCAGAAATTATTGGCAGCCGTATCAGAAAAATTCTATACAAAATTATACACGCATAATCCAACCCCTGATCTTCCCCATATTCAGAATATGGGAGCCGTGGATTATTACGATGTGATGCCGCATATTTTTAAGAACAGCAAAATTAATCTAAACATTACCGTACGGAGTATCCATTCTGGCATGCCACTTCGTGCTTTAGACATTATGGGCGCCGGCGGCTTTTTATTGAGTAATTATCAGGAAGATTATTTTGACTTCTTTGTTCCTGGAGAAGATTTTGACTTTTATGACGGTGAAGACGATTTGCTTGCAAAAATCGAATACTATCTTTCTCATGAAAAAGAACGTGCCGCTATTGCGCAAAATGCTTATGAGAAGGTTTCTAAAGAACATACCTATGTAAAACGAGTCGAGACCATGCTTGAGATTGCTGCAAACTAGTACCTACCATCATTTCGCAGGAGGATATTAACATGAATAAAATTTATGTTGCAACGCACAAACCTTTTACTCCACCGCAGGATTCTTTCTATGTTCCTATTCAGGTAAATGCGGCTAAGAATCCTTCTCTCGGCTTTTGTACGGATAATACCGGTGAAAATATTTCCGACAAGAATTATCTCTACGGAGAACTGACCGCTCTCTATTGGATCTGGAAAAATGAATGCTCTGCCGACTATATTGGTCTTTGTCACTACAGACGTTATTTTCTAAACCATGAGAAAAAGCTGCTTACCTCCGACAACTGCGACGACATTTTCAAGGATTACGACATCATCCTTCCGTATCAAACTATTTGTCCTGGTATGAATTACTACGAAATGTATCAGGCAAGCCACAATATTGAAGATGTAAAAACGATCGAATCCATTATTGCAAGGCTCTACCCAGAATACTTGCTGGACTATCAGAATGCAATTCATGGAAATCTATATTATATGGGAAATTTATTTATGACTTCCCGAGAGCTTTTTTGCGAGTATGCCGAATGGCTTTTTACCATTTTCGAAGAAGCAGAAAAGGTTATTGATATCTCTGGCTATGATCAGTACCATGCTCGTGTGTATGGCTTTTTATCAGAGCAAATGCTGATGGCATGGGTAAAACACAATCATCTTCGCATCTGTGAACTAGAAGTCAAGATTACCTCCGAAAAAATTGAGACTTCCTTTGACATAATGGAGCGCATTGAGGAACTGGAACACGAATATCCAAACCACAAACTTTTATTAGAAGAAATCAATATTCTTGCCATGCAATTACATGATGTAGGCAATCTCATGGATTGCCTGAAACTGCTCCAATATGCCTTATCACTTGACTCTACTGACAGCACTACTTTGCGTCATGTTTCTGTCGTATGTAGCGAACTAAACTCAAAAGATTACACTATGAATGTGGTAATTGCAACAAACCGACGCTATGTTCCTGTATCACTTGTAATGTTGTATTCTCTTTTTGCTAATAACGCCAACGTGGATATTCATGTTTATATTATGCATTGTGAATTAATTGAAGAAGATAATGCTGCATTTCAAAAATTGGCAAGTGCCTGGAAGCAGACTATTTCCCTTGTTCCATTAACTGACCTGAATATCTTTGCCGGGCTTCCAACTACAGACGCCTGGACCAAAGAGACTTATTTTCGATTATTAATATCCACATTGCTTCCAAAATCCATTGATCGCATTCTCTACCTCGACGTAGATACGATTGTAAACGGTCCTATTCAGGAATTTTATCTGACCGATTTTGAGGGAATGGATTTAGTTGTATGCGAGGATATTAAGATGAACCGTGTCTACAAAAACAGTTACTACCGAAAACATTTTAAAGAAATGAAGGAAACAGATTTTACATACTTTAATGCTGGTGTTATTCTTTGGAATATGAGCAATATTCGTGCACATTACACATTTCAGGTGTACCGAGATAAACTGCTCGAATATCTTAACGTCCTTCAGTGCATGGATCAAGATATCTTAAATGTCATACATTGTGGAAAAACAAAAACTGTTGATTTCCATAAATATAACTTACCGGTTCCGATAGCAATTCAAAATGGATTTACTTATGATGATGTCAAAAAATTTTCCCGCATCATTCATTTTCTTGGTCCAAAACCTTGGAATCCGGATGTCGAGTTTCATGAATTGTATCAAATCTGGAAAGATTATGAATCTATGCTAAAGCAAGATTCACTTACTTAATTTTTTTGTAAATGATTATTTTTTCCTAAATTAAAACGGAGGTCCAATATCAAAATGTCTGATTCTACTATATACGTTATCCAAGACCTATATGATTCTTCTCAAACACTCTCTTTTCGGGAGATTCTATTGGATGAAACAAAAGTCCTTGGTACCCTTTACATTCCTCGCATCTGTTTTCAAAAAGTAAGTTTTCTAAATCACAGACTTCCGGCCAAGCGGAATTATGAACTGATGTTGCGCCTTTCACAATATTTTACTGTTGATTCACTGGACGCTTCCAATCTTAACACCTTGGATTTGTCCACTTTTATTAAGATTGATTCTGAAAATACCCTAAATAGTGTAGACGCATTAAAAACTGACTGCTATATCTTATCTCGCTATAAAAAATTCCTTTTGGAAGAGAATATTTTTGATGAGGCTACCAGCAGTATTCTTGAGACAGCCAACTCTTTGGGCTGCCAGGACGAGATTCTCACCTTTTTAAGCGGTATGCTTCAGGAAGATGATACTTACCTTTACTACTATTTAGGTAGCCAGCCGTTCCTCATTTATACAGGATGTGATGTTTGCTATCACATTTTAGATGTCTTTGCAGAACAATTGAGCAATGCCTTGCAAAGGCAGTATCAGGTTGTGGAATTTTTTGACTTGTCCAAAGAAGATTTCACAGAAGCATATCGCTTTGTCAATAAAAAATATCAAGCAGTAATCGGTGTACAAAGTTTCATGTTTTCTGTCAAACTTATAGATGATGTTACTTTTTTACATGATCGAATCATCGGACCAAAATTTAACTTTCTCTTTGATCATCCGATACGTTTTCGCCAACACTTAGAGCATACCCCTAAAAATCTGACTATTTTTTCCGTAGACCGGGACTATGCAACATTCGCACAACAGTATTATCATGTTCCTGCTCTTTTTTTTCCGCCAGGAGGAATTATAAACAATCTTCCTGAGCCTTCTGAATGTAAGTATGATATTTCTTTTATCGGAACAAATAATAATAATGCCTGTAACATTTTTGATTCCTTACATAAAATGGAACGTTCCAAACGTTTCCTGGTTAACCGCCTTTGGCTTATCCTGCGCAGACATCCAGACTATACAGCAGAAAAAGCTTTAACATTGGCGTTAAATTTCTATCATATCAAACTTGATGATAATGCTTTCCTTGCCCTTTATTTTGAATTACGCAAATATACTTTTTATATTTCCGGATACTATCGGGATAAAATCCTAAAATCCCTGCTGGATGCAAATCTCAAAGTTGATGTTTTCGGTTCTAGTTGGCGTTATAGTAAGCTACGCTCTTATCCAAATTTTTGCTGGCATGAAAATGATTTAACTACAGATGAATGTCTTCAGGTATGGCGTGATTCTAAACTATCTTTAAATATTATGTCATGGCATAAAAACAGTATTACGGAACGAATCATAAACATTATGTTACAGCACTCTGTCTGCTTAACCGAGCGAAACCCATACCTTGAAGAGCATTTTATCAATCAGCAGGATCTCATATATTACGACTTACTTCATCTCGAACAACTTCCTATACTTGTCCGTGAACTGCTGAATAATTCTTCTATGCAAAAAGAAATTGCTTGTTCTGGCTATCAAAAAGCACTTGCCCATCATACTTGGGACTGCAGGGCAAAAGAATTAATAGAAGACATACTAATAAAGGATACGGCAAATTAATTTGCCATATCCTTTTTCACACCCTTATTCCTTCTGCCTGCATTAATATCTTTTGTAATTGTTTTTCAAAAGTATAATTCTGCTTTACTGTCTCAAATCCATGTTCTGCAATTCTTTTGCGTTCTGTGTCATGCCTCAGATAAAAATCTGCCTTTGCGAACAAATCCTCCATGTTCTCATAGACAACAAAATCTTCTCCCATCGTAAAATATTCTGGCATTTCTGCCTGGAAATTGGTGAGCAAAAAACCACCGCACCCAAGCACGTCGAATACTCTTAACGGAATTCCGCTTTGAATAATTTTTAACGAGATATTTAAATTGATCTTACTGGATTTAAATATTTGCGGCATTTGCTCATAATAATCTGCATATCCTCTCTGACATACCTTCTGTAATCTCTCATCTTCATCTGTAGAATATAAATCCACTCTGTAATGGTTTGCCAATAATGCCAGCGCCAGATAGCGTTCTCTTCCTGTTATTTCACATGCCATCATAAATTCCAGCTCCGCCTTTGTTATACCGGCTGTCCCTTTCGATGCCTTTTGATATTGCTCATTCATCTGTTCCAGCAGTTTTTCATCCAATAAATCTGTCAGCAAATATCCACCATATAGCTTACTCTGTGCCTGCAAAATCCCATCAAGATATCCTGTCAGATAGCGTGGCAACGGAGAACAATAGTAGTTATATTCTGTCCGATACAACTTCCCCACTAAGGATATGTCCGTCTCATATTCCCTGCTCCACTTCGCTTGCGAAAATGTATCAATGTCTGCTGCCAATGGCATATGATAAGCATGAATTCCTAATTTTTGATAACCTTCTGCCTGTACGCGATCAAAGAAAAAAATTTGATTTACATCATTTTTCAGCGATTCTATATTTCGGATATGAATTGGAGCATCATATACCCATGAAATATAAGGAATCTGTTTTTCTTCACATACTTCAGATACAATTGGTGCAAAGTTTACAGAAAAAACTGCTGCATATGATTGCTTTTCCAATTTCTGTTCCAACATTTTTTTTAATCCTGTATCTTTTTCCCAGTCCGTCTGCTGAAAAAATAATACGTCGTACTCTATATCTAATTGTTTTAAAGCTCTCTCCACTCCTTTATTCATAAAAGAATGCCACTGATAAAATAAAAGTTTCATCCGTTTACATATCCCTTTCTTTTTCTATTCCGCCCGTCTGTATGGTTCTTCTCCAAGTAAAAGTTTCATTACTTCGTATTGTTTCAAATCAACCCGGTCAACTCTTGCCTGCCAGTTTACATATTCCCAAAAACGTCCCTGATATTTCTGTCCTAAGTATCCAGATGCAACGACTTTTGAGCAGTCTAACACCTCATTTTCGTCTGTTGGTATTTTGGAAAACCCAATCTTCCGATACGGGATTGCTAAAAATTCTTCCAAATCTTTTTCGTCTTCAATTAGCATTTTTACAAATATATTTTCCCAGTTCATTCTTTTTTTTCTACTATCCCATATCGTTTTTGCCTGCTCATAGTTTTCATAATGGTTGCAATGAATCTCCACATCTCCCAATCTGCAAACCGGATACTCATTTCCTTTATTTCCATCAATAGCAGTTCCTACATATGTAAGTGGAAGTTCTAAATATGAATTTAAATTTTTTGCTAGTCTAGGAAAATCACCTTTTTTTGTAAACATATTAATAAAAGGCGATAAAAACGGTAAATCAAGGGAATGATAGGTCATTCCTCCCCAGCAGTTATCTGAAACAATTGTAACTTTTGCTTCCCTCACCTTCTGGTATAATTGAAAGTCAAAATTAGGCAATTTCAAAATTCTGGCTGACAGAAATTTTTCCCTGCCAATTCCAATCATATTCAAAATCTTAATCATATCCTCTGCCAATTCATCCTCAAATCCCATCAAATAATCAAATTTTAGTTGAGGAAGTTTTTCAACTATAATTACTTCATATCCATCTACTTTTCCAACAACCATCTCATCTAAAAACATAACGGCAACTATCTCAATATTCCCCTTTAACTCTTCTAGCATCAGCTGAGGACGATATTCTTCATATGCCTGAAAACTTCCCCACAAAACAATTCGCTTTTTATCCAATTTCTTTCCTCTCCTCTTCTATCAACGCAAGTAACTGCTCTGCCCTCTTCTCCCATGTTGCGCATTTGCTTGCTTTTTGATATGCCTTTTTCGCAATCCTCGTTCTCTCTTCTTCCCATTCCAAAAGTTCTCTTATAATTACAGGAAGATATTCTAATTGTTCCAAAGAAAACAATTTACATTCCTCATTGTATTCCTCTTCTAACTGTGTACTTCGATCACTTACTACTACCGCCCCAGCTAACATGCTGTCTGCAATCCGTTCCGTAAAACCATCTTTATGCCATGCCATGACATTTAAAGATATCTTAGCGCTTTGCAACACTTCTAACGCTTCCTCTGCCTCCACTGCTTCATGACAAACCAGCTTTTTGTTTCCCCAAAAAGGACTTTCTTTCCAAGAATCTCCATACACATGCAGTTCTAATCCTGCTTCCAGAATCGTACGCACTACCCGCTCCCGGTAATAGTACATCACACACTGAATGACCGCTTTCATTTCCCCAAAAAGCTCTAAAAAATCCTGTTCTGATAAACAAATATCATAATACGCTAAAGCCTTTTTTAATGCCTCTTCTGCAGTTAGGTTTGTATTTTTTGTCATGAAAAAAAGATATTTTGCAGCCAAGTGCCGTATCTTTGGCACGCAAGCACGGATGACTTCCAGTTTTTTTCGATAATCACCATAAGTTCCCAAAAAGACAATTCCATATTCTCGTTCCTTTTCCCAGATATCGCCTGCAGATGTTCTTCCTCCCGGTGGCAGTAAACAGGTTTTTTTCACATTTTTAAAATAGTGCTCCACAAATTTTTTATAGTTTCTGTCATGCGTCAGTATTGAAAAATCTTTTGGTACACTTTTTAACTGTTCTGCCAGCCAGATTGGATGATCTACGTAAAAATTATATTTGGGCCCTTGAATCAAATCAAAGAAGTTTCCTTCTTTTCTCTCCACTGACATAATCCAGGTCTGAAATCCTATAAGGGCCTTATAGGATTGATTTACCAGTCTTGCCAATCCGTTGACATCTTCCTTTTCCACATCATAATACTCAATACACTGCCCTTGTTCTTCCAGTGCTTTCCCTAACTGTTCTGCAAAAACATTCAAAATGTTGTAGCAATATGTTGGTCCCAAAAAAATCATAATCGGTTGGGTTTCCTCATACAAATACTGATATTGTCTCCCATGCTGGAGCATGTCTTCCAAAAAACTCTGCATTTCCTCCGGTTTCTGGAATTTCATGATTTCCAATACCATCTCCTGTAATATAGCCTCTAATACTTGTATTTCTTTTAATTCTCCGCTGTATCGTCCTATGATATAGGCATCTGCCTTAAATTCTGCTTTCCATTCTTCTAGTTTTCCATCTACGTCTCCCACGTCAGTGGCTTTGAAACTTTCTTCGCTTCCAGTTTCAATCTCCTCATAAAACAATCGGACAGTTTCAGACTCTTTTGCAGCCCTGATTGCAAGTTCATACTCCCATTTTGCCTCAAGACGGTTATTTTTTCCCCCTATTTTGGCATACAATGTTTTCTCAATCAGCAAACCTCTCTGTACATACCGCTCATCTAAAAGAATTTGCTCCATGGTCAAAAGTTCTCCATCTTCTTCTGGCTCACTTGTCAAGCATACCACATTTCCTCGATTTTTTGTTTTTAGTAACGTTGCTAATTCCGTTGGAATTTTCTTCTGTTTTCCATTCTGTAACCAGATAAAGTCTGCCATAGATGCCCCTTCTTCCTATAGTTTTTTGTAATCAATCCATGCTGCCACCTTATCAAAAGCAACATAGATACTACTATACCAATTTAATTCTTCTTGTGTTATCTCCTGCTCAATTAAATCAAGAAAACTCCATGGTGCAATTCTCTTTAAAATCGCTTCCGGCACCTCAACCGCTTTTCCTCTCACCTGTGCAATTCCCTTCAATGCATTTTCAATCCATGCCCCCATTGCCCATACTGGATTGCGTGTCGTGATGTAGGGATTTTTCTTATATTCCGAAAAACGGTTTTTTACTTCTTTGCATATGTAGTTAAATAAATCAAGTGTCATTCCACCATTTCTAGTCCAAATTGTATTTAACGTATTTGCATAGAACTGTTCCAGAAAAATATATTCCATCTCATCCTTATATTGTTCCAACAGTCCACGTTTTTTGTATTCCTCTAACTTCAAGAGTTCTACCTTCATTCGATCCAAGTGAAAGCTCATCTCACTTTTCATACTGATTGAGTCATCATTAATCATCCAATGATACAGATATTCTTCCAGCACATAAATACGCTTCGCATGATAGAAAACCATTCCCTTAAAATAATTATCATCATACTTCACATCTTTTGGAAAAAATATCTGGTTATCCAACAAAAATGTTCTGCGGTAAATTTTCGCCCAATATTTTCTTCTCTCCGGACAATCTTTTAAGAAGAATTTTTTCCTCTGTTCCACCGTATCTAACCGATAAAAAGCATCCTCCTGTCCGGTTCTTAATTCTTGATTTTTCTTTACTTTCCGCTCTCTTGTATTATAGCTTTCCACCACATCGCAATCGTACTCGACTGCTTTTTCATACATATGGCGATACATTTCTTCCTCAATCCAATCGTCCTGATCTAAAAACGAAATGTAGTCTCCACTGGCATACTGAATGCCCAGGCTTCTCGCTCCACCCGGGCCTACTTTGTCTTCACAATTTATAATTAAAATATTTTCTTCAAATTTCTTTTCTAATTCTTGTAAGCGTTCAAATGTATCATCTTCCGATGCATCAACGACAAAGATTACTTCTAAACACTCAAAACCTATAGTCTGGTTTAAAATGGATGTAAATAATCTTTCAAGCCATTCTTGCTTTAACATATAACAGGGTACTACTATGCTGACCTTCTTTTTCATCTTCTCCCATTTTCCTCTCATATATTAAGTTATATCGGCTTTTTTCCGATATAATATTAGATATAAACGTCTTAATATGGAACTGGAGAATGTAAAATGAACTTACTTTTATACCGCTATGGAAGCATCTGTGAACCGGATATTATAGAAGGATTTGAAGAACTTGGTTTTACAGTGGATACCATTACAGAAGAAATGACAAATAAAGAACTGACTGGAAAAGAACAGATTTCACTTATTCAGCAGGCTGTGGAAAAAAAGAATTATTCTTTTGTCTTTACGATTAACTTTTTCCCTACGATTTCAGAAATATGCAATATTTATAAACTGACCTACCTATCACTGATTGTAGACAGTCCTGTTATGGAACTTTACTCTAATTCGATTTGCAATTCCTGCAACCGCATCTTTTTGTTTGACCGTGCACTGTATGAAGAATTTTCACCTTATAATCCGGATGGTATCTTTCATCTGCCTCTGGCTACTAATGTCAGCCGTTGGGATAAAGTACTTTCTGCTGCTTCCTCTGCACAAAAAGAACATTTTTCTTCGGATATCTCTTTTATTGGTTCCCTTTATTCCGAAAAATGTCCTTTCAACGAGCTCGTTTTCTCTGATTCTTATGAAAAAGGATATGTTGAAGGTCTCATGCATGCACAAGAAAAAGTCTATGGCTATTTTTTTCTAGAAGAAGTCATATCTGACAATCTTATCAAACATGTAGTTTCAGAAACACCGTCCTTTTATCAATTTCCGGAGGCCTCCCGTAAAAACACAAAGGCAGCTTTCTGTCAGATGTACCTCGCTGCAAAAATTACGGAAATGGAACGCATTGACTTATTGACTGCACTCGGAAATAAATTTTCGGTATCTCTTTACTCCGGCAGCCAGGCATCTACTTTGCCTGTTTCTTGTCGTGGGCGTGTTAAGACTCATACGGAAATGCCCCTGGTCTTCGCTAATAGTACCATTAATTTAAATATGACAGCCAAAGCTATCCGCAGTGCGATTCCTTTACGCATCTGGGACGTCTTAGGCTGCCATGGTTTTCTAATTTCAAATTATCAATCTGAAATTCCGGAACATTTCATACCCGGCGAAGATATCATTCTTTATTCTTCTAAAGAGGAACTTATAGATTTGTGTGCATATTACTTAGAACATCCTGCCATCTGCCGTGAGATTGCAGAAAATGCATATCAAAAAATAACACAATTCCATACCTATACCATCCGTTTGCTCACAATGCTTGAACTCGCTTTTAAATAATTGTGTCAAGAATATGATTTACATCTTGCTCCTCACATAACAGTACATCCTTAATTTTATCTGATACTATTTTGTCTTTATGCTTTTTTAAATACGCAATGTGATGTACTTTTTTAGGATTACCAATCAATTCATTTACCCTGATACAGATTTCATCCTCTGTTCTTGGCACATAGTAAATGCCCTCCTGCTCCTTGCACTCTAATGCTTCTCTCCAAAAATCTTGTGAAATCCGTTCTATTCCTGTTGCTATATCTAACTGAACAATTAAGTATCCATTCAACTCTATTCGATATAATATCCCTTTTTCTTTTTGAATGGTTCTTATCTCATAGCCGGATACTGCTTTATCCAAAAACTTCTCTGTAACTTCTAGCAGTTTTTCATAATCTGCTTCCTCTACGATAAGATCAATATCCTTGGAAAATGGGTAACTCTCCGGGAAGTCCTTTGTCATATATGGCGCATCGTGTTTTATCAAAAAGTAGTTCTTACTCTGTATTTCTTGCAGATATTCTTTCATGGAAAACGGCTGTTCAAACAACTTTTTCATGTACTCGCTCTGCATATAGTTATCACCTGTATGAATAATAATATCATAGATATAATTATCCACAAGGTTTCTATATCGCTCTCTTACAATGCTCTTTAACCGTTCCCCTACGGTAGATATTGAATTTGCATTCAAGTCCTTCAGTCGGAAAAATGGTGCCAAAATTTCCAGTTCCAAAACACGCACTTTTTTTTCCGCACATTGCTGCATCGCTTGTATTTTTTTATCTATCTTCCAGTCCGCAATATCGTCCACATGATAAACACCCTTTACCACTCTGGCAAATGTCTCATCAGAGTAGGTATAATCTTTCCAGCTTTTTACTTTACAGCCTGTTGCAATCTCCCCTGTAATTTGGTCAAAGTATTGACTGACCGGAGGCCATAAAATGCACGAAATCGAAACAGCATTTTTATAAATCAGTTCTTCTGCCTTTCTTTGAACAATGCTCAATTCTTCCTCTGTGAAGCCGCTTTCTCTTAAATAGTTTAAATCAAACGGAAGGATTTCGACACTTTTAGCAATTACTTTCACTTTCATCTTTGGAATTCCAAAATATAAAGCAAGTGCCATCCGATGTGCTCCATCCATCAGAAAAAGCCTGTTATCACAAACAATTTCCGAATCCTCCTGATAACCATTTTTTTCCACGGATTGAATCAAATCTCGAAACACTTCTAAACTTGTTTCAGAATAACTATTTTCAACCCCCTTCATTATTTTTTGTCTTGCCCCTTGTAGTTTCTTATACAATTCAAATCCGTAATCATTTCTTCCAAAATACTGCTCTATCGCAAGATATTTAATTACAATATCTAATCGTTTGTATTCTACTTTCTCAAGTGCCGTATTTTCCTGCAGAAATATTTCTCTTGTATCAAGTTGAAGGTGCTTTGCTCCATCTTCATCCATCGTAAACTTCGGCACTATTTTCTCTTGCTTTGCTTTTAACGATTCCAGCAATCTCTGTTCTTCTTTCTCGGCAGCTTTCTTACGGATCTCCATAAGTTGAATCATAAGTTCTATGAAACTGCTCTCTGCTTCTCTCCGATTCATTACTGCAACTTCCTTATAATGTGCGCAAAATGCCTGTGCCAGAGCTTTCTCCTGATATTCATCTACCAGAATATCATAAATCAGCTCCTCTCCCAAATCCTGGAATCTGATTCTTCCATTTTCTATTTTATGTTTTAAATCTTTTAGTAATGCAATGACACCTTCATATTGTTCTTTTAGTTCTTTTAATTCTTTTAGTTGTTCCATTCTTTTCTCCCGGCTTTTAAATATTTGGTAATAAAATATCTTCTATCTGTTTCTGACACAGGACAATTCCTTCTACATATGCTTCTAACAGTTTTTTTCCTCTTTCTGCAATCTCTCCCACCGAAAGTTCCTCTGCCAAGAAGATGTCTTCTGTAGCTTCATATTCCTTACTCTTTGCATACATCTCTGACAACTTCATCCACGCATTATTTTTTCCAAATGCATTTACTTCTGCCACGGTCTCTAACGCCTCTTTGTATTCCTTGGTATTTTGTTTTTTCAATTTTTCCAACTCCAGCATTCTCTCATATGCCTGAATTCCTTTTTCGAGATGTTGTTTTATTTCTTCAAATATTTCTGGTATTTTGCACAATTCCGTTTTTATCTCTTCTTCTTTTTCCTCACTAAATAACTTTGGTGCACGCTCTACCATTTTATGGAATTCTAATTCTTTCTCGCATTTCTTTAATATCTCATGTAATGGAATTTCGATGGTACCTTCAATTCGTGCACCACCTTCCGTGGCGTTATAAACTGTTATCTCATCTCTTCTTTCTTTAATTCTCATTTCAAACCATTGGCGATAGGAATCCATCTGTAGATCTGTTAATACTCTTCCGCCGCCATATGCCTCTACTTCTACTTTCTCACGGTTTTCCACATGCGCCGCATCTGCCTCAGCCGATTTTTCAAATCCACTTACATGTCCTTTTCCACCTGTGAATGCAAGATCTTGCCCCATCATGATTATCTTCTTGAATCCAAGCATTAGCGCAAGGGAAAAAGCATCCGTTGCTACTGACCCCCCCGTTCTAAGATCTGATATCTCTTTTCCCGTTTTCTGTTCTATTAAATTCTCAAATGCTCCAAATCCAACTCCACCTTCAAAAAACAGTCGATTCTTATTCTTCTTTGCAATAAGAGGCAAGGAATACATGGATACAACAAAAGGAAGTTGGTTGATTCTTTCATCCTCGAATACATCCGGATTCTTTCTTGGATCTACACTAACAGCAATATGAATTGGTATTTCTTCCCTTATTAATGCTTTTAAGGCAGAATCCACCCCAATAACAAAGGCCCTTCCTCCTATCTCTTTAAGTTCATGAATATTCTTATCTAACGAAGGACCTGCTGACACAATAACAGCTGGTATGTCAGTAAGATCATACTGTTCAAAACTTTTTTTCAAATCATCTATAGAACTTTCTTTTAGCAAATACGGAATGTTCTCTAATATATTATCTCCAATACGTTTTGCAAAATCTATTTCTGTATTTTTTACAAATACCTTCATCTTCGAATAATAAATCATGTAATCCATGAATTTTTGACATTCCTCTGTATATAGCACATCATAATTTGGCAGGATACATTGATTCATCAAGAGATGATTTTGATAAGTTACAACAGCTTCTAAACTTTTCTGTAAATCATCTTCATTCAGCCCTCGAACTGAAAGAAACAAATTCTTCCTCTCAAATATCTCTTGAAGTGGAAAATATTCCATTGCCAACAAAAAGGTCTCCAAATCCGGTTCATAGATAATGATTGTCTGTGTCTCGTTCCATTCCTTCAAGAGTTCTGTGATTACACGACCGTCTGAAAATCCAAAGATGCAAAAAACAGAAAAATCCGGAACATTTTTATAACGCTGTGCATATAGTTCAGAGGCTAGTCCCGGATTATAAATACTATTCAACCTCCATACTCTATCTTCTCGTCTCTGGCAAATAATTTTTTCCTGTGTCTCTGCCTGTTCTACGCTCGAATGTAAAATCTCTGTCTTTCTTACTTCCTGACATTTCTCTACCAATCCATCCCCTAGCTTCTTTAATGCCACCAGATTTCTTTCCCAGATGTCCATACTATACCCCCTGTGCCTTCAATTTACAATATAATTCCACTTCTTCCGAGACCGCATAATACAGCAAATCCGCCAATGCAAGATTATCGTTCATTTTATAAGCTTGAACAAACTCTGTCAATGTATTTAAAATATAGTTCTGCAACTCTTCATTTTCTTTTTCCCCTACTATCATTCCTAATAATTCCTGCAATGTCTGATTAATCCCAGGTAATAATTCATTCACCATCTGATATGCCGCTTTTTCTTCATTTCGATAAAATAATATTGCATTTTCCTTAATACTCTCTGCCTTTATTTGATTCATAATTTTCCTCTTTTCTTCTTTAATCCATATGAGAATTCATCCATCTGATGGACTCTCATATAAATTAACTTTTCTTTAAATAAATAAAACCGGCAGCGAACTGCCGGTTTTATATTCAGTTAAATTACTGTAATAAGGATAATACACCCTGAGTAGACTGGTTAGCCTGAGCAAGCATAGACTGTCCTGCCTGAGCAAGGATATTGTTCTTGCTGTATTCAACCATTTCTTCAGCCATATCTGTATCACGTAACTGTGATTCAGCAGACTGTGTATTCTCAGCGATGTTGTCCAAGTTAGCAATTGTATGCTCCAGACGATTCTGGATAGCACCAAGGCTAGATCTCTGTGCAGATACTTTACTAATAGCTGCCTGGATAGAGCACATTGCTGAACCAGCATCACTAAAAGTACTTACTTTCAGAGAGTCAACACCTAATGACTGTGCATCCATTGCAGAAATAGAAATTGTGATTGTCTGTCCACAAAGAGAACCAACCTGAAGGTTCTTTCCTGTGAAATCTCCATCTAACAAGTTCATTGTGTTGAACTGTGTTGTAGAAGAAATTCTTGTGATTTCAGACTGTAACTGGTCAATTTCTTTCTGAACAGCTGTTCTATCAGCAGTTGTATTTGTATCGTTAGCTGCCTGAGTAGCTAACTCGTTCATACGCTGTAAGATAGAATGTGTTTCATTTAATGCACCTTCAGCAACCTGGATTAAAGATACACCATCCTGTGCGTTAGAAGAAGCTTTGTTTAATCCACGGATCTGGCTTCTCATTTTCTCAGAAATTGTTAATCCAGCAGCGTCATCACCTGCACGGTTGATTCTGTAACCAGAAGATAATTTCTCAGATGATTTAGCCTGAGCTGATGTTGTGATTCCTAACTGACGATTAGCGTTCATCGCTGTAAGATTGTGCTGTACTACCATAATATATTTCCTCCTTGAATTCGATGCAGCTTCCATGCTGCAATAATTAATTTGTGCTGTGACTTCCATCTTCCTGACCGTACGCTTCATTCAAATTTCAGTCACCAAGTAACACTCTGTTTACTTGATATATATATCGGACAATCGTCTCGATACTTTAGAGAAAAAAGAAAAATTTTTTCTTTTTTTCTAACAACTGGTAATTCCTTGATTTTCACGTTCAAGGTTACTTTTTATTATCCGTAAACTGTGGATCAATATAGTTTGTCTTCATCATATTCTTATAATATTGATTGACCACTTTTTGACTGGTACGCACTTCACGTACCTGTTTACGAATAGATGCAAATTTCTGTGTCATCATACCCTTATTCCGCAGTTCTTGAGCCTGAATACTTGCACTCTTTTCTGTTAACCTGCGGATTAATTCCTGCATCGTTTTGATTTCACCGGCATATTGTTCTTTATGCTGTTCTAAATCCTCTTTTACTTTCTGAAAAACTTCTTGAAATCCATCATCTAATTGATTTAATTCATCAATTAATGCTGCTTTTTCTTCTACCGTCTTGTCAAAGTCATCCGGATCTAAATTTGGATTCTCCAATTCTTCTTTCTGTCGCTTATTAAGCATCATAATGACATCAAGAATCTCGTTTTTCTTTTCCAGACTTTGTATCAATACCGGAATATATGGGTTTTTTTCCATGTTGTCTCCTTTATCAGGTTATTTCTGATTCGCTGTACGCATGACCTCTTTCCAGGTATCACGCATGGTACGCAGATGTTTTAACACCTCTTCAAGTATCTCTTTATCTTTTTTTATATTAGCCTCTGTCAATCGTTGCAAAATATAACTATAGACATTGTTGAAATCCTCTGCAACCGCATACTTGTGATTTAATGTGGACTGAAATTCCTGCACAATATGTTCCACTTTTACAATATTGATATGTGCCTTTTCCACATCATTTTCTTCCACAGCTGCAATCGCCAGATTACAAAACTTAATTGCACCATCATATAACATTAATGTTAACTCAGCTGGTGTTGCTGTCATTACCTTATTATTTGCATATGCTGCGTATCCTTTGTTTGCTAACATCTATAACCTCCGTGTATTTGTAGTTTTTTAAACCTTAGCTTACGATCCTAATAATCCAGAAAGTGAAGAAGAGGATGCGTTCAATTTTGCTAACGCAGTCTCCATTGCAGAGAATTTAGAATAATAATAATCCTCTTTCGCAGTAAGTTTATCTTCCCATTTTGAAATCAAATCTGTATAGTCACTATATTCTGATGCCATTTCTTTATCATTGTATACGGTATAAACACTGCTTAACGTAGTGGATTTCATTTTCTTATCAACCGCTTCATACAAATTAGATGCCAATCCCTGCATAAATTCAACGAGTGTATCCGGATCATTCGTAATTGCAGCCATTAATTTATCTGTGTTTCCAGATGTTGCAGCGTCATCTTCATCTCCATCAATATGATATGCATACTCTTCATTTTCTGCAGCGTTCAAATATCCTAACGTCTGAATACCAAAAGAAGACAAGTAATAATTTTTACCATTAATTTCAACTGCCTTTGACATTGCAGATGTCATAGATGAAATTAAACTCTGTAATGTATCATCACGACGAAGTAATGATGCTTTAATCTTTTCCTCCCATTTTTCGATTTCAGTGTCAGACATTGCATCTTTTTCTTCATCGGTTAATGGTTCATATCCCTTCGCACTTTCTGCATTATAAAGAGAATTCATTTCATTGATTAACGCATTATACTGGGTCAGAAAATCTTTTATCTTATCATAAATTCCCTGTGTATCAGTATTTACTGTCGCAGTTATTGCAGTTGCTTCTGTTGCATCATAGGTTTCACTCGTAATTGCATTTGCAGTAATGGTTAAACCATTGATTGTAAATGCATTTGAGGTTCCCGTATATTTAATTCCATTCACATAAATAGTCGCATCCTGACCATCTATTTTCTTAGCGTCAGTATTATAATCGGTAGAAGAGAGAATGTCGTTGGCAGCCTGCACCTGTGCAACAAATGCATCCATTGCATCTGCATCGGTTACATCTAAACCACTAACATTGCTATACTTTTCCATCGTTGTTTCTGCTGTTTCCATTGCAGTTGTATTTGCACTCATAACAGATGCATAGGTATTCGTCAATGCAGTTACAGCATCTGCTCCACTTGCACCAGCATAACCATTCTCATAAGCATCCTTGACTGACGCCATAATAGATGCTCTACTGTATGCATCTGAATCATCTAAGGAATCCTTTGTTGTCTCATATGTATGAACAGTTGAAATATTACTTGTTAATTTCGTAATCTGCTCAGATGTCAAACCAGATGCTTCCTTTAATGAAGTCAATACATCAGATGCTTTTGAAGCGCCGGAAATTTCTGCACCCTTGCTATAAACCATCTTCGCGTCATCTGTTCCCGCGCCTTCTTCTGTTGCTGTTGTAGCATAATAAGTTGTCTCACTTGTAATAACAACTTTGGAACTACCATCTGCTGTCGCATAATAATAATTACCATCTGCATCTTTCTCTGTTGTTTTGGTATATACATTGCCTAATTCATCTGTGTAAGTTTTATCATCATTCAAAGTATAAGTATTTGTTCCGTCTGTATAACTTACCACACCCGTAATATAGCTCTTGTTACCATCTGCATCCGTATATGCATATACCGTATTACCGTCTTCATCCGTTGCGCTCTTTGTATAAACATTACCATCTGCATCCATGACAGAATTAACTCTTTCTGTGGCTGTCATTGATAATAATTTTACCAAATTCTCCTGTTCATCTGATGATAAACCTGTACTTTCCAATACTTCCTGCATAGCAGAGTATGCCGTTGCATACGAATATGCTGCTGATAAGTTACTATTTTGCGCACTTGCTGTATCATATGCTTCTTTTGCTGCATTGTAATCATTAACGGCAGCAATAACATTTGCAGAAATAGCACTGCTGGAAGCATCTCCGCCCGTAATGTACTGCGTATAAGATGTATAAGTTGCAGTTGTTGCATCTGAACTTACATTTAATCCTAATTTTGTAAGTGCACTTGCTCCATCTACATTTGCTCCTGTTAACGTGAAGTCGTTATCCGCACCTGTAGATTTTGAACTTACATAAATACGCTTGTTCGCTTCATCATAATTTGCGCTGACGCCTGCATCTTTTAACGAATTAATAAAACTATTTACGGTTGTTCCCTGACTTACAGATATTGACTTTGTAGTTCCATCTCCCATTGTCAATGTGATGGAACCATCACCACCTGTATAACCCAGTTCTGCTAAAGTGGTACTTGTCGTTGTGCTACTTCCTAACTTTGCTCCTGTTAAATAACCTGCTTTTGCAAGGCTTGTCACCTGCACACTATAAGAACCGTTTACAGCAGATGAACTTGCTGAAACGGAAACTTTTGTACTGTCAGATGATGTTGCTGATTTCAAATTATAGGCAGAACTAAATCTGTAATTACCAACACTCGTATACAGACTATAAATCTTTGTGTTCAAAGATTTCCATGCATCCTGTTTCCATGAAAGTTTTGTCTGTGCCTTTCTATACTTGTTGGTTTTGTAATTATATGAGGATACTAATGCAGAAATAATACTTTCTGTATCTAATCCTGAGTTCAACCCTGTAATACGAATTGCCATATGATTACCTTTCCTTTCCTACTACTTAACGTTTCTCATCTACCAAGATTCCGGCAATCTCCCATACCTTCGCTATCATATCAAGTGTCTCCTCCGGTGGGTATTCTTTCAGAACCTCTTTTGTAGATTTGTCAACGATTTTAATTGTGACACGATTTGTTTTTTCATGAATTCCAAAAATCGCCTCTGAATTCTTCATCTGGCGATTGATTTCATTTACCGCACTTTTTAACTGTGAACTCTGTGCTGTCTGCTTGTTTTCTTCTGAAGCATTGAAGCTTTCAACACTCTGACTCTCCGCTTTGCTATCTTGTGACATTGTGCTTGAACCTGTTTCTGCCACAGATTTTGTGGATACGCCTGCCGCACTTCCCTGATACGACACTGTTCCACTGCTTTTCAGCTTTTCGATTTCCATCTCTACCACCTCCATGTGATACCATTGATTACGTTTTCTATGTTATATATCGGATTATTTCTCTTTTTATTAACCTGATTCTCTAAGTTTCCTTTTCACGATTTTTTAAAGTAAGTTCTTAAGAGCTTCTATATCTGCCGCACTACCTGCTGCCTTGTTTTCTTCCTGAATCTGAAGGTATACTTCTTTTCGATAAATTGGAACTTCTTTTGGTGCTGTAATTCCAATTTTAATCTGATCTCCACGAATTTCTAACACTGTAATTTCGATATTATTATTAATAACCAGTGATTCGCCTTTTTTTCTTGTTAATGCCAGCATTCTTCTATTCCCCCGCTTTCTCTTTTTTGTCTTTTAACGCCTGATAGATATTATACTTTACGGGATAATCATCTTCTACAATTATCTGACACCCTTTTTTTGTCTCTGTGTTAATAATAATCGGAGCCTTTAAGTTAACAGAATTCTTTTTTACGTCTGATACCGCAGTTACCGTTACAACTACAAAAAGATTTTCTTCATCCATTTTTCCCAATGGTTCTAATACTTCATCATTTACTGTCGGATTATATTCCGGCATTACAATTTCCGGTCTCATTACCGGGAATGCAACCTGAGGATCATCCATAGACTGCAACCACATCACTTTTGCTTCCTCGCCTTTTTCGTCATCAAAAATCAATGCAAATTTCTGCATGTCCGGAAAACCTATCATTCCACTTTCTAAAGTAATGATTTTTTCCTCTTCAATGTCAATCTCCCCAAACAATCTGGTATTTGCTTTCATCTTCTTGCCCTATCCTTTCCCTATCCTATCTTGTTTTATGATTAGCGAAAGAGAGAGCGATGTTCTCGCTCTCTTCTTATTCTTACCGTTCTTTTTCTTAAATATAATTCAACAACGTTGTCTTATTCAGATAACTTGCCGCCTGAAGAGATGCATCATATGCGGAATAAGCAGCCGTATAATCAATAATTATATCAGAAAGTTCTCGATCCTCATTTGTGGATTTTAATTCTTCTAACGTTGTCTGCTGATTTTCTACACGGTTCTTAGTCAAATCAAGTCGGTCACCTTTACATCCGTTATTAGTAAGCGCCAAATTCACCTGAGCCATATAGCCATCAAATTTTCCAATATACTTGTCATATAATTTCTGCATATTATCGTCTGCATAATCTGCTTCTCTTTGTGCTGCATCCAACCAAAGCTGGAGATTTGCCTGCGATTCATCATCTGAATACTGTTCTTCCGCCATCATGGATTTAATCTCGCTCACTTTATCGTTTGCCGCAATTGCTTTTTCTACTGCATTTAAAAGTTCATCCACATCACGTCCAATGTTTGCATCAAAAACATCGGAAGCATTTGTATTTACGGTCAACGTCTGATTGGTTGCAATAATATAATTAATATCCTGATTAACTTCTATTCTCTGCCCTTTTGCATCAAGTTTATAGGTACCATCATCATTTAATTCATATTTTCTATAATCAGTTGTCGTTCCATCTGTTGAACGGTAGGTGCAGTTAAAATAGTATTCCGGACGAGGTTCTCCGTTATTAAATCCTGTCTTTGTATAAGTAAGATCCAGGCTTGCATAGCTTCCTTTCATCGCAGAAGACAAATCCTGGCTCAGCACGAGTTCACCGGTTTCTTTAATAAAAACAGCTTCTCCTGCTTCAATATATAACGCATCCCCATTTGTATTTCCTGTTGCTGTCGCACTGGCTGCTTCCCATTCTTCTCTTGTCTCATAGACGGTAACATTATAATTTACATTCGTTCCGTCAGACTGTTTATAAGATAATGTTGCCGGACTTGCCAATGCATTACCATCTGCATCTGTCAGTCCTCCGGAAATTTCATCATAAGAGAGACGAATTCTATCAAATGTAGTTACATCTGTCTGCGGTATGTCATCTGCAACCGTGGCAGCTAATTCTGCTGCATTTGTTGGAATGGTAACTTCCCCTGAATAATAACGATATTCTTCAATATCTTCATAAGAAAATGGCTGATTAATTGTATAAGTCACATCTTCTTTATTTTCCATGAAGGTAAGTGTACTGTTGGTACGATATCCGGTAAATACGGTTCTTCCCGCATAATCACTGTTACCTTCTGAATATATCTGTTCTCTTAATGCCTGAAGCTGCTTATAAATAGTACTTCTATCGTCTGCTGTTAAGGAATCATTTGCTCCACTGACGCACTCACTTCTGATATCCGTCAATATTTTATTCATATTCTTTAATGCTGTTTCTGTAACTTCTAACCAGGATTCCGCATCTGGAATATTGTTATCATAATACTGATCAATTTCACTCAGGCTGCTTCGCAAACGAAGTGCACGAATTGCTACAACCGGATCCTCGGACGGACGTGAAATTTTTTTCTGTGTTGTCATCTGATTATTCAAATAATTCAAATTTGATTTATTAGAATTGATGTTGCCTATTGTCTTTCCCAACATCATATTATTTGTAACACGCATCTAAATTTCCTCCTTTTATACACCGGTTTCCTGAATCAGTTTGTCATAAACTTCTGCTAAAACAGACACCATTTTCGAAGAAAGATTATAAGCATTCTGAAATTTTACAAGATCAAGTGCTTCTTCATCCTGGTCAACTCCAGCAATAGATGTTCGATAAGTATCAATCGTGCTTGCAATATTACTATAGTTACTATAAAAAATCTGACATTCCTGTGCATCCACCGAGATATCGGAGTAAATACAAGAAAGGAAATCATCTGCGTAACCATTTCGGAATACAACGGTATCACTTTTCAATTTCGCAAGTTCCTCTATCAAATCATATGCATCCACACCATTGTCAATATTCGTTGTAGTTGCAAGTTTCGTAGGATCTTTTCGGCAGGTATTTGACACTATAATATTTCCGGCTGTAAGCTTATAATAACTCTGCGCTGTCGTATTTAAATCGGTACGTCCATTGTAGCTATCCGTACTACCATAAACATATTCTGTTCCCTGATTGTTTTCACAAGTAAAGAATGAATAGTAATCCGTCTCTAAACCATTCAAATCTTCTCCGTTTAATAAAATATCATTAAACATCGAACAGAAGGAACGTAAAAATTCATTCATCTGTGACATATAATATGGAATACCCATCGTATCAATTGATGTTCCAACAGATGCCTGTCTTCCATTCATCTTCGCAACTTCTGCTTCTGTCAATGTATCTTCTAAAGTAAACGTATAAGATACGATATTACCATCTGCGTCCGTTTCAAAAGTAAAGTCTTTATAGTTATAATCAATATTACTAATGGTAAGAACTCCTTCTTCTGCCATGGAAATCGCATTAATATTCGTAATAGAAGGATTCGTTACTGTAATTTTGGTACCATTCACAGCCGATGTCGTTGTCGCTGTAACTGTTCCCCGGAAATTCTCTTCATTGTTACCATCCCGGATTTCAAAAAGTCCTTTCAAAGTACCTGACATAGAAGAGCTTGTTACATTAAATTTATTTCCGGTAGAAGTCCAGTAAATCTCATAGAGTCCATCGTTATCCGACTGGTTGATTTTATTTTCTCTTGCGGTACAAGTTAATGTCTCATATTCATAGGTGCTGACTAATGTCTCGCCATTAATTTTTACCGTATAATAATTTGCTCCTGTCTTCATATCCGGGTCGTTCGAATTGGTAACCGGAACCTCGGATACTGTAACCGGAACAATGGCAGAAAGTTCATCAATCAAAAGTGCTCTCTGATCACGAAGTTCGTTTGCATATCCGCCCTGTACTTCAATTACATTAATCTGTTTATTCAGTAATGCAATTTTTTCTGAAATCGAATTTATATTATCGACTGTTGACTTGATTTCCTGATTACAGTCGTCCTGAATCTGGCTCATTCCAATAGAAACAGCATTAAAGTATGTACAGAAATTCTGTGCAGTGGAAATGAACTGTGCACGGGTACTGGAATCTGCCGCATTATTCTTTAATGTATCTAATGCATTAAACATTTTATTAAATATGGTGGAAAATCCTTCCTCTGTATCATCATCAATGAAGTAATTCTCAATCTGTTGCAAATAGCCTAATTTTACTTCATATAGTCCAAGCGAAGACTGATTGAACCAGTATTTTGTATCATAATAGGTATTTCTTGTCTGTGTAATAGAAGTTACTGTTACACCCGTTCCTGCTGTACCATATTTTTGATGAACACGTAACGCACCGGATGCTTCCCTGTTTGTTACCTGTCTGGTATATCCTTCTGTCTGTACATTCGAAATATTGTTTGCTGTTGTATTCAACGCTGCCTGATAGGCACTTAATCCGGAAGACGCAATTGTCAATCCAAAAAATGTTGATGGCATTCTCTCACCTCTTCTTCCTTATCCTAACTGTGTCAGTAAAATTTCTATCATCTCGTTAATTACATTGATAAAACGACTGTTTGCATTGTATGCATTCTGAAATTTTATCATATTCGTTAATTCTTCATCTGAGGAAACTCCCATTACCTGCTGCCGCTGATTATCAACAGCTGTCACGGTTCCGGAAAGACTCGTCGCTGTCGTATCATAGACACTTCCTAGTGTTCCCATTTCTCCAATCATTGCTGAGTAATAATCAGCGAATGTATAACTACCTGTATCGTTTGGATTTAAAGTTATCTTTTTCGTATCCCAGATAGTAGCTAATTGTTCTGCTAAGGAATAGCTTACAGTTGCTTCCGCATCATCTGTTTTATCCTGATTTAAATGTGGTAGCAGGGAACCTAACTTCTGTAGGTTTTCATTTAATGTTACACCATTTGTGGTATACATTTTTGTCTCATCAGAAGTATCTTCTTCATTATAAACATAATAGGTATTACCATCTGCACCTGTTACTGTAGTGTAACGTTCCATACCAATTCTTGTATATAATTCCTGTGGTGGAAGTTCTCCATCTGAACCAACACAACAATTTTCTGCATCCAAAACTAACATATCAGATGTAATTGTCATCGTTTTAGTCACACCATCTACTACATAGGTAGCAGTCATTGGTGTTGTAATTCCTGCTTCATCTGCTGTAATATTCGGACAAAGTAAATCATTAATGGATGTTACAATATTATGGAATAATTTGTCCAACTCTGCCTCTGCTGTTAACATAACAGAATCGCCGGTAGCAACATGGTCCCATGTTGTTTTATTGTAAGCATCTGCATCCAGTCCCTCAATATCCGTGTAGTTTGCAATACGATCACCTCTTGCAAAAAGAAGTGCTTTTATTTCACCAATATCGGTATTGTTTTCAGATGATACTTCTCTTGTCAAATCAAATACTTTTACGTATTTCTCATTACTTTCATCCGAAAGATATGGCCAGTATGGCGTTACAAAATCGGTTACTTTATCTACCATTTTACCCATTTCATAGCATTTATCTTCCGATACAAAATCCTGTCCTTCTATGTAAACTTTTACAATTCCATCCGCTAATTCTTTATAGGAAATACTTGCATAAGATGCCAACTGATCCAGACAATTATCTCTTTCATCACGTAGTGTCATTGCTGTTTCAACACCACCTGCTTCAATTTTCTGAATCTCGAGGTTTAATTCATAAATCTTATTTCCTAATTCATTAATAGTATCAATATCATCTGAAATCTGTTTGTTGATATTAGACTGGTAACTTTTCAAACCGGAATAAACGGCCTGTGTTCTGCTTAAGAACAGGCTTGCTTTCTGAACAACAAGATTCTGGTTAATGCTGTCTGCAGGATCCTTTGCAAGTTCCTGAAACGCAACCCATAAATCCTCAAGTCCATCCTGAAAAGCTTCTCCATCTAATTCCTGATAGTATGTATATACTTCGTCGCAAGCTTCAAAAGAAGCTGCATAGAATGCCTGTCTTCCTGATTCTGCACGATATGCTTTATCTAGGAAAACATCTCTGGCATGAACGACATCACTGATTGTTACACCTAATCCCGACTGCTGGTTACTAATTGCTGCAGTTGTATCAAAGGTTCTATATGTTTCATCTGCAAAACGGACCTGCTGGCGAACATAGCCAGTTGTATCTACGTTTGCAAGATTGTTAGAAGTTGTATTTAAAGCATTTAAACTGTTTCTTAAACCCGATGATCCAATATACAGGCTTCCAAAACTATTTGCCATGACCTCTTCTCCTCTCTGTCACGTTTATTGTTTGGCGTCAAAGCCACTGCCTCCTAACAAGTCGCCTGTTGTATAAGCTTCCTTGTTATAGTTGGCAGTTTCAGGTGCTTGCCGCATACTCTTCAACAGGGTGAGGTCGAATTCTACCATTTCCATCGCCTGTTTTAAAAGTGTCTGATTCTGCTGGTTTAACAGTGCCATCTGAGTTCCCGCTTCTAGAAGCTTTTCTCTCATCTGCGATAACTTCGCCTGTTCTTCTGGTTGCCCCTCTAAATATCCAACCATCTTCAGGACAGTCATCTGCTCCGGATCTTTTCCCAGAACCGTTGCCATATCGGTCAAAACCTGTGTTCTTCGCTTCGCAAGGTTTGCCAGCACACTGGCAGCTTCCTGTTCTTTTGCAGTAATCTCCTGCAATTCAGGAATCTTGCTATGAATAATCACATCTCTCTTGGTCTCCCCGAGTTCACTTAATTCTAAGTATTGTTGTCTTTCTTTTTCTAAGACATCTAAAAGATCTTCCATTAAACTAGCCACAATTTACCCTCACTTTACATTATTGATGCTTGGTATTTTTTAATTAATTCGCTTGCGAAGTCTCCAGTATCTACGCTATAGCTGCCAGAATCGATTTTTGCTTTCAGTTCTGCAACTTTATCTTCTCTGATATCAGATGCTTCTGCGACTGCCTGTTTTGCGATTTGATAATCTCGTCCGGTCTGGGAAATCTGAACTTCGTCACGTTTCTTCCCTGTTGCGTTTGCCTTAGATGTAGTAGCAGACTGGGCTGTCTTATAAATCTGAGCGACTTGATTATATGATTCTATACGCATAACGGCATTCTCCTTTCTTTTTCATTGAAAAATTCGTTTTCTACATTATTTATCGGACGGTTTTGCATTTACATTAGCATTTTTCTTGTTTTTCTTTGCGGATTTAAAAGGAAAAAAAATGGGAAAATTCAAAAAACATATTACCCGTTTTCGAATTTTCCCCTGTTTTTTCGGCGATACATTCAGCTTGTTCTGTTTTTTGGTTGTATTGTTCAAGTATTCTGTCGGCTCTTCCAGATACAATCTAACTACACCCTTTATGCAAATTGGGGACAAAAGGAAAATCGATTGTCCTCTGTATAAGTCGTAGTTTATTATGCTAAAAGGGTCTATACAAAAAAAATGCCTGAAAATTCTCTTTTTCTTATAAAAACCAGTGAAAAATCTTGTACTAAAGGGCCTATAGCGAAAAAATAACCTACAGTGCCCCACTTCTTCCGGATTCATAGGGTACTGGGCACTATTTTTTCTGTATAGACCCTTTTATGCTAGATATAATGCCAGGATGTACCACTATAAGGGCACTGCCATCTATTTTTTCTGTATAGACCCTTGCTCCGAAACAAATTCAGTTTTTGGAATAATCAGGAATGTATTGTACACTATTATAAGTGTATGCTTCCTCTACAAGCCCAACACTTTTTTCTTTGCAGCGGTGAATTCTTCGTCTGTCAAGATTCCTTGGTCGAGCATGGTTTTAAGTTTTCCTATTTCGTCAGAGACAGAAGTGACCTGCCCGGATGTCGCCGGAGTGACTGATGACGGTTCTGTTGCCTTAGTTGACGTGTTAGCTGACGATGTACCCGCTGGGGCGACTGGCGATGCTTCCTTTTCCTTGGACGGCGTGTTGGCTGACGATGCACCCGCCGGCATCGTCACTTCCGCGCAAGATGTCGACGTCTCTTCTTCCTCTCTGTCTGCATCTCCTTTGATGTAGTTTGCATGAAATTCCTGATTTATCTCCGAAATTTCCTTTTTTCCTTTGATGTACTCATCATACATGTCAAAAAGATCAATACCGCTTCCACCTACACAGTCTTCTGGCTCTTGCCATGATTTAATTAAATTAATTCTCTCTTCTACTGTTGTATCTTTGATTAAATATCCACTCATTTTTGTCCTCCTAGCATCCTTTTTTTCCTGCACGATGATCTTCCAAGGAACAAGCCTGAACTACATCTGTTCTATCATTTGCTTTTAGTCCAGCTTCCTCCGGATGTAATGTCACAGTTCCGTCTTCCAATACAAAACACGGAATGCCGGCATATCCTTGCTCCTTTGCTTCATCAAAGACTGAGCTCTTGTCACGAATGCGAAGAAACTCCTTCAACAGCCGTACATGGCTTCCAATATCAACGTAGTTGTATTCTGTTTCTTTTCCTCTGATCTGTTCCTTAACATAAGTACAATCTGGACAGGTATCCATTCCATAAATCGTTATCATAATTTTCCTCACTTCTATGTAAAATACTTTTCTTCCAAAATAAGATTCGAATGACCTGACTTTTATTTTCTTTCATAAATTTATCGTTGCAAATTATACCACATGTTCTCGAACAGAAACAGTCCTTTTTCCTATCAATTAAAAATAAATTTCTAATTTACGATGTTTTCATCCTACTGTATAATGAAATGAAGTTATCTACTAAATGAATCACTTACAGCAGGGAGCACTGGCTATATGAAAAATTTTTATTCAAATCCTTATGAAACAGAAATAAATTATATCAAACATAGACTTGAGAATGATTATGATACCGAAAATGATATCCATGAAAGTATTTTTTCAGTAGATGAAATTGCAGATTTCTACGAAGAGGCATCCTTTTTGGTGTCATTAGATTTAGGATATGGAGAAGACCAAGAATTTGATGCCGAATTTAGCAATCGATGTGAAAAAATTGCACCACAAGTAGCTGAATTGGCTATTTATGAAAAAAATCTTGTACGAGTACGTTCTTATTTTATCTATGAAAAAATTTTATATCATACATACTCACAAACATCGGAAAATCTCGTTGGTGTTAATCAATATGTAGATAATTTATTAAGCGAATGTATATCACTTAATACCGGATTCTTAAGCAAAATGACAAAATATCCCATTCGCAATAGAGTTCAAAAAGTGTGTGAGTGCTTTCTAAAGCAGCTTTCACCGCTTTACTTAGAATCATCTAACGAAAATGAACAGGCATTCTGTCATAATCTAATCCTGCTAAGAAACAGATATTTCAATATCACTCCTGACACATCCAATAGCTGGTATCAAAAAATAAAAATTATGGATGACTTACTTCATTTACTTCATAATCAAAGACTCGGATCCGTTGGCCATTTACTTTGGTTATTTGTTTATATTTCTGAAATCATTTATTTCCATACAAATCAGCCTACTAATGACACAGATTATTGGGATAATTATATCTTAAACAGCGAATCTCTTGACGCACTTTTTCATCTGTTTCTGACCAATCGCAGAACAGCAGAGTATGAAGTCGAGCAAAATATGATACAGTGCTATAACCGACAATCCGCTTTGAACACATTCTCATACGAAGAGGAAATGAAACGTATTCGAAAAATTTTATACTATGATAAACAACTTCGAGAAACCTTCATTCATATGAAGCATTTTGACAATACTACAAATGGGAATAACGGAACTGGTGGTTCTGGCGATTCCAACGGTTCTGGCAACAATGGCTCCTCTCCTAACGGAGGAAAAAAACGCTGCTATGCTATTTTAACCAATGGGCGAAAACGTTACGTTGCAATTAGTGGCTACGACACGAATCTATTAAACATGTGCAAGGCCATTATTTCTACTGTTTCAAATGGAAAATACAAAGTAATTGATGATTCTGAATACCCTCACACCATATATGCTTTAAACAACATTCCAACAGGCAGACAGATTTCACAAGGTCAAACATTTCCTTATTTAACTGAAAAAAAAGTAAAACGCATGTTTTCCTGCGCAGAACGCAGGCTGGTCAAACAATATCTAAGTGAACCCAACAAAAAAAATTTTGTTATCTTAGTGAAGTTGGAGCCCTGCTATATATGTAAACGAGTATTAGAGAAAAATCAAATTCCCTATAAGGGATTTGCCCCATATCATGACATGATGTTACATTATCAAAATATATATGACCAGGTTGCAAATAAAATCGTAATTGCTTCTTCAAGATCAACATCTGCCTGCCAAATACCATACCTTATTAAGGATTGTCAAAACCTTCTGAAACAAATAAAATAAAACGTATGTCAGATAACCAACTATTCCTTTTTCTTAGACATCACACTCATATATGCCGGTCGGATAATCCGGTCGGCTGTAATCAACTCTTCAATACGGTGAGCACTCCATCCTACAATTCGGGCAATTGCAAAAATTGCTGTATACATTTCCACCGGTATGTCTAGCATCTCATAAACAAATCCACTGTAGAAGTCCACATTCGGGCTTACCCCTTTTTGAATATGTCTCTTTTGTGCAATTAATTCCGGTGCAAGTTCTTCGATTGTGTTGTATAAAAGCAAATCTTTTTCCCGCTTCTTTTCGATTGCTAATTTTTCGACATATCCCTTAAAAATACGCTCTCTTGGATCGGACAGTGAGTACACCGCATGACCCATCCCATAAATCAGCCCCTTTCCATCAAAAGCTTCGCCCTCTAATATTTTTCCTAAGTAAGCAGCAATCTCTTCTTTGTCTTCCACATCATGGATATGTGCTTTAATGTCTTTCATCATTTCCATAACTTTGATGTTTGCTCCGCCATGCTTTGGCCCTTTCAGAGAAGACATTGCGGCCGCCATTGTAGAATAGGTATCAGACCCAGAAGATGTAACTACCCTTGTAGTAAATGTAGAATTATTACCACCGCCATGTTCCATATGTAAAATCAGTGCTGTGTCTAACACCTTTGCTTCTACCGGTGTAAATTTCTTATCCGGACGCATCATCATCAACAGATTTTCTGCCGTAGAGAGGTTGGCATCCGGATGATGAATAAACATGGTAGCCTCTTTTTCGTAATAGCAATATGCATTATAACCATACACTGCCAGCAATGGGAATTCACTTATCAACTGAATACATTGTCTGAGCGAATTGCTTACACTTGCATCTTTTGCATTTTTATCATAGGATGCCAAGGTCAGGATGCTCCTTGTCATGGAGTTCATAATATCTTCTGTCGGAGCTTTCATAATCACATCTCTTGTGAAATTCGTCGGTAATGTACGACATTTTCCTATCAGTTCTGCAAATTCCTTTTGTTCGTCTTCTGACGGAAGTTCCCCCATCAGCAATAAGTAAGCTACTTTTTCAAAACCAAGTTCATCACTTCCCAAGCTGTTAATTAATTCTTCGACACGATATCCCCGATACCACAGTTCCCCTTCACATGGTACTTTTTTTCCGCCCATGTTTTTGGAAGAGATAATTTTTGAGATATTGGTCAACCCAGTAAGGACACCATTTCCTTTTTCATCACGTAATCCCTGATTTACCCCATATTCTTCATAAAGGCATGGTGCAATACTGTCGTTTGTTCTACAAACTATCTCTTTTTGTTTTGCATATTCATTCACAAGCTTCATTGTATTCATCCTGACTCTCCACACCTTCCATTTCACTGCTCATAACCGTTTCTAACTGCTTCATTAGCTGCAATAACAAAACCAGATTTTCTTTTCCATATTTTTTTATCACACGCGCATAATAATTTTTTAAAATCATTTCCTGCTTTTCAAAAAGTTTTTGCCCCATCTCTGTAATTGTTACATAAGTTCCCTCACTTCCGTTTCCATCATGGGACCATGACAACAGTCCTCTGTCTTTTAAATCTCCAACCATTTTGGATGTCTGTCTTATCGTAAGTTGCAATTTATCCGCCAAATCTTTTAGATAGGTTCTCCCGGAATAAATTTCAGAGGTTTCATTCGTTGCAGAAATATTATGTAATGCAATATATTCCGGCATAGTAAGCTCTTGGAAAAGCTTCTGTATCTGGTCCTTTGTCATCATATATCTGCGGTACGTCAACTCATTTGATAATTTTGTAATATCGTCTTTTGTCATCGATCTATCCCTTCCTTTCTACCTAATTCCGGCTTTTTACCGAATACAATTACTTTTTCCAACTCGATTCAACCATGCTTCGTGCTGATATTTTTCCTGATATTCATCCGGAACTAGTTCTTCCGGTTTAATTCCTGCTAAAATATCATCCACATCCATGCCATACAAAAAACTTAACACCAACATTTGTTCTACATTTGGCTGACTTTCTCCTCTTTCCCACATTTGAATCATTTCCACATCACTATCAAAATACCTTGCAATTTCCTGAACACTATACTTTGCATCCTCTCTTAATTGTACTAACCTTTCTCCAATCATCTTATTCTTCATAGAATTCCTCCTTCTCTCGCTTTATTTTTAAACTGTTTGGTTTTAAACTATTAGGGACAAAAATAACTATTCCTTTTTTTATGATTAACTTTTCTTTTCCGGACGGTTTATAAGACGCTCCATATTTTTTCCTATTTTTCCGGCAATACGTTTAAATTCTTCCATTTCTTCCGGGGTAATTCCAACAAATAACTCTTTACTTAACTCATTCCATTTTCTCGTAATCTCGTTAACAACTTCATTTGCGGCTTGTGTAACGGAATAATGCACATATCTACGATCTGAAGTATCTTGTACCGCCACTAAATAATTTCGCTTGCAAAGACTGTCTACTGCTTGTGAAATATGACCTTTATTTGCTTTTAAATACTGGCATATCTCTGCGGAAGTGTTGTTCTCTCCCGCATTTGATAAATAATATAGAATTTCTACTTCTATTCTTTTTAAGTCATACCGCATTCTAATTTCTGCTAATTCACATTCTCTTAATTTTTTAAATTCACCGCCTCGCAGTAAACCTTCTATTCTCTCTTCCACAACCGTACTCCTATTTTCTCATTTGTCAAGTTTCTTTTTAAACTGTTTAGTTTTAAACTATATTAGCATGGAATATTTCGGTTGTCAATTAAGACTTTATAATATTATGCTTTTTCTGGCATGTGTGCATTTATCCATGCATACACATCTAAAAATACCTGTTTTCTGTCTAGTTCATTCAAAATCTCATGTCTGTCATTTTCATATAATTTACAAGTCAAATCTTTGATTCCTGCATCTTTAAATTTGTCGTAAACTTTTCTAACACCCTTTCCTAAATTCCCTACTGGGTCTTGATCTCCAGACATCAAAATAATTGGTAAATCTTTTGGTACTTTTTCAATATTATTTCTCTGATTGTCATAATATACCGCTTCCATTAATCCATAATAAGCATTTAAGGTAAACATAAATGTACAGCGTGGATCTGCATAATAATTCTTTACAATTTCTACATCTTTTGTCAGCCAACTGTTCGTGTAATCTTTTCCATATAAATCATATTTTTTGTAAGGTTTGTCATAAGAAAGTGACTGCATAAATTTGCTTCGATAATCCCAGCCCCGAAAAGCTGCCATCACCTTACAAAGTAACATTCCCATTCTCATAGAACCATCCGGCATACATCCGGTTCCCATGATAATTGCTCCAGCTAAATTTTCATTATGAATACAAATGTATTTTCTCAGCATATAAGACCCCATGCTAAATCCTAACATAAAATATGGTATGCCCGGATTTTCGATTTGGATTATTGTACGTAGCTGATGCATATCTTCTGTCAGAATGTCACTTGGATGCTCTCCAAAGTATCCCCATGCTTCTTCCTTATTAATGGATGCTCCATGTTCCAAGTGGTCATGTCCCACTACCATAAAACCATGTTCCGTCAAGTATTCCGCAAAAGAGCGATAGCGTTCAATGTATTCTATCATTCCATGTGTAATCTGTAGAATAGCCTGATAATCTCCATTCTCTGGCAGCCACTTTACTGCATGAATCATAGTCTTTCCGTTTCTTGATAAAAAACTCATCTGTTGTTCTTTTGCCATAATCTTTTCCTCCTGATTATTGTTCCGTGTGTTTGTAAAATTTTTTCATATATGTTATTCTTATCACATATCTAAGGGGAAGGAGCACATCTATGAATCATACACAAGCTGCTATTAAAGATGCTTTTTGGCAACTTCTGGAAGAAAAACCGTATAATAAAATTACTGTAAAGGACATTGTTGAACGGTGCCAGGTAAATCGAAACACTTTCTATTACCATTTTCATGATATTCCTGCTCTTTTAGAATGTATTATAAAAGAACGCTCCGATTACATCATACAAACTTACAGCAAGTTCGGCTCCCCTATTGAATGTATTACTCCTATTATTCAATATTTTACCGAACACAAAAAAGCGGTTTTGCATATATACAATTCTGTCCAAAAAGAATTCTTCTTGATGGACTTAGAAAAAATTGCTACCTATATCGTAACTGACTATGTATCCACCGTCACAGCAGATTTTTCTATTCCTGATACGGATAAGCTCCTCCTGACCCGCTTCTATAAGTGTACCTTAGTAGGTGTCACATTAGATTGGCTAGATCAGGGAATGAGCTATGATTTATCCGCTGCCGCTATTCATATATGTGATTTATTAGAAGGCTCTGGAAAACGGGCTTTCTTAAAAAATGCCCTCTAACTTCGAAAAGAGCCCTTTCTTTTCTATTCTATATTTTTGCTAATTCCCATACCAAAGGCTCCTGGTCCTACATGGCATCCAACGCTAAACGTCAATGGATCATAATGAATTTCTTCCCCCTTGAACGCCTCCTGCACCATTTCCATCCATTCCTGATCTTCCTCTTTTATCAAAAAACTTCCTGCCACTCCAACTCTGATTTTTGCACCATCTTTTTTCATCTTTTCAGCTCTTTTTTGCATCTCTTCTATCAGCCGCTTTTTCGCATTTTTTGTTCCTCTCGCCTTAGCAAAGGCGTCTAACTTTTCTCCTTCAATGATAAGAATCGGCTTTATATTTAATAATTCCCCCATTGCCGCAGCTGCAGGTGTAACCCTTCCACCTTTTTTCAAATATCTTAACGTTTCAACCCCTACAAAAATAATTGAATCATAAGCTGTCTCTTCCAAAATCTTTTTAATTTCTTCTGCGTGATATCCTTTCTGCACCAATTTAATGGCATCTTCTACCGACTGTCTTTGTGTAACAGAAATACGATGATTGTCCACCACCTGAACCTTTCCATCATAATCATTGGCAAGCATCTTGGCAGTCTGACACGAATTGCTTAATCCACTTGACATAGGTATATAAACAAGTTCACTATATCCTTCCGAAAGAACCCTGTCCCAAATTTCTGTTATTTCTGCCAATGACGGTTGTGACGTAGAAACTTTTTTACATTCTGTAAGACACTGGTAAAACTCTTCATGTGTCAAGTCTACTCCTTCATAATATGTTTTGTCGTTAATGATGACTGGCATCGAAACAACATAAATTCCCATCTTTTTTGCTTCTTCTTCAAAAATTCCGCTATTGCTGTCTGTAACAACTGCTGTTGCCATATATATGCCTCCTAACATTCTTTCTTTTTCTTATTTTTTCTTTTAACGGTACATGTAACAACACAATGTTTCATTGCACCTTCTGCCAATAGTGTAACTCCGACTAATACATGTGTAGCATCTATCCTCTGAAAAGGATTTATGATAATCAACGCTCCAAAGATACCCGCTACTATAGAAAAAAACAATATCATTTTCCATGTTTTTAGCCCGAATTGTTTTGACTCCCGCGCTGTCTGCATAGTAAGCAAACTATCAAGCAGTACCAAACCTCCTAACCCAGCCGGCATGTATCCGGAAAGTCTGCGATTACACCCGAGAACAATGCCTCCCAGCACAATCAAAAATAGTCCACCCGCCAAATCATATTGAAATGCAAGACAATACAGATCGTCCGAAAAATATCCTATAATTTTAATAACTCCATAGACAATCAATACCATTCCGCTAAAAATGCACAATACCCAAAAAGATATTTTGGGAAAAAGCATGTAAACTATTCCCGAAATATAAAATATGATTGACATCATGATGTACCCAGTTCGTGCTACCTTAATCTTTTTCAGATGTTTCACCCTCTTTCAACTGAATTCACGATTAGCTTACGCATCTTTTTGCGTCTCTTCAACGGACAAACCAATTGTCTATGCACAATTTTTAGGCATTTACCTATGAATTGTCTATCTGAATTTTATTTTCTGTTATTGAGCTATCCTATAGAACCAAAAAAGCTCCCTGCCCGTATAGGCAGAAAGCTTTTTTAATCATCTCCAATATTATCGGAATTCTTCCGGAACTTCTTCTATTGTTTTCCACTTATCCATAGATTCTTCCAAGGACATTCCTTTACTGATTGCATCTTTACGGACTGCATTGACAGCCTGAATTTCTTTCATACGCGCTCCCGTCAAGCTGTAACCTTTCATTGCAATTAAAGTTGCAACCCAGGCCAACATCGGAACTACACAGAATAAAATAATTACGACTCCATGCATTCCTTCTGCATACGGTGTATTGCCGTCCGGCAATGTCTGAATTCCAATCATTGCAACTGCTGCGCCTACAATCGTAGAGCCAAGGGAGCTTACAAGCTTATCAACTAATGAAAACAGTGTTCCCATGATTCCCGGTATGTAACGTCCGGAACGATAAGTCTCATAGTCTGAACAGTCTGCCACCATCGGAATCGGCATATCTGCAGTTGCATAATAAGCACCATATCCAAGACCAAAGAAAATAATGAATAAAATGGAATACAAATTGATCGGTCCAAGGCTTAAATTAAATGCCGGATTTCCCTGCTTCCAAAGTATCAGAAGCACAAGCACTCCGATATACATAAGCAGCGCAAGCGTTGTATAGCGAACCAGTGATGCCTTCTGTCCATGTTTTTGGGAAGTGCGCACGGTCAAAAGGAAAAATGGAACGGAAAATACATAACCGACAATCATCATCGGTAGATACAAACCACTGTAATTTCCCATCATTGCTCCATATAGCATACAAAGAACCGTCATATTCGTCGCAATGGAAAATGCTAGTTTGCAACCAGCACCTGCCACCATCAGACGCTGTAGTTCTTTGTTCGCTTTTAAAATGGCAACATACTCTTTTAATGGAACTTTCTCCTGTTTTCCTCCTACACCGAAAAACTCCGGTCTGTCTTTTTCTGCGATACCAATTACAGCAAGTAGCGTCAATACCGCAGATACTACAATTGCAAGCGGAATCATAAAATCAAAGAACGAAGCACTGTTGTAACCACCTAATTTTTCACTTAAAATCGGTGCTAAGAACTGTACCAGTCCCATACCAATCAAACTTGCTACCGTATTAAATACCGTAAAAAGCGGACGCTGTTTCGGATCGTTGGTCAGACAAGTTTGGCCGGAACGCGTGCATGCAGTCTGGAAGGTATAACCAATGACATACAATGCATAAAACAGGATAAAACATACATATTTCAACCACACAAGATCCGGTGAAATAATTCTTGTTCCAAAATACAAAAGCAGAGAAGATACAATCATAATTGCATTTCCCAATACCATGTAAGGACGGAACTTTCCGAACTTTGTAGATGTGCGGTCTATCAAAGCTCCAATGACAGGATCGGTCACCGCGTCAAAAAGACGCATCACAGTAACCATCGTCGTTGCGAACATCAGAGCTAATCCTAAAACTCCATTTGCATAATATGCAATGAAATTCATAGTTAAAATGTAATATACATTTGTTGCCCCGTTATTCATTGGAAACAGGACAAGCTGATAAAGTTTTGCCCGATTTACGGACGCTGTCTTGTTTTCTTCACTCATTTTCTACCTTTCTTAACCAGTATATTGTTTTCTCAACGTTATACCAGAAACTATATTGCACTTGCGAGAGAGCAGCTTTGCTCTCTCGCAGAATGTTTCATTATTGTTTTTCCTGAGCTCCCTGTGCTTTATATGCTGCTTTATATTCGAGGAATTCAATGCAGATTTCCATTTTTTTGAATTTACGTTTTTTCAAAATCCACATTACAACGGATAAACAGAACAGGAAGGAGAATCCACAAGCAAGAATCATACATATCGTAATTACGGTCGGTCGTGTTACTTTAATCGTGGTATCTGCTCCTACACCGTTAAATCCACAGGAATTTACAAGTGCATATAAGTTGTGATGACAAGCTTCCTTCATTGCTGCTACAACCACCGGATCATCTTCATACTCCGGAAGTAAATTTACTACATATGGCATCATCGCATCAAAGTAAGAGGTTCCTGCCAAAATACCATCTACACCATTTACATAAGTAGTCAATACATTATCTGTAATACTCTTACCGTTGCTTCCCCACTCACCTCTCATGATGTTTGTTACCAGATTCTTGTTACCACCGGACCATGTAGTTCCCCAGCGTGTGTATGCCATCATAACACCATTTGCGTTTCCATATTCAAACGGAGCCTGGAATGCTTTTAAGTAAATTTCACGGGCTGCCTGTTCACCAAGCCATACTCCCAAACCGATACGATCCTGCTCGCAATCATTTAATGCAAAGTGTTTCATTACAACATCAACACCCTTAGACTGAATTGCTGCAACTTCATACTGACTCATCTTACCAGATAAGAATCCATCTTCACTGTAATACTCAAAGTTACGTCCGCCATAAGGTGTTCTGTGAATGTTGTTACCAGGTCCATACAAACATGCAATTTCTGCGTGTAAGCAGTTATTACCAATAACTCTTCCGATTTCTGTCATGATATCTACATTAAAGGTTGCTGCCATGACATCTTCTGATGTAAATGCGGTTGCCTCAAGCTGCGTCGCATCGGAACCAAGCAAAGATGCTGTCAGACCCTGTGGTCCATTTTCTTCACGAGTTCCCGGAGCTTCCACTGATTTTACTGGCATTGTCCAGTGGAAAGAATCTCCAATCAGACTTACCATCTCATCAAACGTCAGCTGATCTAACAATGCCTGCCACTGCTCATCATCATAATCAAGTCCCTTCATATCGTAAAGAGTCAGTCCATTATCTGCTCCTAATGTAGGCATATCAACTGCTTCATAATCTGCCGGATCATACTGGATATCCTGAAGGTCACGAATCATTTTTTCTGTTAAAGAAAGCTGTGTAACAGAGGTTGGGAATGTATTTACCCAATCATTTCTTGTTAAATAGGTAATACTCTGTCCATCGTTTCCAGAATATAAGTTAAAATCAGATTCTGAAAGCTGATTTACAATTTCTGTTCCATTTAAAGATGTTGCATAAGTTGTGGCATCAAATGTCTCATTCGTCCATTTATAAGCAAGTTCTGCATTGCCATCCGCATCCATACGTCCATCTGTAGTTTCTACTGTATAACCTTTTGCTGCTAATGTATTATTGACTGCATTGTGTGCATCTGTTGCAACAGTCAGGTAATAATCACCATCATCTAAAATATAGGTACCTGCTCCATAAGCATCATAAGAAGCTAAATCTCTCTTATCAACATATACTGTAATGGTTTCTGAAGCTCCCGGCTCTAAAACCTGTGTTTTTCCAAATCCACAAAGAGCAACAGACGCTTTTTCCACACCATTTTCAATATCATATGCTGTATACGGAGACTGTACATATACCTGAACTGTCTCTTTTCCAGAATAAGTATCACCAACATTTGTTACTTTTACCGATACTTCAAACTGATCTGTAGAAGCATTGTAAGTTACATCCAAATCACTATACTCAAAATCCGTATAGCTTAAACCATATCCGAATGGGAATGCTACTTCATCACCATATGCATAAGAACCTGCATTACCGCTTCCCATTACATAATCTTCATAACGTGTTTCATAATACTTGTATCCGACATAAATGCCTTCCTGATAAATCATATAGGAACTTGCATTTTCAGGAATCATTCCCTCTTCATATCCTTCATAGGTAATCGGAGTAAAGTTCTGCATAGCAGGTGAAGAAAGATTATCATAGCAATAGGTATCAACCAGACTTCCGGAAGGTACCACTTCGCCTGCCAGAATTTTACCAACAGCATCAATACCGGAAATACCAACATCACCAATCCAAAGACATGCATCTACATCGTATGCATTGTCTTTCAAAAAATCGACCTGTAATGCATTTGCAGAGTTAATCAATACAATGATTTTCTTGATTGTTCCTGCTTCCTTTAAGGCTTTCAGGTTTTCTAACATAAATCTTTCATCTTCATTTAAAGCAAGATAATTTACCTCGTCATAACTACAGTCAGCACCTTCGCCTCCTACACGTGAAAATGTAACGATTGCTGCATCTCCATAGTCTTCAACAGAGTTTAATACCTCTTCCGGATATACATCCCACGGAACTTCCCCTACTTTTGCATTGCTGGTGTAATCACCATCAAATCTTGCATACTGTGCTACTTCCTCTGATTTGTAAAAATCCCAAAGAGTTTCATTTACTTTTATGCCTACATTTGACAATGAATCTTTTAATGTATTTGCTTTGGACGCATCAATATTTCCAGAACCTGTTCCACCATAAACAATGTTAACAGAAGAACCGGAAAAACAGCTTACTTTAGATCCTGTTGCTAATGGAAGAGCATCATTCTCATTCATCAGAAGTGCTGCTCCTTCCGCCTCCACTAGTTCACAAAGTTCCAAACCATATTGTGTCATTTCTTCTGCTGTCTCAAAATCTGACTGATAATAAGCAGCATGCTCATCCTCATTTTCTAATTTCCAGAATGTACCTCCCACGAATGCTGCTACCGTGTTATCAAACATGGATAAAACTACCGTTAATGGAATCATGATAATTGCAACAACTGCACTTAGAAAAGTAAGTCCTTTCCATGGTCTGATTGTTTTTCTTCCTGCCTTGTTGTAGGCTTTTTTACGAGCTTTATACTCTTGTTTTGTATACTCCATATTCTCCTCCCTTGTTTCTGTGCTTATACGTTATTGGATTATCTGTCTATTACACCCAATTTGCACTTTTGGTTTTCTTTACCTTATACTCTGGTCTCGGCTTTTCAGTCTTATAGATTGTCGCAGTATCTGTCACTTTTCCTGCTCTTACCTCTAGATGATTTTCTGCCTCTAAGGTCACTTTAAAATGGAATGCATGTTCCCCCGTTTTTGTTGCAATCAATTTTCCATTCTGATAAAGAGACACTTCTTTCTGATTTGAATATACCGTCACGTCAGATACCTTTTCCGTTCGATACTCATAACGCTTTCCGCAAAGATGAACGAATGGTTCCTCACTCCACCATGCTTTGTAGATGTAAAAACTATCTTTTTTTATCCGGCGGTCAAATGTAACCAGACCCTTATGGTTCATGCCAGGCTCACCGCCCTGATTTCTGGCATCTGCCGCAAAATCAAACATGTTCCATACATAAGTGGACCATAAAAAAGGATGCCGCTTAAAACATTCCAACATATACTCATGATACTTTGCCTGATATTCTTCGGTATGGTCTCCGCGTCTCGGTCTTGGACTATGCAGATTTGGCATGCCCTCTGCACCGTATTCGGAATATCCAAGACAACGCTTCGGATACATAAAATGATAAAATTTCATAAATAAATCATTTAAAAATAGTCCCGGTACATACCATCCTAAATACAGGTTCCATGCCACAATATCGGAAATCTTCGTCACCGGATGAAACGGACTGCACATCGCATAGCAGGCAAGTGTTGTCGGTCTGCTCGGATCAAATTCTTTCACAAATTTCTGCAAGGTATGATGATTATCCAACATATCTTTTCTGTGTTTTCTGGAAATCGTAATTTCATTGGAAAGTCCCCATGTCGCAATACATGGATGGTTGTAGTTTTGTACAATCAGTTCTCTCATCTGGAAAAATGTGTTTTCTCTGCCATTTGGCATATGTGCAGAAATATATGGAATCTCCGCCCATACAACCATTCCATATTTATCACACAAATCGTAAAAATACTGATTATGCTGATAATGTGCAAGGCGAATCGTATTGGCCCCCACCTCCCGGATGAGTTCCATATCCTGTTCCATCTGTTCATACGAAATTGCATTTCCAATGCCCTTCCAATCCTGGTGTCTGGAAACACCGCGCAACGGATAAGACGTTCCATTTAAGAAAAATCCCTTGTCTGGATCAAAGGAAAATGTACGAATACCTGTTTTACAGGTAATTTCGTCTACCGTCTCTCCTTTTTTCTGTAAAAATGCCTGTACGGTATAGAGATAAGGGTCCCTGACACCATTCCAAAGATGTGCGTCTTCCACTTTTAAAATTGCCTTACAGCACTCCGCTGTCTCTTCACATACGGCTTCTGTCACCATCTTTCCTTCTGCATCTAAAAGCTTTATCCGTACCTGCATCTGCTTTTCCGCTAACTGCTTTACATTCGTATAAGCTTTTACTGTAAGAATTCCTGTCTTTCCCTCAACATCTGTCTGAACAGCAATACCCAGTCCACCATAATAGTCGAGATCAAAGTGTTCTTTTGACACAATTAAAAACTCTACGTCGCGGTAAATTCCTCCGTAAAATGTAAAGTCTGCTTTCTGTGGGTATACACGGTCATTTACACTGTTATCCACTTCCACCTTAAGTTCGTTCTCTTCTTTCAACAACTCCGTAACATCTGCTCGAAAGGTCGAATAACCATTGTCATGTGTACAGACTTCTGTTCCATTTAAAATGACTTTTGCACTCGCATTGACTCCTTGAAACTGAAGATAAACACATTCATTTCCTTCAAACTGTGGTTTTGCAATGTTCTTCTCATAAATACAGGTTCCACGATAGTAATCGTTTCCACCATCCTGTCCATCTACCGCATTCCACGTATGTGGCAAATCCACCGGACGTTTTTTCCCTGACGGGCTGATAAACATCCAGTCTTCCATCAGCTTTTGTGTTCTTCTCATGCTGTCACACATTCCTCCTTTCCCATTTTATCAACCCAAAGCAAAAAGAACTTTGTAGAATATATACTAAAATCTACAAAGTTCTTCCTGATTTTTCAATACTTTTTACATAAGTGGTCGAAAAAATGACCTAAGTGGACGTCAATTTTTCCGAACGGATTATTTATTATATTTTGGAATTGGGATCAGTATTTTTAAAGAAAAGCATCCGTCTTCCTCACTGATATTCAAAAATCCATCATACTTTTTCACAAGGTAGCGCATGCTACGAAGCCCATACCCATGAAAACGTTTGTCACCTTTTGTACTTACCGGCAAATCCTCTTCATAAACAAGATTTCCCTTGATTGGATTAATGATATTCATCACAAGAAAGTTCTGCTGCCTGTAAATCAAAACATCAATCTGACGTTTTTCTGTATGTTTGAATTTTTCTACGGCTTCAATCGCATTGTCGAGTGCATTTCCTAAAATCGCATAAAGGTCTACCGTATTAATAAACTCCATCTGGCTTCCGTCCGCCACACAAGATACCAGAATCCCTTTATCCTTACAGTACAAACTCTTTTCTGTAAGAATCGTATCCAACACCTCATTTCCTGTCTTTACAATGGATTCATAAATACGGATTGTTCCTTCCATTTCCTCTAAATATTGATCTAACTCCTCCTTATCCAGATTACGGATAGCACGAATCTGATGCTTTAAATCATGACATTTCTGATTAATCAGCGCAATGTTTTCTCTGGAAAGCTGATACTGCTCCTGTTCTTTCTTCCAAAGAAGATTCATGACAGCAAGCTCCTGACGCATCGCACTTTTTTTAAAAAGTTCATTCTGCAGGTATAAAATCACAGCAAGCAAAATCTGGGACAGGTAAAGCGCCTCTCCATTTCTGGATTTTCCTGGCATATTGGCCGGAACAAGTGCAATAATCTCAAATGTCCCAAATATCAGCAATGCAGAAATCAACTGCTTAGGTCCTATTTTTTTCGGACCACCTTCCGGCATCCATCTTACAATAGTAAATGCCAGAACCACAAATCCAAAAAGGAAAAATAACAGCATGCCTCCCAATATATAGACATTTCCCTTCTGTAGAGATACTCCCCTAAACTGAAGCAGACCTGTCCACGTCTCTGCAATCAACTGCCAGGACACAAAGGCCCAGATTGCCTGATACATGGATACCGACCACGATATATTCCAGCAACTACGTCCAAATAACATAAGCAAGCCGTAACCGGCTATCCACAAAATCCCTCTCCTGATTGTAGATACCTCTATTAAAAACGAATTAGCACCTACCAGAAAAAAAATCATGATAACAATCCAGCCTGCCAGACGTTGCAAAAAATAATCTCTATGCTCCATAGCATAAAAAAACATCATTCCACTGACCCAAAAAGTAATTTCATAAATCCAGAGAAGTGCATCTTCCATTATGGAGTCCCTCCCACATATTCTGTCAATGCTTTTAAAAAGGTCGTCCTGTTTCGCCTGCTGATTTCAAGTTCATTCCCCCCGACAACAGCCACGTTTTTCCGTACCTCTGATACATGCATCAAATTTACCATATACCAGTGATTACATTTTACAAATGGATAGGGTGCTAACATCTGTTCCACACTCTGCATCGTGCCACGTACAATATATTCCCCTTCATCTGTATGGTAGTGTAGCATTCGATTCTGCACTTCCACATAATGAATCTGCTGAATCCCCACTTTTTTGACTCCATCAGAAAGTGTCAGTAAAATCTGCTGTTTTTCTTTCTGTTTCGCCCGCTTTAAGGCGCGTGTCATTTTCATGGAAAACATATAGTACGTAATCGGTTTCATAACGAAATCCAAGGCTCCCACCTCGTATCCATGGATGGCATAGGCTGCCATATTCGTAATAAACACCAGTACTACATCAGAATCCATTTTTCGAATCTGTTCTGCTGCCTGCATTCCATTAACCTTTGGCATCTCGATATCTAATAAAATTATGTCATATAACTGCTGATAGTTATCCAAAATCTCCGCCCCATCAGCAAAAGTTGACACCTTAAAAGCTACATCATGCTCTTTCTGATATTGTTTTAAGTACTTCTGTAATTGTGCGGTGAATTCCGCTTCATCTTCCACAATTGCAATATGATACATACTTATCTGGCCTCTCCCTTTAATTCCAGCTTTCTTTTATACATTTGTTCATCCGCGCGTTTCATGGTATCGCGTAAATTAGAATCTCTAGAGGAATCAAAATATGCATAGCCTGCTGAAACTTCCATACGTAATGCACCTTCCTGTGTCAGAATGGCATCCATCTGCTGTTCTAAAGATGCCCGAAGTTCCATAAATTTCTGTTCCGTCAATCGCTCGGCAATCACACAGAATTCATCCCCACCAATACGATAAGTATTTCCCCACGGCGAAAAGGTATCCCGAATATTTTCACTTGCCGTAACAATATACTGATCTCCGGCATCATGACCATGATAGTCATTAAAAAGTTTCAGATTGTTTAAGTCAAGAAGGACAATCCCATAGTTCTTCCAACGTTTTTTATTTACTTTTTCCATGTCCTTTTCAAAGGACGCACGATTTCGAAGTTTCGTCATTGGATCAAGTGAAGCTTCTTCATGAATAAGTGCCGCCCTATGTCCCATCTTGATAAGATAGACAAAATCAAGAAACAGCGCCAGTGCCATCGTTATGACATAAATAATATCCCCCATTCTGGTAAAACGGGCAACATCCGGTGAGTTTGTCGCATAATAGCGCACCATATCTATGATAGACGTTATGATAACAATTAACGTACAAAAAAGCTGTGCATAATAAAGATTTTTGCGTTTTGCACTCAAGCTTGCTAACGTGTCTTTTTTCTGATTATATATATCACGGGCAATACAAATACAAACATAAGCCGCACTAATTAACATGATTCCATGTGTGATAAATACAGTATTGGCATAGTCGCAAATACCAAAAATCTGTAAGGCCGTTGTAACCCAAAAATCAAGAACAGAACTAATTGTCAATATTTTAAGAACACGACTTTTATCCTTATGTAAAGTCGCATTGATAAACTGAAGATATGTAACTACAGCTAGTTTTAAACTCAAATAAGATATCTGACTTACAATCAACAGCCTTGAAATAAACAACGAATACAGATTTCCTTCAATCGTTCCCCAAATACCACGGAAAAGGGCAAAGAGTGCCAACCATTGAAGATTGCGGACAATATCTGTTTTTTTTCTGCCCAGAAGGCAAAAAATTCCTATTAAAATTCCAAACAAAATAATAGCAAGACTCAAACAGGTTCTTGGCAGTTCTAAAGAAACATAGTTCATGACAATTCCTGCCTGCGTTCCATAATATATGGTCGGAATTGTGACACGGCTTTGGGAATAACACTGAAAAATATGAATCGTTACAGTCTTTCCATTATCTTCTTCGTTTATCGGGAGAAAATTCCATTTATTTCCCGGTGTGCAGCTGTTCGCGTAATCTGCCGGGAAAAATTCATATACGGTTTCTCCATCAAGCATAATACTAACCTGCTGCTGAAAGGAAAAGAATCCGATACAATCTCCATTCGAAACATTTTCCAGTTTCTTACTAATCCAGATATCCTGTTCTTCATTTTCAGTATAGAAAAAAACAGGAAGTGTATCAAACGTTTCTGTCTGTGTTGCTGTTTCTACCTGCCACCCTCCTTCATAAACACTGCAGTCTTTCAATCCCTGCCAAAGGTTACTGCTTGCGTCAGGCAAAAATAAAATTGTAACTATGATAAAAAGTAAATAACCAATTATCTGTATATAGACAGCTTTATCTTTTTGCATATTGTTTCTCCTATGCGGTGCTGAAACATTTTTGTACTTGGTACTATTATCGCACAAAATGCAGATAAAATCTATGTATTAAGCAAAAAAATGGACACTGGAGCTATTTTCCAGCTCCAATGTCCATTTTCGCATTTATCAACTGACAGTAGGTATATCCATTTTCCTCATATGTGTTAAATATTCCGGTTACAGTTATGTTCTCATTTTCTTCCGGATAGTCATCCGGATAAGTATAATCGCCTTCCAGAACAAATTCTATCCCTTGTGAACAACAGGCTGTCGCGTCCAAAATCACACAGGCATAATAAAGCTGACCGGTCTCCTGGTTTTCAAAAACAGTGAAGGATCCATTCATTTTCACCGTTTTCCCCAAATAATCCTCTGGTGCAATCATCATCTGATATACCTCAGAATAAACCATCGTACTGGTAAGCTCCGTAAGATCAACATCAACTCCATTCGAACTCACCTGGCTTTCCGTTGTTTCTTCTATCTCTTCCGCTTCTCCCATCTCGTCCATTCCTTCTGCCTCCTGTTCTCCCATATTGCTTTCTTTTTGTTGTGGCTTATCCCCGCATCCCACAGCAGAAAGAAATACACATATTAGGAAAAGAATTAGGATTTTTATTAATTTTTTCACTAATTTCTACCCTCTACCTTTCCAATCAATAAACTCAAAAAGAAAACTACTGCATCCACGGCAACTATCGTGGAACCAACCGGCGTTCCTGCAAGGATAGAAATGATAATTCCAGCGAATGCACAAACCACGGACAGGATTGCAGAACAGATTGTCACAGAGCGAAAACTTTGGAACAATCGCATAGCAGAAAGTGCCGGAAAAATAATCAATGCTGATATCAAAAGAGAGCCAACCAGATTCATGGCAAGCACAATAATAACTGCTATAATAATGGCAACAATCGTATTCAGTAAATCTACTTTTGTTCCTGCTGCTCTAGCAAAGTTCTCATCAAATGTCACCGCAAATATTCTATGGTAAAACAAAAGAAAGAACACTACTACCAATACTGATAAAATTCCACAAATCCACACTTCATTCTCTTTCAATGTCAAAATGGAAGTCGAACCAAATAGTGTAGAACATACATCTCCGGATAAGTTAGATGATGTCGAGAATAAATTCATCAACAAATATCCAAAAGCAAGCGCTCCAACTGATATCATGGCAATGGCTGCATCTCCTTTTATCTTGGCATTCTGCCCAGTTCTAAGTAACAAAACTGCACAGATCACGGTAACCGGCAGTACAAGCAATGTTTCATTTGTCATCTTTAAAACACCCGCAACCGCCATAGCACCAAATGCAACATGTGACAAACCATCACCTATATAGGAAAATCTTTTTAACACTAATGTTACACCAAGAAGGGATGAACAGAGAGCAATCAATACCCCTACGATAAGTGCATACCTTACAAAAGGATATTCCAGATACAGGCTTAATTTTTCCAATTGACCCATCATGCTTCTCCTCCCATCGCGAGAAATCTTTTCCCTAATGTACTTTGCAGATATTCTTCCTTACTGCCAAAAAACAGATTTTTATCCACATGAAGAATGTGACTTGCATATTTTAACGCCGCTGATATATCATGAGAAATCATAATGATTGTGATTCCTTCCTCATTCAATTCTTTTATCAATTCATACATCTCAACTGTCACTTTAGGGTCAAGACCTGAAACCGGCTCATCCAGCAAAAGTACTTTTCTTGTGGCACAAAGTGCTCTTGCAAGCAAAACTCTTTGCTGCTGCCCGCCAGACAATTCTCGGTAACACTTATTTTTAAACTCCATCACATGCATCCGTTCCATATTTTGCACTGCAAGAAGTTTTTCTTCTTTCGTGTAAAATGGTCTTAATCCCATACGCCCCTGACAGCCCGATAATACAATCTCTTCTACCGAAGCCGGAAAATCTCTCTGAACAATTGTCTGCTGAGGCAGATACCCAATTTCTTTTCTCTTAAGGCCCCCTTCAAAGCAGATCTCCCCCTTTAGTGGTGGAACAAGTCCCAAAAGTGTCTTCATCAATGTGGTTTTTCCAGAACCATTTTCCCCTACAATACAAAGATAATCTCCCTGTCTGACAGTAAAATTAACATTCTCCAATATCTCTTTTGCCTCATATCCAAGGGAAAGATTTCTGCCAATGATTTTCATTCCTGCACGATCCAGCATCGATAAATCCTCCCTAGTTCAAAGCTTCCTTAAGTACTTCGAGATTACTCTGCATCACAGAAAGATATGTTGTTCCATTTTCAACATCTGAAGAAGTCGTCGCCTGCATGGAATCAAGCACAAGAATCTGCTGGTTTTGATTCGTTGTATTTTCCTTGATTGTTTCTGCAATCTTTCCATCCGAACTCTCAATTTGAAAAATAGATGATAACCCCAGTTCATCTACTTTATTGGCAAGAAACGTAATTGTCTCAAAACTTGCCCCTGATTCTGCCGAGCATCCAACAAAAGCAGCATAATAATCGAGATTATAATCATCTACCAGATATCGAAACGGAAATCTGTCCCCAAAAAGAACCGTCTTCTGACTTCCGGCTGCTACAGCATCTTCGTATTCCTGATCAAGTGCATCTAATTTTTCTAGATATGCTTTTGCATTTTTCTCATACTGACTTGCATTCTCTGCATCAATTTTTTCAAGTTCTTCTTCTATCTTCTGGCAAAGAATCTCTGCGTTTTTAAGAGAAAGCCATACATGCTCATCATATTCAGGGCCTTCCTCCTCTTCCTCACCTTGCATTCCTTCTACAAGTTCCTCTTCCTTCACGGAATCTCCAAGTACATCTAAAAGGTTAATTACTACCATATCCTTGTTGGTAGCTTCTTCCAAGGCATCTTCTGCCCATCCGTCTGACTCACCACCAACATAAATAAACATATCGCAGGAAGCAACCTTTGCAATATCTTCTGTTGTCGGCTGAAAACTATGAAGATCAACGCCATTGTCAAGCAGCATTGTGATTTCAACATTTTCATTCTCTCCTACAATCTCGCGAACCCAGTCATACTCCGGGAAAATAGTGGTTACAATAGAAATCTTCTCAGAATCCTCGTTTTCTGTATTTCCACAACCTACAAGTGTAAATGTCATAAGCATTGCGCATATGATTGCCAATATATATTTTTTCATTGATAAAATCCTCCAGTGTTTTACATTTTCCGTCTATTAAATGTAAAGAGAATTCAATCATTCAGTCTTACTTTCTGGGATATTAAAGAATGAAAAGATACAAGATTCACAGAGTATTTCTACAAAAATTCGCAGGCGCAAGCAAAAGGTGCCACGCAAACTATCACTGCCACTACTCCGCCAATCTGTTTCAGATTATTTGAACACTGAACCATCATTGCACAAATCGGGCAATCTTCCCCTGTACATTCATGGTTCGTATGTTTTTCCAGATAAACAGTGGAAAAGAGCATAACTGATACAACAGCTACTATCATAATGATCGCAATGATTCTATTCTTTCCTTTGTTCTGCATCATTTTATGCTCTCCTTCCAATTTATTTTCTACAGCTTTCACATACTCCATAAAACACTGTTCTTCGGGCATCAATTTCAAACCCATGATGATTCAGTATGTGTTCGCCGGTATTTCTCAACTCGTCACAATGAAGATGGATTAGCTTTCCACAAACCGTACATTTACAGTGAAAACAACTCATTTCACAAGCACTTTGTTCCTCACCAATATATTCAAAACAAGCCGGACTGTTTGCATCCAGAATATACTTCTTCACAATCCCTGCACTTACCATCTTTTCGAGATGCCTGTAGACAGTCGTCTTCCCAATTGCTTCGCCTTGCTCTGTAAAATACTCACAGACCTCGGCAACTGTAATATGTTTTCCGGGAACTGCCCGCATATAGTTCAACAATTTTTCCCGTTGTTTCGTATTGTACTTTGCTTTTTCTACCATCGTATCCACCTCAATTTGAAAACCATTTTCAAATTTATCATTTTTTTCTGTATGTGTCAACAAAAAAGTGTCGCCGCGCGACACTTCCAAAAACGCTCCGCGTTTTCCCTCGAAAGGATTTACGCGACAGCAGTTTCCTATAGAATGAAGAAACCTCTAAAGCAGTTTTTTATACTCTGCTTTAGAGGTTTTAGAATAAATGTCAACTATTAAATATTTAATAAATCACTATATTCTTTCAATGCTCCGTCTGTTTCATGTGCTAATACACGTTTTGCCAATACTTTTCCGAGCTGTACACCTTCCTGGTCGAAACTGTTAATGTTCCAAACAAATCCCTGGAACATAACTTTGTTCTCAAAGTGTGCTAACAATGCGCCAAGTGTTTTTGGATTTAACTGGTCACCGATGATAATACTTGATGGACGTCCACCTTCGAAGTTCTTGTTGCGGTCTTCATCTGCTTTACCACATGCAAAAGCAACAATCTGTGCAACAACGTTTGCACACAATTTCTGCTGACTTGTGCTTTCCTGAATCAGAACATCTCTGCCCATCTGGCTGTTCTTAAATCCAACGAACTGAAGTGGAACAATATCAGTACCCTGGTGAAGCAACTGATAGAAAGAATGCTGACCGTTTGTTCCAGGCTCACCAAAGATAACAGGACCTGTCTGGTAATTTACCGGCTCACCAAAACGGTTCACGGATTTTCCGTTTGATTCCATATCAAGCTGCTGTAAATGAGCTGGGAAACGGTTTAAGCCTTGCGAATACGGAAGAACTGCTGTATTCTGATATCCTAATACATTACGCTCATAAACACCAATCATTGCATCTAACATAGCTGGGTTTGCAAGTAAATCTTTATTCTTTGCTAATTTATCTTCTGCTGCTGCACCATTTAAGAACTGTGCAAATACTTCCGGTCCGAATGCTAAAGATAAAACTGCACCACCTACTGCAGAAGTAGAAGAGAAACGTCCTCCAATATAATCATCCATATAGAAAGCAGCAAGATAATCATCGCTCTTTGCTAATGGAGATGTCTCACTTGTAACTGCAATCATATGCTTAGAAGCATCTAATCCAGCATTCTTTAATGCATCTTTTACAAAAGATTCATTTGTTAATGTCTCAAGTGTTGTACCTGATTTTGAAACAAGTACGAAAAGAGAATGTGCTACGTCAATACCATTTAAGACTGCTGCAGCATCATCCGGATCTACATTGCTGATGAATTTTGCTTCCATTTTGAAGGTATTGTTTACTTTTGCCCAATTTTCAAGTGCTAAATACATTGCACGAGGACCAAGGTCACTACCACCAATACCAATCTGAACTACTGTTGTAAATTTCTCTCCTGCTGCATTTGTAATCTCACCACTATGTACTTTATTGGCAAGTTCTGCAATTCTGTTCTGCTGCTCTACATAAAAAGTACGTTTATCTACACCGTCAGCCACAACTGCTTCACCTAACTGTCCACGAGTCATATGATGAAGTACACGACGTTTTTCTCCTGTATTTACAACTTCTCCGTTGTAAAGAGCTTCAAACTTCTCTACCAGCTGAGTCTCTTCAGCTAATTTTGCAAGTGCTGCGAGCACCTTATCATCTACCTGCTTTGCAGCATAATTATAAACAAGTCCTTCTCCCATTGGTACGCTGTATTTTTTTACACGCTCTGCACCGTTTGCTCCGCTCATAACTTCTGCCAAATTCACGCGTGCTACCTTGGAAAGTTCCTGATAGGAATCAACTGTATCTAAATTGTTCCAATTAATCATGATTTATACCTCCTAAAAAAATATACCTAATTTCTCATCGCAAAAAATTATACTATCAAATCATTTCGAATTCAAGCATAACAGGAAATTTTAAACATCTAAGGAAGTAAAAAATTAAGCTTTCAAATAAGTCTGTTTTCAGAAGCAACTATCAAATCCTCATTTTCTGAATAAGTCCTCCACTGGTTAATTCATAAATCTTGTCACATACCTCATCGATATATTTTCGATCGTGTGATATGCTGATTACCGCTCCCGGAAAATTCTTTATCATTTTTCTTATGACCGGACCTGACAGAGGAGAAAAGTTTCTCGTTGGCTCATCAAGAATTAGAACATTTGCATCTGATAAACTCATTTTTAAAAGCAGTACCTTTGCTTTCTGTCCTCCGGATAATTCCCTCATAGGATGTTCCATCTCATCTGCCGTGTATTTCAGTGATCCAAGGTAGGTTCTTATTCTCGTTCGCTCCTCCTTGTCTCCCGATGTATCAAGGTAATCAACGGGTGTCATGTCAAGATCTAAAAGCTCCTCATAATTTTGCGGCATATATTCTACCTGAATATCTTTTCTATCTAACATTTCATCTGCTATTTTTTTCAACAGTGTTGTTTTACCAGCGCCATTTTCTCCAACGATGCAAATTTTTTCCGAGCCTCTTATTCTAAGAAAAATATCTTTTGAGAGCATGCGTTCCCCATCCCTTGTCATAAGTTGTGACAGTTCATACTCGATTACAGTTTTTCCGGCGGGAATTCCAGAACTACGATTGCCAAGTTTGAAAAAAATCGCCTCTTCCTGTTCCGGCATCTCTGTCATATTCTCATTTTCACGTTCAAAACGTTTGCCCATCGATTTGACCGTATGCATCTTGTCTTTTAAATTTTTTCCTGCACCTGGAGCCTGTCGTGAAACACTTCCCAATTCGTGTTCCACACGTTCATATATCTTTCGGTATCTTTCGTCTCTTGCTTTTTTCTCTTTCCGGTCATTGATTGCCTGCTGCTCCTGCTTTTCGAATTTGTGAAGCCGTTCCTCTACATACTGTCGATAAGGCATATGCGCTACAGTATATCTGCTCTGGGTCTTTCTTTTAATCTGCTCGATATGAATTACCATATTGGCTGTATTTTCTATCAGAGTCTCATCATGAGAAATAAAAAGAACAATATGCTCCCATTCCTTTATGATTTTTTCCAGCAACTCCAAGGTAGCAATATCGATATCATTTGATGGTTCATCGAGCAAAAGTACGGTTGGCTCCTGCATAAAGATACGAATGAGCTGCGCTTTTATTTTTTCTCCACCAGACAGACTTTTCATACACTGATCACTGTAAAAAAATTCCTGATTCACCTTAAAATCTCTTGCATACAACGCTAAATCTTTTGGAGTCTGATCCAAAAAGCTTTCCGTTTCTGCAAAAAATTCATACAGTGTTTTTTCTTTGTCCTCTTCCCGAAGCTCCTGTGGCAAATAACCAATTCTTTCTTGCCCAAATATCCGCTTTCCTTCCCATTCCGTATATCCATCTACTAACTCGGGATTATATACCCACTTCATCAAAGTCGATTTGCCATTTCCCTCTTCGCCTATGATAACCGCTTTATCACCATCATTGAGCACAAGCCCAAACTTCTCTATGATAACCCTTAAATCTTTTTTGTGTGTAATTGTAAGTTCCTTTATCTGTATCATCTGGTCTACCTCCTATTTCCTTACAGAGTAAAAATACGAGCCTGCTTTGCATACGCAAAACAGACTCGCAAAAATAAACCTATCTATTTTATCCTACAGATAAATAAAAGGAAATGATACCTTGCGATAATCCAATTTAAGCGTACACAAACAAACCTGTATCTTCAGGACTTTTTTATATGTGTTTCACCCAAATCAAACTATCTCTGAATCATTTCCTCACCTTACACAACTGTGCTCTTTCTTTTTATTTTGTCTCTTTAGACGCTAATATTCTAGCATTTCCATCTCTATAATGCAAGATGTTTTCCAATTATTCAAGCACGTCTCCTAACCGTCCTATGTTGTTATACCTTTTGCTTATCATTTACTTTAATCCTTTGCAAAGAGGTATCAGACACATCAATACAACCATTCCCAGCAGACCAATGATAATTCCCGGAATCATACTCTTTCATTATTTGAATTTTGCTTCGATTTTGTTTCTGAAATATTAATTATGAATCTTTCTTTTTTACTCCAAACAAAGCAATTCCTACCATGATTAATGTAATCATCGACATAGATATAAACGCAACATTAACCCCATGCATAGACGCTCCAGCTCCATCGTTCCTTTTAGAAGAAGTCGCTACTACAGACATAATTGCAACGAATACCGCAGAACCAATGGAACCTGCTACCGTTCGCAATGATGTTAACAAAGACGATGCATCCGCAACCTTTTCTTTCGCAACCTGACTTGTTCCCCATGTAAGCAGCGGCATCATCAAACAACCGATTGACACATTTCGTATCACATTAAAAATCGCTGCAACAACAAGAGGCGTAGATAATGTCACAAAATACATCCCTACATTACTAACCAGCAGACAAATGGAGCCTACTACATATAATTTTTTAATACCGATTCGATCGTAAATTCGACCTGCAAATGGATTAATAAGAGCCGTTGCAACAGAGCCCGGCAATGTAACAAGCGCTGAGGTTACCGCAGAAAATCCTAAAACTGACTGAACATATAGCGGCATTAACACTGAACCGCCCATCATAACCAAATACAGTAACATACTTGAAACGACTGCTAAAGAATATTCTTTTTTCTTTAAAATACGAATATCTAAAAATGCCTTTTCCAGTTTTAACTGTCTAGATACAAAAAATACCGCCGTGAAAATTCCAATGATCAACGGAAGTCCCGACATCAGACTAGCAATACCATAGCTTCCTATATTTCCGATTCCAAGTGTAATTCCACCAAATGCTAAAACACTTAGAATGAAAGAAATACTATCAAAATCAATATCCTGCAGTTCCAATACATCTCTAAAATTAATAACCGACATAACAAGGGAAACCAGCATAACAATCATTGTATAAATAAATATATATTTCCAACCAACGGTATCTACAAGCACACCGGCAATTGTTGGTGCAATGATTGGTGCTGCTGTGGCTGCCAATCCATACCAGCCCATCATCGCTCCCTTTTTTTCTTCCGGATATATAGACAGTATAATTACCTGTCCCATCGATGTAAGTATTCCATTTCCAATTGCCTGAAGTACTCTGCCGACCATCATGACACCAAATCCCGGTGCCAAAATGCAAACCAGTTCTCCGATAATAAAACATATAATACTGGATATGTACAATTTTCTTGTTGGAATTTTTTTGATTAAAAATGCTGTCAAAGGCATTACAATCCCCATTACCAGCGAATAACCACTTGTCATCCACTGTCCGGTTGTCATACTAATATTAAAAAATTCCACTACAGGTGGAAGCGCCGTTGTCATTGCCGTAGCAAGCATTGATGTAGCAATTCCTGTAATCATCAAATTTATAAAAACAAACCATCTTTGTTTCTCATTTATTTTTACTGCCATTTTTTATCCATCCATTCTATAAATTATCTAGTCAATCTCAAATACATACTTTTATGTGTTCACAATAAAGAATGACCTTTTTCACAAACCTCATAAATTTCTTCCATTTTTTCTTCTATCAATGGCTGCAATTTTTCTGTTTGCATTTTTACAACCTTACGATATACAAAATAGGGAAAAATCCAACCAATAAATCCCGGAATAGCGAGAAGAACGCAAAGCCAGATAATAGGCGGGTCATGAACCACCGCAAAAGTTGCACCTGTCATAAATACAGTTCCCACAATCCCAACTGCTATTGCTCCGATTGTTGCTGCCGATGTTTTTTCTCTCTGGAGCTTATTCAGATCATGAAAACAAGCTTCAAAATTTCTCTGCAACCTCGTCAGTTCCATTTTGTTGATAATCTTTCTGTCACGTTTCATCCGGATTATTACACGATGTGGATTTCCCCTGTCATGCAGTTCTTCCTCCGGAGTCCAACCAAAATTCTCATAGCAATCTAAATACATTGATGCTAAATTCGAATCTACCGTAATTTCCTTATATTCATATCCGATAAAAGATTTTTTCTTTTCTTCTTCCTGCATCATATTCCCTCCTCTCCATTCAATTTCTGGTATCTGGGCAGTCTGACCGTGAAAACAGTCCCTTCCCCTACCTTACTTTTCACTTCAATACTTCCATCTGATAACTGCAGAATCCTTTTCACAAGTGCAAGTCCAAGCCCGTTTCCTTCCGTAGAGTGAGAAGTGTCTCCCTGATAAAACTTTTCAAAAATTCGTTTTCTTGTTTTTTCATCCATACCACACCCGGTATCGGCAATGGAAACCGTTATTCTTTCTTTATCAGAACTCTGCGACAAAATAACTGTTCCACCTAATGATGTAAATTTGATAGCATTGGATAGCAAATTAGTCCAGACAATCTCCAACAATCCTGCATCTGCTTCTATCATCGTCTTGTCTTCGATATCTACTTCAAATTCTATATTTTTTTGCACCCATGTATCTTCAAACTGTAACGCACATTCACATAGCTGCGCACACAGATTGTACTTCTGTGGCACAGGTTTGATTGTCTGCTTTTCTAACTTATTAAGTTTCAACATATTTGTAATCAGATTAGAAAGGCGTTTGGTTGCATGGAGAATTGTCTCCGAATATTCTATACGTTTCTCCTCCGACAAGCTTTCCACATGAAGTAACTCGGCATTATTCTGAATGACTGCAAGAGGTGTTTTAATTTCGTGAGATACATTGGAGAAGAAATCGGTTTTTAAAGTTTCTATACTCCCCAATTCCTCCACCATCTTATTGAAATCCGTAAACAATACATCCAGATGTGTATATTTATCTGCGGTATGATGTGGCGCAAGATAAACAGAAAAATCTCCGGAGGCCACTTTACGAGCAGCTTCTGAAAATTCTTCAATCGGTTTCTGATAATGTCTGATTACCTGATAACTTGTCCATAGAGTAAAAACAACTGCTGCCAGAAACCATAAGCCAAAAATCATAAGCTGACTGCGAAGAGGTATACTTTGATAATCAATTCCATCTCCGATAATCTTCATTTGTATCGTTGTAAATAATCCAAATCCTACAAATACGGATAAAAACGTTGAAATTGGGAATATCTTTTTCTTTACCCTTTCATCATGAAATGTAGTTTTTTTCTTCATCCGAGCACCGCCTTATATCCAAGCCCCCGTACCGTCTTAATTTCAAACCCATCACAGGCCGAAAATTTGTCCCGGAGCTTTGTGATATACACATCCACTGCCCTAAGACTCGTATCACTATCCACGCCCCAAAATTCATCCATAAGCTGCGCCCTGGAAAAAGTCTTATTTGGATAAGAGAGCAGCTTATAAAGAATATTGAACTCTCTTGTTGTTGCAGGAATTTCCTCTCCATCGATGACAGCTGTCATAGCATCTGCATCCAGTTCCAGATTTCCCACCACTAACTTCCTTTCCATCTCAATATTAGCACGACGCAGAAGCGCCCGAACGCGAAGAAGCAGCTCATCTAATTCAATTGGTTTTACCATGTAGTCATCAATTCCAAGCTGAAAACCTTTCTGCTTAGAAGGCAAATCGTCCTTTGCCGACATAAAAAGAATCGGGATATGCTTATTCACATGCCTTACATTTTCTGCAAATTCGAAACCATCTACCTCTGGCATCATGATATCTGAAATAATCAGTTCATATAAATTATTGTACATTTCCTCATATGCATCCTTCGCAGAGAGACAACCCTTTGCATGAAAACCACTATCATTTAAGTAGGTACATACTATCCGGTTCAATTTTACATCATCTTCTAACACAAGAATATTTATCATATCACGCCTCCTCATTTCTTATTTTTCCTATCTGATTCGTTGTTCGAACAATCATTACAAGAGCCATTCCAAGAATCAGAATACTCATTCCTGCCCCTGTTGCTGCCGACATCATTTGTCTAAAAGCTGCATCCCTGTCTGCTCCAAACTGTGTCAGCATCGCAGTTTCCAGTGAAAACATAGACACTAAAGCAGCCGTCAAATTAATTACTTTTGCAGCAGATATTGCCGGATTTTCATGTTTTCGGAATTTTATCACATTGACTACAGCCGTAATTACAACATAAAATGTATAAAGCGCCATTACGTAAATGAACATACCCGGATATTCAAACCCGCTGTTTTTGCTTATCACAAGAACAACCATACCTGTTAATGCCCAATCCAAAATCATGAGTATCACCCCACATGACCGACATATCTTTAATTCAGAAATTTGATTTTTCTGCCTTCTTTCTCTTTTTCTTACATGATACAAGAGAGAAAAACGCATGACTGCCAGCAAAATATAATAGACCGCAAGTGTACCAAACCAGACTGACTGATAACGGATTCCGGAAAAAAGCTTTATCCCGGCATAAAACAAATTGATGAATAAACTCGGATACAAGGAAATCTCCGCTCGAAAAGTTTTTTCTGACAGATATCGTTCTACCATAGGAATCCCTAACACTTTTTTAACAGTTGGATGATTATTCATTTTTTCACAAATCCATCTTACAAGACTCACTGTCCCAGTGATTGTAATAATCATTGCATAGGCTGACAGCACATAAGAAAAATACTCTATCGCAGGCAACACCGTTTCTTCTGTCAGGACATAGAATACCAGGATAAAAGCAGGAATCGCAATTACCAATGTAGGTACAGTTGGCAGACAAAATATCTTTTTTAGAGTTTTCCAGACTTTTTGTTTATCCACTTCACACCTCCCTACAGCCATTTATCCATTGTGTTTTATACTAGACAATCTACATTTCTGTTTTGTTAGAGTTTTGTTTCAAAATTATTAATTGATTATTCTTCTTCCGTAAAACACCTGCATTCTAACATACTATTGCCCTAAACCATAAAAAATCTCAAAGACGTTTTACGTTCCTTGAGATTTTTTAATATGATTTTGATTTCGTTACTTTTTCTACTACCAAACACAGTATACATAATCATCTTTTCTAGGTGCAGGATCTTTTGCAGGAGTCGGGGCATAACCATGTATAAGCTGACTCGTCCCTTCGTAATCTCCAACAATACCTAGACACTTTACAAAACTTCAACTAACTCAATTCTAAAATTCAGTTCCTTGCCAGCCATCTCATGGTTTGCGTCGAAGGTAATATTCGTATCATCCTTTGCAGTTACCTTTACAGGGAATGGCTGTCCATATGCATTTGATAAATAAACCTGTTCTCCTACGTTCAGTCCTTCAGAACCAGGCATCTGAGCAATTTCTACCGTAAAGATTGCCTGTGGATCTGGCTGTCCGTATGCCTCCTCCGGCATTAAATGAACGTCTACAATCTGTCCTACTTCCATATCTGCAACAGCTGCATCAAATCCCTGAATCATCATTCCGGCTCCACAGATAAATTCCAGCGGCTCGCCACGGTCATAGGATGAATCAAACTGCGTTCCATCATTAAAAGTACCTCTATAATGCGCTCTTACTGTTTTTCCAACATTGCGTCCCTCTAATGCGCTATGCGTGCCACATCCCCCATGACATCCATCATGACCACAGGAATGGCCTTCTTCGTGGTCTCCACAGGAATGACCTTCTCCATGATGATTACAGGTAACTCCGGCTGATGCTAACTCACCTTTCAGGTATGCTTCTACAACAGCATCTGTATCCCCTTCCGTTCCGGCACAGACTTCGATTCCACACTCTTCAAGTGCAGCCATAGCACCTCCTCCGATGCCTCCACAAATTAATACATCAATTTTTTGTTCTGCCAAAAGACCTGCCAAAGCTCCGTGACCGGCTCCATTTGCCCCTATTACTTCACTGTTTACTACCTCTTCATTCTCAACTTCATACACTTTAAAAGACTCTGTTTTTCCAAAGTGCTGAAAAACCTTTCCATTCTCATATGTAACTGCTATTCTTTTCATTTTTTCTCTCCTTGTTTCTAAATATGGTAGTAATTATAGCAAAATAGGCGTATATTGTAAAACCAAAGCTAACCATTTTATCATTCATAGAACCTTCAAGTTTTGCTTCTTGATTATTTTCTTTAATTACTATAATATGAATTATGCAATAAGAGTAATCTCTGCGCTACAAATAACAGGAAGAGGACATAATATATGATGAATAAAAGTAAAACATTAAGTACCATTTCAATCATAGTACTAGTAATTGAATTCCTTATATGCTTAACCTTAAAATCTCTCTATTACATAGAAAAAGCAAGGCATGGATTCTTTTCAAATGGACTGGAGCCCTTATTATGGACTATGGTATCCATTTCATTAACATTATTACCTTCCTTTCTCATTTTAGCTGAAAATATCATTCTAATAAAAATGAATCGTGAAAAACACTTTTCATTTTTGTCTGCATTACCATTTATAATAGGATGTGTAATGTTATGTTTTAATATTATTTTTGGAATTCTATCATTGTTGGGTTCTGCAATGTCTTTGGATAGCGGTTGGACAGACATAGCAATGCAGATGCTAATATTTCATTTTAGTACAATGATACCGATTGTATTAACCATTATATCTATGATACTAAGAAAAAAATGATTAGACGCCCGATGTCTCTTACTTTTTCCTAATCATGTTTGATTCGTTCCACAAGACTTTCTCTTTCCATTTTTTGATATCTAAAATAGATTACAACCGCTTAATAAAATGTCCATCCACATCAATATCATCATTCATGATAATGAATGCATCCGGATCAACCTCATGAATCAGCTTTCTTAACTTAGCAACCTCATATTTGCTGATAATCGTCATGAATATATAAGTTTCTGTCTTATTATAACAGCCCTCTCCCGTCCATCGCGTGGCGCCTCTTTTTAAATCATGAAGAATACAATCCTGTACCTCCGGGTGTTTTGTAAAAATAATGGCACTGGATTTGATGTTCTGTGTATGCGTCTTGTCAATGACAAATGACATTACAAACAAATATATGGCAGAATATACCACCGCCTGAATGTCATAGCGAAACAGACAGTAGCAGTATACCCCTACACTGATAATGTTCTGAATCTTACCAACGCTAAAATCAGGATATTTTTTGGCAAAGTACATCCCAAGAATATCCGTTCCACCGGCAGAACCACCGTTTCTTAAAGTCAAACCACTTCCAAATCCTGCAATAATTCCACCTAGAATGCATGCGGTCAGAGCATCTTCAATAATCGGTGTTGACGGCACCGGAGTAAACTGCATCACCGCAGACAAAAAGGTGGAAATTATAACTGATTTTATTGCAAATCCCTTTCCAATCTTACAAAAAGCAAGCACAAATAAAGGGATATTAAACAAGTATAAGATTGTACCGGTAAAATTCGTATCACTATGCAAAATAAACATATTAAGCAGGTCACTAATTACCTGTGCCACACCGGTAAGATTTCCACTATAAAGGTTAAGAGGCAGAATCAACCAGTTAAATGCCAGTGCGTACAATGCCGCTCCTGCTAACTCCGCTCCCCACTTCACAAAAGAAGTTTTTTTTAATTCTGAAATGATTTTTTTCATAACGCCTCACACATCCTCTTTTTTCTTATCTGATTAACATATTCCATACAAAATACCCAGACAAGAATAACACATTTCTGACAATTCATGAACCACTCTTTTCATTTTTATTGCAAAAAATGTATGCTTTTCTTTCAGATAATCTATTGCATTCATAATATAAACATGCTAGCATGGGAATGACTTTTGACAGATTTCGACATAAGGAGGACTTGAAAATCTTGAAACTCAGAACCAAAATTGTTTTATTAGCTTTATTACCTGCTTTCTTTGTCAGCCTTGCCCAGTACACATCTTCCATGTATCAGCTGGATAAGGGAACCACAGCGGAAGCATACGAAGGAATGCAGGGAACCGCAGCAATGGTAAGCAGCTTACTGGATTCTTTAGGAAATGGAGACTACAAAGTAAAAGACGGAGAACTGTATAAAGGCGATACGAACCTATCACAGAATTCGGACTTTCTAAATACCCTAAAAGAAACATCCGGTTATGATGCTACATTATTTTATGGAGATACACGCTATCTTACCACTCTTACAGATGAAAACGGAAACAAACAGCTTCATACAAAAGCTTCCGATGCAGTGGTAAATGAGGTATTGAATAAAGGGAATGACTACCAAAGTAATAATATCGATGTATTGGGGGTTCGTTACGTCGGTTACTATATTCCAATCTACCAGACAGACTCAGCGGATATTGTAGGAATGCTTTTTATCGGAAAAAGCTATGATGCGGCACATGCTATTGTTCATGATACGAAAACATATACCGGAATTTTTACACTCATCATGACCCTTGTTACCGCCGCCATTGTATACGCAATCGCCTATCAGCTGGTAAAAAATATTTCAAAGGGAATCTCTTATGTATCTCTCATCGGAGAGGGAAATCTCGGATTTAAAATGGAAAAAAAGCTTCTGATCAGAAAAGATATTATAGGTGATTTATGTCGAAGTATCAAAGGACTGGAAAAAAAACTACGCAGCATTATAGAAGACGTACAAACACAATGTACTATCCTTAATGAAACAACCAGTTTTTCTTACAATCAGACCGAAGATGCCATATCTTCTGTAATGGAAATTGACAAAACAATCCAGGATATTGCAAGCACCTCTACTTTTCAGGCGCAAAATGCCGTATCTGCCGGCGACAGCGTATCTGAAATGGGAGATATGATTGAAAGAACCAATATACAGGTAAATACCCTGACCGATACCACCAACACCATGTCTACAGCATCCAATCAGGCAAAAGAAATCCTAAATGAACTGAATGAAAATATGAGAAAAGTTCAGGAAGCGGTAAGAACTGTGTCTGCTCAAACCTCGCAGACACATGTTTCCGTACAGGAAGTTGGAAAAATGACAAAAATTATTACAGATATTGCCAGCCAGACATCTCTTTTGTCCTTGAATGCCAGCATTGAAGCTGCCAGAGCTGGCGAACAGGGAAAGGGATTTGCTGTTGTTGCTTCTGAAATTCAACAACTTGCAGAACAGAGCAATAAGGCAGCGAAGGAAATTCAGACTACGCTCCACAAACTGTCGGAGGATTCTGATTCTTCTGTTGCGACCATGAATGAAGTAGAAAAAATTATTCAGGAACAAGATGAGAAGATTTCCAATACCAATGCCATTTTCCAGACTGTAGAAGACAATATTGAAAATTCCATTCATGGTATTAAGGAAATTAAATCAAAAACCCATGCGTTAGATGAAACACGCGTAAAAACCGTAGAAGCAGTACAGGAAGTTGCTTCCTCTGCACAGGAAAATGCAGCCAGCACAGAGCAGACTTCTGCCTTTACCAGTCAGGTAACCGAGAAGGTCTCTGAAATCAAAACCGCCATGGATAATATTCAAAATGTAATACAAGACCTTGAAAAAAGTATTCAGATATTCTCCTTGAGCGAATGATAGTGCAGGAAAATCCAGACAAAATGGCCACTCGACTGAGTGGCCATTCATTTTCATATATCCGCCTGTTTAAATTACAATCCCATTCGTGTGATCAATTTCATGCTGAATAATCTGTGCTGTCCATCCAGAATACTTTCCGTGTTGCTTCTTAAAGTTCTGATCCAGATAATCTACTTCTATTTCCTGATATCTTGTACATGGTCTTACTCCGTTCAGGGAAAGACATCCCTCTTCCGTTTGAAAAGGCCCCGATTTTTTAGTAATCACAGGATTTATCATTGCAAATTGAAATGGACCTGCAGCTACAACAATAATATTCTTCTTGACGCCAATCATATTGGCAGCCATCCCAACACAGTGATCCAAATTCGCTCTTAACGTATCCAGCAAATCTTGAATCACTTGCTTATCCGCTTCTGTTGCAGGCTCAGACTTCTGCGCCAAAAACAACGGATCTTTAACAACTTTCTTTACCATCGCTTATTTCCATCCTTTCCACACATCCAACTGGTATCCCAATCTTTATCATTGTAGCGCTTTTCTATTTGAAATTGCCATAACCTTTTTTCCTCCCATAAGTTATTATCATCATTAACTGGATTCTAATCGAAGCAATTTCAATGCAAGCCCTACAAAGAAACCTATCGAAAAAACTTGTATCTTATTGTTTTCATAGTCCGATCATCACATCCAACCAGTCCATCATTCTACAGTCTTCCTTATGCAATACCCGAATCTCTTTCTATTTGACTCACAAATCTCCTAATATCCTGCAATTCAACCTGGTTTTTCACAACAAATTTTCTATATTTCTCTGGTGGCATGAACTGTCTTCTGTAAACTTATCGGCAACCACTTCTTTCCAGTTTCCTTCTTAAAAGAATTTCCATAATTCGAACTTAAATACCGTCTCCAGCTTTATGTTAGATGATGTATTTTCTGATATATTTGGTATATCTTCTCGTTCCATTACAGGACAGATTTTACACCCCCGGGAAAACTTTTGATATGGTACCTTGGTTGATGGCAGATACAAAACTCAGACAGTGTCTTAATCACATTGGAAGTATTAATCAAATACCTTTAATTGCTTTAAAATATCATGTTTCAATTTTCCCAATGGTGTCGTCTTATAAGCTTCGTCAGATATCGGTTTTCCATAAATCCATTCTTTCAAATCCTGTTCCGTGAATTTTGGCTTAGTACCTCCCCCGTTCATTACTTTTAATATTTCGTCTATCTGTGATTTTACATATATACTTCTTTTAGTCAAAAGATTTTTTATCTCTTTTGCTTCATGAATTTTATACGCCTCTTTTAATTCAAGCATCTTTACATTTTCTTTGATTTGGGTTTTATCAAAATTCTCCCACTTAATCTCGCCAGTACTTTCATCGCAATAAAATTCATTCTTTTCAAAATTATAATTTTCATCAAACGGAGAAACCAAATTCTTTTTTTGATCACTTTTAATGAGATTACATACGCCACAAGACGGAATCAAATTATAGAGCGATACTGCCAAAAAAGGGTAATCACTTCTATTAAAAAAATGATCTAGCTGATTTCCTGCATGTGTATCTGACCTTGCATTTACATAATCTCTATTGCAGTAAGGACATACCGTAATCCCTAATTCCTCTGTCATCAGTACGCTCATTTTTTTCCCATTTTTCTTTGTATCTCTGACTTTTTCGAAGCAGTCATGGAACCTATCAAATGGACTTTTTATATTCTTATTAGAACTATCAGACGTACTATAAAAAACAATTTGATCATATGAAGTCGTACTATTTGTGGATGTCTCCCGTTTTTTTTCGATATCATCTACAATTTCTTTCAGAAAAGCATATGGTAACAAAATTAATTTCTCTAAATATTTATCCGTTTCTAGGTTCAAATCAATAATTTCATTTGGAATGAACATTTTACATTTATCCACAAAGTCATCAGCATTAACATTTCTCTCTATTTTATTAACCGCATTATTACAATATTTCATTTCAAAATTAGAAGAATACTTTCCTAGTTTAATCATATTCTATTTCTTCCTTTCTGCATCTACTTTCGTCTTTTTATTTCTTCTAATCTATCTCGCAGCCTCTTGATTTCTCTTTCAATAGCCTCTGAATCTTCTTCGTCCATCGTTTTCTTAGGATAAGCTTCGGAAAGTAACCGTTTGATTTGCATTTTATAAAGTTCTTCTCCTACAAAATCCGAAAACTTCATCAGATAATCCTGTATATCAATATACGCCTTTTCTATCTTGAACAACTCTTTTATCCCTCTTTCAAACTGTTCATTCTCTTTTTTACCTTCACATTTTTTGCCTAATAATTCTATAACTCCTACAATTTTTCTATGCGCAATACTTCCCAATGTAGAATCCATAAAAAACGGGCTGCTCAATAACGTATGTATATTCTGTGCGAAAGTTTCTGTATTAGGAGATGACAAATTTTCATCTAAAATATATACAACATCCTGTTGAAAAAAATCCGATAAAATATAAGGGGAATTTGTTGCCACCACAACTTGCAGCTGACACATTTCTTTTCGTTCGTGCAGTATTTCACAGACAGACTCCACAAATTGCCTTTGCCACTCCGGATGATAATATAAATCCCCTTCATCAATATATATAATTGCAGCTTCATCACGTTGTATACATCTGCTTATATCAATTTGTTCTCTGCCTTTTTTTAAATAATTGCCATACTCTTCTAAAAATTTTTTGTATCCTTCAACGCACCAATACAATTTTGCCAAAAAAGTAAGCTTTGCTTCCTGACCAGAAGACAAAAGAAAACAAACAGACTCCTTTTCAAAGAAGAATTCCTTTACCTCCTCAACCTCTATAGATTTTTTTTGGGGAATTTCCATTATTTTCTTCCATGTTTCTTTCATGTCCGGAACTAAATGATCAATTAACCGTATTCCTTCCCACTCCAGTTCATCAAAAGTTTTTTCATTCTTCATCAGACAATACTTTACATAGGAAAAAACATAACAACGCATAAGATTTATTCTATGTGCGGTGCTTTCTTTCAAAAAATGAATTTCCCGAAGGTCATTTACACGTGTATATTCAATTTGCGAAAATGCATCTTCATCTCGTTTATCTTTTGTTTCTAATTTCTCTACGCTCCACAGATCAACTTTGTTGGAAAAATAGTACACCTTGTCTCTTTCCCCATTTCCGGAAAGAAGTCCCCGTGCCTCATAATAATTTTTTACTGAATCATCTGCAACCACGCCTTCCATATTGGATAGATAATAGTGTTGCTGTCCATATTGAAAAATCACTAAAAATTCTATATTTTCAGGCAATTCCAAATCTTTTAGTATGTCTGGTAATTTTTTCTTTTTCTCATCGTATTTTCCCACTATCACCGAGAAATACTTTCCCAAAAACTCTATGATACTCGTTTTACCAGCCCCATTTTTTCCAACAATACAAGAAATACTTTTCACATGTCCATCATAAAATCCGTTTGTATCAAAATAATCACTCTTATCCTTCTGAATTTTCTTCATTTCCGGATCAAATATATACTCATGCATAAACGAAATCTGCTGTGAAGAAAGTCCTCTGAAATTTTTGATATATAAGTAAGAAAAGCAAAACCTCTCCCCTTCTCCATTATATAGCCATTTTTTAATTTCATTTCGAATTTCCTTCTTAGCAACTAAATCATTCAAGCGCCATTCATATGGCTCTGCATGAAATAGGATTTCTGTCTCAACACTATTTTTTCCTAACCTTTTCAAACATATTTTCTTATTTGCATATTCCTCACTGTTTCGGACATCTTTGATTTCAATAATATAACGTTCTTTTTCATCTTTGATCTGCCACTTGTTTCCACAGATAAAAAATGGTTCTTCTTTATGTGCTTCAAAATCTTTGATTTTATATTGTTTATTGTTCCAAACTTCATAATATACATTATTCATGTACTCATTATTTAATGTAAGCAGCCTTGCCAGCATATTTGCCGCCAAAACTCCATACAAAACCGTATTTCTCAAATAATTCTGCAATTTCTGATCTTCTGTTATACAATCAATCAACGTAACAATCTGATGACGATAGACTGCCAATGTTACAATCTCATATCCTGTATACTGTCTGACAATATTTGCAATAAGCTGATCATTCAACCCTTTCATTTTTTCAGCAATTGCATTAATTCCCGTATAGCAATATCCAAAATCTCCCGCATCACCGCAGAGTTTTATATTCGTAAAAAAGGCGTCTATTATTCTTTCCCTGTCTGCCTCTTCAACCTCCCAATACTCCGGTTTGTAAAACTCGCATAGCATTTTTATTGCTTTCGCATAATCCACAAACGTCCTATTATATCCTTCCCAAAAATCAGCAAGTAACAAATACAATTTGTCTCCGTTTATCTCCAATAATTCATCCCGTTGTCTAAAATCACTATCATATAAAGCATATGTCCAAAATTTACTCTCTGCAATTGCACCTGCTAATTCAGATAATTGGTCTAGCTTAATTAAAGAAAATTTTTTCGCAATAAACGCATAACATTCTTTTATCTGAGATAAATACTTGTCTTCATAATCCCGCTGCTGTCTTGGCGAACGATTTGATTTTAAGTTATCTTCCAGAGAAATAATATTCTTAATATTCTGTATAACAATTGGTATTGTTAAATTTTTTTTCGCCTTCCAGCCCTGCAACATTCCTTCCACGTATTTATATCCCATCTTCTCTTATTCCCTTCTTGTAATCTTTGGACTTTCATATGATAAATTGTCGCCCCATTTTACCATAACTGTTCTTTTACTTCATCACTGTAAATCACTCTCAAAATTGCAATCACCTGATTATTGCCCTTACGGGAATAAATCACATAAGATGATTTTCAGGTTCTAGAAATTCGATTTCATCACACAAGAATAAAATACAACTTATTCATTATCTTTATTATACTCGCCTACTGTCTCAAAAAAAAGACCTCAAAAAAAAGAGTAGTAACTCTCATCGACTTCTACTCTCCAATTTACTAATCTAAAATTTTCCTACCCTATATCACTCCTATTCTTGGGTTATTCGCTTCCTTTCCAAACATGGAGCTGTTGCATTTAAAAATATTGCAACTCCATAAATCCTTAGATTGCTACCACAATTAGAAAATAGATTAGCTTTGTTCAACTTGGCCAAAGCTCGTCTATTTACTAATTACCATATATATCATGATTTATCTCAGCTATATAGTAATTCATAAATCAATTGCTTCTTTCCAAATTCGTATAACCATATCGCAGAAATTCGTATGTGAATCTGAATATACGAATACGAAAATAGGACCTTTCCTCAGAATAATTTCTGAAGAAAAGTCCTCATTTTCCGTGTTTTTCTATTTGTAGATTACCAGAGCAATCCGTCAGTTGAGCTTATAATTCTTCATATCAACTTACGAATTTGTTGTAGAAATCCTACCTCTTACCCTCTGAAACCCTTGATTTTACGGCATTCTTACTTGTCGAGGCTTTTCATTGTCGGGAACAATAATACATCCCTAATTGCAGGGCTATTTGTCATCATCATAACCA
>JBJELY010000059.1:6767-8468 GCA_051879395.1 Roseburia sp. | reverse complement strand
GTCTTGGTTCTACTTTATCACCCATCAGAGTGGTAAATGTAAGATCCAGTTCACTTGTCGTTTCTTCATCCATCGTTACGCGAAGCAGAATTCTGTGTTCCGGATCCATAGTCGTATCCCACAGTTGTTCTGCATCCATTTCACCAAGACCTTTATAACGCTGAATCTTATTATTTCCGTCACGGCCAACTTCTTTGAGAATATTATCCAGCTCTTCATCACTGTATGCATACCAGATTTTCTTATTTTTTTCCAGTTTATAAAGAGGCGGTTGTGCCAAATACACATATCCTTCTTTGATAAGATCCGGCATAAAACGGTACAAGAAAGTGAGAAGGAGTGTACTGATATGGGCACCATCCACATCGGCATCCGTCATGATAATGATCTTATGATATCGAAGTTTCGAAATATCAAAATCTTCATGAATTCCTGTTCCAAATGCAGTAATCATCGCTTTAATTTCTGCATTTCCATATATTTTATCCAGTCTTGCCTTTTCCACATTTAAAATCTTACCACGAAGCGGAAGGATTGCCTGTGTTGCACGGTCTCTGGCTGTCTTTGCAGAACCGCCGGCAGAATCTCCCTCAACGATGTAAATTTCACAATTTTTAGGATCTTTATCAGAACAATCTGCAAGCTTTCCAGGTAAAGACATACTGTCCAGAGCTGACTTTCTCCTGGTCAGATCTCTTGCCTTTCTGGCTGCTTCTCTTGCACGCTGGGACATCACAGATTTTTCTACGATTACTTTACCTACAGCAGGATTCTGCTCCAGGAAAATTTCCAGCTGCTTGCTTACCACATTATCAACAGCACCTCTCGCTTCGCTGTTTCCAAGCTTTTGCTTTGTCTGTCCTTCAAACTGGGGATCCTCAATCTTAACACTAATGATTGCAGTCAGACCTTCTCGAATATCTTCACCAGACAGATTTGGTTCGCTGTCTCTCAAAAGTTTATTTTTTCTAGCATAATCATTAAATGTTTTAGTCAGAGCATTTCGGAATCCGACTACGTGAGTTCCGCCCTCCGGAGTTGTAATGTTATTTACAAATCCATAGGTGTTATCACTATAGGAATCATTGTGCTGCATTGCAACCTCAACAGATACATTGTTGACCATACCTTCACAGTAGATAATCTCTTCGTAAAGAGGGGTCGTACTTTTATTCAAATATTGCACAAATTCCTTAATTCCGCCTTCATAGTGGAATGTCTTTTCCACTGGCTCTTCCAGTCTGTCATCTCTTAAGACAATCTTTAATCCCCTGGTCAGAAATGCCATTTCACGAAAACGCTGTTTCAGTACATTAAAATCAAACACGGTATCTTCAAATATGGTGTCATCCGGAAGAAATGTAACCCTTGTTCCAGTTTTTTCTGGATCACAATCCCCAATTACCGTCAATTTTTCCACAACTTTTCCTCGTTCATAACGCTGTTTGTAGATTTTTCCTTCATGACAGATTTCTACTTCCAGCCAATTAGAAAGAGCATTTACAACTGAAGCACCTACGCCATGAAGACCACCGGATACCTTATATCCTCCACCACCGAATTTTCCTCCGGCATGAAGAACAGTAAATACTACTTCTACTGCTGGAAGACCTGCTTTATGATTAATACCAATCGGGATACCTCGTCCATTATCTACTACTGTTACAGAATTATCTTTATTTATACTTACATAGATCGTGT
>JBJELY010000059.1:0-6667 GCA_051879395.1 Roseburia sp. | reverse complement strand
CCATTATCTACTACTGTTACAGAATTATCTTTATTTATACTTACATAGATCGTGTCACAGAAGCCTGCCAAAGCTTCATCCACAGAATTATCCACAATCTCATAGACCAGATGGTGGAGACCCCTTGATGAAGTACTTCCAATATACATTCCAGGACGTTTTCTGACGGCCTCAAGGCCTTCCAGTATCTGAATTTCATCGGCACCGTATTCGTGCTGTACTTTTTCTGTCCCCATTTTAATCCTCCTAGTTTTCTCTTGTTACCTGCCCGTTTTGGACATGAAATACTTTATTTATAGAAAAACGATGATTTACAAAATCTTCCACACCTGTACAGGTAATCAGAGTCTGTATATCATGTATACTATCTAACAGATAGTTTTGCCTGTGTTTATCAAGTTCAGACAACACATCATCCAGTAATAATACCGGCTTATCATGTATCACCTGTTTTACCAGCTCTATTTCTGACAACTTCAGTGAAAGTGCTGCCGTTCTCTGCTGTCCCTGTGATCCATATTTCCGGATATCCATATCACCAATCATAAAACAGATATCATCTCTGTGGGGTCCCACCGAAGTACTTTTGATCCTGAAATCTCTCTCTCTGCATCTGTTCAGCGCCTGTTCCAGTGTAAATTCACCATTACTGGGTTCATAAATGACCCTGAGTTCTTCTCGCCCTCCGGTCAGTTTTTTATGCGTGGAAGCAATGATTTTATTAATCTCTTCCACAAACTCTCTTCTTCTTTCTATAATTTTGTTTCCATACTGAATCAACTGTATTTCCCATATATCAAGTGTATCTGCAAAATTATTCTGACCTGCAAATCCCATTTCTTTCAAAAGATGATTTCTCTGATTCACAATCCGATTATAATATGACAGATTATTCAAATATACTTTGTCAAGCTGTGAAAGCTCTAAATCAATAAATCTTCTTCTCTCCGAAGGTCCGTTTTTTATGATATTTAAATCCTCCGGAGAAAAAAATACAAGATTTACAATTCCAAATAATTCGCTGGCTCTTCTGATCGGTATTTTATTAATAGCAATTCCCTTAGGACTGTTCTTTTTCAAATGCATATCCAGCTGATAGCTGATACCATTTCTTTCTATGATGGTTTCAATATGAGATTCATCACATTCGAATCGGATCATATCCCTGTCTTTTGCTCCCCTGTGGGACTTAGTGGTTCCAGAAAGATAAACCGCTTCTAAAATATTTGTCTTTCCTTGCGCATTGTTTCCATAAAAAATGTTTGTGGAATCATCAAAATCCAGTTTCAGAAGTTCATAGTTTCTGAAATTTTTTAATTTCAAAGACTTAATCTGCAATTCTTATCTCTTCTCCGTCAAATATTACAATATCTCCAGCATACAACTTACGTCCCCGGCGGGTATCCGTCTCCCCATTTACTAAAACTAACCCCTCCTGAATCACTTCTTTTGCTTCCACACCGGATTCAACCAGACCCGCTGCCTTTAAAGCCTGCCCAAGTTTAATATATTCATCTCTTAATCTTATTGTCGCCATTATTTTGCTCACTCTCATTTTTCTTAAAATTTAGAAATTTACGCAGCTGCATTAAAATTCACCGGAAGTATCAGATAAATATAATTTTCTTCTTCATCTTTGATAAAACAAGGTGCTTTTGCATTCATCAGATACAGGGTGACTTCTTCATCATCGATGACACGCAGTGCATCGATTAAAAACTTAGGATTAAAACCTATCAGTAAATCTTTTCCTTCTTTTGTGATCATAATCTCTTCATTCATGGAACCTATCTGTGATTTGATTTTCAGTTCCATCAATTCATCTCCAATATTGATAATGATAGGTTTTTTATCGCCTTCCTTGACCAGAAGTGTTGCACGGTCTATACAATTCAGCAGTTCTTTTTTATTAATTCTTACCTTTGTCTCATAATCATTAGACAACATCTGATCGATTCTGAAATACTCTCCTTCAATCAGCCGTGATACTACGATTGTATTGTCAAATTCAAATACAATATGATTGTTGGTATAGGAAATATCAACCATACTTTCTACTTCACCGGAAAGAATCTTGCTGATTTCAATCAGTGTTTTTCCAGGAACTACCAGTTTCTTGTCCGCAACATTATTTTTTAATTCCACTTTTCGGATAGAAATACGATGTCCATCAAGGGAGATTACTCTCAATCTGTTATCTTTAATCTCAAATAATTCACCCGTCATCAATTTGTTGCTTTCGCTATCAGAGATAGAAAAAATCGTCTGACGGATTATTTCTTTCAGTGTAAACTGAGAAATTTCAATGGAATCTTCTTTTTCAATGATTGGAAGATAAGAAAACTCATCTCCAGGTTTTCCGGATATATCAAATTTTGCTTTTTCACAGGTGATCAGAGTCTGGAGATTTTCATTCGTTTCGATGGTAACTTCGTTATCTGGAAGCTTACGTACAATCTCAGAGAAAATCTTTGCGTCAATTGCAATCATTCCCCGGTCAATAATATCACCTTCTATCTCAGTCTGGATTCCAAGCTCCATATCATTAGCAGTCAGCTTAATGATATCGGTTGTCGCATCGATTAGAATACATTCCAAAATAGGCATTGTAGTTTTAGATGGTACAGCCTTTGATACGATACTGACTCCCTTTACGAGATTTGATTTGCTGCAAATTATTTTCATGTGTATAACTCCTTTCATGGGGCGCGTAATAAATAAAATATATAAAAAAATTACGTCTTCTTCTTATTAGGGCATGTGGATAAGAGGAAAAGTACCTCTAGCCCTTAAAATATCAGCATTTTCGACTTTGATATCTATGTGGAATGTAAAAGGATTAGATGTGGAAGTGGTGGGGAAAACTTTTCTTTTTCCACACAATGATTTTGAAAGAAAAAAGTTTTCCCATAGTTATTCCACACTTATCCAAATCTTGTCCACATAGTTATTCACATTATGTCGGATTGATTTTCTTCTTTATTATATTGATTGTATTGGAAAGTGTCTCATCCGTTGAAAGTTCGGAGCCTATTTTTTCAATTCCGTGTTTAATCGTAGAATGATCTTTTCCTCCAAGAATAACACCAATTGCTTTTAATGAAGTTTCTGTCATAGAACGAATCAGATACATTGCAATCTGTCTTGGGTATACAATCTCCGCATTTCTCTTATTCCCTTTCAAATCTGGAATAGATACTCCAAAATGTTCAGAAACAATATCCAAAATCAGTTCTGGTGTCACTTCTCGTTTATTTTCCGAAGAAATTATATCTTTCAAAGCTTCCGCGGCCAGTGCAATATCAATTGGTCCATTATTATTCAGTTTATAAAGTGCAATCAGTTTATTTAAAGAACCTTCCAGTTCACGGATGTTTGTCTTCACATTTGTTGCAATATATTCCAGTACATCTTTTGGAATATTGTATTTTTCCAGATTATCCAGCTCAATCTTCTTTTGAAGAATTGCCATACGAGTTTCGTAATTTGGTGAAGAAATGTCTGCAATCAGTCCCCATTCAAAACGAGTACGAAGTCTTGCTTCCAGAGTCTCTATATCTTTCGGAGGCTTATCACTGGATATGATGATCTGTTTTCCGGAGGTATGAAGATGATTAAAAGTATGAAAAAATTCCTCCTGCGTACTTTCTTTACCTATAATAAATTGAATGTCGTCAATTAACAGTACATCATTATTCCGGTATTTATCACGAAACTGAGCCATTGAGGATTCATTTCCGGCAGTTTTACCATTTTTCAGAGCTTCAATTAGTTCGTTGGTAAAAGTTTCACTGGTAACATATAATACTTTCTTTTTTGGATTCTTGTCCAAAATAAAGTGTGCAATAGAATGCATTAAGTGAGTTTTCCCAAGTCCAACTCCTCCATATAAAAAGAGAGGATTGTAAACTTCACCTGGAGATTCTGCAACTGCAAGGGAAGCCGCATGAGCGAAATTGTTATTTCCACCTACAACAAAAGTGTCAAAAGTATATTTTGGATTTAATCCAGCCTTTTCGGCTGCAGTTTTTGTCCGTTTCTTTTGATTTGCTTCTATGGACATGTTTTGTATTTCATTTAAACGGTCATCATCTTCAGAGAGAAATACCACTTCATATTCTGTTCCAGTGATTTCTGCAATACATACTTTTAATGGAAGAAGATATTTCTTTTCAATGTATTCTACACTTGCATTCATATTTACCAATATAAATACAGTATTATCTAAGACATCATATACCTTCAGCGGTTGGATCCATGTGGTAAATGAAACGTTGGATAATTCATGTTCTACCCTGAGATGTTCTATGATTTCCGGCCATTTTTCCTTCACTATGTTCATTCCAATTAAACTCCTAATCTGTCTGATTCGTGGATATATACATGAAAACCCACTCTTTTATATTTTACATCAAAAAGGAAATTTAAGCAATCTCTAATGAGTGTGGATAACTTTATACACAAAGCAAAACGGCTTATAATAAGAGAAAAATTAGAAAAAAAATCGATATCCACATGTTTTCCACAGAATTCCCGTATGTTATCCACAATTTGTGGATAAATTAATTGATAAAAATCCAGGTTTTGCTTGACGTAGAGCCTTTTTTTTAATATAATCAAAAATGATGTCTTAATAAAAAATCGGGAATTATCCCTTGAAAAATATGAGGAGGTGGATATCTATGAAAATGACATTCCAGCCAAAAAAGAGACAGAGAGCTAAAGTACATGGCTTCAGATCAAGAATGAGCACAGCAGGTGGAAGAAAAGTACTTGCAAGCAGAAGAGCAAAGGGAAGAAAGAGATTATCAGCGTAGGCCGCATGTATGTGGCCTTTTCTTCTCTGAAAATTAGGAGAATCAGGCAATGAAGTATTCCGAATCACTGAAAAAAAATAAGGATTTTCAGAATGTGTATAAGAATGGAAAATCTTATGCTAATAAATATCTGGTAATGTATGTGTTGGAAAACCACACAAATCAGAATCGATTAGGAATATCTGTAAGTAAAAAAGTAGGAAACAGTATAGTACGGCACAGATTGACAAGATTGATCAGAGAAAGCTATAGATTACAAGAAGAAAGATTCAGATGTGGATTAGATATAGTTGTGATAGCAAGAATAGGCGCTAAAGGAAAGAATTATAAAGAAATTGTCAGCGCAATGCTCCATCTGGGTCATCTTCATGAAATTATAGATGAAAGTGGTAATGTATTATGAAAAAGATTCTGCTAATATGTATCAGATTCTATCAAAAATATCTTTCTGGACTGAAAGGAGGATCCACCTGTAAGTTCTACCCTACCTGTTCACAGTATGCAATAGAAGCAATTGAAAAGTACGGTGCGCTTAAAGGAGGATTCCTGGCAGTGAGAAGGATATTGCGTTGTAATCCGTTTACCATGGGTGGTTACGACCCTGTTCCTTAAAAAGATTGACAACTACATATGGAGGAAAAAGCTATGGTACCAAGTTTATTGACTGCCGCAAACTGGCCGATTGTAGGACAGATCTGCTGGCTTTTAGGTAAAGTAATGAACTTTATCTATGAGTTTCTGGACAAAATATTGCCAAGTGATGTAGGATTGGTAGGTTTATCGATTATTATATATACAGTTTTTGTATATACGTTAATGCTTCCACTTACCGTGAAACAGCAGAGAACATCTAAGATGTCTTCTGTTATGAATCCGGAGATTCAGGCAATTCAAAAGAAGTATAAGAATAAACGTGACGAAGCTTCTATGATGAAGCAGCAGGAAGAGATACAGCAGGTATATGATAAGTATGGAACTTCAATGACTGCAGGATGCCTTCCAATGCTGATTCAGATGCCACTGTTGTTCGCACTTTATCCGGTTATTTATAGTATTCAGGATTATGTTCCGGCAATCAAAACTGCTTCGGCTGATGTAAATACATTTCTTACGATCCCAGATCTTACGATTGCACCTATTCAGATGATTAAGAATAGTGGAAGTTATCAGTATCCTGCAATTGTAATTATGATTACAGCAGTATTATTACCTGTATTATCTGGTCTGACTCAGTATCTGAGTATTAAGCTTTCACAGACTATCTCAGGACAGCAGATGGATAAAGATAATCCAATGGCAAGTACTATGAATACGATGAACGTCACAATGCCATTGTTCTCTATTTTTATGGTATTTACACTTCCTACAGGTATTGGTCTTTACTGGATCATCAGCGCTCTTGTCCGTTGTTTCCAGCAGATACTGATTAATGAGCATCTGAAGAAGATATCTGTAGATGATATTTTGGAAAAGAATAAAGAAAAAGCAGCTGAAAAACGTCAGAAACGTGGAGAAAAAGCAGAAAGAATCAATGCAATGGCTCAGGCTAATGCAAAAAGCATTAAAGATTCTGCAAAAGATGGAAATTCACGGATGACGGAAAAAGAAAGAGAAGCGAAGATCGAACAGGCAAAGAAAAAAGCTGAGAATGCGAAAGCAGGAAGTCTCGCATCAAAAGCAAATATGGTTAAGAAATTTAATGAAAATAATTAGGGGGCGGCTGTTATGGAGGAATATATTACTGTATCAGCAAAGAATTTAGATGATGCAATTACAGAAGCATTGATCCAGTTGGGCGTAACAAGTGATCGCCTGGATTATATCGTGATTGAAAAGGGCAGCGCCGGATT
>JBJELY010000058.1:0-2211 GCA_051879395.1 Roseburia sp. | reverse complement strand
GCTGCAAAGTTACGATTTCTTTTCCAAACCGCCAAATGTTTTACTTGAAATAATTGTCGGATAATAGCAAATAGCTACATATTGAGAAAATCATAGATATTGACGAAGAGTATCCCATGCTCGTCATGACTCCTTAGGCTATGGTCGCCTGTTACTACAATTTTCTGGAAACCGTCATCTATTCGTCTGAGTGAATTGGTTTCCTGGTCAATCTTTTCCTGGGTGGGTAAAGCGAGAGCTGACTGCACATATATCCTTTCGTTGCCCTTGTTGCATACGAAATCCACTTCCAATTGCGAGCGATAGCTCTTGCCCTCAGCATCTTTGCCATTAAACGGCACTACCCCCACATCAACGTTATATCCTCGGATGCGCAACTCATTGTATATCACATTCTCCATCTGATGGGTTTTCTCCATCTGACGGAAATTCAGCAAGGCGTTGCGCAGTCCCATATCCGTGAAATAATATTTCATGGGAGTTCCGATATATTTCTTGCCTTTCACGTCATAACGGTTGGCCTGCTCAATAAGGAATGCGTCTGCGAAATAGTCGATATACGACTTGAGTGTAGCAGCCCCTATTGACACGTTCTTCATGGTCTTGAATGTGTTTGACAGCTTTTGTGGATTAGTCAGTCCTCCTATGCCGGAAGCCAATACGGCGAGCAGTTCCTCTAATTCAGCACTGTTCTTCACCCTGTTTCTCTCTAAAATGTCTATGATATATGTTTCCTTCAACAGGCTTTTCAGTAGGTTCAACTTGTATTCATCATTCGGCTGAAGAACGACAGGAGGCAGACCTCCGTATTTCAGATACATCTCCAACGCCTCCTCTTTGGTCCCGTCAAAGAAAGTCATCAACTCTGAGAAACTAAATGGCGATACATGTATTTGCTGTCCTCTTCCCCTAAACTCCGTTATTATATCTTTCGACAGGAAACGGGCATTGCTCCCCGTTACATACAAATCTACGTTATCTATTCGCATCAGTCCGTTTAGCACGTCAACAAATTCAGATAGCAGTTGCACTTCGTCAAGCAAGACATAATACATCCTGCCATCAGTGATTTTGCCCTTTACATATTCATAGAAGACCTCTGGGTTGCGATACCTTTTGTTGGCAAAATCATCGAACTGCATTTCGATGATATGCTCGCGGTCAATCCCCTCGTCAATCAGACGGTTCTTAAGCAGGTTAAAGAGCAGGAACGACTTGCCGCTACGCCGTATTCCTGTGATGACCTTAGTCAATCCGTTATGCCTGCTGTCAAGCAGTTGGTTCAGATACTTGTTTCTTTCTACTATCATAGGTTTCTTACATTAGATTTTTGCGTATTTACGCATTTTTCTGCTGCAAAGATAGTAATTAGCTCCATATTTACAAAATATTTTTGCGTATTTACGCATTTTTCTAATGTAATTTAACAATAATGCCACTAAGTTACGATTTCTTTTCCAAACCGCCAAATGTTTTGGGGAATAACATTATTCTTCCCAGTCTTCGACTTGAAGATTCTTTATCCGACTGAAATGTTTTGTATTATGAGTAACAACTGTGAGAGAATTTGTAATAGCGGTAGAAGCTATCAACAAATCAAATTCATCTATTCTTCTTCCTCGCTTTTCTAAATCAGTTTTTATTGTTCCATAAGTTTTTAGACAGGGGAAAATCGGTAGCACATCAAAAGATTGAAGTATATAATCTACATCTTTCATGTGCGACTCCCTGCCTGATTTTATTGCTCCGAAATACAATTCCGCAATGGTTATTTCCGAAACAAAACAATTTTCCTGTCCTATTTTTAGTATATTATCAATGACGCATTTGTTTCCTTTAAACAATGCAATACAAGCATTTGTATCAAGTAATACACCTTTCATAACTTTACCATTCAGTTATTCTATCCGTAAAACATCTCGAACTGCGAAGTTCATCAGCTACTTCTGTTGCCGATTTATTCTTGTCCCATTCTTTGCTAAAGCATGTCCTGATGTCAGGTTTACTCACTTTTTCTTTCATACTATCTTTCACCATTGATGTTAGCTTTACAATAATATCCATTTTACTATCATTACTTAAGAATGACAGCATCGGCATATAATTATCAGATACATTTAACGTTCTCATAAGCTATTATTATTAATTGCAATATATAATCAACTTTCGGCTGCAAAGTTACGATTTCTTTTCCAAACCGCCAAATGTTTT